>NZ_CP083239.1:2410429-3070859 GCF_022836935.1 Ancylobacter polymorphus | reverse complement strand
ACGCCGCGAGAGCATGTCGCGGTTCATCTCATTGTCCTCGACGAGGAGAATCTTCGTCATCGCACCCTCTCAATGGCCGTGGCTGGCGATCGTGCCGAGCGCCGCGCCGAGCGAGCCGATCGGCTGCGCGCCCTTGTTCAGGATCAGCAGCGTGTTGCGGGCCAGGAACTCGCGCTCATCCTCGGTGAGTTCCTTGGCCGTGAGCACGACGATGGGCAGTTCGCCATAGGCCGGCTCGGCCCGCACATGGGTGAGGAAGGCGAAGCCGTCCATCCTGGGCATCATCAGGTCGAGCAGCACGAGCGCGGGAAGCGGGTGCGCGCGGAGCCATTCCAGCGCCTCTTCGCCATTGGCGGCCTCGGCCACCGGCAGGCCGGCGCCCTCGATGGTGGTCCGCATGATCGCGCGCACCTCGGCGTCGTCATCGACCACCAGCACCACGCCGTCCTCATTGCCGGGGGCGAATTTATGCACCAGCGCGACCAGCCGCTGCCGGTCGATCGGCTTGGTCATGTATTCCGAGGCGCCGAGCGAATAGCCGAGATTCCGGTCGTCGACGATGGTGAGCATGATGACCGGGATATGCGCCAGCGCCGGCTCCGATTTCATGATGCCGAGCACCGACCAGCCGTCGATCTTCGGCATCATCACGTCGAGCGTGACGATATCGGGAGGCTCCTTGCGCATGATGTTGAGCGCCTCCACCCCGTCGCGGGCGTGGCGCAGCACATAGCCTTCCTTGCCGAGCGTGGCGGTGAGCACGTCATGCACCGCCGGGTCGTCATCGACCACCAGCACGGTGATCGCTCCCGGCGTCGTCGGCGCGCCGGGATCGACGATCTCGTCCTCATCGCCGAGCGCGCCCACCAGATGCGCCTCGACCGGCAGCTCGATGGTGAAGGTCGAACCCTTGCCCGGCTCGCTCGCCACCGCGATGGTGCCGCCGAGCATGGCCGCGAAGTGCTTGGTGATGGTGAGCCCGAGCCCGGTGCCGCCAAAATTGCGCGTGGTGGAGGAATCCGCCTGGGTGAAGGCCTGGAACAGCCGGCCCATCTGCTCCTCGCTCATGCCGATGCCGCTGTCGCGGACATCGAAACGCACCGCCTCGCTGCCATCGGGCATGCGGTCGCGGGCGATGGCCAGCGTCACCGTGCCCTCCTTGGTGAATTTGGCGGCGTTGCTGAGCAGGTTGATAAGGCTCTGCTTGAGCTTGGTGACATCGGTGCGCAGCGAGCCGATATCCACGGGGCAGTCGATGACGAAGCTATTGCCGTTCTTCTGCATCATCGGCCCGACAATGGTCTTCACCTCCTCGACCATGCGGGTCAGGAACACCTGTTCCAGATAGACATCCATGCGCCCGGCCTCGATCTTGGAGAGATCGAGAATGTCGTTGATCAGGCCGAGCAGATGCTTGCCCGCCGCCTGGATCTTGTCGAGATCGGCGACCATGGCGCTGTCGCCGGCATCGGCGGCGTCCTCGGAGAGGATTTCGCTGTAGCCGATAATGGCGTTGAGCGGCGTGCGCAGTTCGTGGCTCATATTGGCCAGAAACGCCGATTTGACCTGGCTGGCGGATTCCGCCGCCTCCTTGGCCTCGCGCAGCTGCTGTTCCATGCGCACCCGGTCGCTGATATCGACGAAGGTGGCGATCACCGCCGGCTTGCCGCGGAAGTCCAGCCGCTCATGCGAAACCATCGTGGAGATGGTGGAGCCGTCCGCATGCGGCAGGTTGAATTCCTGCCGCTCGCTGGTCGGCGTGGCGAGGATGTCCTCCAGCTCCCGCCCCCGCGCCGGATCGGCGAACAGTTCGCGCAAGGGGAGCCCGACCAGCGTCTCGGCCTCGCGGCCGATCAGCCGGCCGAGGCAGCCATTGCAATGGCGCACCACGCGCTCGGCCACGTCCATGATGACGAGCCCGATCGGCGCCGCCGCGTCGATGGCGCGCAGCTGCTCCTCATCCTCGCGCAGCTTCATTTCCGCCAGCTTGCGCTCGGTGATGTCGGTATAGATGGCAATGAAGCCGCCGCCCGGCACGGGATCGCGCCGCACCTCCAGAATGGTGCCGTCGGGGCGGGTACGCTCGAAGCGGTGCGGCGTTTCCAGCTGCGCGAGGCGCTGGGCGAGCGCGACCTCTATGTCCACATCCCCGAACTCGCCGCGCGCGCCGAGATAGCGGATATAGTCGGAAAAGGTGTGCTCGGTGCCGAGGAATTCCTCCGGCATGTTGAGATAATCGACGAACAGCTGATTCCAGGTCACCAGCCGGTGCTTGGCGTCGTACATGGCGACACCTTGCGCCATGTTCTCCAGCGTCGCGCGCAAGAGCGTCGCTTCGCTTACCCACTCGTCCTCGGTCATCCCGTCCCTTGCCCCCTCAACTAGTTGCCGGCGCATCCAGCGTCAGCAGCAGCGCCGCCATATCGTCAAAGGCCGGCAGCCCGGCCTCGAAGGCCCGCACCGCCGCCGCCAGGCGCGGCAGTGGCGCCGCCTCCTCGCCGAGCGCGGCGAGGAAAGCGCCCACCCGCTCCTCGCCATAGAGGTCGCCGGCATGGTCATGCGCCTCGGTCAGCCCGTCCGTCACCACCATCAGCCGCTCCCCCGCGCCGAGCGGCACGGTGGCGGCGCTATAGGGGAACTCCTCCATCACGCCGAGTGCCGGCCCGCCGGCGGCGGTCAGCCGGCTGACCGTGCCGTCGCAACCTCGCAGATAGGGCGGCACATGACCGGCCCGCACATAGGTCAACATGCCCGCCGATACGTCGACCACCGCCAGCAGCAGCGTCACGAACATGCAGGAAACATTGCCCCGCGCCAGCGCGTCGTTCACCAGCCCCGCCGCCCGCGCCGGATCGGCGAAGAGTTCGGCCGCGTCCGGCCGTGTGCCGAGCGAACGGAACATGGAATGGGTGCGCGCCATCATCAGTGCCGCGCCGGCCCCCTTGTCGGAGACATCGCCGATGATCGCCACGATCCGGTCGTCGCCAACGGGGAAATAGTCGACGAGATCGCCGCCCACCTCCTTGGCCGGCTCCAGCAGCACGTCGATGGTGAGGTTCCGCCCGGCAAAGACGCCAGCGAAGGGCGGCGGCACCAGAGCCAGCTGCAGGGTGCGCGCTTCGATGAGTTCGGCCTGCTTGCGCTTCAGCTCGTCGCGGGTGCGGTCGCGCAGCGCCTTCTTTTCCAGCGTGGCGAGCACGCGGGCGCGCAGCAGTGTCGGATTGAAAGGCTTGAAGATGAAATCGTCGGCGCCCAGCTCGATGCAGCGCACCACAGGCTCGATCTCGTTGAGGGCGGAGACGACGATGACCGGCAGATCGTTGATCCGCCCGTCGGCGCGCAGCCGGTCGAGCACGCCGAAGCCGTCCAGCTCCGGCATCATGATGTCGAGCAGAACGAGGTCGTAGGGCTTCTGGTCGATAGCGGCGAGCGCCTCGATGCCGTTGGCGGCCTCGTCGATATGGGAAAAGCCGAGCCGCTTCAGGCGGCGCAGCAGCAGGTCGCGGTTCTCGGCAACATCGTCGACCACCAGAATCGCCGCGTTCTGGTCCGTCATGATCCCGCTTCCACCGACTGCTTCTCGACTGCGCCCGGATGCGGGCCCGCGGACTATCCACACAATGACAGGGCTTAGCAACGCCGCCGAAGCTTCCGCCCGGCAACAAAAGCTGCATGTTCCCAGCCTCACGTAGCGGCACCCGTATTGGGGTATGGCAGCAAGGCGGTGCGCCTGCGAACGGCGTGCAGGATGCCGTGGCGCGGGACGCTTTCACACCCTAGATAGGGATGAGGGAGGCGCCACAGACAGCGATGAAGATATTCCGAGCGGGCGTTCTCACAGCGGCACTGGCGCTTTTGGCCGGTCCCGCTCTGGCCCAGGTCACCTCACAGCCGAGCCCCTACATGCCCCAGCGACGCGATTCGGTCCGGCCCAACAGTCAGAACCTCATGCAGGGCCCGTCCTATTGGACGCCGCAGCAGCGCCGGCTCAACGTGCCCGGCGCCACCGCCAATCCCAGCCTGCGGCGCGACACCGAGCCCTACCCGCCCCCGCCGCTGCCACCGCCGGTGCGGCCGGCGGAAACGCCGGACAAGTAAACGGACGGCGGGGCGACTCGTGCCCGCCGTCCGTCATGCTGAAGCGCCGTCATCCCGGCCGAGCCCAGCGAGAGCCGGGATCGCTCTCCATCTCGTCGCCATCCCGGATCGGCCTGCGGCCGTCCGGGATGACGGCTCTCGAAGGCGCCAGCCCTCAGTCCCGCTCCAGGTCCGGCGGGCTCGCTTCGGCCACCAGGCTCGCCAGCGCCTCGTCGAGAGTCAGCGTGGTCTGGTTCGGCGAGCCGAGCCGGCGGATGGAGACGGTGCGCTCGGCGGCTTCCTTGCGCCCGACGACCACCAGCGCTGGAACCTTGGCCAGCGAGTGCTCGCGCACCTTGTAGTTGATCTTCTCATTGCGCAGGTCGAGCTCGACCCGCAGCCCCTTCTTCTTCGCCGCCGCGACGATCTCGCGGGCATAGTCGTCGCCCTCGGAGGTGATGGTCGCCACCACCGCCTGCACCGGCGCCAGCCAGAGCGGGAAATGGCCGGCATGGTGCTCGATGAGGATGCCGGTGAAGCGCTCCATCGAGCCGCAAATGGCGCGGTGGATCATGACCGGCGTCTTCTTCGAGCCATCGGCATCGACATAGAACGCGCCGAAGCGCTCCGGCAGGTTGAAATCGACCTGCGTCGTGCCGCACTGCCATTCGCGGCCGATCGCGTCGCGCAGCGTGTACTCGAATTTCGGGCCGTAGAACGCGCCCTCGCCCGGCAGGATGCCGGTCTTGATCTTGCCGCCGGACTCCGCCTCGATCTGGGTGAGCACGCGGCCCATCACCTCTTCGGCGTGGTCCCACACCGCGTCCGAGCCGACGCGCTTTTCCGGCCGGGTGGAGAGCTTGACCACGATCTCCTCGAAGCCGAAATCGGCATAGGTGGAGAGGATCAGTTCGTTGATCTTCAGGCACTCCGCCGCCATCTGCTCCTCGGTGCAGAAGATGTGGGCGTCGTCCTGGGTGAAGCCGCGCACGCGCATCAGCCCGTGCAGGGCGCCCGACGGCTCGTAGCGGTGCACGGCGCCGAATTCGGCGAGGCGCATGGGCAGGTCGCGATAGCTCTTCAGCCCGTGCTTGAAGATCTGCACATGGCCGGGGCAGTTCATCGGCTTGAGCGCGTAGACGCGGTCATTATCCTCGGTGTCGCCGGCCGGCTGCACCTTGAACATGTTGTCCTTGTACCAGCCCCAATGGCCGGAGGTCTCCCACAGCGACTTGTCGAGCACCTGCGGCGCGTTGACCTCGCTATAGTCGGCGGCGAGGCGGCGACGCATATAGGAGACGAGGTTCTGGAACAGGTTCCAGCCCTTCGGGTGCCAGAATACGACGCCCGGCCCCTCCTCCTGGAAGTGGAACAGGTCCATCTCCCGGCCGAGGCGGCGGTGGTCGCGCTTCTCCGCTTCCTCCAGCTGGAGGATATAGGCGTCGAGTTCTTCCTTGGTCCGCCACGCCGTGCCGTAGATGCGGGTCAGCATCGGGTTGTTGGCGTCGCCGCGCCAATAGGCACCGGCCACCTTCATCAGCTTGAAGGCGTCGCCCACCTTGCCGACGCTCGGCATGTGCGGGCCGCGGCAGAGGTCGAACCACTCGCCCTGCTTGTAGATCTTGATCGTCTGGTCGGCGGGGATGGCGTCCACCAGTTCGACCTTGAACGCCTCGCCCTTCTCCTTGAACACGGCCTTGGTCGTCTCGCGGTCCCACACTTCCTTGGTGAAGGGCGCGTCGCGGGCGATGATCTCGCGCATCTTCTTCTCGATGGCGGCGAAATCGTCCGGGGTGAAGGGCTCGTTGCGGAAGAAGTCGTAATAGAAGCCGTTCTCGATCACCGGGCCGATGGTCACCTGCGTGCCCGGCCACAGCGCCTGCACCGCCTCGGCCAGCACATGGGCGGCATCGTGGCGGATGAGTTCCAGCGCTTCCGGGCTCTCGCGGGTGACGAGTTCGAACCTGGCATCCGCAGAAATGGGGTCGGAAAGGTCGGTCAGCACCCCGTCGAGCTTCATCGCCAGCGATTTCTTGGCCAGCGACTTGGCGATGGAGGCGGCGACCTCGGTGCCGGTGGTGCCGGAGGCATAGGCTCGGACGGCGCCATCGGGAAAGGTGAGGTGGATATCGGACATGGTATCGGCTCCTGCCCACTCCTGCGAACCACGCAGGTAGGCTCTTCTGAGGTCACGTATCGCGCGCGCCCGGCGGCTGCGGGGTCCGCGCGTAGCGCCACGGCATATACCACGCGCCCTCACGCGGCAATTCGGCCGGCACCGGCTCGAAGCCCGATCCACCCCAGGGATGGCAGCGACAGATGCGCCCCGCCGCCATCCAACCGCCCGCCCAGGCGCCATGGCGGTCGATCGCCTCCTCGGCGAATTCCGAGCAGGTGGGGAGATAGCGGCACTGCCGGCCCATGAAGGCGGAGAAGCTGTAGCGGTAGACGAGGATCGGCGCCCGCAGCATCAGCCGCGGCAGCCGCGCCGCCAAGGCTGCGACACTCGCCTGCGACTTCGGCGCCGTCATCGCCCGCCCCTAACCGGGAACCGGCGGGACTCCGCCGCGTTGCCCCCGTGACACGCCGGCGCGCAGGCCGGTCGGCAGCCCGGGAGCAGATGATGACGGACACCCGATTCTGGACGATGGCGGCGCTGGCAGCCGGCCTTACCCTGGCCGCCCCCGCCTTCGCGCAGCAGCCGCCGGCGGAGACGCATGTGCCCCCCGGCCCGGCCGGCGGCACGCAGCCGGAGCCGTCTGCTGCCAATTCGCCGGAGGTGGACCCGGACATGCAGCGCGTCGCCGCCTGCAAGGCCGATGCGCTGGCGAAGCTGAAGCAGCGCTCGCCCTCGATCGAGGACATCTATATCGACGTGGACGGCCTCACCATCGCCGAATCCGAGAGCACGCTCGGCACCACCGCCGTCAAGGGCGTGATCATGGGCGAGGCCTATATCCAACGCGACCGCTCCGACACCGCCAACCGCTTCCTCTGCCTCACCGGCCCGAAGGACGAGGTGCTGTTCACCTTCTTCACCGAGCGCTGAGCCGCGGCCCTACTCCGCCGCCTGCGCCGCGCGCGCCGCGATCTGGTCGAGCGCGTCGACAACCGCGTCGAAGGTGAGCAGCGTTGAGGCGTGGCGCGCCTTGTAGTCGCGCACCGGCGCCAGCACCTTCAGCTCTGCCCAGCGGCCTTCCGGCGGCGCGCCGTTCTCTTTCAGCATCCGCCGCATCGCCTCGCGCACGGCGCGCAGCTCGTCCGGCGTGGAGCCGACGATGAGCGCGCCCATGACGGAGGACGAGGCCTGCCCAAGCGCGCAGGCGCGCACCTCATGGGCGAAGTCGGCCACCACGCCGTCACGCAGCGCGAGATCGACGGTGACGGTGGAACCGCAAAGCTTGGAATGCGCCGTTGCCGTCGCATCAGGCGCCGCGAGGCGTCCCAGCCGTGGTATATCGGCGGCGAGTTCCAGTATCCGGCGGTTATAGACGTCGTTCAGCATAAGGCTCGATCCCTGCACGACGGGCGGTGATCCCCGCACAGGCCGCGTCCGCCCGATTGCGGCCAGCCCTGCGTGGCTTATATAGGAGCGGTCGCCCCCCTGCGAAAGCAGCGGACGCGATCTGTCTTTCGGCAGGCGCGCCAGGCGGCTATGGTCGGTATGATGCTGATCCGTGGCGGGTATTGGCACGTAGGACGGATTTGACCGAAGCAGTCGGGCTGCGGATCATAATGCGTCGTCGAACGGAGTTCGTCATGGATGCCGTGCTTGAAACACTGATGCGCAGCGCCCAGAGCGAGAAGGAGGCGTCCACCGAGCGCCGCCCCTCCCGTGAGGAGGCCGAGGCCGCCGTACGCACCCTCATCGCCTGGGCCGGCGACGACCCGACCCGCGAGGGCCTGCTCGACACCCCCAAGCGCGTGGTGCGCGCCTATGAGGAACTCTACAGCGGCTACCGTGTCGGGCCGGAGGCCATTCTCGACCGCACCTTCGGCGAGATCGGCAATTTCGACGACATGGTGATGGTGCGCGATATCGAGTTCCATTCGCACTGCGAGCACCACATGGTGCCTTTCGTCGGCAAGGCGCATATCGCCTATTTCCCGGTGGAGCGTGTGGTGGGCCTCTCCAAGATCGCGCGCATCGTCGATATCTACGCGCGCCGCCTGCAGACGCAGGAGCACCTGACCTCGCAGATCATCACCGCGATGGACGAGATCCTGAAGCCGCGCGGCGTCGCCGTGCTGGTCGAGGCCGAGCATATGTGCATGGCCATGCGCGGCGTGCGCAAACAGGGCGCATCCACCGTCACCACCCAGTTCACCGGCGTTTTCCGCGACGATCCGCAGGAGCAGGTTCGCTTCATGAGCCTGCTGCGCGGCCTGCGTCCGTAGGGGCGTCGCCTCCGCACAGGCTTCGATGACCGAGATTTCCTTCGCCCCCCGCGGCAGCAAGGCCGAGATCGAGGAGGGCGAACGCCTCTCCCCGAAATTCGACGCCGATGGCCTGCTCACCGCCGTGACCGTCGATGCCGATGACGGCACCGTGCTCATGGTCGCGCATATGAACGCGCAGGCGCTGGCCCTGACCATCGAGACCGGCGTGGCGCATTATTTCAGCCGCTCGCGCGGGCGGCTGTGGAAGAAGGGTGAGGAAAGCGGCCACCTCCAGCAGTTGGTCGAGTTGCGGGTCGATTGCGACCAGGACGCGGTGGTCCTGCGCGTGCGCATGCCCCCGCTCGGCCCCGGCGTGCCCGGCGCGGCCTGTCACACCGGGCATCGCTCCTGCTTCTTCCGCTCCGTGCCGCTGGGCGCGGCGCCGACGCCCGAATTGACGCTCGCCGTCAATGATGACGGCCCGCTGTTCGACCCGGCCAAGGTCTATGGGCTGACGAAGAAGACCGACACGCCGCGCTTCTAGCGGCGCCAGCTTCCGGCCGTTTGCTTCGCCGTCATCCCGGCCGGCGGCGAAGGCGCAAAGCCGGGACCGCTCCCCGTGTGCACGCGATCCCGGACCGACCTGCGGCCGTCCGGGATGACGCAGTTACACAGCTGCGATCACGCCGAGAGGATGTATTCCCGCATGGCGTGGCTCTCGCGCTCCATTTCGGCCAGGCGGTGCTTGACCACGTCGCCGATGGAGATGATGCCGATCAGCTTGCCACCCTGCACCACCGGCAGATGGCGGAAGCGGCCGGCGGTCATGTGCTCCATGATCTGGTGAACCGTCTCATTGCCCTCACAGGTGACGACGCGCGAAGTCATCACCGAGCCGACCGTGTCGTCGAGCCGGCCGGGCCCGTCGAGGCCGATCACGCGCACCACGTCGCGCTCCGAAAGAATGCCGACGACCCGCCGCTCGGGGTCCGTCACCACGATGGCGCCGATGCGCTTGGCCGCCAGAAGCTCCGTCGCCTCGCGCAGCGTCGCCTCGGGGGCGATCGTCTGAACATCGAAGCCCTTTTCCTCAAGAATCGTCCGAACCGTCATGCAAGCCTCCTTCCCGGAATGCGGGACGGCTGGAACGCGCTCCATTCACCGCCCGCCTTGTTCGGCTTCTTCCCCACATCGGGGCGAGCCATGGCGGAATGATCCGCCTTAACCTTCCGGCAGGCAAGGGGCGCGGCCGCAAACAGTTCGGCGACTTAGAAGCGGGAGGTGCGGGAATAGCTGTCGCTGCCGGGACGGCGGCGGATGGGGTCGAACAGCGGGAACGCCAGCAAACCGGCGAGGAAGCCGCCCATATGCGCCTGCCAGGCGATGCTGCCATCGACCAGTCCGGCGGGTTCGCCGAGGCCGAAGGCGAGGTTGATGACGAACCACACGGCAACGAAGCCGATCACCCGCCGGTCGCGCATCACGTCCATCAGCGGCGGCGCCGGCGCATGGACGGCCTGCTCCGCGACGCCCGGCCGCCACACCTGCCCGCCATCGGCGAACATGAAGCGCAGCGCCGCCGCCATGAAGCCGGACACCGCCGCCGAAGCGCCGATCATCGGCACCAGTTCGCCCTCATGGGTGACGAGATGCAGCCCCGCCCCCGCCGCCGCCGTGAAGGCGAAGAACAGCAGGAAGCGCAGCACGCCGAAACGCCGCGCCACCGGCGTGCCGAAGGCCAGCATCCAGAGGAGATTCAGCCCGACATGGGCCCAGCCGCCATGCAGGAAGGCATAGGTGATGAAGGTCCACGCATCCGCCGCCGCGCCGCCCGGCAGCACACCCTCGGCGAGAACGGAGGGATCGTAACGGGCGGGAATGAAGGCGAAGAGCGCCAGAATCTCGATGCCCGTCTCCACATCCACCCAGTCGCGCACCAGCTGGATGAGCAGCATCGCCGCCGCCAGCACGGTAATCACCGGCGGCACGTTGAGAAGCGGTTCGCGTCTGTGGGCGGCAAGGCGGGGCGGTTCAAGCACACCGTTCACATAGGCGTCCCGCCGCATGGCGGCAAGGTCGCACCGCGCCGCACCGGGCCGAAACCCGTTTCCGCCGGCTTAAGCGGCGTGATGAACAGTTTGCCTATTGCTTTGGTTAACGCCAATAAAAAACCTATTAACGTTCTCTATCCGTCGTAGTGATGAATCGTCGCCATCGCTTAGACGCGTATAAAATCCTTCGCGCTAAGCTCTCATCCAGTGACAGGGATGAGGTACGCGATGAAAAAGAGGCTCGAACGGGCCCTTCTCGCGGCGGGTCAGGCGGTTGTTGCGGCTGCCTTTGCGGCGGTGCTGACGCCCGCCGAGCCCGCACAGGCGGAGAAGACGGTGGCGATGCTCTCCAGCTTCGCCGCCAACATGGCGCCCGGCGCGCAGACCAGCGTGCCGATGGGCTATTTCCAGTTCTGCACCGAGCACCCCGCCGATTGCGGCTCGGCCGGCAGCACCGGCGGCAAGGTGGCGTTGACGGAGGCCAATTTCGCCCAGCTGCGCAAGGTCAATGACGAGATCAATGGCCGCATCCAGCCGCTGACCGATCTCGAACATTACGGCGAGATCGAACGCTGGACCTATCCGGACGACGGCTTCGGCGATTGCGAGGATTATGTCCTGCTCAAGCGCCGCACGCTGGTCGAACTCGGCTGGCCGGCGGACACGCTGCTGGTCACCGTGGTCCGCGACCACAAGGGCGACGGCCACGCGGTTCTCACCGTGGTGACGGATCGCGGCGACCTCGTGCTCGACAATCAGGAAGCGGCGATCCTGCTCTGGCACGAAACCGGCTATCGCTTCGTCAAGCGCCAGGCGCAGCAGAACACCGACAGCTGGGTCTCGCTCGGCGACGTGCTGGCGCCGCTTTCGGTCGGCCGCAACTAGCCGGCCGCCTCCCACTCCCGGCGCAGTAGGGCGTATTGCATTGTGTTCTCATAGACGGGCTTGCCGCGCTCATCCTGCCGGAAGGAGATGAACTCCCGGAACAGCCCTTCCGCGCGCATGCCGAGCCGTTCGCACAAGCGTCGCGAGGAGGAATTGTCCTCCTCGACATAGGCATAGAGCCGCCGCGCCTGTTTCACCGTGAACAGATAGTCGAACAGCGCCCGCGCCGCCTCGGTAGCGAAGCCAGCCCCGGAGAACGCCGCATTGAAGTTCCAGCCGACGGAATAATTGTCGGGCGGCTCCGGCATGGCGAACACGTCGCCGATCACCCGGCCGGTCGCGGCCAGACAGACGGCGATATGCTCGTCATTGCCAGCGCGCTCCGTCGCCTCGGCCTCGGCGGCCGCGAGATCGTCCAGCTTGAGCGAGAGAAAGCAGCTGGCGCCCGGTTCGCGCAGATAGGCCAGCAGGTCCGGCGCATCCTCGGCGCGGAAGTTCCGCAGGATCAGACGTTCGGTGCGGATCGCGTCCATAGGGCGTCCCCGATCGCGAAGCGCTCTCAATCCACCCGCTTCAGCCCTTCGGCGAAGCGCCGCCAGTTGCGCACATAATGCGCGGCGGTGCCGTGGATGCGCTTCTCCATCGCCTCGTCGAGGCTGCGGATCACCTTGCCCGGCGCCCCGACGATGAGCGAATTGTCGGGATATTCCTTGCCCTCGGTGATGAGCGCGCCCGCGCCCACCAGACAGTTGCGGCCGATCTTCGCGCCGTTGAGGATCGTCGCCCCCATGCCGATCAGGCTGTTGGCGCAGATCGTGCAGCCATGCAGCATCGCCTTGTGGCCGATGGTGCAGTCTTCACCGATGGTCATGGGGAAGCCGGGATCGGTGTGCAGCACGCACAGTTCCTGAATGTTCACCCGGGCGCCGAGCGTGATCGGCTCATTGTCGCCGCGAATGACCGAGCCGAACCACACGCTCGCCTCGTCGCCCACCACGATATTGCCGATCAGTTCGGCGGTGGGGGCGATCCAGTAGCGGCCGAGCGCCGGGAGTTCCGGCGCCACACCGTCGAGCGCGTAGACCGGCATCGCCCTCAGTCCTCGAGATCGGTGTCGAGAATGGCCATCTGGAAATTATAGGAAAGCTCGCCGTCTTCCTTGTCCTCGAACAGGACGCCGATGAACTCGTCGCCGAGATAGACCTCGGCCGAATCCTTCTTCTTCGGACGCGCGACGACGCGCAGCTGGGTGTTGGTGAACAGGCGCCGCATATAGGTCTGGACGCGTTCCAGGTCCTTCTTTTCCAAGTCCGTGCTCCCAAGGGGGTTGATCGGGCG
The DNA here is from genome assembly GCF_022836935.1 of Ancylobacter polymorphus. Lineage (NCBI taxonomy): Bacteria > Pseudomonadati > Pseudomonadota > Alphaproteobacteria > Hyphomicrobiales > Xanthobacteraceae > Ancylobacter > Ancylobacter polymorphus. Next base: position 3,058,128 of record NZ_CP083239.1, on the reverse strand, counting down.
GCAGGCTTGCCACGCCGCGACGGCCGGCGCAACCGCACCGGCACAATCGCCTGTTCACACCGGCGCGCGGAGAGCCCCGTGCCTCAGATCGCCTCGCCGAGAAAGGTCGGCATATCGGCAAAATGGTCGAACATCTGGTCCATGCTGCGCGAGGGCTCGGCACAGCCGGCCTCTCCCACCACCTTCGCCGGCACACCCGCCACGGTGGTGCGGGCCGGAACGGGCTTCAGCACCACCGACCCGGCGGCGACGCGGGCGCAATGGCCCACTTCGATATTGCCGAGCACCTTGGCACCCGCCCCCAGCAGCACGCCGTGGCGGATCTTCGGGTGCCGATCACCATGCTCCTTGCCCGTGCCGCCCAGCGTCACGCCCTGCAGCACCGAGACATTGTCCTCGATCACCGCGGTCTCGCCCACGACGATGCCGGTGGCATGGTCGAAGAAGATGCCGCGACCGAACGGTGCCGCCGGGTTGATGTCGACCTGGTTCACGGCCGAAGAGCGGCTCTGCAGATAGAGCGCGAAATCGGTGCGGCCGTTCTTCCACAGCCAATGCGCCAGACGGTGGGTCTGGATGGCGTGGAAGCCCTTGTAATAGAGCAAGGGCTGGATCGCCCGGTCGGTCGCCGGGTCGCGGTCGAGCACGGCGACGATGTCGGCGCGGATGGCGACGCCAAGCCCCGGATCGTCCGACGCCGCTTCCTCAAAGGCCTGGCGGATGATGTCCGCCGGCACGTCGCCATGGTCGAGCCGCTGGGCGATGCGGTGCGCCACCGCCCGCTCCAGCGAGGTGTGGTAGAGCACGGTGGAATAAACGAAGCTGGCAAGCGCCGGCTCGCGCTGGGTGATGGTCTCGGCTTCCGCGCGGATGCGCGCCCAGACCGGATCGACCTTGTCGAGCGCGCGCGGCGCTTCGGCGCGCTGAAGAGTGTTCACAGCCATTTTTCTACCCTCGCCGTTCGCCTTTGCGGCGTCGGCCAGATGTCCCGAGTTGGACCCGAGCCTAGCACAACGGCCCGCCCCGGCCTACGCTGGGGGGATTGCAGGATTGCATTGTCGCGTTCCGGTGCCAGGAGGGGCCACGGCAAGGCCGACGCGGCGCGGAATCGAAATATCAGCTTTCCCGCCCAAGCGATTCCGCCGACTCTGTTATTCCGCATGACGGGCGGCCCCACTCCCGCGCCCGCACCGGGACGGGCACAACGGCGCGAACCCCGGGGCGGAATCGGAATGTGAGCGTTGCCCGGCAAACCGCTTACCCGACTCTGCTTTTTGGCCGGCGGACCGACTCAGGCCGCGCTTTTGGGCGCTACCGTGAGCGTGAGCCCGAGCGCGCGCACGACACCGAGCAGCGTGGAGAGACGCGGATCCCCGTCCGCGCTCAGCGCCTTGTAAAGCGCCTCGCGCGTCACCCCGGCATCCCGGGCGATCTTGGTCATGCCCTTGGAGCGAGCGATGTCGCCGAGGCCGGCAGCGATCAGTGCAGGATCGCCGTCCTCGAAGATCGCTTCGAGATAGGCCGCTATGCTCTCCGGCGTGTCGAGGTGGTCCGCGGCATGCCATGGGGTCGTTTCGAGTGCCATCTCCTCACTCCTTCCATTCACGGGCGAGCGCTTTGGCCGCCGGGATATCCTTGTCTTGCGAGTGCTTGTCGCCGCCGCAGAGCAGGATCGCCAACACGCCTCCCCGTTGCACGAAATAGACTCGATAGCCGGGGCCGTAATCGATGCGAAGCTCACTGACACCCTCGCCGACCGGCTTCGCATCGCCCGGATTGCCGAGGGAAAGACGGCGAATGCGGGCAAGTATCCGTGCTGCGGCTGCCTCATCCCGCAGCCGCGTAAACCATCGCACAAACTCAGCCGTCTGCCGCACCTCGACCATGGGCGTGAACTATAGTTCACAGATCCCGCGCTGTAAACGCGCGTTCACACCCGCTCGTTCAGGAACGCCAGCACCGCTTCCTTGAACACCTTGTCGCCCACCGCGCGCATGTGGTCGCGGTCGGGAATGTCGACCGCGCGCGCGCCTGATATCAGCGCCGCAAGCGGGGCGGCGGCACCGGACACCTCGTCGCGGGTACCGACCGCGATCAGCGTCGGCACGGAGATCCGCATCACCTCCTCGCGGCTCAGCGTGCGGCGGGAGCCGACGATGCAGGCGGCCAGCGCCTCGCGGTCGCTCTTGGTCTGGTCGGCGAAGGCGCGGAACATGCGGCCCATCGGGTCGGTCACGTCGTCCAGGCTGGGGGCGCGCAGCGCGTCGGCGATGGTGATGGGCAGGCCGGCACCAGCGATGAGGTGAATGCCGATGCCGCCCAGCACCAGCGCGCGCACCCGCTCCGGCGCGGTCAGCGCGGCACAGGCGCTGATGCGCCCGCCCATGGAGTAGCCCATCAGATCGACCTGGGGGAGGCCGAGATGGTCGATCAGCGCCAGCACATCGCGCGCCATCAGCCAGGGATCATACAATTCGGGCTGGTAGAGCTTGGCGGAGGCGCCATGGCCGCGATTGTCGAGCGCGATCACCCGCCGCCCCGCCCCGGTGAGGGTCGAGACCCAGCCCGGCCCGACCCAGTTGATCTCCTTGGTCGAGCCGAAGCCGTGCACCAGCACGATCGGCGCGCCCTCCCCCTCGTCGAGATAGGCGAATTCGATACCGTCATGGGAGAAGGTCGGCATGGCGCGCTCCGTTCAGGGAGCGGGCACGCTAATGAGCCGAAGCGGCGCTGCCAACCCACACACCGAAGCGCTAGCCCGGCTTCTTCAGCGCCTTGTCGTTGCGGCAGCGCGACAGCGGCAGGATCGTGCCGGAATAGATGCGGGTGATGTTCATCTCCGCCTTGTCGGTATCGACGCTGAGGCAGGCGCAGCCATAGCCATATCCGTTCGGCTGCAGTTTCACATATTGCTTGGAGTCGAATTCCGGGGCGTTGTCGAAGCCTTCCGCCTCCAGCCCGCCCTGCGAACGCATCCACCAGTCGCCGTCGCGGTCGGTGAGATACCAGTTGCCCGGCGTCGGGTTCACATACCAGCCGCAGCGGTTTTCCGCCGCGCCGGCCGGAAGGGCGACAAGCACGAGCGCGGCGAGCGAACTCAGCGTCAGCAGGGAACGGCGCATCGGGACCTCCTCGGCGAGCCTCACGCCGGCAGGGGCTGCGGCCGGCGTCGCTTTTTCTTCCACATCGGACGCAGCATCGCCACCACCATCGCATTGAACGAGGCGATGAGGCCGAGCACGTTGAGCGCGGCGGCAATGATCCAATAGGCGAGCTTGGCCATCGCCTCGGTGAGGAACAGCGCCCCGCGCCCCAGCGTCTTCACCACCGCCAGCGTCTTGCCGCCCTTGGCCTGTGCCAGCGCGCTCAGCCGCGCCGCACCGGCGGCATCGTCGACATGGCGCAGCCCGGCGAAGGTGGCGCGCGTGCCGGCCTTGGACCCCGCCGTCCCGAGATCGCCCACCAGCGCGGCGAGTTGCGCCTTCGAGCCGCCGCGCACCGCTGCCGCGATATTCCCGGCGAAGCGCCCGCCGACGACGCCCGCGCGCCGCGCGCCCTTCAGCACCGAGAGCCCGGCCCGGAAGGTCAGCGGCGCGCCGAAAGCGGCATAGGTTGCCCCGGTCGCCACGACGCCGATGCCGGCGAGGTTGACCATGAACTGGTCCACCGGCTCGCCGCGCGCCCAGTTCGCCGCCTCGCGGCCGAGATCGCGCACATCGCCCCACACGGTGAGGTCGCCGGCGGCGGCACCCGCGAGCCCGGCCATATCCTCGCCCTGCCCGGTGAGGAAACCATAGCCGAAGCTCCCCGCCCCGCGCGCAAAGCTCGCGCCCGGCGCGTTGGCGAGGGCGACGCGGCTCCGACGCTCCGCCGTCACCGGCACGCCGCGCTCCTGCGCGAGCTCGACAAAGCTCGCCGCCAGCTCGCCGTCGCCTTCCGCCAGCGCGGCGTCGATTTCTTCCGCCACCCGCGCCTCGGTCAGCACGCCGGTGAGCTGCAGATCGGCGAGCCGGGCCGCATCATCCTGCGCGCTCACCAGCGCAAGGGCATGCCGTCCCGCCGGCACCACCCAATGGGCGGCACCTGCGAAGGCGAGCAGGAAGCCGAAGGCGGCGAAGAAACGGTACATGGCAGCGATATGGGGAGGGCGCGGCGCGATGTCACGTTTCTGCCCGGCCATTATGGCGAAGCGATGGGGGCGGCGTGCACAGGCGCGGCATCCGGCCCCTTGGACCCGGGCGCGCCAGCGGCTATGGTCGCGCCGATTTCAACGCGAGCGCGGACAGGCGGACATCATGGCGGGCCACGTCGTTCCCCATTTCCACAATTCGGCCGGCGTGGCGAAGATCGCCATCGGCGCCAAGGAATTCATGTGCGTGGGCGCGCTGCCGCCCTACGATCACCCGCATGTGTTCCTCGACATGGGGTCGGATGCTGAGATCATCTGCCCCTATTGCTCGACCCTCTACACCTTTGATTCCCACCTGCACGGCACCGAATCGAACCCGCCGGGCGCGCTGTTCGAGATTCCGGCCGCCGCCTGAGCGCGGCTCTTGCCCACCCGTTCGATTGCGATTGCCGGCGCCGGCATAGGCGGCCTCACCGCCGCCCTTGCGCTGGCGCAGGCCGGCTGTGCCGTCACGCTCGTTGAGCGGGCGGAGGTTCTGGAGGAAGCCGGTGCCGGCGTGCAGCTCGCCGCCAATGCCACGCGCTGCCTGAGGGCGCTCGGCGTCTATGAGCGCGTCGCCGAACACGCGGTGATCCCCACCGCCTTCGCCGTGCTGGACGGGCGGGCCGGCACACGGCTCGCCGGCGGGCCGATGGGCGCGCAGGCCGAGGCCCGGTTCGGCGGCCCCTTCCTCGTCATTCACCGTGCCGATTTGCAGGCCGCCCTGCTCGCCGCCGTGCGCGAGGTGCCGGCCATCACGCTCAAGCTCGGCCATGCGCTGGAAAGCTTCACGCCCGAGGCTGGAGGCGTCAGCTTGAACCTGCGCCAAGCCGGCGGCACGGAAACCCTGCGCGCCGACGCGCTGATCGGCGCCGATGGGCTGCGCTCCGTCGTCCGGCGGACGCTCCAGCCGCAAGCGGCGCCCTGCTTCCGCCACCGCGCCGCCTGGCGCGCCACCGTGCCGGCGGAAACGCTGCCCGCCGCCCTCACCGATCCCGTCACGCGGCTATGGATCGGCCCCGGCGCCCATCTGGTCACCTACCCCGTCAAGGCCGGCCGGGCGATCAATCTGGTCGCCGTCACCCCCGACGAGCGCGAGGCACATGGCTGGAGCGAGGCCGCCGACCGCGACGAGCTTCTGGCGCATTATCGCGGCTGGTGCGCGCCAGCCCGCGCCATGCTCGACGCGCCGGAGCGCTGGCTGCGCTGGGCGCTGTTCGATCTCGACCCGCTCACCGACTGGGGCGACGGCCCGGTGACGCTGCTGGGCGACGCCGCCCACGCCATGCCGCCCTTCCTCGCCCAGGGCGCGGCGCAGGCGATCGAGGACGCGGTGGTGCTCGCCCGCGAGCTTGAGGGAGCGGACGACATTCCCGCCGCGCTGCGCCGCTACGAGGCCGCGCGCCAGCCCCGCACCGCCCGCGTGCAGCGCGCCGCGCGCGGCATGGACCGCATCTATCATCTCAAGGGCCCGGCCCGCCTCGCCCGGGATCTGGTCATGCGCGTTCAGCCGGAAAGCGCGGTGCTGGAACGCTACCGCTGGATCTATGACTGGCGAGCGTGAGCCCGCACGGGCAGTGATCGACTTTTCTCATGGCCATCATGAAAACATCTCGTTTTCCGATCGAAGCCGCGCCGCCTAATTTCTCCGCGATCCATGTGGAGACCACGCATGCCCCCCGCCTCGAAGGCGAACCCGTCCGTCGCCGTCCCGGCCGCACCGGCGACGTTTCTGCCGCTGCCGCTGCCGGTGGCGCTGTTCTGCGTGCTGTGGTCCTCGGCCTTTGCCGGCGCCAAGATGGCGCTGGCCGATTGTCCGCCGCTGATCCTGCTCGCGGTGCGGCTGCTGCTGGCGGGCTCGCTGATGCTGGCGCTCGCGCCGCTGTGGGACAGTGGGGCGCGCCGCAAGGGCCTGCCGCCGATCCGGCGGCGGGATATCGTCGCGCTCATCGGCATCGGCGTGCTCAATAATGCGGTCTATCTCGGCCTCAACTGGACGGCGCTCACCTTCACCTCCTCCGCCTACACCGCCGTGCTGACGAGTTGCCTGCCGCTGCTGGTGGCGCTCGGCGCCGGGCCGCTGCTGGGCGAGAAGATGAGCCCGGCGAAATGGGCGGGCATCGCGCTGGGGCTGATCGGCGTCGTCATCGTGCTGCGCTCGCGCCTTGCCGGCGCGCATGAAACGCTGGCCGGCACGCTGCTCATCGCCGGCGGGGTCAGCGCGCTCGCCGCCGGCACGCTGGCGTTTAAATATCTCGCGCCGCGTGGCGGCATCTGGAGCGGCAATGCCGTGCAGTGTCTCGCCGGCGGGCTGGCGCTGATCCCGGTCGCGCTCGCCACCGAGAGCACCCACGACATTCACCTCACCGCCAATCTCATCGGCGGCCTCGCCTTTCTGGTGATCGGCGTCTCCATCGGCGGCTATGGCCTGTGGTTCTACCTGCTCACCCGCGCCTCGGCGACGGCGGCCTCAAGCCTGCACTTTCTCATGCCGCCGCTCGGCCTGTTCTTCGGCTGGCTGCTGCTGGGCGAGGCCGTGCCGCCGCTCGATTTCCTCGGCATCGTTCCCATCGCGCTCGGCATCTGGCTGGTGACGCGGCCGGCGCGCGCGGTGGTGTAGCTGCTTCACAGCTCTTCCCCACTGCAGCGCAGAGGCGGGATCGTCAGCCAGCAGCGGCACGCGATCCCGGAGCGGCCTGCGGCCGTCCGGGATGACATTGTTGCAGCAACGCCGTTCAGGCCGCCGCCGACACCGCCTGCAGCGCCTTCACCAGCGTGTAGGAGCGCTTTTTCGCCGCCATGTCGGGAATGGCGGTGGTGATCATCAGTTCGTCCGCCTGCGTGGTGTCGAGGAAGCGCTCCAGCCCTTCCGCCACCTTCTCCGGCCCGCCGACGAGCACCTTGTCGCGGTTGCGGCGGATGAACACGCGATCCGCCTCGCTATAGGGATAGGCGGCGGCCTCCTCGGCAGTGGGAATGGGCCCGTAATGGCCGCGCGCGCGGCGCAGATGGGCGAGATCGACGCTGCCGGCGAGGTATTCCGCCTCCTCGTCGGTCGGCGCGCACACGACAGCCAGAGCGAGGATGGCATGCGGCGCCGCCAGCCGCTCCGAGGGCTGGAAGCCGGCGCGGTAGCTCAGCATGGCGTCCAGCACATCATGCTGGGCGAAGTGATGGGCAAAGGCGTAGCCCACGCCGATCTGCGCCGAGAGCCGCGCGCTGTAACCGGAGGAGCCGAGCAACCAGATCGGCGGCAGCTTCACATCCCCCGGCATCACCTGGATGTCGCGGTAAGGATGGTCCGCCGGCCACTGCCCCGTGTCCCACAGCATCAGCTCTTTCAGCCGGTCGAGGAAATCGTCGCCGGGATCGACATCCTGCCGCCGCCGCAGCGCGTGGGAAGTGAGATGATCGGTACCCGGCGCCCGGCCGAGGCCGAGATCAACCCGGCCGGGATAAAGCGCTTCCAGCACCTTGAAGCGCTCCGCCACCATCAGCGGGGCGTGGTTGGGCAGCATCACCCCGCCGGAACCGACACGGATGCGCTCGGTCGCCGCTAGGATTTGCCCCGCCATCACATCGGGCGCGCCCGACGCGACCGAGGCGAGGTTGTGATGCTCGGCGACCCAGAAGCGGGTGAAGCCGAGGCCATCGACATGGCGCGCCAGTTCCAGCGTGCCACGCAGCGCCTCCGGCCCGCTGGAGCCGGAAGCGACGAAGGAGAGGTCGAGGACGGAAAGGGGGGTGTGGGTGAGACGGGTCATGGCGATGAGGTGGGGATCGGCCGCCCGCCTGCCAAGGAGTATCCTCGATGTGACCGGGACGGATCGCCGCGCGGTTCGACACGTCCCGTTCCTGGCAAGGAGAGACGCCTCGGTCGCCCGACCCGTAAGCTTTTGAGTTGCACCTTTTGGCGCCTTTGGTTACACCTCACGATCATACCAGATGAATTTGGGGAACCGCGATGTCCACCACGACGATCGGCGTCAAGATCGATGAGGACCTGCGCGCCCGGCTAAGGGCCGCTGCCGAGCGGGAGGGTTGCACCCCGCACGCTCTGGTCAAGGGCGCGCTCACCGCCGCCATCGAGCGCACGGAGCGCGGGCTGGAAGCGGTTCCGCAGGTCGATGCCGCGCCGGAGCCCGTCCCCACCCTCGGTGGCGTGTCGGGGGACAGCCCCTTCCTCCCCTTCGCCCGCGGCATCCGGCCCCAGAGCGTGCTGCGCGCCCGCGTCACTTCCGCCTATCGCGTGCCGGAGACCGAGGCGGTGCCGGTTCTCATCGGCCCCGCCACCTTGCCGGCGCCGAAAGCCGACGCCGCCCGCGCCCGCGCCCGGCAGCTGGTGGAAGCGCTCCGCGCCAAGGGCCAGAAGGGCCCGGTCGAAGGGCTGATCCACGAATATTCGCTCTCCAGCCAAGAAGGCGTCGCGCTGATGTGCCTCGCCGAGGCGCTGCTGCGCATTCCCGACCGCGCCACCCGCGACGCGCTGATCCGCGACAAGATCGGCCATGGCGACTGGCAGGCGCATGTCGGCCACAGCCCCTCGCTGTTCGTCAACGCCGCGACCTGGGGGCTGGTGCTCACCGGCAAGCTGACCTCCACGACGAGTGAGGCTGGTCTCACTGGCGCTCTCACTAGACTCATCGGTCGCGGCGGCGAGCCGCTGATCCGGCGCGGCGTCGATGTCGCCATGCGCATGATGGGCGAGCAGTTTGTGACCGGCCAGACTATCTCCGAGGCGCTGGCCAATTCCCGCCGCATGGAGGCGAAAGGATTCCGTTACTCCTTTGATATGCTTGGTGAAGCCGCGACCACGGAAGCGGACGCCCAGCGCTATTACACCGATTACGAACAGGCGATCCACGCCATCGGCAAGGCCTCGGCCGGGCGGGGCATCTATGAGGGGCCGGGCATCTCGATCAAGCTGTCCGCGCTGCACCCGCGCTACAGCCGCGCGCAATATTCGCGCGTTATCAATGAGTTGCTGCCCCGCGTCGCCGCGCTCGCCAAGCTGGCGCGCCATTACGACATCGGGCTGAACATCGACGCCGAGGAAGCCGACCGGCTGGAAATCTCGCTCGACCTGCTTGAATCACTTTGTTTCGATGAGGCGCTAAGCGGCTGGAATGGCATTGGTTTTGTCATTCAGGCTTATCAAAAGCGCTGCCCTTATGTGGTCGATTTCCTCATCGACCTCGCCCGCCGCTCCGGCCACCGGCTGATGATCCGGCTGGTGAAGGGCGCCTATTGGGACAGCGAGATCAAGCGCGCCCAGGTGGACGGGCTGGAAGGTTTTCCGGTCTACACGCGCAAGATCCACACCGACGTGGCCTACCTCGCCTGCGCCCGCAAGCTGCTGGCAGCGCCGGACGCGGTGTTCCCGCAATTCGCCACCCATAACGCCCAGACGCTGGCCACCGTCATGGAGATGGCGGGGGCTAACTACTATGCGGGGCAATATGAATTTCAGTGTCTGCACGGCATGGGCGAGCCGCTTTACGAGGAGGTGGTCGGCCGCGAAAAGCTGGGCCGCCCCTGCCGGATCTACGCGCCCGTCGGCACCCACGAGACGCTGCTGGCCTATCTCGTCCGCCGCTTGCTGGAGAACGGGGCCAACACGTCCTTCGTCAATCGCATCGCCGATCCCGCTGTGCCGGTCGACGAACTGATCGAAAGCCCGGTCGATGCCGCCCTGCGCATTGAGCCCGTGGGCGCCCCCCATCCCGGCATCGCCGCGCCGGCCGATCTGTTCGGCGCGGAACGGCGCAATTCGGCCGGACTGGACCTTTCCAACGAGCAGCGCCTCGCCTCCCTCGCCGCCGCCCTGCTCGCGGGCAGCGCCGCGCCGGTGGCGGCAAAGCCTTTGCTGGCGGGTCCTCTCACCATCGACGGCCCGACCCGCCCGGTGCTCAACCCCGCCGATCATCGCGACACGGTCGGCACGGTGGAAGAGACCGCGCCGGAAATGGTCAGCCGCGCAATGGCCTATGCCAATGCGGCGGCGCCGATCTGGCAGTCCACCCCGCCGGACGAGCGCGCGGCCTGCCTGTTCCGCGCCGCCGAGCTGATGGAAGCGCGCCTGCCCGCCCTCATCGGCCTCATCATCCGCGAGGCCGGAAAGTCCTACCCGAACGCCGTGGGCGAAGTGCGCGAAGCCGTTGATTTCCTTCGCTATTACGGCGCTCAGGTACGGGAGGGCTATTCCGGCGACACCCATCGGCCGCTCGGGCCGGTGGTGTGCATCAGCCCGTGGAACTTCCCGCTCGCCATCTTCACCGGCCAGATCAGCGCGGCGCTCGCGGCCGGCAATGTGGTGGTGGCCAAGCCGGCCGAGGAGACCCCGCTCATCGCCTTCACGGCGGTCGACATCCTGCGCGAGGCGGGCGTGCCCGAGGGCGCGCTGCAGCTCGTCCCCGGCGATGGCAAGGTCGGCGCGGCGCTCGTTGCCGATAGCCGCACGCGCGGGGTGATGTTCACCGGCTCCACCGAGGTCGCGCGGCTGATCCAGCGCCAGCTCGCCACCCGGCTCAGCCCGGATGGCAGCGTCATTCCGCTGATCGCCGAGACCGGCGGGCAGAACGCGATGATCGTCGATTCCTCGGCGCTGGCGGAGCAGGTGGTGGCCGATGTGCTGTCCTCCGCCTTTGACTCCGCCGGCCAGCGCTGTTCGGCGCTGCGCGTGCTCTGCCTGCAGGAAGATGTGGCCGACCGCATGCTCGCCATGCTGCGCGGCGCGCTCAAGGAGCTCAGCGTTGGCAATCCGGTGAATCTTGCGACGGATATCGGTCCGGTCATCTCGGCGGAAGCAAAGGCCGGGATCGAGGCCCATATCGAACGCCTGCGCAAGGCCGGTTGCCGGGTGGAGCAGTTTCCGCTCGGCGAGGAGGCGGCGCACGGCACCTTCGTCCCGCCGACGCTGATCGAGATCGGCGAGATCGGAGACCTCAGCCGGGAAGTGTTCGGCCCGGTCCTTCATGTCGTGCGCTATGCCCGTGACGGGCTGGACCGGCTCATCGACGCCATCAACGCCACCGGCTATGGCCTCACCTTCGGCCTGCACACCCGCATCGATGAGACGATCGCCCATGTCGGCGCGCGGATTGAGGTCGGCAATGTCTATGTGAACCGCAACATCATCGGCGCCGTCGTCGGCGTGCAGCCCTTTGGCGGGCATGGGCTGTCCGGCACCGGCCCGAAGGCGGGCGGGCCGCTCTATCTCGGGCGCCTGCTCGCGCGCCGCCCGGCCGCTCTGCTGCCGGCACGCGAGGCCCCGTCCCCCGCCCGGCTCTGGGTGGACTTCCAGTGGGATACCGGCATTCGCACCATGTGCGGGGCGGTGCTCGACGCCACGCCCTTCGGCCATATGGCCGAGCTGCCCGGCCCGGTGGGCGAACGCAATGTCTATGCGCTTTCGCCACGCGGCACCGTGCTGTGCCTGGCGGCCACCGAGCGGGGCCTCGCCGTACAGATCGCCTCCGCCCTTGCCACAGGCAATCGCGTGTTGCTGGAAGGCTCGCAAATGCCGGCGCTTCCCAGCGGCCTGGAAGATTGGGTGCGGCTCACCGACAGCTATGACGGCGCGGCGTTCGATGCCGTGCTGTTCGAGGGCGATGGCGACGCCCTGCGCCGTCTGAACGAAGCCATCGCCGCCCGCGAGGGGCCGATCGTGTTGGTCCATGGGCTGGCGCCGGACGACATCGCGCGCGGCGAGGTCTATCCGCTCGACCTGCTGATGCTGGAACGTTCCACCAGCACCAACACGGCTGCCGCTGGCGGCAATGCCAGCCTGATGACGCTGGGCTGACGCGGCAGGAAGGCCCGGGCGCAGCGACGCGCCCGGGCGTCACACTCAGTTGTGGTTGAAGCCTGCCGCCTCGTCATCGGTCAGCGGGTGGGTGACCGGATGCTTGGCGAAGAAGTCGAGCGCCCGGCGGAAATCGTCGAGCAGAAGGCTGGCGAGATCGCGGCTGACCCCGTGGCGCACCAGAATGCGCTGGATGACGAGATCCTGCCGGTTCGCCGGCATGGAATAGGCCGGGACCTGCCAGCCGCGCGAGCGCAGCCGGTCCGCGAGGTCGTAAAGGGTGTAGCCGCCGAACCCCTTGTCGTCCTTCAGTTTCCAGCACAGCGCCGGAATGCCGGTGTGCCGATTGCCGTCGAAGAGAATCTCGAAGGGCCCGAGCGCAGCGATCTCGCGCGCGAGATATTCGGCGGTGTCGTAGCAGGCGTTCTGGATTTTGGCGTAGCCCTCGCGGCCCAGCCGGACGAAGTTGTAATATTGGGCGACGACCTGCCCGCCGGGACGGGAAAAGTTCAGCGCGAAAGTGGGCATGTCGCCGCCGAGATAATTCACGTCGAAGACGAGTTCCGGCGGCAGGTCGGCCGCCTCGCGCCAGATCACCCAGCCCACGCCCAGCGGGGCGAGCCCAAATTTGTGGCCCGACGTGTTGATCGACTTCACCCGCGGCAGGCGGAAATCCCAGGGAAGTTCCGGTGCGCAGAAGGGCGCGAGGAAGCCGCCGGAGGCACCGTCGACATGGATGGGGATATCGAGGCCCGTCTCGGCCTGCAACCGGTCCAGCGCGTCGCTCACCGCCTTCACCGGCTCATACTGGCAGGTGAACGTCACGCCCAGCGTCGGCACCACGCCGATGGTGTTCTCATCGACCCGCGCAATCACCTCCTCCGGCGTCATGATCAGCCGGTCGCCTTCGAGCGGAATCTCGCGCAGTTCGACATCGAAATAGCGGGCGAATTTGTGCCAGCAAATCTGCACCGGCCCGCAGATCAGGTTGGGCCGGTCCGTGGGCTTGCCCTCCTTGGCGCGGCGCTTGCGCCATTGCCACTTGAGCGCGAGCCCGCCCAGCATCGCCGCTTCCGACGAGCCAACGGTGGAACAGCCAAGCGTGGTGAGGGGATCGGGCGCGTTCCAGAGGTCGGCCAGCATGCGCACGCAGCGCGCCTCGATTTCGGCCGTCTGCGGGTACTCGTCCTTGTCGATCATGTTCTTGTCGATCGACAATTCCATGAGATCGCGGATCTCGTCATCCACCCAGGTCTGACAGAAGGTGGCGAGGTTCTGGCGCGAATTGCCGTCCAGCATCAGTTCGTCGCGCACCGCCGCAAACACATGGCGCGGCTCCCTCTGGACGACCGGGAAACCGGATTTCGGCAGCATTCCCAGCAGGTCGGGCGAGGAATAGATATCGTCGAGGAGATCGTCGCGCAGAGCGGTGCTGGACTTTTCGGGCGTCAAGGCTGGCGTCCTTTTCGGGCTGGTGAAGCCGCTGGAGTAAGCGACATGGGGGCGCCGAAGGCAAGCGAGTGGCGCCGCCTTAGCCGACGCCTCCCTTTCGGTGCCTCAGCGGGCGTCGAGTGCGGCGGGCACCTCGCGCGAGGCCATCGCGCCGAGCACGAAGGCGAGATTGCCCGCAGCGACCAGTGAGGCCGCATGGGCGTCGGACTGCGCCAGCCGGGCGGTGAGCAGCCCGCTTTCGGCGGTGGTGGCGGCGGTGATATCGCCGACGCCGCTCTCATAGGCGCCGAGCGCCGCGTCATACGTTACCGCCGCAGCTTCGGCGAGCGCCGTTGCCGCACGGTAGGAGGCCAGCGCCGAGCGCAGCGTATCGGCGGCGATGACGATCTCGCGGGCGGCCGCGTCGCGGGTCGCCTCGAACGTCGCCTCGCTGGTGGAGGCCAATGCTTCCGCCTTCTTCAGCTGCGCTGCCCGTAGCCCGCCATCGTAGAGCGGCATCGTCACCCCCAGCAGCACGCCGGTGGTCGAGGCCTGCTGGCCGATGGTCGGCAGGCCGGTGGCGCTGAAGCTCGCCCCTCCACCCGCTGCGACCGCGCCGAGGAACACTTTGGGCATGAACTCCGCCTCCGCGGCACCGAGGGCGGAGCGGGTCGCCTTCATCGCGGAGAACGACGCCAGCACATCCGGTCGGCGGGCGAGCGCTGCCTTGATCATCTCTTCCGTCGGCGTCCCCACCGAGGCTGGCAGCGCCCGCCGGCCGGGTTCGCGGACGGTGATGCGGGTGAGCGGGGACACGCCCATCGCGCCCATCAGCAGTTGGTAGGCATCGCGCTCAGCGCCTTGCGCCTGCACGAGGCCGAACTGCGCCTGCGCCACCAGCTGCCGTCCTTGCGCCACCTCCACCGTCGTGCCGCGCCCCTGATCGTTCCGCGCCTGCGCCGCCGCCGAGATCTTGCGGGCATTGGCCGCATTCTGCTCGGCAATCCGTACGCGGCTGCGCGCCGCGCCATAGAGGAAATAGGCGCGCGTCACATCGTGGATGATCTTCTGATGCGTGCCGTTGAACAGGATATTAGCGGCGGTCGCGTTGTGGCGGGCGGCCTTATGCAACGCGTCGCGCTGGCCGAAATCGAATACAAGCCATTGCAGCGCCACCTGCGGCGACACGCCCTCAACCCGGCTCGACACCTGGTTCACGCTGCCCACCGTGACCGGCAGCGTCGACGACACGTCCTGCCAGCCGCCGATGACATTGGCCGAGATGAAGGGCAGATAGGTGGCTTCCACCATGCCCGTACTCAACGCCGCCTGCCGCGCCTGCTGCCAGGCGATGCGGGTCTGCGGATTCTGCATCTGGGCGATGTCGATAAGTTCGGGCAGCCCATAGGCGCGGCGCGGATCGATGCCCGGGGTAGGCTGCATCTGGGCGACGTCCGGCTCGGCCGGGACGCTGAACACCTTGGCCGACGCTTCCGCCGCACCGCTCGCGCCAGTGGAAGCAGCGGCGCCCTCCGGCGTCCAGGGCTGCGCGGGGTCCTGGGGCGCCGTTTTCAGAGCGCTCGTCGCGCAGCCCGCAAGAAAAAGGCCCGCTACAACAACGACTAAGGGCAGCAATGCGTGGTGGCGAAGACGATGCGCGGCCATGCCCTACCCCGCCGCCAGTGTGGCAATGCGTTCGGCCCGATGGGCGAGCGCGTCCGCGGGCTCGGCAGGCTTGGCGACGGGCTCCCCCTGCCCGGCCTCTTGCCGGCCGAGCCGTTCCGCCGCCTCGGCAAAGCGCTGCGCGGTGTCGGTCGGCACGTCAGGGGCGAAGATCAGCGCCGGCAGCACCGCGCCGGCCTCCTCCGCCAGCCGGTGAAGACGCCGTTCGGTGGTCGCGGACGGGCGCAGGCGTGCCGGCTCGAAGGGCAAAAGCGCCAGCACTTCCCGCGACTTGGCGAGTTCGGTCTCCACGGTCGCCGCCTCCGCCACCGCCTGGCGGCGGGCGACGGGATCGAGCGTCGCCAGCCGCGCCAGTGCGGCCAGCGCCCGGGCGAGCCTTTCGCGCACATCGACCACCGCGCTTTTCGGCCATATCTGCGTGAAGACGAGATAAACCACGAGATTGCCTAGCAAAATTCCGACGACGCGGTCGCGGGCGGCGTCCATGTCGGTGCTGGGACCGAAGCCGTTGAGGATGGTGAGAAGGAAGGCGAGGCCAATCTGCACGCCGCCATAGGAGATGCGCTCGCTGCCCGACGACACCCAGGCGGCGACCAGAACGCCGGCGAACACCAGCCCCATCAACCCGCCAACCGATTGAAGATGCGGGATAATATACAGGATCGACGCGAGCCCCAAAGCTGCGCCGACAAGGCAGCCGGCGATGCGGAGCGCCAGCTTGTGCACCGTCTCGCCGGTCGTGCCGAGGGCGGCGACGTAGCAGGTGACCATAGCGGTGTGGATGCCCTGCCAGTCGATCAGCGAATAGATGAGATAGCAGGCGATCGCCGCCGCGGTGGTCTTCAGCGCGTAGCGTTGATGGTCGCTATTGGTGAAGGCATCGGGTGCGAGAAAGGGCGGCTTTGAGGCAACCAACCCCTTGACATCCTTGTCTTTTCCGAGGTCGTCCAGTGCCTGTGCGATGGCGGCGCGCGGCCCCTCGCCCTCGCTGGCGGCGGCGTCCGGATCGGGCCGGCGACCGGCGCGGAGCGCCTCGGCTGCCGCGCGACAACGCTGCGCCAGCCCGCTCTCCACGGTGCCGGGCGGCAGCGCGGCCACCGCCAGCAACAGGCGATAAGTCGTTGCAGCGGAAGCAGAAAGTCGGTCGAGGGCGCGCGTCGGCGCGGTGTGGAACAGGCGCGCCAGCATGATTTGCTTGGCGTCGGCCTCCAGCCCCTCCGCCAGCGCCGCATTGAGCGCCCGCCGCCCCTGGCCGGCGAGAGCCTGCGCCGCCGCCTCAAGCCGTTCCACCAGCGTCTGGCGCAGCAGGCGATGCGGCGACGTGCCGAGCACCAAGGAGAAAAGCGCCAGCAATACCATGGGCATAACCGCCATCTGCCAGGCATAGAGCAGGCCGCGCGTGACGATTTCCCCGGCCGGCACCTGGTCGACCAGGGTCAGCACGAAGGCGATGACGAGGGCGATGATGGCGCCGATCTCGCCCAATTGGGACGCTGAGCTGAGGTAGAGAAAGGCGAAGGAGGTGGCGGCGATGACCACGATCCGCAGCAGCGGCAGCTCCGCCGTCCACTGGATGATCGGTGCGATGAGGAGGACGATGAGGCTTACGAGGACGATGAGACCGAGCGCCTGCCCGACATTTTCCGCCCCGTTGGGCTTGGTGAGGAAAATGATGAGGTAGCAGCTGATCGCCGCCTCGGGCACCTTGTACAGCATCGCCGTGCCGCAGACGAGCGCACAGAGCAGTGCGATCCGCCAGGTCATGGCGAAGCGGCCGGGCGTCGGCTGGAGGTCGGCCCAGACCTCGCGCAGCAGACCGCCGCCGGGCGCTTCAGCAGTCCGTGTCATGGTGCACGGTCGCGGTGGCGGAGGCGCCGATGCGCATGAGATCGGCGGCAGGGTCGAGCAGGCGGATGCGCACCGGGAAACGCTGCGCCACCCGCACCCAGTCGAGGCTCTTGGGCACGATCGGCATCTTGCGCGGCAGAGTGATCTGCTCGGTCGACTGCACGCCCCAGCCAATACCCTCCACCCGGCCGCGCATCTTCACCGCGCGGTTGGCGAGGGTGTAGACCGTGGCGCAATTGCCGACGCGTATGCCGGCCAGCTCGGTCTCGACAAAGGCGGCGGAGGCGTACCAGGCGCCGGTGTCGATCAGCACGAAGACCGACTGGCCCGGCAGCACATATTCGCCCACCGCCGTCTCCAGCCCCACCACCTTGCCATCGAACGGGGCGACGACCTTGGTGTCGGTCAGAGCGCGCTCGGCGATGGCCAGGGCCGCGCGCCGGGCTTCCACCAGCGCCACCGCCGCCGCCGTGTCGCTGACCAGCGCGAGGGCCGCCGCTTCCTGTTGCAGCGCCTGTTTCAGGCTCACCTCGGCGTCGCGCTTGGCAGTGGCGGCGTCGTCCACCTGCTGGGCGCTGACATAACCCTTGGGCCGCAGTGCCTCCAGCCGGGCGAGGGTCTGGGTGGCGAGGGCGAGATTCTGCCGCGCCCGCGTCACCTGTTCCTGCGCGATCACCGCATTGGCGCGCTCGGCGGTCACCGCGCGCTGCTTGTCAGCCAGCCCCGCCTCGGCGAGGGCGAGGTCGGCCCGCGCCTGCGCCACCTGCAATTCATAGGTGGCGGGGTCGAGCGCGAACAGAAGCTCGCCCTTGGCCACCGCCTGGTTCTCGCGCACCGCGATGGTGGCGATGCGGCCGGGCACGGAGGCGGCGATGGCGGTGACATCCGCCGTCAGCTCCGCGTCCTGCGACAGCGGGTTCATCTCGGCATCGCGCAGATAGTGCCAGCCGAGCAGAACCGCCCCGGCGAGGGCAAGAAGGCTCACCAGCACGCCGAGGCTGCGGCGGGGGGCGGGGTGCGTGTGCTCCTCCACCGTCTAGCGCCCGAAGCCGAGAAGCGAGACGGCAAAGCCGATGGCGGCGGCGATGCAGATATAGACCGGCAGGCGGATGGGCAGCGCGTCGTCGATGCCGGCGCGGATGAAGACCAGCCGCACCAGAACCGCGCCGAGAATGCCGATGAAGGCGCAGAGCAGCCAGGACGGGAAATAGGCGCCGAACAGCGGGATGGCCGGCGCGCCCGCCGAGAGGCAACCGGCGAGGGGCAGGCTAGCAAAGCTCACGGCCCCGGCGCGCAGCAGCGCACCAGCCTGGCGGCGGGGCAAAAACCGGCCCGCAGCAGCTGTGGCGGAACACCAAAAGGCCAACGTCGCTCTCCGGCAGAGCCCCCGAGTCGGAGACGTCGGGTAAAGGGGTAGCAAGCCCTTGCCGCTAGGGCAAATTTCGGTTGTCGCGACGCGGCGGGCGCCGCGCGGGCTTTCGCCACCGGCTGAATCATGCCACCAACCGGGGGGGCGGCTGAATACCCGCCGCGCCGCAACAGACCCGCCGCCCGTCGGCGGCGCGACAGGAGAGACGCGGCGGGGCGCCGCCCCTCGCCCGAACCGGAGGACGCACCTTATGTGCACATCGCTCGGCTATCGCGACGCGGACGGCAGGGCCTATTTCGGCCGCACGCTCGAACTCACGCTCGATCTGCCCTACCAGATGGCGTATTTCCCCGCCGGTTTCGCTACAAGCTCGCAGGTGGACGGTCACGCGCCGGTGGAGTACCGGGCGCGCCACGCCATGCTCGCGGTCACCATGCCGGGGCGCGTCCCCACCGCCGAGGCGCCCATCGGCCTTGCCGATCTCAAGGTGCTGGAAGGGCTGAACGACCAGGGGCTGACCTTCAGCCTGCTGTCCTACCCCACCGCCGGCGGCAAGCAGCGCGGCGTGGAGATGACGCAGGCCGTGCTCTCCGCCTCCGATCTCGGCAGCTGGTGCCTCGGCCAGTTCGCGACGGTGGCGCAGGTGAAGGAAGCGGTGGCGGCGCAGCCGATCCTGCTGGTGCCGCTGGCGATCCTCGGCGGGGTGGAATCCCCCTTCCATTATGTGGTGCACGACGCGACCGGCGCGGCGTTGGTGATCGAGTTCGACCGCGGCGAGATGAAGCTCTATGACAACCCCGTGGGGGTGATGACCAACGGGCCGCGTTTCGACTGGCACCTCACCAATCTCGACAATTACAGCTTCCTCTCCAATGTCGATAAGTCGGCGGGGCGCTTTGGCGCTTACAAGGCGGTGCAGCCGGATTCCGGCATCGCCACGGCGGGCCTTCCTTCCTCCAACACCTCGGTTGGGCGGTTCGTCCGGGCCGCCTATTATGCCGAGTTCACCGAAAAGGCGGCGACGCCGGACCTCGCGGTGCGCACGCTCGCCCATATCCTCAACACGTTCGACCGGCCACGCGGGGCGAGTATCGACTATCCCGGCCAAGGCGGCGGGCATATGGAAGTGGCGGGGCTCGACCAGCCGCAGGGCCAGAGCTACGTCACCGAATATACCTGCTGGACCAGCCTCTCGGACCTCGACCGCAAGCTGTTCTTCCTGCGCGACTACCGCAGCCTCAACTTCACCCGTTTCGACCTCGGCGCGCTCGCCGACCTCACCGCGCCGCGCGTGATGCCGCTGGAACGGCTCGCCGAAGCCGCCGACGCCACCGCCGCGCTGAAGGCGGCGCCAGGGGCGTGAGCGAGAAAAGCCGCGCACAGGAGGAGCCGGGCCGATGAAGGGCGTGCATGTTCACCCCTCCGGCCTGCGCATCCGCGTCGGCGGGCCGTGGCCCTTCATCACACGCCGCAGCTATGCACTCGCCGGGCGGCGCATCGTCTGGCAGGCGCGCCAGCACCGCAAGGGACTGGCGCGGGCGGCGCGGGCGCTGGAGAACGCGCCGGTCCCGTTCTGGCAGACGCAGGGCTACAATTGGTGGACGGGCGCGCTGTTCGCGCTCGGCTCTCTGCTTTTCCTCACCGGCAGCCTGCTCAGCCTGCTGCCCGAGGGGGTGGCGCCGGCGGCAACGCCGATCAACATCGTGTTCTTCATGGGGTCGCTCCCGTTTACACTGGCGGGCTATCTCCAGCACTTCCAGGCCGCCAATCAGAGCGCCTTCACGCTCGACCCGAACGACGCCGCCGCGCCGCGCCATATCGCGCTGATCGGCTGGCACCCGCACAGCGCGGGGTGGCTCAGCACCTTCTGCCAGTTCGTCGGCACGGTGGCGTTCAATTTCAACACCTTCGATCCGCTGGTGGCGGGCGCCGACTGGGCGACGCAAGACCTCGCCGTCTGGCTGCCGGGCATGATCGGCTCGGTGCTGTTCCTCGTCTCGGGCTATCTCGCCTTTGTCGAAACCGCGCACCGCTACTGGAGCTGGCAACCGCGCCAGCTCGACTGGCAGATCGTGTTCATCAATCTGCTCGGCTGTGTCGCCTTCATGGCCGCCTCGACGCTGGCCTATGTGCCGCGCGGCGGCGAGGCGGCATGGATACAAGACCTTGCCAATGCGCTGCTCGGCCTCGGCGCGCTTGGCTTCTTTCTCGGCGCGGCGCTGATGATGCGCGAGAGCGCGGCGGCGGCGAAGGGCTGAGCCTTACGGCTTGCGCCGCATGATGGCGACGAAATGCGCGAACAGGCCCGCCTGCGAGTTGATGTTGAGCTTGCGGTAGATGTTGCGGCGGTGAACCTTGGCCGTGCCGGCGGAGATCGACAGCAGCCGGGCGATGGAATCGGCCGAATGGCCCTGAAGGATGAGATCGACCACCTCGCCCTCGCGCTCGGTGAGCGACAGGTCCTGCCAGATCTTGCCGCGGTCCAGTTCGCGCGGCGCCCTGCCCTCGCCGCGCCCGCCGCGGCCGCCGGCCTCCTCGCCGATCAATTCCGCGCCCCAGCGCAGCCGGCACAGGCTGAGCACCACCGGCGCTAGTTCGCGCAGCAGCCGCACCTGCGCCGCGCCGAAGACGCCGGAGGCGGCCTTGCGCATCAGCGACACCACCACGCTCGCGCCATTGGCCAGCGGCACGAAGAAACCGACCTCCTCCGCCAGCACGGTCTGGCTGTAATAGGAGCGGTAATATTCGCTGGCATAGAAGCGATCCGGCGCCAGTTCGCGCATGCGGCGGAAACCCTCGATCCGCTCTATGGCGGCGTGGTAAAAGGGATCGAGCAGATAGGGGCCGACCTGGTAGAGCGTCACATAGACATGGCTCTCCTGCCGGTTGAAGGTTTCGAACAGCAGCGGCGGGCGCGCCGTGCCGCGATAGCCGAAGGCCACGCAATGGTCGAAGGGCACATGCGCCCGCAGCCAGGCGATGAGCGCGTGACCGAACGGGTCGTCACCCGGCCCGGTGCGGACATTGGCGCTGCGCTCATGCGC
Source organism: Ancylobacter polymorphus (assembly GCF_022836935.1). Classification (NCBI taxonomy): domain Bacteria; kingdom Pseudomonadati; phylum Pseudomonadota; class Alphaproteobacteria; order Hyphomicrobiales; family Xanthobacteraceae; genus Ancylobacter; species Ancylobacter polymorphus. The sequence goes on along the minus strand of NZ_CP083239.1, from coordinate 3,036,781 downwards.
GGCCGCGATGGCCTCGGCCAGAAGCCGCGCCGCCAGAGCGCGCTCGCTTTCCTCCTGCCGCCCGTCGCCGCCCCCGGTGGCGGCGGGGGTCACGGCGACCTTGCCCGTGCTCACCATCTATACCCCCTGTGACTGATAAATAGGCCCTTTCTACCACTGCAAAGGTATATCCCCTGAAACGCGCCGGTATTAGCATTTTAACGAATAAGGATCCGGCCGCCACTCTGTAAGGCGACCGGAAGCTGCGGAGAAAGCCGGTGGCTTCTGAGACCCTCGACATCGAGTTTCGCGGCGTCAGCAAGCGCTATGGCGATGTCACCGCCGTCCACCCCACTGATTTCGCCGTGCCGAAGGGCGCGTTCATCGCCCTGCTCGGCCCTTCCGGCTGCGGCAAGACCACCTGCCTGCGGATGATCGGCGGCTTCGAGCAGCCGAGCACCGGCCAGGTACTGATCGGCGGCGCCGACATGGCGGAGGTGCCGCCCTATCGCCGGCCGGTGAACATGGTGTTTCAGCACTATGCGCTGTTCCCGCATTTCGATGTCAGCGCCAATGTCGCCTATGGCCTGCGGCAGGTGCGCCCGCGCCTGTCCTCCTCCGAGATCGCCCGGCGCACGGCGGATGCGCTCGCCATGGTGCAGCTCGCCGGCTTCGGCAGGCGCAAGGTCCACGAGCTTTCCGGCGGCCAGCAGCAGCGCGTGGCGCTGGCGCGGGCGCTGGTGAACCGGCCTTCCGTACTGTTGCTCGACGAGCCGCTCGCCGCGCTCGACAAGAAGCTGCGCACCGACATGCAGATCGAGTTGCAGAATCTGCAGCGCGAACTCGGCATCACCTTTGTCCTCGTCACCCACGACCAGGAAGAGGCGCTGTCCATGAGCGACGTGGTGTGCGTGATGAATGGCGGGCGCATCGTCCAGCTCGGCGCGCCGGACGAGATTTACGACCGCCCGGCCGACCGCTTCGTCGCCGCCTTTGTCGGCAAGACCAATTTCCTCGACGGCACGGTGGTGGCGAATGGCGGCGGCGCCGCCCGCATCCGCCTCGCCAACGGCATGGAGATCGGCGCCCGGCTCACCGGCGGCGGCGCCCCCGGCGCGGCGGTGTCGGTGAGCCTGCGCCCCGAGGCGCTGCGCCTCGGCGCCGCGACGGGCGAGACCGGGCTCGGCGGCATCATCCGCAACCGGATCTTCCTCGGCTCCACCGCCGAATACGCCATCGAGGTGCCGGGCCTCGGCACGCTGCTCGCCACCGCCGACCATGACGCGGCCCGCAGCGATCTGCTGCAACCCGGCGACAGCGTCGCCATCAGCTTCAACCCCGGCGCGCCGCTGGCGTTTCCGGCGGCGGACAACAAGACCACCCAGAGGGAAACCAGCCATGTCGAAGTCCTATCGTGACGGCCTGCCGCTCTCGGCGCGGGAATTCATCGATCAGCTGCTGCGCTTCCGCCGCGGCTCCATCAGCCGCCGGCACTTTCTCGGCGTGACCGGCCTCGGCGCCGCCACCGCGGTGCTCGCCGGCGAATTCGGCCTCAAGCCGATGCCGGCCTTCGCGGCCGGTGAACTCGGCGACCGCATGTCGATCGCCACCTGGCCGAACTACCACGACCCGCAGACCTTCGTCGATTTCACCACCAAGACCGGCGTTGCGGTCGAGGTGAACGTGTTCGGCTCGAATGAAGAAATGCTGGCCAAGCTGCAGGCCGGCGGCTCGGGCTGGTCGCTGTTCGTGCCGACCAACTACACGATCTCGACCTATCGCCAGCTCGACCTGATCGACCCGCTCGACCTCGCCAAGCTGCCCAATTACGACGCCGCCGCGCAGAACAAGCGCTTCACCGCCGAGGGCGAGGTGGCCGGCGTGCTCTGCGCGGTGCCGAAGAACTGGGGCACCACCGGCTTCGCGGTGAACACCAAGAAGCTCACCGCGCCGATGGACAGCTGGAAGAGCTTCTTCGATGTCGCCATGACCACCGGCAGCGGCCGCTCCATGGTGCATGACTATCAGCTCACCACCATCGGCAACGCGCTGAAATATTACGGCTATTCCTTCAACTCGCTGAAGCCGGACGAGCTGGCCAAGGCCGAGGAGCTGCTGCTCAAGGTGAAGCCGCACCTCTTCGCCATTTCCAGCGACTACCAGCCCGCCATGCGCAGCGGCGATGCCTGGCTGACTATGTGCTGGACCAATGACGGCGCCCAGCTGCACCGCGACATCCCCGAGATCAACTATGTGCTCGGCAAGGAAGGCGGGGAGATCTGGACCGACTTCTACGCCATCCCGAAGGACGCGCCGAACAAGCCGGCCGCCTATGCGCTGCTGAACCACCTGATGGACCCCAAGGTGGCGGTGAAGGAGCACATCGCCAATGGCGCGCCCTCCACCGATGCGCGCGTCAACGCCCTGCTGCCCAAGGATCTGCTCGACAACCCGATCCTCTACCCCGCCGCCGATCTGCTCGCCCCGCTGGAATTCGGCGCGGCGGCGACGCTGACCGACCCGAACCGTGCCGAGCTGATGGCGCGCTTCAAATCCGCCTGAGCCGGCGCCGGCCGGGGGCGCACGCTCCCGGCCCCGCTTCGGGAGCGCTTCCCGCGCTCTCGCCCCCCTCCCCGTGAAGTGGACCGCCATGTCGAGCGCCGCCCGCAAGCGATTGGTCACGGCCCTGCTGCTCGCCCCGGCGGCGGTGTGGCTGTTCCTGTTCCTGGTGCTGCCCTTCGCCGCCATCGTCGTGTTCAGCCTCGGCGAGCGGGCGCCGGCGGGCGGCTACGCCCCGGCCTTGACACTGGCGCAATATGCCAATCTGCCGGCGCGGGCGACGGCGTTCTGGAACACGCTGGTGCTGGCCCCGGCCGGCGCGCTGGCCTGCCTGCTCATCGCCTATCCCGTCGCCTATTATCTCGCGCTGAAGGTGCTGCCCCAGCGCCGGCTGCTGCTGGTGGCGCTGATCGTCATCCCGTTCTGGACCAGCCTCCTGATCCGCACCTATGCCTGGATGTATATTCTCGGCGCGCGCGGCATTCCCGCCTTTCTGGAATTGGTCGGCCTGCCGGAGATGCGCTTCATCAACACGCCCGGCGCGGTGCTGCTCGGCATCGTCTATGGCTATCTGCCGCTGATGATCCTGCCGATCTATATCAGCCTGGAACGGCTCGACCGCCGGCTGCTGGAAGCCTCGGCCGATCTCGGCGCGACGCCGTTCTCCACCTTCTTCAGCGTCACCCTGCGGCTCTCGCTGCCCGGCATGATGACCGGCTTCTCGCTGGTGCTTATCCTGCTGCTGGGCGAGTACCTGATCCCCACCCTGCTCGGCGGCGGCAAGGTGTTCTTCATCGGCAATGCGCTGGTGGACCTGTTCCTGCAATCGCGCAACTGGCCGTTCGGCTCGGCCATCGCCGTGGCGTTGGTCGCCATCGCCGTGGTGCTGCTGCTGGCCGCCAACCGCCTCACCGCCCGGCTCTCCGGCGCCCGACAGGTCGATCTCCTATGATGCGCGCCTTCGTCACCGCCGTTTACGGCTTTCTCTATCTGCCCATCGCGCTGGTGGTGCTGTTCTCCTTCAATGCGGGGCGGCATGCGAGCGAGTTCACCGGCTTTTCCTTCCAGTGGTACGGGCGGGCGCTCTCCAACACCTTCCTGATGGAAGCGCTGACCAACAGCCTGATCGTGGCGACGACCAGCGCGGGGCTTGCCTCGCTGTGCGGCACCGCCGCCGCCATCGGGCTCGGCCGCGCCGGGCCGCGCACCCGCGCCGTGTTCGACGCGCTGTTCGGCGCCGCCATCGTCGTGCCGGGCGTGGTGATCGGCATCGCCACGCTGGTGGCGCTGGTGCAGCTGTTCGGCCTCGTCAATCCGGTGCTCGCGGCGCTGTGGCCGGGCGATGCCCCGCCGCGCCTGTCGCTCGGCTATGGCTCGATCATCGCCGCGCATGGGCTGTTCTCCACTGCGCTGGTCACCATGATCGTGCGGGCGCGGCTCGGCGCGCTGGGGCGCGACATGGTGGAAGCCTCCAGCGACCTCTATGCCGGGCCCTTCACCACCTTCCGCTGCATCGTGCTGCCGCAGATCCTGCCCGCCATCCTCGCCGGCTTCCTGCTGGCCTTCACCTTCTCCTTCGACGATTTCATCGTCGCCTTCTTCGTCGCGGGCTCGCAGACCACGCTGCCGATCTATGTCTTCGCCTCCATCCGGCGCGGCGTCACGCCGGAGATCAACGCCATCGGCGCGCTGGTGCTGGCGGCGTCCATCGTCCTCGTCATCGCGGCGCAGCTTCTGCTGCGCCGGCGGCAGCCGGCTTCCTCGTAGGTACATCATGATTCTCAAGGACAAGATCGCCATCGTCACCGGCGCCGGCTCTGGGATCGGCCGTGCCGGGGCGCTCGCCATGGCGCGCGAGGGCGCGCATGTCATCGTCGCCGACCGCGACGGGGCTTCAGGTGAGGCGACCGTGGCGGCCATCCAAGCGGCGGGCGGTCGGGCCGAGGCGGTGCGTACCGATGTCGATGTCGACGCCGACATTGAGGCGCTGGTGGGCGGCGCGCTGGCGCGTCACGGACGCCTCGACATCCTGCACAGCCATGCCGGCGTGCAGGTGGGCGGGCCGCTGACCGAGGTGGCGCCGGATGGCATGGACCGCTCCTGGCGGATCAATGTCCGCGCCTCCTATCTCGCCGCCCGCCTCGCCATGCCGGCGATGATGGCGCAGGGCGGCGGGGTGATCCTGATCACCGCCTCCAATTCCGGCGTGTTCTACGACCGCGAGATGATCGCCTACACCACCTCCAAGCACGCGGTCATCGCCATGGCCCGGCAGATGGCGATCGACTATGCCCGGCACAATGTGCGGGTGAACGCGCTGTGCCCGGGCTGGGTCGACACCCCGTTCAACGAGCCCTTCATCGCCCAGATGGGCGGGCGCGCCGCCATCGAGGCCTATGTGCGCGAGAAAATTCCCATGGGCCGCTGGGCCAGCGCGGAGGAAATCGCCGAGGCCATCCTGTTCCTCGTCTCCGACCGATCCTCCTTCATGACCGGCCAGGCGCTGGTGGTGGATGGCGGCGAGAGCATCGGCTAGGAGCGTAGCCGGCTCATGAGGGGCGTCCGGCGGGCTTGAAGCGCCGCCCGGCGCGTGTGGGGGCGGCCGCAAGCGATCCATCCAAAAATCGGCTTTGACGGTGCGGCCGCGCGATTGGTACCGGGGTGGCGGAGCCAACCAGTTCCCTAGCGGTATCGACAGCCAAGGACGCCCCTCATGACACGTCTATCCCTGCTGGCGGGCCTCGCCGGCGCGCTGCTGCTGAGCGGTGCGGCGCAGGCGCGCGACAGCTTCAGCATCATCCAGGACAAGCCGGAACTCACCCATATCGACCTTGGCAAGGAAGGCGCCTCGCATGGCGACATGCTGGCGTTCGAAGCCGCCTTCACCACCGCTGACGGCAAGAAGGGCACGATGAACGGGCTCATCACCACGGTGGACGTACCCGACGGGGCCGGCGACAAGTTCTTCGACCGCCTCGCCGACATCGTGCTCGACTTCGGCAATGCCGATACGCTCGTCATCGCCGGCCGCTCGGTCTATGCGGTGGGTGCCGGCGAGATGGTGGTGGACGCGCCGCAGGTGCGCGCCATTGTCGGCGGCACCGGCCGGTTTATCGGCAAGCGCGGGCAGATGACCACCACCCGCCGCGATGCCGGCCATTACGAGCACAAGATCGAGCTGGTGGACTGACGCCGACAACCGGTGGCCATCCGCGAAGGGGCGGCCACCCATGCGCGCCTGCGACAAAGGGCTGGTGCGGGCGGCCGGGCTCGAACCGGCACTCTCAGAGAGAAACGGATTTTAAGTCCGTTGCGTCTACCTGTTTCGCCACGCCCGCAAGGCTCTCGGCGGTGGCGATCCGCCGCTTTCGGTGGGGTCTTCAGAACACCCCGCCGATGAAGCCGGTCTCGTCGACGAAGATGTCTTCCGCCGCCGGGCGCGAGGGCAGGCCGGGCATGGTCATCACGTCGCCGCACAGCGCCACCACGAAGCCGGCGCCGGCCGAGAGCCGCACGTCGCGCACCGGCAGCACGAAGCCTTCCGGCGCGCCGCGCTTGGCCGGGTCGGCGGAGAAGCTGTACTGCGTCTTGGCCATGCAGATCGGCAGGTCGCCATAGCCCTGCGCCTCGAACTCGGCAAGCTTGCGCAAGGCGGCGGGCTCGATCGCCACCGAACCGGCGCGGTAGATGCGGGTGGCGATGGTCTCGATCTTCTGCACCAGCGGCAGGCTGCTCTCATAAAGCGGACGGAAGGCGGAGGGGGCCTCGGCGAGCGCCGCCACCTCCTCGGCGAGACCGAGCGCGCCGGCCGAGCCCTCGGCCCAGTGCGAACACAGATGCACGCGCGCGCCCACCGCCGCGCAGGCGGCCTTGATGGCGTCGATTTCGGCCGGCGTGTCGCTGGTGAAGCGGTTGATCGCCACCACCGCCGGCAGGCCGAACGCCTTCATGTTCTCAATATGCCGCACGAGATTGGAGGTGCCGGCGGAAACCGCCGCGACATTCTCGGGACCCAGGTCCTTCTGCGCCACACCGCCATGCATCTTCAGCGCCCGCACCGTGGCGACGATGACGACGACGGAGGGCGCCAGCCCCGCCTGGCGGCACTTGATGTCGAGGAACTTCTCCGCGCCGAGATCGGCGCCGAAGCCGGCTTCGGTGACGACATAATCGGCGAGGCCGAGCGCGGTGCGCGTTGCCATCACCGAATTGCAGCCATGGGCGATATTGGCGAAGGGGCCGCCATGCACCACCGCCGGAGTCGCCTCCAGCGTCTGCACGAGGTTGGGCTGGAAGGCGTCGCGCAGCAGCGCGGTCATCGCGCCGGTGACCTTGAGCTGGCCGGCGGTGATCGGCTGGCGGGCGCGGTTCTGCGCCACCACCATGCGGCCGAGCCGCTCTTCCAGGTCTTCCAGCGAGCGGGCGAGACAGAAGATCGCCATCACCTCGCTGGCCACGGTGATGTCGAAGCCGTCCTCGCGCGAGAAGCCGTTGCCCGGCCCGCCGAGCCCGACGACGACACTGCGCAGGGCGCGGTCGTTGAGGTCGACCACGCGCCGCCAGTTGATGCGGCGGGTGTCGATGTCGAGCGCGTTGCCCCAGTAGATGTGGTTGTCGATGGCGGCGGCGAGCAGATTGTGCGCGGCGCTGATGGCGTGGAAATCGCCGGTGAAATGCAGGTTGATGTCCTGCATCGGCACGATCTGCGCATGGCCGCCGCCGGTCGCCCCACCTTTGGAGCCGAACACCGGGCCGAGGCTCGGCTCGCGCAGCGCGATGGCGACGTTCTTGCCGGCGCGGGCCAGCGCATCGCCGAGGCCGATCGTGGTCGTGGTCTTGCCCTCCCCCGCCGGGGTCGGGTTGATGGCGGTGACGAGGATCAGCTTGCCATCCGCCTTGGCTTCGGCGGCGCGGGCGAAGCCGAGCGCGATCTTCGCCTTGTCATGGCCGTAGCGGTAGAGATCGGCGGCCGGCACGCCGAGCCGGGCGCCGATCTCCTCGATGGGACGCGGCGTCACGGAGGCGGCGATCGCCGCGTCGCTGGTGGGGTCGATGGTGCGCGCCGCGGTATTCATGAAGGCTCCCGTTACACTTTGCGCCGGCCACGTGCCGCCGGTCGCCTTTCGCCGTCAGGCCGCGCGCATGCGCTCGGCCAGAATGGCGACCAACAGCATGCCGCCGAGCACCGAGAGATGCTCGACCGCGACATAGAATTCGAACTGCGCCATTGGCCCTTCCATGCGCCAGAAATGGTGCGCGATGGGGATGGTGAGCAGGGTGAAGATGCCGAGCGCGCCGGCCCCGAGCCAGGTGGCCCGGTTGAGCAGGATCAGCACGCCGCCGATGAGCTGGGTGAGGATGGTGCCCACCGCGAAAAGCCACGGTGGGTTGAGCCCGAAATGGGCCATCTCGGCCTCGGCGCCGGCGAAATCGGTGATCTTGGAGATGGCGCTGCCGAGAAACATGAAGACAAGCAGGAGACGCGCGACAAAGGCCGTGATCGGCGAAAGCAGGATGCCGGAGATGAGCGTGGGTGTCATCGGTAGGGACCCTTAAGCGGCACATTTTGCCGCACCCCGGCATAGCGCAAGGGAAGCCGGGAAGGGAAGCCGAAAGGCGAGGCGCACGCGCGCGCCCCGCCGACCGGCAAGCCCTCAGGACGGGCGGCCCGCCTTGTCGTCCGCGCCCTCGCCGTCCTCCTCGCCTTCCTCGTCGTCCTCTTCCCCTTCGGCTTCCTGCGCGGCCTTGGCTTCGGCGATGAATTCGGCGGCGTATTTCTTGGCGTCGCGCACGCTGTCGCCCAGTTCGCGGGCATAGCGGTCGAGATCGAGCCGCAGCCCGCCGACCGAGGGCTTCTCGGTCTCCGAGGCATAGGCGACCATGCGCAGGGACAGGCCGATATCGGAGGCCAGCACCGCCATGAAGCTGTCGCTCAGATCGTGCTCGTCGGCATATTCCATCAGCATGTCGTACAGCGCCGCGCGGTGCTGATCGAAGGCGGCATCATAGCCATCATCGGCGTCGTTCTCGGGCTCGTCGTAGCTGTCGGCCATGTCTTGTCCTCACGCCACCCCGTCGCGGATCGGCGGCTGGAAGCTCAGCCCCATATCCCACGGGAAATAGATCCACGTATCCTGGCTCACCTCGGTGATGAAGGTGTCGATCAGCGGGCGCCCCAGCGGCTTGGCATAGACGGTGGCGAAATGCGCCGCGGGCAGCATCTCGCGCACCACCCGCGCCGTCTTGCCGGTATCGACGAGATCGTCGATCACCAGCAGCCCCCGGCCGCCCTCGCCCGCCGCCGCCGTCACCACATCGGCAATGGGCTTCAGCACCTGCATCTCGCCCTGCTTGGTGTAGTCGTGATAGCTGGCGATGCACACGGTCTCGATCAGTCGCACGCCGAGTTCCCGCGCCACGATCGCCGCCGGCACCAGCCCGCCACGGGTGATGCAGACAATGCCCTCGAACGGCCCCGCGCCGGCCAGCCGCCAGGCGAGCGCGCGCGCGTCGCGGTGGAACTGATCCCAGGACACCGGAAAGGCCTTGTTCTGGCGGTCGTCGGTCATCAGGAAAGGCCCCGGCAGGTCGGTTCGATAAGGCTCAACAGGCGTCAGCGGCGATCATTAGCGGCAGTGCCGCCCCTTCTCCAGTGCCGCAGCGCGGAAATTCCGGCCTTCGCACGGGAAAATCGGACCGGAAGGTTCACGCCCGGCGCGGCAGCGCCGCGACCATGGCCTCGACCTGCGCCACCGCCGCCGCCAGCTTCGCGGCATCGCGGCTGCGCAGCACGAGATTGGTGTTCGGGCGGCCATCCTCGCCCATGAAGGGGTAGCTGCCGATGCTCACGTCCGGGTTGGCCTTGGCGATTTCGCCCAGCGGCCCGCCGACATCACCCTCGCGCGCGTCGGCCCGCACCGTTTCCGAGAGCATGCGCACCCCGGTCTTCAGCTTCGGTGCCACCTGGTCGAGCATGGCCTGCATGATGGTGGGCACGCCGGCCATGACGATCACATTGCCGATCCAGAAGCCGGGCGCCTTGGAGACCGGGTTCTCCACCAGCTCGGCGCCATCCGGGATGCGCGCCATGCGCAGCCGCGCCTCGTTGAGGTCTTCCGGCTTGATATACTCCAGCAGCATGGCGCGGGCGCGCGGGTCGATATCGATGCCGACACCGAACGCCTTGGCGACGCAATCGGCGGTGATGTCGTCATGCGTCGGGCCGATGCCGCCGGTCGTGAACACGTAGCTGTAGCGCGCGCGCAGCGCGTTCACGGCGGCGACGATCTCCTCCTCGACATCAGGCACCACCCGCACCTCGCGCACATCGACGCCGATGGCGGTGAGATATTCGGCGATGTAGCCGATGTTGCGGTCCTTGGTGCGGCCCGAAAGGATCTCGTCGCCAATGACGAGAACCGCCGCCGTCACCTGCTCTGCCGAAGCCGTCATCCGATTCCCCTCCCTCACCGACGCCGCCGAAGCTGCCATCTGCCGCCCGCCGCCGCAATTCACCGCAGTTTTCGCCGCAACCGGCGGCAGACTGCCTTCCGATTGGGCAATTGGTGCGCAAACTCGCAATTATCGCCGAGAGGCACGCGCCTCCCCTTCCGCTGGCACGAGCTTTGTAGCTAACTTGGCGGAGTTGGGGAGTACATTTGCACCAATGAGCGTGGCCTTCGACGAAATGACCAACGCGGACGGTTCGATCCGGGCCGCCTACACCGCCCTCTCGCGCTGGTTGAGCGATGTCCCGCCCGACGTGCTGGACATGCGCCGCAAGGAGGCGGAGTTCATATTCCGCCGCATCGGCATCACCTTCGCCGTCTATGGCGACAGCGATGCGCAGGAGCGGCTGATCCCCTTCGACATCATCCCGCGCATCCTCACCGGCACCGAATGGCGCCGGCTGTCGCGCGGGCTGGAACAGCGCGTCAAGGCGCTGAACCTCTACCTCAAGGACATCTATTCCCGCCGCGAGATCCTGAAAGCCGGCGTGGTGCCGGAAGACCTCGTCTACCAGAATCCCGCCTTCCGCCCGGAGATGAACGGCCAGAAGGTGCCGCACGATCTCTATGTCCACATCGCCGGCATCGACGTGGTGCGGGTGGACGCGGAAACCTTCTATGTGCTGGAAGACAATGCCCGCACGCCCTCCGGGGTCTCCTACATGCTGGAGAACCGCGAGATCATGATGCGGCTGTTCCCGGAGCTGTTCGCGGACAACCGCGTCGCGCCGGTGGAGAACTACACCGACGAATTGCTGGCGACGCTGAAATCGCTGGCGCCGGCAAGTTCCAGCAGCGACCCCGCCGTGGTGGTGCTCACCCCCGGCATCTACAATTCCGCCTATTACGAGCACTCCTTCCTCGCCGACAAGCTGGGCGTGGAACTGGTGGAGGGCCGCGACCTCTTCGTGCGCAACGATGTCGTCTATATGCGCACCACCGAAGGCCCGCGCCGGGTGGATGTGATCTACCGCCGGCTCGACGACGATTTCCTCGACCCCCTCGCCTTCCGGCCGGACAGCGCGCTCGGCGTGCCGGGGCTGATGAGCGCCTACAATGCCGGCAACGTCACGCTGACCAATGCGGTCGGCACCGGCGTCGCCGACGACAAGGCGGTCTACAGCTACATGCCGGACATCATCCGCTTCTATCTCGGCGAGGAACCGCTGCTGAAGAACGTGCCGACCTGGCGCTGCCGCGAGGCGGACCATCTGAAATACGTGCTCGATCATCTGAGCGAGCTGGTGGTGAAGGAAGTCCACGGCTCCGGCGGCTACGGCATGCTCATCGGCCCGCGCGCCGACAAGGCGCAGATCGAATTGTTCCGCGCCAAGCTGAAGCAGGACCCGACCAATTTCATCGCCCAGCCGACGCTGGCCCTGTCGACCTGCCCGACCTTCGTCGAGGAAGGCATCGCGCCGCGCCATGTCGATCTGCGCCCCTTCGTGCTGACCGGCGCCGACAAGGTGCGCATCGTGCCGGGCGGGCTCACCCGCGTGGCGCTGGAGGCGGGCTCGCTGGTGGTCAATTCCAGCCAGGGCGGCGGAACCAAGGACACCTGGGTTTTGGAGGAGAGCTGAGCGGGCTGCGATCTGACCGTCATCCCGGACGGCCGAAGGCCGATCGGGGATCGTCCGTGGACTAGGTGAGCGATCCCGGCTCTTCGCTGCGCGGCGGCCGGGATGACGCTGGGGGGAGCGTGTAACAGATGCCGATCGAAACATGGCTGGCCTTCGTCGCCGCCTCGGCGGTCCTGCTGGTGATACCCGGACCGACCATCCTGCTTGTCGTCTCCTATGCGCTCGGCCAGGGGCGGAAGGTCGCCTTCCCCGTGGCGCTCGGCGTGGCGCTGGGCGACTTCACCGCCATGACGCTGTCCATGCTCGGCCTCGGCGCGCTGCTCGCCACCTCGGCGACGCTGTTCACCGTGCTGAAATGGATCGGCGCCTTCTATCTCATCTGGCTCGGCATCAAGCTCTGGCGGGCCGGCGGCACGGCGAGCTTCGGTGAGGCGCGCCCGGCGGGCTCCGCCTTCGGCATGATGGCGCATGCCTGGGTGGTCACGGCGCTGAACCCCAAGAGCATCACCTTCTTCGTGGCCTTCCTGCCGCAATTCCTCGATCCGGGCCGGGATTTCCTGACCCAGCTGGCGATCTTCGAGGCGACCTTCCTCACCCTCGCCGCCGCCAATGCCTTCGGCTACGCGCTGCTCGCCGGCCGCCTGCGCGGCGCGGTGCAGAACACGCGCCTGGTCGCCCTTTTCAACCGGGTCGGCGGTTCGCTGCTGATCGCGGCGGGCGTCGCCACGCTCGCCTGGCGCAACGCCAAATAGAACGCGGGTCCCATGCTTTCTCGTACTGCCGACAATCTCTACTGGCTGGCCCGCTACATGGAGCGGGCGGACTGCCTCGCCCGCATCCTCGACGTGACCCAGCGCCTCGCCCAGTTGCCGGCGGCCTATGGCGGCTCCACCAATGAGTGGCGCTCCGCCTTGCTCACCGCCGGATGCGCCGAGCAGTACAAGGCGGTGCATGGCGACGAGGTGACGGAACAGAACGTCATCAACTTCCTCGCCTTCGCGCCGGAAAACCCGTCCTCGATCCGCAACTGTTTCGAGATCGCCCGCACCAATGCCCGCTCGGTGCGTACCGCGCTGACCATGGAGATGTGGGAGACCATCAACTCCTCCTGGCTGGAGCTGAAGCGCTATTCCACCAAGAACATGACGCGCGAGGAGCTGGCGCGCTTCATGTCCTTCGTCAAGGAAACCTCGCTGCGCTTCGACGGCGCCGCGTACCGCACCATGCTGCGCAACGACGCCTTCTGGTTCTCGCGCGTGGGCATGTATGTCGAGCGCGCGGACAACACCGCCCGCATTCTCGACGTGAAATATCACGTGCTGCTGCCGGATTCCGAGCACATTGGCGGGCCGCTCGACTATTTCCAGTGGGCCTCCATCCTGCGCTCGGTGTCGGCGCTGACCTCGTTCCACTGGGTGTATCGCGAGAGCGTCAAGCCCTGGCTGGTGGCGGACCTTCTGATCCTCAACGCGCAGATGCCGCGCTCGCTCACCAGTTGCTACCAGAACATCACGCGCTATCTCGACGATATCGCCAATTATTACGGGCGGCAGGGCAGCTCGCAGCGGCTGGCGCGCTCGACCCTCACCCGGCTCGGCAACAGCCGCATGGAGGATATCTTCCAGACCGGACTGCACGAATACATCGACAGCTTCGTGACCGAGAACAACCGCCTCGGCTCCCTCGTCAACGAGCAGTACCTGCTCTGATCCGGCCTGCGTCATGCGTATCCATGTCAACCACGCGACCACCTATTCCTACGATCCGCCGGCCAATGGCGCGATCCAGACCCTGCGCCTGACGCCGCGCAACCATGACGGCCAGTATGTCGTCGCCTGGCGCATCGACGTGTCCGAGGGCTGCCAGCTGCGCGCCCATCAGGACGCCTTCGGCAACCTCACCCACACTTTCGCGCTCGACGGCCCGATCAGCGAGCTGCGAGTGCTCGTGGAGGGCGAGGTGGAGACGCAGGACACGGCCGGGGTCATTCGCGGCATCAGCGAGCGCTTTCCGCCCTCGCTGTTCCTGCGCAGCACCGACCTCACTCTGCCCGACACGGAGCTGTCCGCCTTCGCCGAGAGTGCCGGCAAGGGCGAGGGCGACCGCATCGCCCGGCTGCACGCGCTGATGGAGGCGATCAGCGAGGCGATGGAATTCGACGCCGACCCGACCCATGCCTCCACCACCGCCGCCACCGCCTTCAAGCAGAAGCGCGGCGTGTGCCAGGATTTCGCCCATGTCTTCACCGCCTGCGCCCGCCATATCGGCGTGCCGGCGCGCTATGTCACCGGCTATCTCGTCGGCGACGGTGCCGTGGCCGAGCAGCGCGCCGGCCATCAGGCCGGGCATGCCTGGTCGGAAGCCTATGTGGACGGGCTCGGCTGGGTCGGCTTCGACCCGGTGCTGAGCCAGTGCCCGACCGACGCCTATGTGCGCCTCGCCGTGGGGCTGGATTATCTCGGCGCCGCGCCCGTGCGCGGCAACCGCTATGGCGGCGGCGACGAGCATCTCACCGTCGCCCTCAAAGTGGACCAGTCCAGCCGGCAGGTTCAGGGCTAGTTCGGCCGAGAGCCGTGGGAACATCGCCGCCGAGGTTGCCCGGCGGGAAAGCGGCCCGGTATAAGGGCCCGGGGCAGCGCCGCTTCAGCGCCGGCGCGGATGGGGGAAGTGCCTTTCATGACCTATTGTTGCGGCATTCTGGTGCGTGACGGCCTCGTCATGATCGCCGATACGAGGACCAATGCCGGCCTCGACAATGTCTCGACCTTCCGCAAGCTCCACGTGTTCGAGGAGCCCGGGCGGCATGTGCTGGCGCTGTCGACCGCCGGCAATCTCTCGATCTCGCAGGCGGTGATCAGCACGCTGCAGGAGGGGCTGGAGAACCCGGAGACGGGGGCGAAGGAGACGCTGTCCACCTGCACCAGCATGTTCCGCGCGACGCAGCTGGTGGGCCGGGCGGTGCGCCATGTGTATGAGCTCTATGGCGCGGCGCTGAAGGAAGCGGATCTGCGCTTCGACGTGTCGTTCCTGTTCGGCGGTCAGGTGAATGGCGGGCGGATGCGGCTGTTCATGATCTATGCCGCCGGCAATTTCATCGAATGCACCAGCGACACGCCCTTCCTGCAGATCGGTGAGCACAAATATGGCAAGCCGGTGCTGGACCGCTCCATCACCTTTGAAACCGACCTCTACGACGCGCTGAAATCCGGCCTGATCTCCATGGATTCCACCATGCGCTCGAATCTCGGCGTCGGCATGCCGATCGACATTCTGGTCGCGCGGCGGGACGGCGCGCAGGCCGAGCTCAATTACCGGATCGAGCCGGGCGAGCCCTATTTCCACGATCTGCGCGAGCGCTGGTCGGCGGCGCTGCGGGCGGCGCACACCTCGATCCCCCGCCCGCCCTATGGGCGCTAAGCGGGGCCCTCATGCGAAAAGGGCCGCCCGCGTGTCTCGCGTGCAGCCCCTTTCACGGTTATGCCACAAGATGAGGCATGTAACCGTTCTCGTCACCGTCAGGTGAGGAGATAAAGAATGATGATGATCGGAATCGGAATACCGATAAGCCACATAAGAATCGCGGGCATCGCACTGTCCTCCGGCGTTGGTGACGTGGTGTTCGCCTTGACAACGCCGGAATTGCTTCAGGGTTCCTGACCCGAGATCGCGCCGCGCCACAATTGGGAGGATCACATGAACGCCGACCGCATCGCCCTCGTCACCGGCGCCGGCACCGGCATCGGCAAGGCCGCCGCGCTCGCCCTCGGCGAGGCCGGCTTCACCGTGGTGCTCGCCGGCCGGCGCGCCGCGCCGCTGGAGTCGGTGGCGGAAGCCATGGAGGGCCGGGGCCATCCCATCACCGCCGATGTCTCCGACCCCGCCTCGGTGGCCGCGCTGTTCGAGGCGGTGGCGGCGCGCTTCGGCCGGCTCGACGTGCTGTTCAACAATGCCGGCGGCTGGTCGCCTGCCACGCCGATCGAGGACGTGCCGCTGGCCGACTGGCAGCATGTGGTGAATGTGAACCTCACCGGCGTGTTCCTGTGCATCCAGCACGCCATGCGGCTGATGAAGTCACAGGACCCCAAGGGCGGGCGCATCATCAATAATGGCTCGATCTCGGCCCACGCCCCGCGCCCGCTGACCGGCCCCTACACCGCCACCAAGCACGCGGTGACCGGCCTGACCAAGCAGGTGGCGCTGGAAGGCCGCGCCCACAACATCGCCTGCGGCCAGATCGACATCGGCAATGCCGACACCGACATGGCGGTGAAGATGAAGACCGGCATCCTGCAGGCCAATGGCCAGATCATGGTCGAACCGACCTTCGACCCCGCCCATGCCGGCCGCGCCGTGGCGCATATGGCCAGCCTGCCGCTCGACGCGAACATCCTCACCATGACCATCATGGCCAGCAGCGCGCCCTTTGTCGGGCGGGGGTGAGGCGCGCTAGGGCGCGCTCTACGGCGGCGGCGGCGGGGGGGCCCAGTTCGCTCGTGCCGTCGCCAGAGCCGGGCGATGATCCGGCGGCAACGCGCTCTCAAGCGTGGCGAAGGCGGACGGGTCGTTCAGCCAGTCGAGCGGGCCATGCCCGCCCATGAAGCCGAGATCCACCGCGGGATGATCCAGCGCCACATGCGCCGGCGCGAAGAACTGTTCGAGCGCGAAGGCCAGATTGCGCGGCCGATAGGCCTTCCCCTCAGCATTTTTGCCCCCTGTCAGCCTCTCCAGCGCCGACAGATGCACATATTCCCCTAGCGGCTTGGCATGCGGGGGAAGCGCGGCCAGCGTGTAGCCCGTGTCTGGCGGTCGCTGCTGGGCGATCACCCGCAGCGACGGCTTCCAATTGCTGCGTATCGACCGCAAGCCATGGCGGGATTCATGAATCGCAATCGGCGCAGTGCCCGACGGGGCCGTCCGGTGGCCGGGTCGAAAGGTGAGCGAGGCCTGCACGGCATTGGCATTGAGCCGGTCGATACGGTTGAGCATCCAGTCCAGCGTCACCGCGCCGACGCCGCCCTCGCCATAGCCGCCGCCGATGTCGGAATGGACGCCGGGAAACCAGACCTGTTCGACGGTGGTGTAGTTGGCGTGCTGCGGCACCTGCCAGAGCGAGGGCGGGAAGAAGCGCCGCATCTCGTCGATCGCCAGCGCATGTAGGGAATGATCGATGATCGACGACAGCGTCGTGTCGTGAAACTGGTACTTGCTTCGGCGGCCGGTGAGCCAATCGGCGGCATCGAGCGGGATCCCCAGCGAACCGACCGTATCGAACACCCCCAGCACCCGGATGCGCAGATCGCGGTGGCACAGCTCAGCGAGCCGAAGACCGTCCTTGGGATAGCGGTCCTTGGTGTCGGTGCGGTAATGCAGCCAAGTTGCCTCCTCATTCTCACGCGTGCAGTTGTCCCGCAGCAGAAGTCCGGCAGCGCCGATATATCCGGCGACGCTGCGCGCGGTGAAGGCGCCGCGCGAAAAGCCGAAAATGTAGATTTCGTCGCCGCTCTCGTAGAACTGCGAGAGAAAGCGATAGGCCTGACGCACATTGACATCGAGCCCCCGCCCCATGCCGCCACCGATATATTTGTCGAGGCCGCCCTGTGTGCCGACACCTTCATCATAATAGATGCGCTGCTCGACCCCATCGACGATGCCGGGCTGCAACATGTCGCGCAGCCGGACAATGTTGGTGATCTCTTCGGTGTCGGCCGTGTTCCATGTACCGTCCAGGCAGAGGATCAGCCGCTTGCGTGCTGGGGCCGGCAGAGGCCCCGCTCCCGTCCCAAGGCGAAGGTCCGTTGCCATGCGTGCCCCCCGACATCGCGTGCGATAGAAGAGGTACTTTAAGATGCAACTGGCAAAATGCAACCGGACGTTATGAGCCCGAACGGCTGCCGCGCAGGGATCAGAACACCGCCAGCGCGCCCTGGAACAGCAGCCAGCTGAGCAGGCCCATCACGCCGAAACTGACCAGCGTCGCCACCACGCCGGCGAGAATGAACACGCCGTCGCGCTCCACGAGGCCGAGGCCGAGAATCACCACGGCGATGCCGGGCGGCAGGTTGCCGAAGATGGGGATCGGCAGCAGCAGCAGCAGGCCGAGCACCACCACCAACCCGCCGAGCACGAAGCGCGCCGAGGGCGAGGAGAAATAGGGCAAGCGCGGGCGCGAATAGCTCTCGAAGCGGCGGATCAGCTTCAGCGAGCCATTGACGATCTTCTCCAGCAGCGCGCGGGAAATGGTGCGGTTGGCGAGCCAGCGCGGCAGCCACAGCTCGTCGCGCCCCAGCAGCATCTGCCCGCCGACAAGGCAGAGCAGAATGCCGCACAGCACCGGCAGGCCCGGCGGCATGGGCAGGCAGTTCGGCAGGCCGAGCAGCAGGATGGACAGGCCGAAGGCGCGGTTGCGCAGCGCGTGCACGATCTCGCCCACGCCGATGCGCTCCGCCGAATGGGCGGTGACGATCGCCGAGAGCAATTCCGACGTGCGGGGAGAACGATGATCCACCAGCGTGACCAGCTGCCTGACTTTCCTCGGGCGCCGGGCCGGCCCCCTCTTCCGCGCTCATAGCACGTCGCGCGCGGCAAGAAGAGGGCAGGCACGCTCAAAAGAAGGGCAGGTCGCCCGGCCTCAGTTCAGCCGGAACTCGCTGTCCACCCGCCGCAGCTCGGCTGGCCCGATGAGCCGCGCATGCGCCACGCGCACGGAGTGCAGCGGGCCCTCCAGCTCGCGCGCCCAGAAATCCAGGAAGCGCTTCAGCTCGGGGAAATGCGGGCAGAGGTCGTAATGCTGCCAGAGAAAGCTCTGCAGAATGCCGGGATGGTCGGGCATGCGGTACAGGATATGGGCGGTGGTGAGACCGTAGCCCTCCAGCTGACGGCGGAAATCCGCCGAGACATGCCCCCCTGCCCCCTCCGTCGCGGCCGGCGACGCAACACCACGCGACGAACCTTCATGATCGGTCATGCGGAACCTCCTTTCGTGACGAGAGGGAAGTGTGCCGCCGGCACGACGGCGCGGCAAGGTTAAAAATCGCAATAAACGTTCAAAATCAATGCATTAGCAGCATATGCGACGGAGTGCTGACAGCGCCGACCGGCCCGCATTGGCACTCTCTTTCCGAGACTGCCAATTTTTTGCCGCCCGCACCTTGCGCCCCCTTTCCCCGGCGCCTAGATGTCGCACGGCACCGCGCGATACCCCATGCCGTCCGGGCTGGCGGGCGCGGTGGCAGGATCAAACGATCGTTCACGATTGGAGAGAGCCGATGAAGTTCCGTCCCCTGCATGACCGCGTGGTGGTCAAGCGTATCGAAGCGGAAGAGAAGACCGCGGGCGGCATCATCATTCCCGATACGGCCAAGGAAAAGCCCTCGCAGGGCGAAGTCGTCGCCGCCGGCCCCGGGGCCCGCGACGAGGCCGGCAAGCTGGTCCCCCTCGATGTGAAGGCGGGCGACCGCGTGCTGTTCGGCAAGTGGTCGGGCACCGAGGTCAAGATCGACGGCGTCGACTACCTCATCATGAAGGAGTCCGACATCCTTGGCGTGCTCGAAGGCGTCGCCGCTTCCAAGAAGGCCGCCTGAGCCAGCCTCTTCCCGCTGCTCGCAACGCATCACCGGAGTAAAGATTCATGTCCGCCAAAGAAGTTAAGTTCGCTGGCGACGCGCGCGAGAAGATGCTGCGCGGCGTCGACATCCTCGCCAACGCCGTCAAGGTCACGCTCGGTCCCAAGGGCCGCAACGTCGTGATCGAGAAGAGCTTCGGCGCTCCCCGCATCACCAAGGACGGCGTCACCGTCGCCAAGGAGATCGAGCTCGAAGACAAGTTCGAGAACATGGGCGCGCAGATGGTGCGCGAAGTGGCCTCGAAGTCCAACGACCTCGCCGGCGACGGCACCACCACGGCCACCGTGCTGGCCCAGGCCATCGTGAAGGAAGGCGCCAAGTCGGTCGCCGCCGGTATGAACCCGATGGACCTCAAGCGCGGCATCGACCTCGCGGTCGAGGCGATCGTCGCCGACATCAAGAAGAACGCCCGCAAGGTGACCTCGAACGCCGAGATCGCCCAGGTCGGCACCATCTCCGCCAATGGCGACGCCGAGATCGGCAAGTACCTCGCCGAGGCGATGGAGAAGGTCGGCAATGAGGGTGTGATCACCGTCGAGGAAGCCAAGACCGCCGAGACCGAGCTCGACGTGGTCGAAGGCATGCAGTTCGACCGTGGCTATCTCTCCCCCTACTTCATCACCAATGCCGAGAAGATGCGGGTCGAGTTCGAGGACCCCTACATCCTCATCCACGAGAAGAAGCTCTCGGGCCTGCAGGAACTGCTGCCGGTGCTCGAAGCGGTGGTGCAGACCTCCAAGCCGCTGCTGATCATCGCCGAGGACATCGAGGGCGAGGCGCTCGCCACGCTCGTCGTCAACAAGCTGCGTGGCGGCCTGAAGGTCGCGGCGGTGAAGGCTCCCGGCTTCGGTGATCGCCGCAAGGCCATGCTGCAGGACATCGCGATCCTGACCGGCGGCACCGCCATCTCCGACGATCTCGGCATCAAGCTCGACACCGTGACGCTCGCCATGCTCGGCCGCGCCAAGAAGGTCGTGCTCGAGAAGGAGAACACCACCATCGTCGACGGCAATGGTGCCAAGAAGGACATCGAGGACCGCGTCGCGCAGATCAAGGCGCAGATCGAGGAAACCACCTCGGACTACGACCGCGAGAAGCTGCAGGAGCGCCTCGCCAAGCTCGCCGGCGGCGTCGCGGTGATCCGCGTCGGCGGCGCGACCGAAGTCGAAGTGAAGGAAAAGAAGGACCGCGTTGACGACGCGCTGCACGCGACCCGCGCGGCCGTGGAAGAAGGCGTGGTGCCGGGCGGCGGCGTGGCCCTCCTGCGCGCGCTCAAGGCGCTGGACGGCGTCGTCACCGCCAATGCGGACCAGAAGACCGGCGTCGACATCGTCCGCAAGGCGGTGCAGTACCCGGCGCGCCAGATCGCCAGCAATGCCGGCGAAGACGGCTCGCTGATCGTCGGCCGCATCCTGGAGAAGAGCGACTACGCCTTCGGCTTCAACGCCCAGACCGGCGAATATGTCGACATGTACAAGGCCGGCGTCATCGATCCGGCCAAGGTGCTGCGCTCGGCGATCCAGAACGCGGCCTCGGTGGCCTCGCTGCTGATCACCACCGAAGCGATGATCGCCGACATTCCGAAGAAGGGCGGCGCGGCCCCCGCCATGCCCGGCGGCGGCATGGGCGGCATGGGCGGCATGGACTTCTGAGGAAGTCCATACGCCCCTGCTTTTCGCTGAGTGCCTGAGCCGGGCAAGCCCGGCTCAGGTGGCGGCATGGACTTCCTCGGGGGTCCATACGCCCCTGCTTTTCGCTGAGTATCTGAGCCGGGCAAGCCCGGCTCAGGTGGCGGCATGGACTTCCTCGGGGTCCATTCTCTCTCGACTTACGAAAGGGCGCGGCGCAAGCCGCGCCTTTTTTCGTCCGTCGGAGGCCTGGGAGGGCCAATCCTGGCCGGGAATGGTACCAAGCAACCATGAGTGTCGCATTTCCGACACACCACCCGGAACAACGCGCGGGGTATTCACCCACGGCCGAACCTATTGCCGGCAATGTCATTATCCCGGCAGTTCGTTCACCCTGGAGAACCCCATGAACCGCTCGCTGCTTCTCGGCGCGGCCGCCCTGCTGGCCACCGGCACCGCCAGCTTCGCCGCCGACCTGCCCTACCCCGTCAAGGCTGAGCCCGTGCAGGTGTTCGTGCCGGCCTTCTCCTGGACCGGCTTCTATCTCGGCGGCAATGCCGGCTATGGCTGGGGCGATTCCAAGGCGACCGATGTCCTGTTCTTCGACAGCCTCGGCGGCGTCTATACGCCGGGCGGCCTCTATGCCGGCAACGACGTGAAGTTCGGCAACATGGATGGCTGGGTCGCCGGCGGCCAGATCGGCTACAACTATCAGTTCACCAACAATGTGGTGGTCGGCATTGAGGCCGATTTCCAGTGGACCGGCGCCGAGGACAGCCGCTCCTTCTACGCCACGGTGGACGGCCCCTACTACCAGACGAGCGCCGAGCTGGAATGGTTCGGCACCGTGCGCGCACGCCTCGGCTACGCCTTCGACCGCCTGCTGGTCTACGGCACCGGCGGCTTCGCCTATGGCAAGGTGAGCGGCTCGACCACGGTGATGGGGCTCAACGGCGCCGGCGCGCCGGACTTCACCACCGCTGCGTCAGGCTCCTATGACAAGGTGAACACCGGCTGGACACTGGGTGCCGGCCTCGAATACGCCCTCACCGACAACTGGATCCTGCGCGGCGAATATCTCTATGTCGACCTCGGGGACACCAACGTGACCACCTATCTCGCCGGCGCCCCGGGCAGCTATGTCAGCGCCAAGGCGGACCTGACCAGCAACATCGTCCGCGCCGCGATCAGCTACAAGTTCTGATCCACACGGTCGATTGTCCGATGAATGAAAAAGCCCGGCGCAAGCCGGGCTTTTTTGCATCTAGGGCGAGGGTTGGGGGCCAGCGCCAGCGGGGGCCGCGCCGGCTCAGAACCGGCTGGACGCCCAGCGCACCAGCTCGACGAACACCTGGTCCGAGGCCTGATCGAGCGCCGCCGTCGCGTCCGGCCCGCTGGTCGAGGCCGCCGGCGCGCGGGCGGTGAACACCTGTGCGGCGACGATGCGGCCCGAACTGGCGCCGACGATCTTGACCGACACCTCGACCACCGCCACCGGCCCGCCATCATAGGTGCGGATGCCGAAGGCGCGCAGATCCGACAGCAGGGTGTAGTCGGCGTTCAGGCCGTCACCGGCCCGGCCGACCGAACGGGCGCGGTTGCCGTTCTCGAAGGATTCGATCAGCCGCGCCTGGAACAGCGCCGGCAGCCGGTCGCTCCACTGCGCCTGGTCGAGATAGGTAATCTGCCCAGGCTGCGGCTCGACCACGATCCGCTCGGTGTCGAGCACGGCCAGCGCGGTGGGCGGGCCGACCACCAGCAGGCCGGTGCCACGACGCGGGGCGTTGAAATCGGCGGGGGCGCTGAGATCGAAGGTCGGCACCGCCTTGTCGCCGCCGGACAGCAGCGTGCCGCAGCCGCCGAGCGACAGCGCCAGCATCAGCAGTCCGACCGTGCCGGCAACCCGGCCCGGCCGCATCCCGCGCCCGGCGGTGCGGGCGCCCATCTCGTCACAACTCACGCGAACGCCCCTGCCCCCGTCCTCGGCTTTCCGAATTCCCATCATCTGGCGCCCCATCGCCTAGCGCCCATTGTAGCTGGGTACGTTCGACCCGCCAAAGATGAACTGGCGCGGATTGCGCTCGAAATTCCGGAACACACGCTCGATTTCGCCCAGCGTGCGCCGTCCGTCCACCGCCAGCGCCTCGTATTGCCGCAGGCCGGGCCCGGTGAACTTGTTGAGATTGGCGGAAAGCTCGGCGGTGCGGGTGTCGAGATTGGCGGCGAGCTTGCGCACTTCGGCGGCCGCGCCGGAAATCTCGTTGAACATGCCCTTGCCTTCCTCGCTCGTGGTCATCGCGTTCACATTGTCGAGGATCACGTTGACCTTGTCGGCCATGGTGCCGAGCTGGGCGGTGAAGGCGCTGATATCGTTGACGGTATTACCGAGCTTCTCCGGGTCGACGGAAACCACCAGCTTGTCGAGATTCTCAGCCAGCGAGGAGATGCGCTTCGCCGCGCCGCCCATTTCCTTGAGGAAGGTGTCGATATTGCCGGAGTTCTCGCCGAGGGCGGTGGTGAACTTGTCGACATTGTCGATAACAGAGGAAATCTTGGCGTCGTTGGCCTTGACGAGATCGTCGACGCGGATGGCGATGTCGTTGACGCGGCCGAGCACCTCGCGGGCCGTGCGCATCAGGTCCTGCACCGCCGAGGTGTCGGCGTCGATCCGCGGCAACTGCCCTTCCGCCGGCGCGGGCAGCGGCGTCGCCTGGGTGGAGCCGCCGACGAGGCCGACCGAGGCGAGGCCGGTGAGCAATTGCGAATCCAGCGTGGCGCGGGTGTCGGACTTGATCGGCGTGTCCGGCTGCACCGCGATGCGGGCGATCACCTTGCGCGGATCCTGCGCGTCGAGGCGCAGCGCCGTCACTTCACCGACGGGAATGCCGTTGAAGGTGACGGCCGAACCGGTCTGCAGCCCGCTCACCACACCGCTGAACACCACATCATAGGAGGTGCGCGGCCCGCGGCTGGCCGAGCCGGTGAACCACCAGACAAAGGCGAACCCCGCCGCGACGACGGCCAGGGTGAACAGCCCGATGATCGTGTAATTGGCGCGTGTCTCCATGATCTCCTCAGCGCGCCCCCTCAGAACCGAAGCCGGCGGCGCGCGCCCGCTTTCCGTGGAAATAAGCCGAAACCCAGGGGTGCTTCGACGCCAGCATGGTGTCGATCGGCCCCACCGCCACGACCTTGCCGTCGGCGAGGGCCGCGATGCGGTCGCAGACCGTGTGCAGGCTGTCGAGATCGTGGGTTACCATGAATACGGTCAGCCCCAAAGTCTGCTGCAGCGTGGCGATCAGTTCGTCGAACTCGCCAGCGCCGATCGGGTCGAGGCCCGAGGTTGGCTCGTCGAGGAACAGGATTTCCGGGTCGAGCGCCAGCGCCCGCGCCAGCGCCGCGCGCTTGATCATGCCGCCGGAAAGCTCGGAAGGCGCCTTTTCCGCCGCATCGGCGGTCAGGCCGACCATTTCGAGCTTAGCGATGGTGAGCTCGTCCATCAGCCCCTGCGACAGATCGAGATATTCGCGCATCGGAAACTGAATGTTCTGCCGCACGCTCAGCGAGGAGAACAGCGCCCCCTGCTGAAACAGCACGCCCCAGCGCTGCTCCAGCGCGCGGCGGCCCTCGAAGGTCAGGCCGTCGAGATCCTGCCCGAACACCGCCACCGTGCCGGCGCGCTTGGGCACCAGGCCGAGAATGGTGCGGGTGAGCACCGACTTGCCGCCGCCGGACGCGCCGACGAAGCCGAGAATCTCCCCGCGCATCACATCGAGCGACAGTCCCTTGAGAATGGTGCGCTCGCCAAAGCCGACCACGAGGTCGCGGACATGGATGATCGGCTCGCCCGGCGCCACTTCGGGGATCGCGCCATTGGAAGCCTGGGTTGCGCTGTCCATCTGCATCGCCGCCCTCACATGTCGATCGCGGCGAAGAACATGGCGAACAGCCCGTCCACCACGATCACCAGGAAGATGGCCTTCACGACGGAGGCGGTGGTGTGGGCGCCGAGCGACTCGGCGCTGCCGCCTACCCGCATGCCCTCCATGCAGGCGATGAGGCCGATGATCGCCGCCATGAACGGCGCCTTGATCATGCCGACCTCGAACGTGTTCAGCGCGATGGCCTCCTGCAGCCGGGTGATGAAGATTTCCGGCGAGATGCCGCCATAGAGCCAGACCACCAGCCCGCCGCCGAACAGCGCGCACATATTGCCGATGAAGGTGAGCAGCGGCACGGCGATGATGAGCGCGATCAAACGCGGCAGCACCAGCACCTCATTGGGATCGAACCCCATGACCCGCAGCGCGTCGACCTCCTCGCGCATGCGCATGGAGCCGAGTTCGGCGGTGAAGGCGCTGCCGGAACGGCCGGCGACCATGATCGAAACGATCAGCACGCCGAGTTCACGCAGGGTGAGAATGCCCACCATGTCGACGACATAGGTGGTGGCGCCGAATTTGCGGAAATGGAAGATGCCCTGCTGGGCGATGATGCAGCCGATGAGGAAGGTGATCAGCGCCACGATCGGCACCGCGCGCAGCCCCGTCCGCTCCAGATGATAGATCATCGAGGTGAAACGGAAGCTGAGCGGGCGCACCAGCACCCGCAGCAGCGCCGCCACCACCGCGCCGATGAAGGAGAGCAGCGCCAGCCCGTCCTCGGCCGTCGACGCCATCGTCTTGCCGATGAGCTGGATACCGCCGAGAATCGGGTTCACCTTCCGCCGGCGCGGCGGATGGGCGTGGCTGCCCTTGATGATGTCGTCGAGCAGCGGGCGGAAGCGGCGTTCCAGCCCGACGATCTGGAACCGGATGTTCGCCTTGTCGAGCGCCTGCAGCAGCCGGTCGAGCACCACGGCGCCGAGCGTGTCGAGGCTGCGCACGCCGGAAAGGTCGATGCGCGCGGTTTCGCTGGCGCCGGAAGCCACCTCGGCGAGGGCGGCATCCACGGAGCCTTCCAGCGCACGGCCCTGCCCGGCCACCCAGCGGCCATTGCCCACGAACACGAGTTCGCGGCCATTGCGGGCGGTGGCCAGAAGCGGCGCTTCAGCAGCTCCCAAGATGACCCTCCCTGCGGACACGACCACGCCACGGCCGCGACGCCGCCACCAGAACTCGCTCCGCGTTTCTAGCGGGGGGTGCCGCAGCCGTCGAGAGAGCCGGCGGCGATTCGGGATTAATGACGGCAGCGCGACGACTTAATCGCGTCGGGTGTGCTTTCGCGGCGACGCCCGGCGGGGCGCGCCCGACCTTATCATGGGCGGTGCGATTCTCCCTCCGGACGGCTTCCGCCATGACCGATCTTCTCATCACCGCCGAGCGTTTTCCCATACGCGGCACCTTCACCATCGCCCGCGGCTCCAAGACCGAGGCCGCCGTCGTCACCGTCGAGCTGCGCGACGGGGCCCATGTCGGGCGGGGCGAATGCGTACCCTATGCCCGATATGGCGAGAGCGTGGAGGGGGTCGTCGCCCAGCTCGCGGCGCTGAAAACGCTGGTCGCGGAGGGGCTGCGGCGCGAGGACCTGATGAGCGTCCTGCCGCCCGGCGCGGCGCGCAACGCCATTGACTGCGCGATGTGGGACCTCGACGCCAAGCGGGCGCGGATGCGCGCCTTCGAGATGGCCGGACTGCCGGCGCCGCAGCCGGTGGTCACCGCCTACACGCTCAGCCTCGACACGCCGGAAGCGATGGCGCAGGCGGCGCGCGCGGCCATCGAGGAAGCGGGGCACGAACTGCTCAAGCTGAAGCTCGGCGCCGAGGGCGATGTCGCCCGCCTCAACGCCATCCGCGCGGCGGTGCCGCAGGCGCGGCTGATCGTCGATGCCAATGAGGGCTGGACGGGCGACAGCCTGGAGGCCCATCTCGCCGCCTGCGCAAAGGTCGGGGTCGAACTGGTGGAACAGCCCCTGCCTGCCGCCGACGATGCCCGTCTCGCCGCCATCGCCCGCCCGGTGCCTGTCTGCGCCGATGAAAGCGCGCACGGGCTGGAAAGCCTCGACGCGCTCGCCGGGCGCTATGACGCGCTCAACATCAAGCTGGACAAGACCGGCGGGCTGACCGAGGCGCTGCTGCTCGCCCGCGCCGCGCAGACGGCCGGGCTCGACATCATGGTCGGCTGCATGGTCGGCACCTCGCTTGCCATGGCGCCGGCGCTGCTGCTGGCGCCGCTGGCGCGCTTCGTCGATCTCGACGGCCCGCTGCTGCTGGCGGCCGACCGCACCCCGGCGCTGCGCTATGAGGGCAGCCGCGTCTATCCGCCCGAACCCGCGCTGTGGGGCTGACGCAGCCGTCCGGCGACGAGCGCGAGCCCGGTTCCCGCCAGCGCCAGCCCGCTTGAGGCGAAGAACGCGCCGGGGCCGAAAGCCTGCCAGAGCGGGCCGGCGGCGAGCGTCGCGCCGGCCATGGCGATCGCCGTTGCCCAGGCCGCCAGCGCCTGCACGCTCGCCCCGCGCCCGGGCGGGGCATGGCGGGCGACGAGTTCCACCGCGCCGAGATAGGTGCAGCCGAAGGTGAAGGCGTGCAGCGGCTGCAAGAGGAGGAGGAGCAGCAGCGGCGGGTCCGTCGCCATGACGGCGAAGCGCAGCACCCCGGCCAGCCCGCCGATCAGCAGCAGTCTTTCCGGCCCCAGCCGGCGCGTCACGCGCGTGCCGTAGTGGAACAGCACCACCTCCGCCAGCACGCCGAGCGACCAGAGCAGGCCGATGAGCGTGCTGGACAGCCCCTTGCCCTGCCACATCAGCGAGGCGAAGGCGTAGAGCACGGCGTGCGAGCCCTGCACCAGCGCCGCCGCCGCCATGCCGACGAACAGCACCGGCGCGAGACCGGCGAGGGCAAAGCCGCTCGGCCGCGCCGTCTCATGCGGTGCCGGGCGCACCTCGCGCAGGGTCGCCGCCGCCAGCGCCGCCGCAATGCTCGCCCCGGCGATCAGCCAGATCACCGTGTCCGGCGGCACCGCGACGAGAAACGCCCCGCCGAGCAGGCCGCCGGCCAGCAAATTGCCGCCGATGAAGGCCGCCGAGCCCCACAATCGCACCCTTCCATAATCGATGAGCCCTTCGCGCCGGCGCGCCACCGCATAGGCGTCAAGCACCGGCAGGCTCGGCTGCCAGAACACGGCGGCGAGGCCGAGCCCGATGAGGATGAAGGTCGCGCTGGGGGCGAAAGCGATGCCGGCGAAGCACAGGGCGGTGGCGGCGGCATAGACGATGAGCGTCGCGCGCGGGCGCCCGCTGCGGTCCGCCAGCAGGCCGCCCAGCGGCATGGTGACGAGGCGCACCACCTGCGGCACGGCGAGCGCCAGCGCGATCATCGCCGCGTCGAAGCCCCGCCCCTCCAGCCAGACCGGAAAGAACGGCATGAACACGCCGATGCCGAAGAACAGCCCGGCATAGACGGCGGCGATGGCGTGGCGGGGGGCGATGAGGGGCACGGGGGGCGGCTCGCGGAGGCGTCGCCCGGCTTAGCAGGCCGCGCGCCGCCGCACCATCGGCGTGCTCACCACCAGGCGTGGAAGTGGTGCACCGGCCCGTGGCCCTGGCCGATGGCGAGTTCTTCCGAGCGGGCCAGCGCCTTGGTCAGATAGTCCTTCGCCGCCGCCACCGCCTCGCGCAGGCCGAGCCCCTTGGCGAGGCCGGCGGCGATGGCGGACGACAGCGTGCAGCCGGTGCCATGGGTGTTGCGGGTGACGATGCGCGGCGCGGTGAACTCCACGAAGCCGTCCGAATCGAGCAGCACGTCGATGCTGTCCGGCCCCTCGCCATGCCCGCCCTTGATCAGCACGGCGCGCGGGCCCATCGCCAGCAGCAGCTGCGCCTGTGCGCGCACGCTGGCGAGGTCTTCCGCCGGAGCCGCCTCCAGCAGCGCGGCGGCTTCCGGCAGGTTCGGCGTGATCAGCAGCGCCTGCGGCAGCAATTCCCGGCGCAGCGTGTCGATGGCTTCCGGCACCAGCAGCCGGTCGCCGGAGGCGGCGATCATCACGGGATCGAGCACCACCGCCGACACGCCGTGCCGCACGAGGCCCGACGCCACTTCGGTGATCGCCTCGGGGCGCGAGAGCATGCCGATTTTCACCGCATCGACCGCGAGATCGGACAATACGGCGTCGATCTGCGCGGCGATGAAGGCGGGCGGCACGTCGTGAATGCCGGTGACGCCGCGCGTGTTCTGCGCGGTCAGCGCGGTGATGACGCTGGCGCCATAGACGCCGAGCGCGGAAAAGGTCTTGAGATCGGCCTGGATGCCGGCGCCGCCGCCGCTGTCCGAGCCCGCCATCGTCACCGCAATCGGTGTGGAGCCTGCCATGCTACGCCTCCCCTCGCCGTGCGGGGTGGAAGCGTCGCGACGGGAGACCGGCCCCCGGCACGCGCGATCCGTTCCCTCCGCCGGCATGACCCGGATCAGGTTCGTGGGTTGGCGACGCGCCTTTCAGCCCGTCTTCGCCTCTCAGCCCGGAGCGCCTGCGCGCCTTGGGCACCCCAACGTGATCGTCTGCCGCGAGATAGGCGAGGACGCGCGCGTGCGCAAGACGTGGTCGCGCCACGGGACGGCGGGGGTTGCGCCGTGGTCCGCCTTCTGTTTCCTATCGGCCTCCCCGCGTTCAGCCGGAAGACCGCCATGGTTCCCTTCTTCATGCAGATCAAATGTCAGCTCGGCCGCGCCTATGAGGTGGCGAACGCCATCGCCGACGCCGAGATCGCCTCGGAGATCTATTCGACCGCCGGCGAGTTCGACCTGCTAGTGAAGTTCTACGTGCCCGAGGGCACCGATATCGGCCATTTCGTCAATGAGAAGGTGCAGCTGTTCCCGGGCATCCAGGACACACGCACGCTGATCACCTTCAAGGCGTTCTGAACGCTTCAGGGCGCCGGCGCGGCGGGCGGGGTCGAGGCCGCTTCGTCCTGCGTCCGGTCGATGCCGAGCTGGCGCTCGCGCCAGATGACGAACAGGCCGGCGCCGATGACGATGGCGCCGCCGAGCAGAACCAGGAACGGCGGCACCTCGGCGAAGAGGATGAAGCCGAGCAGCAGCGACCACAGCATGGCGGAATAGGCGAAGGGCGCCACCACCGAGGCCGGCGCGTAGCGGTAGCTCTCGGTCAGCAGAATCTGCCCGACCCCGCCGATAAAACCGATGGTCAGCAGCAGAGCCCCTTCCCGCCCGCTCGGCAGCACCCAGCCCCAGCCGGCGGTGGCGAGGCCCGCCAGCGCGGCCAGCGCCTGAAAATAGAACACGATCGAGGCGGTGGTCTCCGTCTGGGTGAGCCGGCGCACCTGCACCATCGCCCCCGCGGTGAACGCCGCCGCCATGAGCGCGAACAGCGCGCCGAACAGATGGCCGGGCGTGTCGAACGAGCCCTGCATGTGCGGCCACAGCATCACCACCACCCCGCCCAGCCCCACCACCACCGCCGCCCAGCGATAGGCCTGCACCCGCTCGCGCAGCAGCAGCGCCGCCAGCATGACGGTGAGCAGCGGCGCGGCGAAGCCGATGGCGGTGGCGTCCGCCAGCGGGATGCGCGCCAGCGCGGCGAAGCTCAGCCCCATGGCGCAGACGCCGATGGTGCCGCGCGCGATGTGGCCGAGCGGGTTGGCCGTGCGCACCGCCGCCCCGATCTCCCGCCGCCAGGCCAGCAGGGCGAGCAGCGGAAACAGCGCGAAGAACGAGCGCGAGAAGACGATCTCGCCCGTCGGAACATGATCCGAGACGATGCGGACGAGGGCCGACATGATGGTGAAGAGGAACGTCGCGCCGACCTGCAGCGCGATGCCCTTGAGCGCGTTCATGGGGTCGCCATGGAGCATGGTTGCCGGCGCCCCGCAAGCGCGCCGAAAGGCTTAAACATCAGGGGAAGGGGTGCCCTCCCGCCAGCGCGATACCGCCGAAGACCACGACCACCGCCAGCACAAGGCAGGCGAGCGCCCGCCAGATCCCTCCCGGCGTCGCCGGTGCCCGATCGGCATAGGCGGCGGACGGCTTGGTACCCGTGATCATGGCGCGGATCAGATTGTCGCGGCCGAACAGCGAATAGGCGATGTTGGTCGCCACATGCAGGCCGATCAGCGCCAGCAGATAGGGATAGAGCCGCTGGTGCCAGACCGAGGCGGCGCGGATGGTCTCCTCGCTCGCCACGGGCGTCATCGGGCCATAGACGATGATGTCATCGCTGGTGAACAGGCCGGTGAGGGCCTGCGCCGCCACCAGACCCAGCAACGCCATCACCACCCAGCCGCCGAGCGGGTTATGGCCGAGAAAATGCTGCGGCCGGCCCTTGAGCAGGCAGGTGACATAGCGCAGCGCCGCGCGCGGGCCGCGCAGAAAGCCGGCAAAGCGCGCCGTCGAGCCGCCGACCACCCCCCAGAAAAGCCGGAACACCAGCACGACGAGAATGGCAAGACCGTTCCACTGGTGCCAGACCAGCCCGGCGTCGCCGTAATAGCGGCTGACAAAGGCGAGCCCGACCAGCGCGGCCAGGCTCCATTTCGCCAGCCGCGTCGGCAGGTCCCACGCCAGCAGCGCCTGCGCGGGAGAGGAGAGCGGCGCGCCGGTCAATTCTTCTGCCGGTAGCTGTCGTGGCAGGCGCCGCAATTGCGGATCACGCCGGGGAAATTGGCCTTGAAGCTGGCCTCATCCGTGATCGCCGCGCGCGCCGCGGCGGCGTCGCTGCCGAGCTTGGCGAAGCGGGCATCGAAATCCGCCTTGTTGGTCCAGATCGCCGGCAGCGCGTCACTGCCCGGCCCGGAGCCTTCCGGGAACAGCGCCGGCAGTTCCTTGGCGTTCTTCACATAGAGATCGAGCGCCGCCTGCACCTGGGCGAGATCGAACGGGACGCTGCCGCGCAGCATGCCGCCGACCGGCTTTGTGGCATCGCCAAACTGCTTCAGCAGCGCCTGGCGCTCCTTGACGACATCGGCCTGGGCGACCGCCAGCGTGGCGGCAAAGGCGGTGATCATGCCGGCTGCGAGCGCAACCGTCAGTCGGCGAACCATGAAATGCTCCCTCATTCACGCGCCGGGAAGGCGCGCGCGCCGGCCGACCTTATTGGCCGGCGGTAAGATGGCAATCGGCGCAGAAGCCTGTTCGCGCGCTCGTGATGGGACAGCCTCGGCAGGATGAAGGGCTAATGCCTGTTGCGGATCGTGGTTTCCCGCATTTTCATTCTGCACGAATGACCCTACGTCAAAAGGCACAGCCGTCAGGAGAGAGAAACGCCATGTCCATCCGTACCATCCTGCTGCACGCCGCCCCCGATTCGGGCTTCAATGACCGTCTGGCCTTCGCCATCGGCCTCGCCCGCCAGACCGGCGGTCAGCTGCGGGCGGTCTACACGCTCTATCCCGCTGGCGTTCCCCGCGTCGGACGGGCGCTGTCCATCTATGTGAACGAGCTGGTGCGCGAGGCGAAGGAGAAGGAAGCGACCCTCAAGGCACAGTTCGAAGGCGCCGTCGCGGAAGCCGGCGTCACCGGCGTCTGGCACACGGTGGAAGGCGAGGTCACCACCGCCCTGCGCGATGAAATCACCTTCTCCGATGTCACCATCGTCAGCGAGACCCGCTATGGCACGGTGGACGACGAACTCGCCGCCACCCTGCCCGAGCATCTCGCCCTCGCCTGCAACGGCCCCGTCATCGTGGTGCCGACCGGCAAGAAGGTGCCGGGCCGGCTCGGCAAGGTGCTGGTGGCGTGGAAGCCCTCGCGCGAGGCCGGCCATGCCGTGCGTTTCGCCCTGCCGATCCTCGCTCTGGCGGACGAGGTGGAAGTGCTGACCGTGGAGGAGGCGAAGACCGATGTCGCCGCCTCGGGCGCCAAGCTTGCCGCCTATCTCGCCACCCATGGCGTCAATGCCAAGCACCGCCATGTCGCGGAAGGCTCCGCCACGACGATCATCCCGCAGGAGACGCAGAAATTCGGCGCCGACCTACTGGTGATGGGCATCTACAGCCGCTCGCGCCTTGCGGAAATGATCCTCGGCGGCGTCACCGCCTCGCTGCTGGTCGATCCGCCCGCGCCGCTGTTCGTCGCGCATTGAGCCGCCGGGCCGCGTGCCCGGCCGCTGCCTCTTCGCCGCCGGCTCTGGGAGGGGCCGGCGGTTTCGTTTGTGCTGGCGGCCTTTCCGGGTTGCGGCGAGCGGGTGGACGGCCTAGATCATTCACCGTTCATGGAAACGGTGAATGATCTAGTTCTTTGTTTTATCGCGTTTTCTTCACGCGAACCGGTATCCACTTCGCTCGAAAACGCTCTAGCTCTGGCCCGCCGTTCCGGCCCACCGCCCGAGGAATGCCCGTGCCGCTGTCCTCCCAGCTTCTGCCGCTGTTCCTGTTCGCGCTCGCCGGCGCGCTCACCCCCGGGCCGAACAACATGATTTCGGCCGGCTCCGGCGCCGCCTTCGGCTTTCGCCGCACCTTGCCACAAATCTGGGGCGTCACGGTCGGTTTCGCGGTCATGGTGGTGGCGATCGGCCTCGGTCTCGGCACGCTGTTCCTCGCCATCCCCTATATGCACCAGACGCTGAAGATCGTCGGCGCGCTCTACCTGCTCTACCTCGCCTGGAAGATCGCCCATGCCGGCGGGCCGGGCGGCGGCGCCGAGGTGGAAAAGCCGATGACGCTGCTGCAATCGGCACTGTTCCAGTGGGTGAACCCGAAGGCGTGGACCATCGCGCTTTCCATCGTGCCGGCCTTCACCACGGTGGGCGGCGACGATCTGTTCGCCGAAGTGGCGATGATCGCGCTCGTCTCCGGCCTCGTCACCTTTCCCAGCCTGTGCCTGTGGGCCGGCTTCGGCGCGATGCTCGCCCGTCTGCTGTCGACCCCGCGCCAGCAGCGGCTGGTGAACTACGCGATGGCGGCGCTGGTGGCGGCAAGCGTGGTGATGCTGTTCCTCTGACGCTTCTTTGATCGGCCGGGCGCCCGGTGCAGCGCAGCATCGTCATAAAAGCGTGATGCGAGTCGGGCTTATGCTTTCCCCATGGAGACATTGCCCAGCCCATTTGCGGGCCTGATCGAGGGGGCTTCCGAGGTGAACGACGCACCCGAGGCACGCCGCTACCGCAGCCTGTTCCTGTCCGATGTCCATCTCGGCACCAAGGGTTGCCAGTCCGATCTGCTGCTCGACTTCCTGCGCTATCACGATGCCGACACCATCTATCTCGTCGGCGACATCGTCGATGGCTGGCGGCTGCGCGCCGGCTGGTACTGGCCGCAGAGCCATAATGACGTGGTGCAGAAGCTGCTGCGCAAGAGCCGCAAGGGCACCCGCATGGTCTATCTGCCGGGGAACCACGATGAATTCCTCCGCGATTACTACGGCAATCATTTCGGCGGCATCGAAGTGGTCGAAACGGCGATCCACGAAGCCGCCAATGGCAAGCGCTACCTCGTCATCCATGGCGACGTGTTCGACGTGGTGGTGCGCCACGCCCGCTGGCTCGCCTTCCTCGGCGACGGCGCCTACACCGCCGCGCTCGGCCTCAACACCTATCTCAACTGGGCCCGCCGCAAATTCGGCTTTCCCTATTGGTCTCTGAGCCAGTGGGCCAAGCTGAAGGTGAAGAACGCGGTCAATTTCATCGGCCGCTTCGAGGAAGCGGTCGCCACCGAGGCCCGCCGCCACAAGGTGGACGGGGTGGTGTGCGGCCACATCCACCACGCGGTCATTCACGACAGCTTCGGCGTCGAGTACATTAATTGCGGCGACTGGGTGGAAAGCTGCACGGCGATCGTCGAACATGCCGACGGGCGCTTCGAGCTGATCGACTGGGCGCGCCAGACACGGGCGCGGGTGAAGGCGCCGCTGCTGCTCGAACGGCCGAAGGTCGCCGCCTGATGCACATTCTCGTCGCCACCGATGCCTGGCTGCCGCAGGTCAACGGCGTCGTCCGCTCGCTGCAGAACACGGCGCGCGAAGCCGAGAAACTCGGCGCCCGCATCGATTTCCTCACCCCCGCCGATTTCCGCACCGTGCCGATGCCGACCTACCCGGAAATCCGGCTGGCGCTGGCGACGCCGGGCCGGGTGCGCCGGCGGATGGACGAGATCGGCGCCGATTACGTTCACATCGCCACCGAGGGGCCGATCGGCATCATGGCGCGCCGCGCCTGCCTCTCGCGCGGGCAGAGCTTCACCACCAGCTACCACACGCGCTTTCCCGAATATCTCTCCGCCCGCGCGCCGGTGCCGGAAGTGCTGTCCTATGCCTGGCTGCGCCGCTTCCACAATGCCGGCGCCGGCATCATGGTCTCCACCCCG
The DNA here is from genome assembly GCF_022836935.1 of Ancylobacter polymorphus. Taxonomy (NCBI): domain Bacteria; kingdom Pseudomonadati; phylum Pseudomonadota; class Alphaproteobacteria; order Hyphomicrobiales; family Xanthobacteraceae; genus Ancylobacter; species Ancylobacter polymorphus. The sequence continues at coordinate 3,001,658 of NZ_CP083239.1, read as the reverse complement.
ACGCTGGAAGCAGAGCTGCGCGGGCGCGGCTTCCATAACATCCTGCGCTGGTCGCGCGGCGTCGATGCCGAGCTGTTCCGCCCGCGCCCGGAAGCGGAAATGGACGCGCTCGTCGCCGCCCTGCCCCGCCCGATCTTTCTCTCGGTCGGCCGGGTGGCGGTGGAGAAGAACATCTCCGCCTTCCTCGATCTCGACCTGCCCGGCTCCAAGGTGGTGGTCGGCGACGGCCCCGCCCGCGCCGAGCTTCAGACGCGGCATCCCGGCGTGCATTTCCTCGGCCTCCGGGAAGGCGAGGCGCTCGCCCGCATCTATGCGGCGGCGGATGTGTTCGTGTTCCCCAGCCTCACCGACACCTTCGGCATCGTGCTGCTGGAAGCGCTGGCGAGCGGGCTGCCGGTCGCGGCCTTCCCGGTCACCGGGCCTCAGGATGTGATCGGCGAGGCGGGGGCCGCCGTCGGCGTGCTGAGCGACGACCTCAGGCAGGCGGCGCTGACCGCGCTCACCCTCGACCGCACGGCGGCGCGGGACTACGCGCTGCGCTTTTCCTGGCGCGCCTGCACCGAGCAGTTCCTGCACAACATCGAATCCGCCCATGCCCGCGCCCATGCCACGGCGCGCGCGGCGGCGGGGTGAACCTCAGGCTGCCGCGAGGCAGCGGGCGAAGGTGTCGGCGTCGACATTGCCGCCCGACAGCACCAGCACGGCGAGCTTGTCCTTGAGGTCCACGCGGCCCGCCAGCACGGCGGCGAGCGTCACCGCCCCGCCCGGCTCGACCACGATCTTGAGTTCCTCGAAGGCGAAGGCCACCGCGCGCGCCACTTCCTCATCGGTGGCGGAAACGCCGACACCGACGAGCCGCGAGGAAATCTCGAAGGTGAGCTGTCCCGGCGTCGCCGCCATCAGCGCGTCACAGATCGAGCCGGTGGCCTGGTTGTTGCGCTCGCGCCCGCCGGAGCGGAAGGAGCGGGCATGATCGTCGAAGCCGGCCGGCTCGGCCGTCATCACCTGCACCTCGGGAAAATGGTGCTTCACCGCCAGAGCGATGCCGGAGACCAGCCCGCCGCCGGAGGCGTTGGCCATCACCAGATCGGGCGTCAGGCCGCGCGCAAGAAGATCCTCGGCGATCTCCAGCCCCACCGTGCCCTGCCCGGCGATGATGTGGAAATCATCATAGGGCGGAACGAACACCGCCCCGCGCGCCCGCGCGATCTCGCCGGCGATGGCGTCGCGGTCGTCGACGCCACGGTCATATTCCACCACCTCGCCGCCAAAGGCGATGGTGCGCGCCTTCTTCATCGCCGGCGCGTCCTTCGGCATGACGATGACCGAGGCCATGCCCATCAGCGTCGCCGCTGCTGCCACGCCCTGCGCGTGATTGCCGGAGGAGCAGGCGACCACGCCGCCGGCGCGCTCATCGGCCGGGATGCGCGAGATGCGGTTATAGGCGCCGCGGAACTTGAACGAGCCGGTGCGCTGCAGCGGCTCGGGCTTCAGGAACACCCGCCCGCCGGTGATCTCGTCGAGCCGGGCGCAGGAGAGGAGCGGCGTGCGCACCGCGACGCCGGCGAGGCGTTCGGCGGCCGAGGTCACGTCGTCATAGGTGGGAAGGGCGTTGCTCTGCATCATGGGGTGAGCTTAATCCCGCGACGGCGCGCGCGCATGTGCTTTCCGACCCCCGGGCTCAGCTTTTTCGCGCCGGCTTGCGCGGGTGGGCCCGGGCGACCTAAATACATGTCTCATAAGCCAAACGGGAGCCGGCATGTCGGGCCGAACGCGCAGCCTCGATCGGGGCGACATGGATGCCGGGGCGCAGGCGATCACCGGCCAGCTCGGCCGCACCATCCAGCGCCTGCGCAAGGCCTATAATCTCTCGCTGTCCGAGCTTTCCGAACAGTCCGGCGTCGCCAAATCGATCATCAGCCAGATCGAGCGCAACGAGACCAACCCGACGCTCGCCACCGTCTGGCGGCTGTCGCAGGCGCTCGACATGTCGATCGACCGCTTCATGGCGGCGACCGATGACGAGCCCTTCGTCGAGCACCTCACCCGCGCCGACACGCCGATCCTGGTGTCGGAGGACGGCAAGTGCCGCCTCACCATCACCGGCTGGATCAAGACGGTGGAATGGCTGCAATGGTTCGACTTCGTCGCCGGGCCGGGCGGCGAGCTGATCTCCGACGGCCACCAGCGCGGCTCGGTCGAGTGCCTGTCGGTGCTCTCAGGCGAATTGCAGGTGGAGTGCGGCGACGTGATCGAGACAGCCCGCGCCGGCGAGACGCTGCGCTATCGCTGCGACCGCCGCCACGTCATCCGCAACCTCACCACCGAGCCCGCCCACGCCACCATGGTCTGCCTGCTCAAGGCCGCCGTGCTGGATTGAGGGGCGGACAGGCTCCGAAACGAAAACGGGCGCCCGAAGGCACCCGTCTCTGACCTTTACAGACCCTTTATCCCTCATGGCCGGGCTTGACCCGGCCACCCGGAGGACCGGGATCACCGGCGCAGAGCCGGGTCCCCGGGTCACGCCCCGGGGATGAGGGGTGGAGAAGCGGAGCGCGAGCCCCTTGCCTCAGTTCATCTTGCCGAGCGACATGAACTGCGTCTCGCCGGAGGTGCCGTCGACGCCGTCATTGTCGGTGACGATGAAGGCGTTGCCGGCGGCGTCGATGGCGAAGCTCTCAACCTTGTCGAGCACATAGCCATGCGTCGCCTTGAGCAGCGGCAGCAGGTCCTTGACTTCGCTCTTCACCAGAACCGGCGGCGTGACCTCGCTGCCGAGCGGCGCCGGCTTCACGTCCTTCAGCGAGACATAGGCCAGCTTCTTGATCACGGCGTCGTTGCCGATCTGGTTGTCGCGCTCGATGACAATGAGGCCGTCCTTGTAGGGCGAGACCTCGGACAGGCCGACCCAGCCCTTGGCGGCCTTGTCGAGCGGGTAGCGCACGACGCCCCAGCTCTTGTCGGCCGGCTTGTAAGCGAGGAGCTTGGTGAAGCCCTTCGGGTCGTCCTTCCACTCGCGCTGCACCGCGATCCACACCGTCTCGTCCGCGCCGGTGCCGACCACCGCCACGCCCTCGAAGCCGAAGCGGCCGGCCTGCGCCGCCACCGCCTCGGGGAGCGCGATCTCTTCGGCGATGGCGCCATCCGCGCCGACGCGCAGCAGCAGGTTCTGCGTCGGCTTCTCCTTCTTCTCCGGATTGCCTTCGGAGGCCACCCAGAAGCCGCCTTCGGGACGCACCGCGATGCCTTCGAGGTCGAGCCCCTTGGCCGGCTCACCGTCCCTGGTCACAACCGTGGCGGCAGTGATCTTCGCCGGCGTCGCTGTGGCGTCGATGGTCAGGATGCGCGCCTGCGCATAGGCGCTGTCGGTCACCGCATAGAGCTTGCCAGCGTCCTTGGCGTCCGCCGCGAAGCCGGACAGCGCCGACCACCAGATCGGCAGGCCGTCGGGCCCGTCGACCGAGAGCAGCGTGGGATAGGCCGCCGTCGCGCCGGGCTGGCGCTGATAGACGGTGACCACGGAGCCGATGCCGCCATCCTTGCGGTTGTCGGTTTCGGCGGCGGTGACGAACAGGTCGCGCTTGGGCAGCGCCATCAGCCCTTCCGGGCCGACACCGCCGGGCAGCACCTGCAGGAATTCCGGCGCCGCGCCGGGGCCCTTGTCGCGATAGACGAAGACCAGCGAGCCGCGCTCGGAGGCGACGAAGATCAGACGGTCATCGCCGAAGGTGGCGACTTCCGCGCCCTCCATCTCGATGCCCTTCTTGTTGCGCTTCTCGGGATAATGGCCGAGGCGCACCGCCATGTGCTCGGGCGCGGTGCCGCTCTCGAACAGCAGCTTGCCGGTCTTGTCGAAGATGGAGAAACCGCGCGTGCCGCCCTTCCAGTCGCCCTCATTGGCGATGACGAAGCGGTTATCGTCGATCCACTGCACGGTGTCAGGCTCGCGCGGCACCGCCTTCATCGAGCCGGAAAGGTCGATCACCCCGTCCTTCTTGGTGTCGATCTTGTCGAGATCCACCGTGCCGGCGGAGAAATGCGAGAGGATCTTGCCGGTGGGCAGGTCCACCACGACGATGTGGTTGTTCTCCTGCAGCGTGACCACGACCTCGTTGCGGGAATTGATGTCGACATATTCCGGCTCCGGGTCCTCGGGCGCGATCGCCGCGAGGCCGGTGAGGTCGATCACCTTCTTGGAAGCATCGACCACGCGGCCGTCCTTCACCTCGAAAGTGGTGAGATTGCCGGCCGGGAGCTGCGGCAGCGCGCCGTCATTCACCTCTTCGTCGCGCTCATTCTCGATGGCGATGGCGAGATAGCTTCCATCCGGGCTCTTGATGATCGAATCCGGCTGTCCGCCGAGGTCGATCTTGTCCTCCACCTTGCGGGTGGCAAGGTCCACCACCGCGAGATGGCCGGAGGGCTTGTCCTTCGAAACGGAGGTGTTGACGCCGACATAGGCCTTGGAGCCGATCACGACCGTGGTGGTGGGCTCGCCGTCGAGCGCGACCACGCCGGCCGCCTTCGGTGCCGCCGGATCGGTGATGTCGATGAAGCCGATACGCTCGCCGGGGCTGTCGCTGTAGATCAGCGTGTTGCCGTCTTCGGTATAGGTGATGATCTCGGCCGCCGTCGGCTTGGCGGGATCGGCACCGGCCGGGAGGTTTTCCACCACGTTGAAGGTGGAAATGCGGTTGAACGGCGCGTCCGCCGCCCGCACGGGGGCGCTCAGGGCGACGAGGGTGAGCACGGCGACGGAAGCAGTGGCGAGAAGCATCGGGCGCATGGGGGTCTCCGATCGGATGCGGGCGGAACCGGCCCGCGCTGCTGCGGTTCAACGGCCTCACCATGACAAAGGCATGACGACAGCGGCCTCTGCGCCGGAAGGACCGCGGATAGCCTCCGCTGCGGCACCCGGCCTCCCCTTCCGCAGCGGCGTGGTGCGGCCGGACGTGCGACCTCTGCGTCACCGACCAAGCATTCGACTTTCGGACGAAAGGATTACAGTAAAAATCGTCAATTAGGGCTTGCACTCGCTCTTTCGGCATCGTCTCCTTGGGGCATCGGGACAAGGCGCCGAAGCGCCGCCCGGCGGGGGACTACCCGCAAGGAAACGCTAGAGGAGGAACCGCCCCATGACCGAAACGTCAGGGAAGACCACGGACGCGCGTCCGGATGTTCGCACCAGCCGTCGCCGCTTCATCGCCACCGCCGCAGCGGCGGCCGCCGGCGCCACCGTCGCCGCCCCGGCGGTTCATGCGCAGGCCCCGATCAAGCTGAAATTCCAGTCGACTTGGCCGAACAAGGACATCTTCCACGAATTCGCCGGCGACTATGTCAAACGCGTCAACGCCATGACCGGCGGGCGCGTGGAGCTGGAAATTCTTCCCGCCGGCTCGGTGGTCCCGGCTTTCCAAATGCTGGACGCGGTATCCTCGGGCATTCTCGACGGCGGCCACGGCGTCGCCGCCTATTGGTACGGCAAGAGCAAGGCGTTCTCGCTGTTCGGCACCGCCCCCGCCTTCGGCTGGGACGCGGACGAACTGCTCGGCTGGATCCGCTTCGGCGGCGGCCAGGAGCTTTACGACGATCTCGTACAGAACACGCTGAAGCTGAACGTGATCGGCATGCTGAGCGGGCCGATGCCGAGCCAGCCGCTCGGCTGGTTCAAGAAGGAAATCACCGGCCCGGACGACATGAAGGGCATGAAGTACCGCACCGTCGGCCTCGGCGCCGACCTGTTCAAGGAGTTCGGCGCGGCGGTGACGATCGTGCCCGGCGGCGAAATCGTGCCGGCCATCGACCGCGGCCTGCTCGACGGCGCCGAGTTCAACAACCCGTCCTCCGACCTCGTGCTCGGCTTCCCTGACGTGGCCAAGGTCTACATGCTCGGCAGCTATCACCAGGCGCTCGAATGCTTCGAGATCCTGTTCAACAAGACCAAGTTCGAGAGCCTGCCGAAGGATGTGCAGGAAATCCTGCGCGGCGCCTCCGATGCCACCTCCTCCACCATGATGTGGAAGGCGCAGGACCGCTATTCCAAGGACCTCGCCGCCATCAAGGCGCGCGGCGTCAAGGTGCTGCAGACGCCCAAATCCGTGCTGGAAGCCCAGCTCAAGGCTTGGGACGTGGTGATCGCCAACCTTTCCGCCGATCCGGTGTTCAAGAAGGTGGTCGAAAGCCAGAAGGAATGGGCCAAGCGCATCGTCGGATTCCGGCTGGAATATGAGCCGGACAACAAGTTCGCCTACGACCACTTCTTCAAGCCGGCCTGATCCCGGGTTCGCGTGCGCCCCTCTCCGGCAACGGAGAGGGGCTTTTGGTTTCGGTAGGCACCGGTTTCCGGCCTCGCCGCGCATACCTGCGCGCCGCGGCAGGCAGGTGCCGATGCGCGAGCCATTCTCCCTATCCGGACACCGCGCGGCCCTGACGACGTGCCACCAAGAGGCCCCTTCCCATGCAATCCATCCTTCTCGGCGTCGACCGGCTGAATGCCTTCATCGGCAAGCTGTTCGCCTGGTGCATCGTCATCCTGATGGTGGCGATCTGCTACGAAGTGTTCTGCCGCTACGTGCTGCGCGACCCCACCACCTGGGCCTATGATGTCAGCCTGATGCTGTATGGCGCCCTGTTCATGATGGCCGGCGCCTACACGCTCTCGCGCAACGGCCATGTGCGCGGCGACTTCATCTACCGCAAATGGACACCGCGCACGCAGGCAAAGAGCGATCTGGTGCTCTACTTCCTGTTCTACTTCCCCGGCATCCTGGCGCTGATCTATTCCGGCTGGGGCTATTTCTACCTGTCCTACCTGCTGAACGAGCACTCCTCCTTCAGCCCCGAGGGCCCGGTCATCTGGCCGTTCAAGGCGCTGATCCCCATCACCGGCGTGATGATGCTGCTGCAGGGCATGGTCGAGGTCGTGCGCTGCTGGATCTGCATCCGCGACGGGGAATGGCCGCAGCGCCTGCACGATGTGGAGGAACTCGAAAAGGTCATTCTCGATGAGGCGGCCGCCAAGGCCGAGGCCGAAGAACAATTGCTCAACACCGTCGAGCGCGACTCCACCACGCGGGGGACCCTGTGATGTTTCTTTCCGATCCCGCGCTCGGCATCTTGATGCTGGTCGTCTTCCTCATCCTGCTGATGCTCGGCTTCCCCATCGCCTTCACCCTGATGGCGCTCGGCGTGGCCTTTGGCTACCTCTCCATCGGCGACGGCATCTTCCAGCTCTTCGTGCAGCGCACCTATTCGGTGATGGCCAACGACGTGCTGATCTCGATCCCGCTGTTTCTGTTCATGGGCTATGTGATCGAGCGGGCGAACATTCTCGACCGGCTGTTCCGCGCCATCCAGCTCGCCGCCGGCTGGATTCCCGGATCGCTGGCCGTGGCGACGCTCATCACCTGCGCCCTGTTCGCGACCGCGACCGGCATTGTCGGCGCCGTGGTGACGCTGATGGGCCTGCTCGCCTTCCCGGCCATGCTGCGCGCCGGCTACGACACCAAGATCGCCTCGGGCGTCGTCTGCGCCGGCGGCTGCCTCGGCATCCTGATCCCGCCTAGCGTCATGCTGATTCTGTACGGCGCGACGGCGGGCGTGTCGGTGGTGAAGCTCTACGCCGCCGCTTTCCTGCCGGGCATCGCGCTGGCCGGCATGTATATGGCCTATGTCATCATCCGCGCCATGATCAACCCGTCGCTGGCGCCGAAACTGCCGCCGGAGGAACGCAACGTTCCCATGGGAACGGTGATCTGGGCGCTGCTGACCTCGTTCTTCCCGCTGGTGCTGCTCATCGTCTCGGTGCTCGGCTGCATCATCCTCGGCCTCGCCACCCCGTCGGAAGCGGCGGCGATCGGCGCGGCGGGCGCCATCCTGCTCGCGCTGGCCTATCGCACCTTCAGCCTTGAGAAGCTGAAGGATTCGGTGTTCCTCACCGCCCGCGCCTCGGCCATGGTGTGCTGGCTGTTCGTGGGTTCGGCGGTATTCTCGGCCGTGTTCGCCCTGCTGGGCGGGCAGCGCGTGGTCGAAGAGTTCATCATGGGGCTGGATATCGGGCCGATCGGCTTCCTGATCCTGACCCAGGTCATCATCTTCGTGCTCGGCTGGCCGCTGGAATGGACGGAGATCATCGTCATCTTCCTGCCCATCTTCCTGCCGCTGCTCGACCATTTCGGCATCGACCCGATCTTTTTCGGGGTGCTGGTGGCGCTGAACCTGCAGACTTCGTTCCTCTCGCCACCCGTCGCCATGGCGCCGTTCTACCTGAAAGGTGTGGCACCCAAGCATGTGTCGATCGACGAGATCTTCTCCGGGGTGATGCCGTTCATCCTCATCGTGGTCTTCGCGATGGTGCTGCTCTACACCTTCCCCGGCTTCGCGCTCTGGCTGCCGAACTATCTCTATGGCGGCTGACGGTCGCGACCCGCAAAAGCAAACGGGCCCGGTGACGGGCCCGTTTTCATGTCTGCCGGTGTGATATTTCTCAGGCCGCCGGCGCGCGCGGGTCGCCCGGCGCGGTCTTCCAGCCGAGCGCGGGGAAGCGCACCACGCGGCGGCCGCGGAAATCGGCCTCGCAGACGAGATGGCCGCGCTCTTCCATATAGGTCAGCAGCCAGCGCCCGCGCGAGGGCGAGCGGCTGCCATAGGCCTTGGCCAGCGCCTCGTCCGCCGGCGAGGGCGCGCCCTCCATGCCGGCCCGCGCCAGCAGCAGGAACACGCCCTGCATCTCCTCCGGCAGACCCGCCGCCTGGTCGACCGCGCGCGCCCAGCCCTCATCGCCACCACGGGATTCGAGCCCGGCGCGGGCAATGGCCAGCCGGCGGGTGAATTCGGCAAGGTCCGGCACCTTCGAACCGACGCGGCGCACCCGGCAATGCACGAGAAAATCCGGGTAGAGCGCGGCGGCGGAGCGGAACGGCGCTTCGGGATCGGAGACGAACTGGCGGATGATTTCCTCCACCAGCGCCTCGCGCTCCGCCTCGAAGGCGGCGGCGACTTCCGGGTCGACCGGCGCGGCTTCGGGCGGCGGCGCGTCTTCCAGCGTCTCCAGAATGGCCTCGGTGGCGCGCGGCTCCGTCCGGGCGGGCGGCGCGGGCAAGGGCTCGGTGCCGAGATCGTCGAAGATCAGGTCCTGGATTTCCGCCGTGCCGAGTTCCGGCGGCGGCAGCAGCGAGGGGCGCCCGTTGCGGCTCGCCGTCTCGACATGGCCGATCTTCACCGCTACCGGGCGACGCGCCAGCGCCGGGCCAAGGGCGACGAAGGAGCCGGTGTTGAGATCGCGGAAACTCTCCGCCTGCCGCTTCTCCATGCCAAGCAGATCGGCGGCGCGCGCCATGTCGATGTCGAGGAAGGTGCGGCCCATGAGGAAGTTCGAGGCTTCCGCCGCCACGTTCTTCGCCAGCTTGGCGAGGCGCTGCGTGGCGATGACGCCGGCGAGCCCGCGCTTGCGGCCACGGCACATGAGGTTGGTCATGGCCGAGAGCGAGATGCGCCGCGCCTCGTCGGAAATCTCGCCGCCGCCCGAGGGCGCGAAGAGCTGCGCTTCGTCCACCACGACGAGCATCGGGAACCAGAATTCGCGGTCGGCGTCGAACAGGCCGTTGAGGAAGGCGGCGGCCGAGCGCATCTGCGCGTCAGCATCCAGCCCTTCGAGATTGAACACCACCGAGGCCCGGTGCTTGCGGATGCGGGCGGCGATGCGCTGGATTTCGCCGGCGGTGCGCTCGGCGTCGATCACCACATGGCCGAAGCGCTCGGCGAGCCCGACGAAATCGCCTTCCGGATCGATGATCGCCTGCTGCACATGGCCGGCGCTCTGTTCGAGCAGACGGCGGAGCAGATGCGATTTGCCCGAGCCGGAATTGCCCTGCACCAGAAGGCGCGTGGACAGGAGCTCTTCCAGATCGAGCCGAACCGGCTGTCCGGCGTTGCTGCTTCCAAGCTCGATACCGATCTTCATCTGCGGTGACGCATCCCTGCACCGGCCCCGCGCGAGGCCGCATGGTTCGATTGCCCGCCCCCCAGCCGGCCGATCCGGCGGGAAGCCGCTCCGGCTGCCGCGCCCGGCCCTGCCTTTAGCACGTGGCAAGGGCCAGCGCCGACAGCCGCCAAGAACTCCACAGATTCGGCCCGGCTCGACAAGCCCCGTGCTTCGCGCCACTCTGCCGCCATGTCGTCCCCGCCCTTCTTCACCATCGGCTATGAACAGGTCTCCTCCGCCGCCGTGCTCGACACGCTCAGCGGCGCCGGGGTGGACCTGCTGGTCGATGTGCGCGCCGTCGCCGCCTCGCGCCGCGCCGGCTTTTCCAAGAGCCACCTCGCCGCCGGCGTGAGCGAGCGCGGCATCGGCTATCTGCATCTGCGCGGCCTCGGCACCCCGGCGGAAGGCCGGCAGGCGGCGCGCAGCGGGCAATTCAGTGAGCTGCGCCGCATCTACGACGCCCATCTCGCCACCCCCACCGCGCAGGAGCAGCTCGACGAGCTGACCGCGCTGGTGAAGGCCGGGCGGCGGGTGTGCGTGCTGTGCTTCGAGCGGCATCCCGAGCATTGCCACCGGCAGATGGTGGCCGATCTCATCTGCGAGCGGGTCGGCGTCAGCGTCGAGCACCTGATGGCGCCGCCGGTCTGAACCGCCCCTGACACTGCGACAAAATGCGGCATACCGGGGCGTGTACCGGCACCACGCCTCACCCTTCGGTTGATTGAGGCTGGTCGCGGCGGGTGCTCGGATAAGGCGTACTTCCTGAAGCCCCACAACCGTGAGCGCGGCGATGTCCTCTTCGCCGGCGCGTTTATTCGCGCCTCTCCTCGCGGCGACCGTCGCTGCCGCGTGCCCGGCTCCCGGCGCGGCGGCCGAGGAGGGGGCGGAGGCGTCGCTGCGGCGGCGGCTCTATTTCTACACCGGCGTCGATATCGCCCGCGACAGCGGCTATGGCTGGGGCGGCATGGCTTGGGCGCCCTTTGCTGACATGGACCGGGAGGGACTGCGGCTGCGCACCCAGACCGGCGGCGGGCGCTATGACTACCGCACGCAAGGCGTGCCAGGCGGCTGGAACAGCGTCGACAAGACCGATGGCGAGGTGCTGCTAGGCTGGCAGTTCCTGCGCGGCCCGCACGCCCTTGCGCTCTATGCCGGGGTCAATGTCATCGACAACCAGCTCGACACGCCCGATCCCGGCAATCGCGACGCGGGGACGCATTGGGGTGGAAAGGCCGTCGTCGAATGGTTCTACCGCCTCGATGAGCGCTGGACGCTCACCGCCTCGCTCAGCGGCTCCACGGCGGATGGCAGCGTCAGCGGGCGGGCGACCGCCGGCTGGCGGGCCCTCGCCTGGCTCGATCTCGGCGTCGAGGCCGGCGCCACTTCCGACTGGCCGGACGAGAGCGCCCGGCTCGGCCTGTTCCTCGCCTCTCCGCTCCAGAGCGGTGCGTTCCGTCATTGGGAAGTGCGTGCCGCCACCGGCTGGCTGTGGAGTGGCGACAGCGACGACAGCCCCTATGGCACGCTGTCCCTGTTCATCCCGTTCTGAGCCGCGCCGGCTCAGGCGTCCTCCGCCCGCATCGCCTCCAGCGCGGCCGCGGCATCGACATCGCTCGCGGCGGCGGCGATCTCATGGATTTCCAGCGCCTCAAGGTCCTCTCTCGTGTCGACATCGACAAAGGCCCCCTCCCCCTCCACCGGCAGCTCGACGACGAAATCGGGATTGTCGGCGAGGATGCGGCGGGCGCCGACATCGCCCTCCAGCGTCATCAGCGCCGGGAACAGCGCCCGCGCCAGCGCCACCGGGTTGCCATGCCGCGCCCCGGCCACCGGCACCGCCGCCAGCCGCCCGCGCGCCGGATCGAGCGCATCGGCGAGCCGGTCGATAAGCGCCGGCTCGACCTTCGGCATGTCGCCGAGCATCACCACCACGCGCTCCGTCTCCTTCGGCAGAGCGGCGACGCCCACACGCAACGAGGTGGAAAGCCCGCGCGCGAAGTCGGGATTGGGGGCGAAGGTCACGTCCAGCCCGTCGAGCGCCTTCCGCACCAAAGCGTCTTCGTGGCCGGTAACGACGATCACCGGCCGCGCGCGGGCGGCGAGCGCCGCCTCCACCGCGCGGCGCACCAGCGGCACGCCGCCGAGCGGCAGGGTCAGCTTGTGCGCCCCCGGCAGGCGCGTGCCCTGCCCGGCGGCGAGCACCAGAGCGGCCGGTGGGCGGGCCGGGCGGCGGCGCAGTTCACCGACCAATTGGGCGAGGACGGAGACGGCGATTTCCGCCGGGGTGGCGGCGCCGATATCGAGGCCGATCGGCGCGCGGATGCGCTCCAGCGCCGCGCGCGGCACGCCACGCTCCGCCAGCCGCGCCAGTCGCCCGGCATGCGACTTGCGCGAGCCGAGCGCGCCGACATAGAAGCAGCCGGCGCTGAGCGCCGCTTCCAGCGCGGGGTCGTCGATCTTCGGGTCATGCGCCAGCGCCGCCACGGCGGTGAACGGATCGAGCGGCCGCTCGGCCAGCGCGTCCTGCGGCCAGTGCGCCCGCACATCGACACCGGGAAAGCGCTCGGGCGTCGCGAAGGCGGTGCGCGGGTCCATGATCGTCACCGCGAAGCCCACCGCCGCCGCCATCGGCGCCAGCGCCTGCGCGATATGCACCGCGCCGGTGATGACGAGGCGCGGTGCGGGAAGCTGGACGGTGAGGAACAGCCGCCGGCCCTGCGCCTCCACCTTGCCGCTACGCCCACTGCGCAGCGCCTCGGCGAGATGCGGCGCCAGCGGATCGGCACCGGCGTCGCCGGCACGCACCAGGCGCTGGGCGCCGCCATCGAGATCGGTGACCAGCACGGCGGCGCGACGTGCGGCGCGTTCGGCATTCAGTTCATCGAGCAAAGCGAGGTCCATCAGCCGACCTTCTCGACATAGACGGCGATGCGCCCGCCACAGGAGAGGCCGACCTGCCAGGCGGTGGCGTCGGCGACGCCGAATTCCAGCAGCCGCGCCCGCCCGTCGGCGATCACCTCGGCGGCTTCCGCCACCACCGCGCCTTCGACGCAGCCACCGGACACCGAGCCGAGGAAATTGCCGTCTTCATCAATGGCGAGATGGCTGCCCACCGGGCGCGGCGCCGAGCCCCAGGTTTCGATCACCGTGGCCAGCGCCACCCCCCGGCCGGCCCGCCGCCAATCGGCCGCCACCTGCAGCACATCGTCCTCGCGCGTGAGCATGTTTTCTCCTCCGGTCTCTCCCGCACTATAACGCGCCGCAGCAAACGTGCCTTGCCCGCGCGGGCGGAAACGATCACAAGACCGCGCATGAACTCGCCCGTCCGTACGCCCCTCCCCTCGCCCGTGCCCGAAGCGCTGCCCGCCCGCACCCTGCGCCGTGTGGGTGAGCTGGCGCAGGCCGGGTTTGTGCCGGCCGATCCGGCACTGGAAGCGGTGGAAGCGCGCTACGCCGTGGCGGTGACACCGACGCTCGCCCGTCTGATCGATCCCGCCGACGCCGCCGATCCCATCGCCCGGCAGTTCCTGCCCGATGCGCGCGAGCTGGAGACGCGGCCGGAAGAGCGTGACGACCCGATCGGCGACGACGCGCACAGCCCGGTGCCGGGCATCGTCCACCGCTACCCCGACCGGGTGCTGCTGAAACTCGTCGGGGTCTGCGCGGTCTATTGCCGCTTCTGCTTCCGCCGGGAGATGGTCGGGCCCGGCGCGGAAACCAGCCTCTCCGACGATGCGCTCGACGCCGCCCTCGCCTATATCGCCGGCCGGCCGGAGATCTGGGAAGTGGTGCTCACCGGGGGCGACCCGCTGGTCGCCTCGCCACGTCGCCTGGCCGATCTCATGGCCCGCCTCGCTGCGATTGCGCATGTGAAGATCGTGCGCTTCCACACCCGCGTGCCGGTCGCCGCGCCGGAACGCATCACCCCCGCGCTGGTGGCGGCACTGCGCGCGCCGGGCGTGACGACCTATGTCGCCATTCATGCCAACCATGCGCGCGAACTCGGCCCCGAGGCCCGCGCGGCGCTGGCCCGTCTCGCCGATGCCGGAATCGCGCTGGTGGGCCAGAGCGTGCTGCTCGCGGGCGTCAATGACGATGCCGGAACACTCGCCGCGCTATTTCGCGCGCTGGTGGAGTGCCGGGTGAAACCCTATTACCTCCACCATCCCGACCTCGCCCCCGGCACGGCGCATTTCCGCCTGCCGATAGAGCGCGGACAGGCGCTGATGGCGGCGCTGCGCGGGCGGGTCTCCGGTCTCGCGCTTCCGACCTATGTGCTCGACATTCCCGGCGGCCACGGCAAGGTGCCGGTCGGCCCCTCCTATCTGGAAGCGGCGCCGGAGGGCTGGCGCGTCACCGATTATTGCGGCGGCGTGCACGCCTATGGAGAGGGCGTGTGAGCCGCCCCACGCCCGTCGATGTGGTGGTGATCGGCGCCGGCGCCGCCGGGCTGATGTGCGCCATCGAAGCCGGGCGGCGCGGGCGCCGGGTCGTGGTGCTCGACCATGCCCGCGCGCCGGGCGAGAAGATCCGCATCTCCGGCGGCGGACGCTGCAATTTCACCAATCGCGATGCCGGCCCGCGCAACTATCTCTCCGCCAATCCCGGCTTCGCCATTTCGGCGCTGAAGCGCTACCGCGCGCAGGACTTCATCGCCCGCATCGACCGGCGCGGCATCGCCTGGCACGAGAAGACCCTCGGCCAGCTGTTCTGCGACGGCTCTGCCCGGCAGGTGGTCGACATGCTCACCGACGATCTGCGCGAGGCCGGCGGCGAACTGCGTCTAGCCACCGCTATCACCGGAATCGAGCGGGCGGCTGACGGCTTCACCGTGGCGACGACGACCGGCAGTGTCGCCTGCCGCTCGCTGGTCGTTGCCTCGGGGGGCAAGTCGATCCCGAAAATGGGCGCCACCGGCTTCGGCTATGAGATCGCGGAACGCTTCGGGCTGGCGCTGCAGCCCACCCGCCCGGGGCTCGTGCCGCTGACCCTCGATCCCGCGCAGCTGGAGCGGCTCGCCCCGCTCGCCGGCGTGGCGGTGGAAGGCCGGGTGAGCCATGGCAAGACGCGGTTCGAGGAAGGGCTGCTGTTCACCCATCGCGGCCTGTCCGGCCCGGCGATCCTGCAGATTTCCTCCTATTGGCGCGAAGGCGACGAGATCACGCTGGCGCTGGCGCCGCACACCGACATCTTCGCCCGGCTGCGCGATATGCGTGCCGCCCATGGCCGGCAGGCGCCCGCCACCGCGCTGGCGACGCTTCTGCCCAAGCGCCTCGCCCAGCTCATCGCCGAGCGCGAGGCGGGCCCGGCCAACCTCGCCGACCTTTCCGACAAGGCGCTGCGGCGGATCGACGAGGCGGTGAATGGCTGGCGGCTCAAGCCGACCGGCTCGGAAGGCTACCGCACCGCCGAGGTGACGCTGGGCGGCGTCGACACGGCCGGGCTTGATTCACGCACGATGGAAGCCCGCACCGTGCCGGGCCTGTTTTTCATCGGCGAGGTGGTGGATGTCACCGGCTGGCTCGGCGGCTATAATTTCCAGTGGGCGTGGTCGTCCGGCTGGGTCGCCGGGCAGGTGGCGTGAGGCGACATCAGACCGTGAGGAACCCGCGCCCGAGATAGGCGAGCTTGGCCCTGTCGGGGCCGAGCGTCACCGCCTCGACCCGGCCGACCAGCACATCATGGGTGGCGATGGTGCGGGCCTCCACCAGCCGGCAGTGAAACACCGCCACCGCGCCGGTGAGGCAGGGCAGGCCCAGCGCCCCTTCATGCCAGTGGCCGACGCCGAATCGCTGCTCGCCCTCCAGCCCGCCGCGCCCGCCAAACGCTTCCGCCACCGCCTGCTGCTCGGCAGCCAGCATGTTCACCGCGAACCGACCGGCCTGGCGGAAGGCGGGAGCGGAGCGGATGCGGCGGTTGAGGCAGACGAGGAGGGTCGGCGGGCTGTCGGACACCGAGGCGACCGCCGTGGCGGTGAAGCCGGCGCGGCCCTCCGCGCCATGGGTGGTGATGACATGCACGGCGGCGACCAGCCGGCTCATCGCCTCGCGATAGAGCCCGGCCTCGACCGCGTGCCCGGCGTCGTGATGCGCCTCAGGCGCCTTTGGCTGATCCAATCTGCCGTGCCTCCTGCACCGGCGCGCGGACCGAAGGCCCCCGCACGCATATGCGCTGTGCATAACCTCTGGCGGCCGGTTTTGGAAACCGCGCCTCCGACCCCCGCGTCGACATGACGATGTGAAGACAAAAATGACGGAGGCGGACACAGGTCGGACGCAGTCTCGTCACATTAACCGCTTGAGTTGCAATGAGATTTGCATTTAGCGGTATTTAAGCACCCTAATATCATGCTTTTCGATCGATTGCATTTCGTCTTTCGATCGAATTGTATCGGAAACGGGCGCGAGCTAAGAGTAGGGGCGCTTGTCGTACGGGCACGGTCATAAACTGTGCAAAAGCCCGGCGGCGGCGCCTTGCGCAAATTCGGCTGAGGGGAGCCGGCACAATCATGGAAATTTTCGTTCAGCAGCTCATAAACGGGCTGACGCTCGGCTCGATCTACGGGCTGATCGCCATTGGCTACACCATGGTGTTCGGCATCATCGGCATGGTGAACTTCGCCCATGGCGACGTGTTCATGGTCTCCGCCTTCATCGCGCTGATCTGCTTCCTGCTGGTCACCACGGTGCTCGGCATCACCTCGATCTTCCTCGCTCTGGCGATCGTGCTGGTCGTGGCGATGTTCTTCACCTCGCTGCTCAACTGGGCGATCGAGCGGGTGGCCTACCGGCCCCTGCGCGGCTCGTTCCGGCTGGCGCCGATGATCTCGGCCATCGGCATGTCGATCTTCCTCGCCAATTTCGTGCAGGTGACGCAGGGCCCGCGCAACAAGCCGGTGCCGCCGATGATCACCGACGTGATCGTGCTGATGGATTCCGGCTCCTACCAGGTCACCCTCGCCTGGAAGCAGGTCATCATCATGGTGGTCACCGCCGCCCTGCTCGGCGGCTTCTGGTATCTCGTGCAGAAGACTTCGCTCGGCCGCGCCCAGCGCGCCTGCGAACAGGACCGCAAGATGGCGGCGCTGCTCGGCATCAATGTCGACCACACCATCTCGTTGACCTTCGTCATCGGTGCCGCGCTCGCCGCCGTCGCCGGCACGCTCTACCTCATGTATTATGGCGTCGCGAACTTCGCCGACGGTTTCGTGCCGGGCGTGAAGGCCTTTACCGCGGCGGTTCTCGGCGGCATCGGCTCGCTGCCCGGCGCCGTGCTCGGCGGCTTGCTGATCGGCCTGATCGAGACCTTCTGGTCGGCCTATTTCTCCATCGAGTACAAGGACGTGGCGGCGTTCTCCATCCTCGCCATCACCCTGATTTTCATGCCGCAGGGCCTGCTCGGCCGGCCTGAGGTCGAGAAGGTCTGAGGTCGCGCATCATGGCTGTCCAGACCGCCGACACCGCTGCGCCTGCGGCCCCGGCCGCCGGCTCCCCGTCCCTCCTCGGCCACGCCTTCAAGGACGCGCTGATCACCGGCCTGATCGCGCTCGGCCTGTTCGGCCCGCTGATCGGGTTCGAAACCGTCATCATCGACGGGGCGCTGGGCCTCGCCTACCGCCCGTCGCTGCTGGCCATCATGGTCGGCATCATCTTCGTCGGCCGGCTGCTGCTGAACCTCACCCTTTGGTCGCCCAACCGCCGCCCCTCCACCCGCAGCGGCCCGAGCGTGTTCGACCGGATCGGCACGGCGGTCGGCCCCGGGGTCAAGCCGGCGCTGCTCGCCTTCGCGGTGGTGTTCCCGTTCCTGTCCACCTTCCTCCTGGGCGGGCTGAACGAGAGCCGCTATCTCATCGACCTCGGCATCCTCATCCTCACCTATGTGATGCTCGGTTGGGGCCTCAACATCGTCGTCGGCCTCGCCGGCCTGCTCGACCTCGGCTATGTCGCCTTCTACGCGGTGGGCGCCTACACCTACGCACTGCTGGCGACCTCGGCGCCGATCAATGATTTCTTCGCCGGCCTGTTCGGCGCCACCTTCTGGGCGAACTGGGCGTTCTGGATCTGCCTGCCGCTGGCCGGCATCTTCGCCGGCGTCTGGGGCATGATCCTCGGCTTTCCCGTGCTGCGCCTGCGCGGCGACTATCTCGCCATCGTCACGCTGGCCTTCGGCGAGATCATCCGGCTGGTGCTGATCAACTGGGTGGACTTCACCAATGGCGGCGCCGGCATCGCCTCGATCCCGCGCGCGACCTTCTTCGGCATTCCCTTCAATGCCGGACCGGACGGCTTTGCCGCGCTGTTCGGGCTGCCCTTCAACCCGATGCACCGCATCGTCTTCCTCTATTTCGTCATCCTGGCGCTGGCGCTGCTCACGGCCTTCGTCACGGTGCGCCTGCGCCGGTTGCCGGTCGGCCGCGCCTGGGAAGCGCTGCGCGAGGATGAGATCGCCTGCCGTTCGCTCGGCATCAACACCACCACGACCAAGCTCTCGGCCTTCGCCACCGGCGCCATGTTCGGCGGCTTCGCCGGCTGCTTCTTCGCCGTGCGCGCCGGCTTCGTCAGCCCGGAAAGCTTCACCTTTGACGTGTCGGCGATGATCCTCGCCATCGTCGTGCTCGGCGGCATGGGCTCGCAGATCGGCGTCGCGGTGGCGGCGGCTGTCATGATGGGCGGCATGGAAATGCTGCGCAATCTCGGCTTCCTCAAGCAGGTCTTCGGCAACGACTTCGACCCCAGCCTGTACCGCATGCTGATCTTCGGCTTCGCCATGGTCGCCATCATGGTGTGGAAGCCGCGCGGCCTCGTCTCCACCCGCGACCCGACGATCTTCCTCAAGGAACGCAAGGCGGTCTCCGGTGATCTCGTGAAGGAGGGCCACGGCTGATGGCAACCTCTCCCGCAACCGGCCTCCCGCGCTGGGAAGCCGACCCCATCCTCATCGTCGAACACCTGTTCATGCGCTTCGGCGGCCTGATCGCGGTGAACGACCTCAGCTTCAAGGTCGGACGGGGCGACATCACCGCCCTGATCGGCCCCAACGGCGCCGGCAAGACCACGGTGTTCAACTGCATCACCGGCTTCTACAAGCCGAGCGAGGGACGCCTCATCCTGGCGAAGGGCCGCGCCCCCACGCCCGACGAGATCGCCGAAGTGACCCGCATCGGCGAGCGTTCGCTCACCGGCCGCGACGCTGGCGTCTATCTGCTGGAGCGCATGCCGGACTACCGCGTCTCCGGCGAGGCGCATGTGGCCCGCACCTTCCAGAACATCCGCCTGTTCACCGGCATGACCGTGCTGGAGAACCTGATGGTGGCGCAGCACAACGCGCTGATGGCGGCGTCGGGCTATTCGCTCAAGGGGCTGTTCGGCCTGCCCGGCTGGACGAAGGCGCAGCGCGCCGCCACGGAGAAGGCGAAATACTGGCTCGACAAGGTCGGCCTCACCGACCGCGCCGACGATCCCGCCGGCGATCTTCCCTATGGCGCCCAGCGCCGGCTGGAAATCGCCCGCGCCATGTGCTCGGAGCCGATCCTGCTCTGCCTCGACGAGCCCGCCGCCGGCCTCAACCCGCGCGAAAGCCTTGAACTCAACACCCTGCTGCGCGCCATCCGCGCCGAGCACGGCACCTCGATCCTGCTGATCGAGCACGACATGAGCGTGGTGATGGAGATTTCCGACCACGTCGTCGTGCTGGATTACGGCACTAAGATTTCCGACGGCACGCCGGAAGCGGTGAAGAACGACCCGCGCGTCATCGCCGCCTATCTCGGTGTCGACGAGGACGCGATCGAGGAGGTCGAGGCCGAGCTGCATACGGAGTCTGCCGCGCCGGGAGCCAGCGCATGAGCGATACTCTCACCCCTCCCGCCGCTACGACGACGGCACCCGCCCGCACCGACGTGCCGATGCTGCAGGTGCGCGGCGTCAAGACCTTCTACGGCAACATCATGGCCCTCAAGGGCGTCGATGTGGATGTCTACAAGGGCGAGATCGTCACCCTGATCGGTTCCAACGGCGCCGGCAAGTCGACGCTGATGATGACCATCTTCGGCCAGCCGCGCCCGCGCGAGGGCGCGATCCTGTTCGAGGGCCGGGACATCACCAAGGTGCCGACCCACGAGATCGCCCATCTCAAGATCGCCCAGTCCCCGGAGGGAAGGCGCATCTTCCCGCGCATGAGCGTGTTCGAGAACCTGCAGATGGGCGCGGCGATCGACGGCTTCGCCCATTTCGACGCCGACCTCGAAAAGGTCTTCACCCTGTTCCCGCGCCTCAAGGAGCGCATCAACCAGCGCGGCGGCACGCTCTCGGGCGGCGAGCAGCAGATGCTGGCCATCGGTCGGGCGCTGATGAGCCGGCCGCGCCTGCTGATGCTGGACGAGCCCTCGCTCGGCCTTGCGCCGCTGGTGGTGCGGATGATTTTCGACGCCATCCGCGAACTCAACCGCACGGAGGGCCTCACTGTGCTGCTGGTGGAGCAGAACGCCTTCCACGCGCTCAAGCTCGCCCATCGCGGCTATGTTCTCGTCAACGGCGCCATCACCCTCTCGGGCGAAGGCCGCGAGCTGCTGGAGCGCCCGGAAGTGCGCGCCGCCTATCTCGAAGGAGGAGCGCACTGATGGCTCCCGTTTCCGGCACCCTCGTCTCCAAGGGCAGTTCGGCGAGCCTCGCCGTCGTGCTGCCGCTGCTGGTGGTCGCCCTCGTCCTGGTTTCGGCGGTGTTGAAGCCGGAACTGGTGGTGGAAGTGTCGCGCGCCGATTTCGTGCTCGTGACCCTGTTCCTTGGCGGCGGCGCGGCGTGGCTCACCGGCCGCTCCATCGCCTCGACCTGGCGGCCCTACCGGCAGGCGGTGCTCTATGCGCTGCTGCTGGGCTGCGTGGTGCGCTTCTTCCATTTCGCGTTGTTCGAGGGCACGCTGCTCTCGCTGCATTACTTCCTCACCGATACGGCCTTCCTGGTCGCCCTCGCCACGCTCGGCTTCCGCGCCGAGCGGGCGCGGCAGATGACGACCCGCTATGGCTGGATGTTTCGCCAGTCGGGGTTCTTCGGCTGGCACGAAGGCAATGCCGGGCCCCGTTCCGGCGAGCCGTGAGAGGCGCCTTCACCATGTTTCGCTTGCTCGTCGACAAGAGCACCGAAAAGGGCATGATACGGCCCGGGGCGACAGCCGCCGAGCCATTGAGGCCGTGCTTTCCAACCTTCCAGAATGAGGAGAGACGTTCATGAAGAAGCTTCTGATTGCCGGCATCGCGCTCGGCGCCATGGTGGCGCTCGCCGTCCCGGCGTCGGCGCAGATCAAGGTCGGCGTTGGCGGTCCGATGACCGGCGCGAACGCCACCTTCGGCGCCCAGCTGAAGAACGGCGCCGAACAGTGGGCCGCTGACGTCAACGCCAAGGGCGGCATTCTCGGCCAGAAGGTCGAGCTGATCATCGGCGACGACGCTTCCAAGCCCGAGCAGGGCGTGTCGGTTGCCAACAAGTTCATCTCCGACGGCGTCAAGGTGGTCCTCGGCCACTTCAACTCCGGCGTCTCGATCCCGGCCTCCGAACAGTATGCCGAAGCCGGCATCCTCCAGTTCACCCCGGCCTCGACCAACCCGAAGTTCACCGAGCGCGGCCTGACCAACGTGTTCCGCGTCTGCGGCCGCGACGACCAGCAGGGCGCTGTCGCCGGCGACTACATCGCCAAGAACCTGAAGGACAAGAAGGTCGCGATCGTCCACGACAAGACCCCCTACGGAAAGGGCCTTGCCGACGAGACCCAGAAGGCCATGAATGCCGCCGGCATCAAGGAAGTGGTCTATGAGGGCATCAACCCGGGCGAGAAGGACTATTCCGCGCTCGTATCGAAGCTGAAGTCGGCGAATGTCGACGTGCTCTATTATGGCGGCCTGCACACGGAAGCCGGCCTGCTGGTGCGCCAGATGCGCGACCAGGGCATGACCACCGTGCTGTTCTCGGGCGACGGCATCACCGACAAGGAGTTCTGGACCATCGCCGGTCCGGGCGCCGCCGGCACGCTCATGACCTTCGGTCCCGATCCGCGCAACAGCCCGGCTGCCGCCGCCGTTGTCGCCGAGTTCAAGAAGAAGGGCATCGATCCGGAAGGCTACGTGCTCTACACCTACGCCGCCGGCCAGGTGTTCCAGGAAGCGGCCGAAGCGACCAAGTCGCTCGATAACGCCAAGCTGGCCGAGTACATCCACTCCGGCAAGGTCTTCAAGACCGTGCTCGGCGACCTGACCTTCGACAAGAAGGGCGACCGCACCACCCTCGACTACGTGCTGTACGTCTGGAAGGACGGCGGCTACTCGCAGATGTGAGCCGCAGCGCCGAGCCTTCGTGGCACGGCGCACCGTCTCCTTCGACAAACGAAACCCGCCGGAGCGATCCGGCGGGTTTTGCTTTATCCGGTGCGGGCCTCGCCGGCAGGCTCAGCCGAAGGCGGAGAGCGCCGGGAAGGTCTCCAGCAGCCAGAAGCTCAGCTGCGCCATCCAGCCGGAGAGGAAGCCGATGCCGGTGAGCACGAGCAGCGCACCCATCACCTTTTCCACCATGGGCAGATAGCGCTTGGCATGGCCGAGCACGCCGAGCGCCGGGCGCGCCATCGCCGCCACGGCGAGGAAGGGCACGCCGAGCCCGGCGGAATAGACCGCCAGCAGGCCGGCGCCATGGGTGAGCGTCTGCTCGCTTGCCGCCACGGCAAGGATCGCCGCCAGCACCGGGCCGATGCAGGGCGTCCAGCCGAAGGCGAAGGCGAGGCCCATCACATAGGCGCCGAGAAAGGTGGTCGGCGCATCCACATGCACCCGCTTGGTACGGGTGAGCCAGCCGAAGCGAAGAATGCCGAGGAAGTGCAGCCCCATCAGCAGGATAGCGACGCCCGCCACCATGGCGAGTTCCTGCGAATAATAGCGCAGATACGCCCCCGCCACCGAGGCCCCCGCCCCCAGCGCCACGAACACGGTGGAGAATCCGGCCACGAACAGCACCGCCGCGCCCAGGGTGCGGCGGGCCGCGGCATCGGTCGGCGCCTTGTGGGTGATTTGGTCGAGACTGGTGCCGGCGAGGTAGCACAGATAGGGCGGCACCAGCGGCAACACGCAGGGCGAGGCAAAGCTGGCGATGCCGGCCACGAAGGCAGCCGGAAGAGTGACGTCGGCCATGAAATGAGCAACCCTAGCCTATCCGAGGCTTCCCAATGCACCGGCCTACCCGCCGGCGCAATGCGGCGGCTTGGCCTCTACCCGTGATGTGATGCCGCGATTCCACGCGGCGCGAGCGAGGAGCGCATGCGTAACCTGATCACCGATGTCGCCGGCCTCACCGTCGGCAACGCCACCGACCTCGCGCTGGCCTCCGGCGTCACCGTGTTGCTGTTCGATGAGCCGACCGTCGCCTCGGTCGATGTGCGCGGCGGTGGGCCGGGCACGCGCGAGACCGACCTCCTGGCGCCGGACGAGACCGTGGGCGCCGTCCACGCCCTCACCTTGTCCGGCGGCTCCGCCTTCGGGCTGGATGCGGCGGGCGGGGTGGCGGCGGCGCTGGCCGAGCGCGGCATCGGCTTTCCCGTCGGCGACGCCCGCGTGCCGATCGTGCCCGGCGCGGTGCTGTTCGATCTGCTGAATGGCGGCGACAAGAACTGGGGCCGCTTCCCGCCCTATCGCGATCTCGGCTACGCCGCCGTCCATGCCGCCGGGCGCGACTTCCCGCTCGGCACGGTGGGCGCCGGCACCGGCGCGACGACGGTAGACCTCAAGGGCGGCCTCGGCTCGGCCTCGATGGTTGCCGCCACCGGCCACACGGTCGGGGCGCTGGTGGCGGTGAATGCCTGCGGCGCCACCAATTTCCCCGGCGGCCCGCATTTCTGGGCGGCGCCCTTCGAGCAGGAGGGCGAGTTCGGCGGCCTCGGCCTGCCCCATCCCCTGCCGCCCCTGCCGGCGCGTCCGCCGCTGAAGGGGTTGCCGCCCGGTGCCAACACCACCATCGCCATCGTCGCCACCGATGCGGTGCTGACCAAGGCGCAGTGCAAGCGGCTGGCTGTCATGGCCCATGACGGCTACGCCCACGCCATCTGGCCGGTGCACACGCCGCTCGACGGCGACACCATTTTCGCCGCCGCCACCGGCCGGCGCCCGCTGGAAGACCCGGTATTCGACCTCGCCCTCCTGGGCGATGCCGTGGTGCGCACCCTCGCCCGCGCCTGCGCCCGGGCGGTGTTCGAGGCTAACCCCTTGCCGCAACAGGATACCCTTCCCAGCTGGCGGCAGCGTTTCGGCGGCTGACACCGGCTTATTGCGTCGCACGCAATAAGCACGGGGCCTCTGTCGGCTTTGCAGCCCGGCTTGTCGCATCTGTCCAATCGGCATGGCTGCCATGCGTCTGACACTCACCTCAATAAGAGGGGGGCGCATGAACCAGACGCAACCACGCATCCGGGTGCGGGGGCTTACCAAAATCTTCGGCGACGAAGCCGGCCGGGCACTGCCGCTGCTGCGCGCCGGCCAGAGCCGCGCCGAGGTGCAGAAGGCCACCGGCGCGGTCATCGGCCTGCAGGATGTGAGCTTCGATGTCGCCGAGGGCGAAATCCTCGTTGTCATGGGCCTTTCCGGCTCCGGCAAGTCCACCTGCCTGCGCTGCATCAACCGGCTGATCGAGCCGACCGCCGGCTCGGTGCATATCGACAGCACCGACGTCACCGCGCTGGGCGAGCGCGAGCTGATGGAACTGCGCCGCACCCGCTTCGGCATGGTGTTCCAGCAATTCGCGCTGTTCCCGCATCGCACCATCCAGCGCAATGTCGAATACGGGCTGGAAGTGCAGGGCGTGCCGCCGGCCGCCCGGCGCGACAAGGCGCTCGCCGCCATCGAGACGGTGGGGCTGAAGGGTTGGGACCAGCATTTTCCCTCGCAGCTTTCCGGCGGCATGCAGCAGCGCGCCGGCCTCGCCCGCGCCCTGGCGCTCGACCCCGATGTGCTGCTGATGGACGAGGCGTTCAGCGCGCTCGATCCGCTGATCCGCCGCGACATGCAGCAGGAACTGGTCGCGCTGCAGAAGCGGCTGAAGAAGACCATCGTCTTCGTCAGCCACGACCTCGACGAGGCCATCGCGCTCGGCGGACGGATCGTGCTGATGAAGGACGGGCGCGTGGTGCAGCAGGGCACCGCCGCCGATTTCCTCGCCAACCCCGCCGACGACTATGTGCGCCGCTTCGTCGAACATATCGACGTGCTCGGCGTCGTCACCGCTGGCGACGCCATGCGCCGCCCGGCCGCGGTGCGCCCCTGGCAAAGCACGGCGGCCGAGGCGCTGGCGGTGCTGACCCAGTCCGGCGAACCTGTCGTCACCGTGGTGTGCGAGGAGGGCCGGTTCCAGGGCACGGTCGATGCCGACACCCTCAGCCGCGCCGGCACAACCCAGCTGCGCCTGCTGCTGAGCGACCGCGACGCCTTCGTGCCCCGCTCCGCCACGCTGAACGAGGCGGTGGCCCGCCTCGCCTCCGGGCGCGGTGAGATCGCGGTGACCGGGCCGGACGGCGAATTGTTCGGCGTCATCGCCAATGCCGACCTCGTCGCCGCGCTGGCGCGGCGCCGGGTCGAGACGGCGCACTGACGGGAGGGACGGATGGAGTTCGAGATACCCCGCATCCCGCTCGCCGAATGGTGCGATGTCGCGCTGGACTGGGCGACGGAGCATTTTTCCGGCGTCACCCGCGCGCTCAGCGCCGTGGTCGGCACCGCCATCGAATCAACTACCGATTTCCTCGTCGGCCTGCCGCCCTGGCTGGTCATCCTCGGCTGCGGGCTGCTGGTGTGGCGGCTGACCACCTGGCGCATCGCGCTGGGCACAGTGATCGGCTTCGCCTTCCTGTGGAACCTCGAACTTTGGCGGGCGACGCTGCAATCGCTGGTGCTGGTGCTGGTGTCGACCCTGTTCGCCCTCGCCATCGGCATTCCGATCGGCGTCGCGGCGGCGCTGAGCAAGCGGTTCTGGCGCATTGTCGGCCCGGCGCTCGACATGATGCAGACCATGCCGAGCTTCGTCTATCTGATCCCCGCCATACCCTTCTTCGGGCTGGGCGCGGTGTCGGCCTGCTTTGCCACCATCGTCTTCGCCATGCCGCCGACCATTCGCTTGACCGCGCTCGGCATCCTGCAGACGCCGCCGGAGCTGGTGGAGGCGGCGGACGCCTTCGGCTCCAGCCGCTGGCAGAAGCTGTTCAAGATCCAGCTGCCGCTCGCCATTCCGACCATCATGGCCGGCGTCAACCAGACCATCATGCTGGCGCTGTCGATGGTCGTCATCGCCGCGATGATCGGCGCCGGCGGGCTCGGCGGCGAGGTGTGGCGGGCGATCCAGCGGCTGGAGGCGGGCCAGGGCTTCCAGGCCGGCATCGCCATCGTCGTGCTCGCCGTCATCCTCGACCGCATCACCCAGCACATTGCCCGGCACATGCGGCGCGACCGCCAGCAGGGATGAACCTTCTCAAACCGGAAGCAGCGAACGACTTCCGGACCCAAACACCCTTTTTCAGAGTGGAGCCTAGCGACATGTCATTCCTCGGAAACGTCCTCAAGACCGCGGCCATCGCCGCCACCGCGCTCGGCCTCGCCGTCGGCGCGGCGCAGGCGGAAAAGAAAGACCTCACCCTCGCCTATGTCGAATGGTCCGACACCGTCGTCGCCACCAACATCGTCAAGACCGTGCTGGAAGACGCCGGCTACAAGGTGAAGCTCATCCCCCTCTCCGGCGCCGCCATGTGGCAGGCGGTGGCGAGCGGCGAAGCGGACGCGATGGTGGCCGGCTGGCTGCCGGCGACGCATGAGGCCTATTACGCCAAGCTCAAGGACAAGGTGGTCAATCTCGGGCCCAACGTCTCTGGCGCCAAGATCGGCTGGGCCGTGCCGACCTATGTCGACATCACCTCGATCGAGGACATCAACAAGGACCCCGCCAAGTTCGGCGGCAAGGTCATCGGCATCGACCCCGGCGCGGGGCTGATGAAGGCCTCGGAAAAAGCGGTCAAGGACTACGGGCTGAAGGTGAAGCTGGTCGAGGGCTCGGACGCCACCATGGTCGCCGCGCTCAAGGACGCCTATGCCAAGAAGGAGCCGATCATCGTCACCACCTGGACGCCGCACTGGATGTTCGCGGAGTGGGACCTGAAGTATCTCGCCGACCCCAAGAACGTGTTCGGCGGCGAGGAGACGGTCAACACCATCGTCTCCACCAAGCTGAAGACCGAGGCGCCGGAGGCCTACAAGATCCTCGACAATTTCAGCCTCACGCTCGACGACGAGCAGAAAGTGATGGTCGAGAACAACAAGCCTGGCGCCGATCCCGCCGCCACCGCCAAGGCCTGGGTCGCCGCCAACAAGGCCAAGGTCGACGCCTGGATGAAGTGACCCCGGCGCGAAGCCGCGTGAGCCATCATGAAGCACAGCGGGCGCGACGACGCGCCCGCTTTTAGGAACAAGGCGGGCGCCACGCTGCGCCCGCTTGGGAACAGCGCGGGCGCACGTGCGCCGGCCGCAACGAGATCGGCGCGCGAGCGCCGATACGAGTGCGCGGGCCCTCGCCCGCCCTCGTGAACGAGCCCGGCCGGGTCGTGCCGGTCGGGTTTGCCTCCCCTTGGGCGGCCGGCGCGTTCCGGCCGCCCTTTTTTATCAGGCAGGGATCAGGGGCACGGTTCCCAGAAGCCCTGGGTGCGCTGCGGGTTGGTGTAGAACCAGCAATAGTTCGGCTGCGGCGGCGGGCCGACGAGGTTCGCGGCGGCGACGCCGGTGAGGAAGCCGAGCGCGGCACCGGCCGCGACCGCGCCGCCCGGCGGCCAATAGGGACGCGGATTGACCACGACCACGCCGCCGCCGCGCGGAACCGGGCCGTAATAGCGGCCGGGCCCGTAATAATGACCGGGGCTCCGCCAGGCACCTCCCCACGCAACGCCGCACCCACGCGCACCGCAGCCAGCGGCGCGCCAGGCGCTGGCTTCCTGCACCGTGCCGAGCAGGCCGACGCTCGACAGCAGCGCCAGACCGGCGAGAACGCTCTTCTTCATCATGACATTTCGCTCCTCAGGGTCTCTCCGGCGCCGGCTCGCGCGCCGTGGATTCGAGGCGGTAATGGGACGCCTTTTCTGCCCCTGCGGCAATAAGTGAGTTCCGCAAGGTCGCGCGCCGCCAAGCAAAAAGCACCCATCACAGGCGTCATTAGAATACGAACAATTAGATATTACATTTCTTTTCAATAACTTAGAGTCATTCGTCGTTCTGTGTGTCGATTATTGGTGCTATCGCACGGGCGGGGCCAGGGGGCGCAAATGCCCCCGGCACCTTGCCCAGGAGAGTGCACATGAGACGCGCCGTATTTCCCGTGATGATCGCGGCCACGGTGAGTCTGCCGGCGATGGCCGAACCGCGGGGTCCGTCCCCCGCGTCGGTGGAAGCCACGCTCGGCAGCGTTGGAAACGAAGCCTTTGGCAGCTTCGACCTGTTCCTGCCCATGCTGGGCGACAGCGACAGGCTGCTGTTCCTCGACGCCCGCGCCAGCTTTGGCAGCGAACAGGAGATCGAGCAGGGCTCGCTCGGCCTCGGCTACCGCTTCCGTCACGACAATGGCTGGGTCTACGGCGTCAACGGCTATTTCGACTATCTCAACAGTACCTATGACAACGACTTCACCCAGATCGGCGTCGGCGTCGAGGCGCTGAGCCAGGATTGGGAACTGCGCGCCAATGGCTATCTCCCCGTGGGCGACATCGAGGCCGCGCTCGCCAGCGCCAATGCCGCGCTGATCGAAGCCGGGCGGCTGGTGTTCCGCGCCGGCGAGGAAACCGCAATGAAGGGCTTCAACGGCGAGATCGGCTACCGCCTGCCCTTCCTCTCCCCTGATGATCTCACCCAGATCAAGCTGTTTACCGGCGGCTACTGGTACACGGGCGAGGGCGTCGAGGACGTGCCGGGCGTGTCCGCCCGCATCGAGCTTTCCCGCGCCGGACTGCCGGCCTTCGGCAACGGGTCACGCCTCACCCTCATTGCCGGCCTGACTTATGACGAGCAATATGACACGCAGGGCATCTTCCTCGCCCGGCTGCGCGTGCCGCTCGGCGACACGTCAGGACAGGCGCCCTATGACCCGCTCTATCGCCGGGTCGAGCGTTCCGATGCCATCCGCACCCATGTCGGCGCCACCGGCGCGGCGGAAGCGGCGATCTATACGGAGACCGGCGCGGTCGCCGGCCGCGTGGTCGCCATCGGCGCCGGCGACGACGCCGGCAGCATCAATGCCCGGCTGGCCGAGGCGGGGAATGGTGCGCTGGCGCTGGCCTCCGGCGCGATCGATGTCGATTCGGCCGTCTCGCTCGGCACGGGCCAGTATCTGCTCGGCGGTGGCGGCGCGGTTTCCGTGCGCGGCGCGGTGAGCGGCGGCACGGCCTTGTTCCGCAACGCCCTGCCGGCGGCGCGGCTGACCGGCACCGACCCGCTCGACGATGTGGTCTCGCTCGACGGCGACCGCAGCGCGGTGGCCTCGCTGTCGATCCGTGGCGGCCGTTCCGGCGTGGTGGCGGAAGGCGTCTCCGGCATCGTGATGCGCGATTTGGACATAGCGGGCACCAGCCAGCACGGCATCGCGCTGGACACGGTCTCGGGCGCCACGATCAGCGTCACCCGTATCCATGACCTCGCCTTGTGCGAAAACAATACGGACTGCGAATGGTCGATCTTCGATCCGAACGTGGTGCACAATGCCGGCATCGCCGCGCTGGCGGTGGACGACCTCACCCTGCGCAATGTGGCGATGGAGAATGTCACCTACGGCCTGTTCGTCGGCAGCCGCTATGAGGAAATCGACTGGGAGAACGTGATCACCGGCCAGAGCGGCAATCTCACGGTCGAGAACCTCTCTATCGTCAACAGCCGCCGCGAGGGCATCCTGCTGGTCGGCGTCGATGGCGCCGCGCTGCGCTCCATCAGCATCGACAATTCCGCCATGGACCGCTCCATGGACCTGATCGTGCTGCAGAAGACCGCGCACGCCACGCTTGACGATCTCACCCTGCGTGGCGGCATCAACGCGCTGATGTTCGCCTCGTCGTTCAACCTGCCGGGCGTGACCACGGACATAGCGGTGTCCAATGCCTTCATCGAGGATACCTACCGCGCCGGCATCTTCCTCAACCCGTCGAGCGACATCAGCTTCACCAATGTCACCATGTCCAACCCCGGCAGCTATGGCGTCTATTTCTATGGGGACGCCTATGGCTTCGCCGGCGGGCCGGTGACCGGGGTGAGCTTCACTGATGTCGAGGTGATCGCCAGCGGCAGCTCCGCCGTCTATGTCTCCGGCCCGATCCAGGACATTTCCGGCAATATCGGCACGACCGACGTGGCCGCGCCCTGCTCGGCCGATGCCGGTTCCTGGTCCGGCACCAAGCTCACCCAGACCGGCGGTCAGGTCTTCGCCATTGGCGGAGCGACTGTGCCGGCCGGCACGCTCTCCGCTTCCTGCGGTCTCTGAGCCCTTAGACAACGCCGGGACGGCATTGCCGCCCCGGCCCCGTGATGCTACGCCCCCGGCACACAGCCGGAGCCCCCGCCATGACCACCCGTCCGCTGATCCTCTCCCCCTCCATCCTCGCCTGCGACTTCGCCCGCTTCGGCGAGGAAGTGCGCGCGGTCGACGCCGCCGGCGCGGACTGGATTCATATCGACGTGATGGACGGGCATTTCGTGCCCAATATCTCCTTCGGCCCTGACGTGGTGAAGGCGGTGCGCCCCTATTCCGCCAAGCCCTTCGACGTGCATCTGATGATCGCGCCGGCGGACCCGTATCTGGAAGCCTTCGCCAAGGCCGGGGCCGATCACATCACCGTCCATGCCGAAGCCGGGCCGCATCTGCACCGCTCGCTGCAGGCGATCCGCGCGCTCGGCAAGAAGGCCGGCGTCGCGCTCAACCCCGCCACCCCGGCCAACGCGGTGGAGCATGTGCTGGACCTGATCGACGTCATCATCGTGATGACGGTCAATCCCGGCTTTGGTGGCCAGGCCTTCATCCCCTCGGTCATGGACAAGGTGACGACGCTCTCGGCCATGGTGGGAGAGCGGCCCATCCATATCGAGATCGACGGCGGCGTGACCAGGGATACCGCCGCCGCCTGCATCAAGGCCGGCGCCAATGCGCTGGTCGCCGGCTCCGCCGTGTTCAAGGGCGGTGCGGCGGCTTATGCCGGCAACATCGACGCCATCCGCAGCGCCGCCCTGCGGGCGCGCGGCGAGCTGGTGTGAGCGCGCGGGCGCTGTCGGCAGCCTGAACAGGAGCGCCAAGGGCGTGCGATGTAACCGGTCTCAGGCAGCCCGCGCCTTTGGCGGTCTGTGCTGGGTGATCTGTTCCGGCGTCGGCTGCCACCAGGTGAGACCATGCCGGCGGGCGATCGCTGCGCCGTCGATGTCGCGCGGGTCGGCGCGGTTCCAGGGCTGGACGACGGCGTGGGTGGTCAGCCAACGCACCGTGGGATTGTCCTCTTTGATTTTCGCGATCAGATCCTCAAGCGCAGCGAGCTGTGCCGGCGGATAGGGCTCGGGATTGCTGCTGCGCTGAATATTGGCCAGCGAAACGCCGATGCTGGTCTCGTTACAGGCCCCCTGGCCGGAGGGTGTGGGCACCTGCGAGCCCACGTGAAAGGCGCGGTTCGCGGTCGGCACGCAGTGAAAGATGATCGGCGCCGTCCCGTTGGCATTCTCGCTCTTGGCGGAATCCCTGCCGTCGCGCGCGATGATGTAGTGATAGCTCAATCCGACGCTGCGCAGATGGTTGATGCTGGAGGATGCTGTCGAGCCTGCGGTAGCATGCAGAACGATAAGCGATGGCGGATGCTTGCGATTGCCATGGGCAAGCCACGGCGAGACCTGGATCAGCGGCATATCGGCCCCCCGGCCAAAGAATGGACGATACCACCATAAGATGCATTTTCGCTTGGCACAATCTCCTACGTTTGCAGGCACCGTTGCACCCGGCCCCGGTTGCCTGCTAATGCCGCGCCTGTCCCCCGGCCACGACGAAAGAGCCCGCCCGTGATCCCGCGCTATACCCGCCCCGAAATGGCTGCCATCTGGGAGCCGCAGACCCGTTTCCGCATCTGGTTCGAGATCGAGGCGCACGCCACCGACGCGCTGGCGGAGATCGGCGTGGTGCCGAAGGAAGCGGCGGCGAAGATCTGGGAAATGGCGAAGGACGCGACCTTCGATGTCGAACGCATCGACGAGATCGAGGCCGTGACCAAGCACGACGTGATCGCCTTCCTGACGCATCTCGCCGAGATCGTCGGACCGGAAGCCCGCTTCGTCCATCAGGGCATGACCTCCTCGGACGTGCTCGACACCTGCCTGTCGGTGCAGCTGGTGCGGGCCGCCGACATCCTGATCAAGGATGTCGACCGGCTGCTGGCGGCGCTGGAGGCCCGCGCCTTCGAGCACAAGCTGACCCCGACCATCGGCCGCTCGCACGGCATCCATGCCGAGCCGACCACCTTCGGCCTCAAACTCGCCCAGGCCCATGCCGAGTTCCAGCGCAACCGCGCCCGCCTCGTCGCCGCGCGCGAGGAAGTGGCGACCTGCGCCATCTCCGGCGCCGTCGGCACCTTCGCGCAGATCGACCCGCGGGTTGAGGAGCATGTCGCGGCGAAGATGGGGCTGACGGTGGAGCCGGTCTCCACCCAGGTGATCCCGCGCGACCGCCACGCCGCCTATTTCGCCGCGCTCGGCGTCGTCGCCTCCTCCATGGAGCGGGTGGCGATCGAAATACGCCATCTGCAGCGCACCGAGGTTCTGGAAGCGGAGGAGTTCTTCTCCGCCGGACAGAAGGGCTCCTCGGCGATGCCGCACAAGCGCAACCCGGTGCTCACCGAGAACATCACCGGCCTCGCCCGCCTCGTGCGCGGCATGGTCACGCCGGCGCTGGAGAATGTGGCGCTGTGGCACGAACGGGATATTTCCCACTCCTCGGTGGAGCGGATGATCGGCCCGGACGCCACGGTGACGCTCGATTTCGCGCTGAACCGGCTGGCCGGCGTCATCGAGAAGCTGGTGGTCTACCCCGAGAACATGCAGCGAAATCTCGACCGTCTCGGCGGGCTGGTGCATTCGCAGCGCGTGCTGCTGGCGCTGACCCAGAAGGGCGCCAGCCGCGAGGACGCCTATCGCCTCGTGCAGCGCAACGCCATGCCGGTCTGGCGCGGCGAGGGCGAGTTCCAGAAGCTGCTGAACGCTGACCCCGAGGTGCGTCAGTATTTGTCGGAAGAGGAAATCGCCGAGAAGTTCGACCTCGGTTACCACCTCAAGCATGTCGACACGATCTTCCAGCGCGTGTTCGGCCGCAGCTGATCCCTCACGTAAAAGAGGCCGGGTTTCCCCGGCCTCTTTCTTTCCGTCTCAGCTCTGACGCTTAGCGCCAGCCGCCCCGCCCACCAAAGCCGCGCGGGCCGCCACCGAAGCCGCCGCCGCGAACGATGACCGGACGCGGACCCATGCCGGGGCGCCCGCCCCAGCCGGGACGACCTCCCCAGCCCGGACGACCCGGACGCGGACCCACCCAGCCCGGACGACCGGGACGCGGTCCCCAACCGGGGCGCGGGCCGTTCCAGCCGGGACGCGGACCCCAACCCGGACGCGGCCCCCAGCCGGGGCGCGGGCCCCAACCCGGACGACCCCACCAGACCGGACGCGGGCGCCAGCCGGGGCCGTACCAGCCCCAGCCGGGACCGGGGCCATAATAACCGCCCCAGCCCGGCCCCCAGGCCGAGCCGGCCACGGCGCCGAGCGCGAAGGCGCCGACACCAAGAGCGACATCGTCGGCGACATAAGTGTTGGGATTGACCACCACCGTCTGATTGCCGCCAGCGAGATAGCTGGCGCTCACCCAGCCGCCCGCCGCCTGGCACCAATTGCCCTGGCAGCCGCCGACATTCACCCGCGTGCCGCCCGGCAGCGTGCCGATGACGCGGAAATTGGTGCCGGGACCGGCGCGCACATTGAGATCGCGCGTCACCACCGCCGCCGAGGCCGCGTTCAACGCCGCCCCTCCGACAAGCAGGCTGGCGGCCAGCGCCAGGGTCTTCATGATTTTTTGCATGTGAACCTCCCTGCGGGAGCGTCCGGCACAGATCTCCGGCGGACCCGCTCGCTATCCATCCTCGATAGCAATCGAATCCGGCGAAATTGGTTGCATTACCTAGCGGAGTAAACAAAGGCGAAGGCCGCCCGCCGGGATCGGCGGCGGGCGTAAAGACATGCCCCGCCGGCGAGACACCCGGACGGGCGCCGCCCGGCAGCAGGCGGAAGGGCTCAGCCTTCCTTCTTCAGCGTCTCGATCGCCTCGGCCAGCAGCTCTTCCATGGTGCGGCGGATGCGGTGCTCGGACACATCGACGCCCTTGGCGTCGAAATCGGCCTTCAGCTTGCGGTAGACATCCTCGTCACCCGCCTCTTCGAGGTCGGCGGCGATGACGGAACCGGCATAGGCATTTGCCTCATCGCCCGTCAGGCCGAGCTTCTCGGCGGCCCACAGGCCGAGCGCCTTGTTGCGGCGCGCCAGCGCCTTGAAGCGCAGATTCTGGTCGTGGGCGTACTTCGCCTCGAACGCGTCTTCGCGCTTGTCAAACGTGCTCATCTGGTCGCCCCGTGTCTCTGGAAAGCGCGGCTTGATTATCGCGACGCCGCCCCCAAATCAACGCCCGGCACCATCGCGACCATTACCTAGGGCAATGTGACGCTCGCCCCGAACCGGCGCGGTGGATAGCCCCGCAACAGACGCTGTCATGCGGCGCCGTGCATGCGGCGGCGTTTGTATCCGCCCCCCCGATGCGATAGTGTCGCGCTCGAGGGTGCCCGCGCCATGCGAGACGAATCGTCAGAGCGCGGAGAGTTCGCGCAGACGCGGCGCCCCCAGCCGTGAACCCGGAACCGGAGCCCCGGCATCCTAATGGACTTCCTCAACCGACGGTACCCACCCATGAGCCGCCGCCGCCGCATTTATGAAGGTAAGGCGAAGGTCCTTTATGAAGGTCCTGAGCCCGGCACCCTGATCCAGCACTTCAAGGACGACGCCACCGCCTTCAACGCCAAGAAGCACGACGTCATCGACGGCAAAGGCGTGCTGAACAACCGCATCTCGGAATATGTGTTCCTGAAACTCAACGAGATCGGGGTCCCCACGCATTTCATCAAGCGGCTGAACATGCGCGAGCAGCTCATCCGCGAGGTCGAGATCATCCCGCTTGAAGTCGTGGTGCGCAATGTCGCCGCCGGCTCGCTGTCGACCCGCCTCGGCATCGAGGAGGGCACGCAGCTGCCGCGCTCGATCATCGAGTTCTATTACAAGAACGACGCGCTCAACGACCCGCTGGTCTCGGAAGAGCACATCACCGCCTTCGGCTGGGCCACCACCCAGGAAATCGACGACATCATCGCCCTGGCGATCCGCGTCAACGACTTCCTGTCCGGTCTCTTCCTCGGCGTCGGTATCCGTCTTGTCGACTTCAAGATGGAATGCGGCCGCCTGTGGGAAGGCGACATGATGCGCATCGTCGTCGCCGACGAGATCAGCCCGGATTCGTGCCGGCTGTGGGACATCAAGTCGAACGACAAGCTCGATAAGGACCGCTTCCGTCGCGACATGGGCGGGCTGGTGGAGGCCTATTCGGAGGTCGCCCGCCGCCTCGGCATCATGACCGAGAATGAGCGCGCCCAGCCGGGCGGCCCTGTCCTGGTGAAATCCGAACCCGACGAATGAAACGTGCCGGATGCGGAATGTCCTGCCCTCGGGTCAGCCATTCCGCATTCGAGCATTGAGCCGTTCGCGGCCAGATGGTAGGCGGGGGCCTCAAAGCCCCCGTTTCTGTTTTCGGTGCTTCTGTCGCACGAACCTCCCCGAGAGTGATCCATGAAGGCGCGCGTCCTCGTCACCCTGAAATCCGCCGTGCTCGACCCGCAGGGCAAGGCCATCGAGGGCGCCCTGCGCTCGCTCGGCGTTCCCGGCGTCTCCAGCGTCCGCCAGGGCAAGGTCTTCGATATCGAGCTGGACACCAGCGATGCCGCCAAGGCCGAGGCGACGCTGAAGGACGCCTGCGAGAAGCTGCTCGCCAATACGGTGATCGAATCCTACCGCATCGAGCTGGTGGGCTGACGACGATGAAAGCCGCCGTCCTCGTTTTCCCCGGCTCCAATCGCGAGGGCGATGTCGCGCGCGCGCTCGAACTGGTCTCGGGCGTCAAGCCGGCCATGGTCTGGCATGCCGACACCGCCCTGCCCGCCGGCACGGACCTCGTCGTGCTGCCG
Organism: Ancylobacter polymorphus; assembly: GCF_022836935.1. NCBI lineage: Bacteria > Pseudomonadati > Pseudomonadota > Alphaproteobacteria > Hyphomicrobiales > Xanthobacteraceae > Ancylobacter > Ancylobacter polymorphus. The sequence goes on along the minus strand of NZ_CP083239.1, from coordinate 2,965,348 downwards.
GGCGGCTTCTCCTATGGCGACTATCTGCGCTGCGGCGCCATTGCCGCCCGCGCCGCCATCATGGACGCGGTGCGCGCCCATGCCGCCCGCGGCGGGCTGGTGCTCGGCATCTGCAACGGCTTCCAGATCCTGTGCGAGAGCGGGCTGCTGCCCGGCGTGCTGGTCCGCAACGCCCGGCTGCGCTTCATCTGCCGCGAGGCGCTGCTGAAGGTGGAGCGCAACGACACCCCCTTCACGCGCCGCTATGCGCGCGGCGCCATCGTGCGGTTCCCGGTCGCCCATGGCGAGGGCAACTACACCGCCGATGCCACCACGCTGAAGAAGCTGGAGGATGAGGGCCGGGTGCTGTTCCGCTATGTGATGCCCGACGGCCACCGCGACGACGCGCAGGTGCTGAACGGCGCCGCCAATTCCATCGCCGGCATCGTCTCCGAGAAGCTGAATGTGCTCGGCCTGATGCCGCACCCGGAAAACCATGTGGACCCGCAGGTCGGCCCGACCGACGGGCGCGCTTTGTTCGAGAGCCTCGTCGGGGTGCTGGAGAAGGCGTGACCCCGCCTCCCCCGCCCTGCCCGACCGCGTAACGGAATGACGGCCTTCACATGATCCCCTCCGAACCGAAAATCACTCCCGAACTCGTCGCCGAGCACGGCCTCAAGCCGGACGAGTATGAGCGCATCCTGAAGCTGATCGGCCGCGAGCCGACCTTCACCGAGCTCGGCATCTTCTCGGCGATGTGGAACGAGCACTGCTCGTACAAATCCTCGCGCCTGCACCTGCGCGGCCTGCCGACCAAGGCGCCGTGGGTGATCCAGGGCCCGGGCGAGAATGCCGGCGTCATCGACATCGGCGACGGCAAGGCCGCCGTGTTCAAGATGGAAAGCCACAACCACCCCTCCTATATCGAGCCTCACCAGGGCGCGGCGACCGGGGTCGGCGGCATTCTGCGTGACGTGTTCACCATGGGCGCCCGCCCGATCGCGGCACTGAACGCGCTGCGCTTCGGCGACCCCAAGCACCCGCGCACCCGGCATCTGCTCGCCGGCGTGGTGAGCGGCATCGGCTCCTATGGCAATTCCTTCGGCGTGCCGACGGTGGGCGGTCTGGTGGGCTTCCACACCCGCTATGACGGCAACAACCTCGTCAACGCCATGGCTGTCGGCCTCGCCGACGCCGACAAGATCTTCTACGCCAAGGCGACCGGCGTCGGCCTGCCCGTGGTCTATCTCGGCTCCAAGACCGGCCGCGACGGCATCCACGGCGCCACCATGGCCTCGGCCGAATTCGGCGAGGGCGCGGAAGAAAAGCGCCCCACCGTGCAGGTCGGCGACCCCTTCGCCGAAAAGCTGCTGCTCGAAGCCTGCCTTGAGATCATGGAGGCGGGCTGCGTCGTCGCCATTCAGGACATGGGCGCCGCCGGCCTCACCTGCTCGGCGGTGGAGATGGGCGCCAAGGGCGACCTCGGCATCGAGCTCGACCTCGACAAGCTGCCCTGCCGCGAGGCGGGCATGAGCGCCTATGAGATGATGCTGTCCGAGAGCCAGGAGCGCATGCTCATGGTCATCGCGCCGGGCAAGGAAGACGAGGCGGAAGCCATCTTCCGCAAATGGGGCCTCGACTTCGCCATCGTCGGCTACACCACCGACACGCTGCGCTTCGTCGTCAAGCACAAGGGCGAGATCAAGGCCGACCTGCCGATCAAGGAACTGGGCGACGAGGCCCCGCTCTATGATCGCCCCTGGGTGGAGACGCCCAAGCAGCAGCGCATCGACCCCGCCTCGCTCGACATCACCGCCACCATTCCCGGTGCGCTGGAGCGGCTGATCGGCTCGCCCGATTTCGCCTCCAAGCGCTGGATCTGGGAGCAGTACGACTATCTCATCCTCAACAACACCGCGCAGCGCCCGGGCGGCGACGCGGCGGTGGTGCGGGTGGAGAACGGGCCCAAGGCGCTGGCCATGAGCTGCGACGTGACCCCGCGCTATTGCGAGGCCGACCCGTTCGAGGGCGGCAAGCAGGCGGTGGCGGAAGCCTGGCGCAACATCACCGCCGTCGGCGCCAAACCGCTGGCGCTGACCGACAACCTCAATTTCGGCAATCCGGAAAAGCCGGAGATCATGGGCCAGCTGGTCGGCTGCCTTCGCGGCATCGGCGCGGCGGCGCTGGCGCTCGACTTCCCCGTCGTGTCCGGCAATGTCAGCCTCTACAACGAAACCAATGGCCGCGGCATCCTGCCGACCCCGACCATTGGCGGCGTCGGCCTGCTCGACGACATCGAGAAGATGGCGACGCTGGATTTCAAGGCCGGCGGCGAAACCATCCTCGTTCTCGGCGCCACCACCGGCTGGCTCGGCCAGTCCGCCTTCCTGTCGGAAATCCTCGACCGCGAGGACGGCGCCCCGCCGCCGGTCGATCTCGATCTGGAACGCCGCACCGGCGATCTGGTGCGCGCGCTGATCGCTGACGGGCTCGTCACCGCCGTGCACGACGTGTCCGATGGTGGCCTGCTGGTGGCGCTGGCGGAAATGGCGCTGGCCTCCGGCATCGGTGCCACCCTCGCCGCGCCGCCGCCTGACATGAACCCCTTCGCCTTCTGGTTCGGCGAGGATCAGGCCCGCTACATCGTCACCGTCGAGGGAAGCGCCAAGGCGCTGGTCGCGCGCCGGGCGGAGGTGGCCGGCATCCCGCTCGCCAAGCTCGGCACCACGGGCGGCGACCGATTGAATATTGCGGGCGAGCGCCCAATTGTAGTGGACGCGCTGCGCGAGCGGCACGAGGCCTGGCTGCCCATCTATATGGGCGCGGGCTTGATGTGAGGGAGCCTGTCTGATGGCGATGGAAGCGGCGGAAATCGAGCGCCTCATCAAGGAAGGGCTGCCGGACGCCTCGGTGGAGATCCGCGATCTCGCCGGCGACGGCAATCACTATGCCGCGACGGTGGTGGCCGAGAGCTTTCGCGGCAAGAGCCGGGTGCAGCAGCATCAGATGGTCTATGCGACGCTGAAGGGCCAGATGGGCGGCGTGTTGCACGCCCTCGCGCTTCAGACCAATGTACCCGACTGAAGGCGGCCGGCGCGCTGAGCCGCGCCGCCACGACACCATCTCGCGAGGCCCGCAAGGGCGAAAGGCAATGTGATGAGCATTCACGATTTCATCGACGGCCAGGTGAAGAGCAACGACGTCGTCGTCTTCATGAAGGGCACGCCGCAATTCCCGATGTGCGGCTTCTCCGGCCAGGTGGCGCAGGTCTTCGCCCTGCTCGGCGTCGACTATAAGGGCATCAACGTCCTCGACTCCGACGAGATCCGCAACGGCATCAAGGCGTACACCTCCTGGCCGACCATTCCGCAGGTCTTCGTCAAGGGCGAGTTCATCGGCGGCTGCGACATCGTCCGCGAGATGTACCAGTCCGGCGAGCTGCAGACGCTGCTGGAAGAGAAGGGCGTCCCGGTCATGGGCAAGGCGACGGCCTAAGACGGTTCGGGACGGAACGATCGCGTTTCTGAAAAGCCGCCCCACCGGGCGGCTTTTTTGCTGGCGCCGGCAGAGTGGGCGCCGCATCACAGCGCCGGATGACACCCGCATAAGCTGCATGTTTTTACTTGAGGTTGTGTCTCTTTGATGCGTTAATGGTACCTTGATGAGGGGGCAAGGCCATGCGCATCTATTTTGCGACGAATCGGCGCCACATCGAGGATCGCTCGCCGCCATTCGGGGACCGCTACAACGCGGAGGGTCCCGCGATATATCGGGTTGGCTTCGCCGAAGTGACGAAGGTGGCCGACCAGATCCATGCACCGGACGACGGCTTCGTCATCAACTCCGTCCATGTTGCGCCCGAAGCACCGGCCGCCACACGCGGCGGGGAGGAACTGCTGGGATCGCATGCGATCTTCGACGAGCTCACCCGCAAATCCCGGGCGCAAAAGCGCAACGTGATCGTCTATATCCACGGCTTCAATTCGAGCTTCCAAACCGCCATCCAGCGCGCGGCACAGCTGCACGATCTCTGGCTGGACGGCGACAAGGAGCCGCTCGTCTTCGCCTTCAGTTGGCCAGCCGATGGCGGCGATGGGCTCGGCTTCGGCCAGAATGGCGAGACCGCTCACAAATGGAAATATTTCAGCGATCGCGATGATGCCGAATCGTCAGGCAAGGCAATCGCTCGCAGCTTGCGTCGGCTGCTGGATTACCTGATGGAACTGCGCAAGCAGGACATCGCCACCCAGGCGGAGCCGTGCGAGCAATGCCTGCACCTTGTGGCACACAGCATGGGGAACTGGGCGTTGCGCCATGCCTTGCTCTCGCTGCGCACGCTGATCAGCGGTGCGCGGCTGCCCAAGATTTTCACCAACGCCTTCCTGATGGCTGCCGACGAGGACGCCGATGCGTTGGAGCACAAGCACAAGCTCGGGCTGCTGCCGCAACTCGCCGACGCGGTGCACGTCTATCACAGCAAGCGTGACCTGGCGCTGCTGATCAGCGACACCACCAAGCTCAACCCGGACCGGCTCGGCAGTTGGGGGCCGCGCATCGTCGACGGGCTCGACAGCAATATCTACGGCATCGATTGCGCCGCCGTCAGCGAAACCGCCGAATGGAAGCATGGTCGCCACCAGTACTACCGGCTGCGCCCGGAGGTCATAGCCGATGTCCGGCAGGTCATCGCCGGCCGGGCGCCGGACGAGATTGCAGGGCGCAAGCCCATACGGCCGGGGCGGCTGTACCGCATCGAACCCGCCACCTGACCCAACAAAAAAGCCGCCCCACCGGGCGGCTTTTCCGTGTCTCGCGATCCGGGGAAGGATCAGCGCGAATAATATTCGACCACGAGGTTCGGCTCCATCACGACCGGATAGGGCACCTCGTTGAGCTCCGGGATGCGGACGAACTTGGCCGTCATCTTGGAGTGATCGACTTCGAGATAGTCCGGGGTGTCGCGCTCGCCGGAGGCGACGGCTTCCAGCACCAGCACGAGCTGCTTGGAGGCTTCCTTCACCTCGATCACGTCGCCGACCTTCACCTGGTAGGACGGGACGTTGACGCGGCGGCCATTGACCTTGATGTGGCCGTGGCTGACGAACTGGCGGGCGGCGAACACGGTCGGGACGAACTTGGCGCGGTAGATCACCGCGTCGAGACGGCGCTCGAGCAGGCCGATCAGGTTGGCGCCGGTGTCGCCCTTGAGGCGCGAGGCCTCGACATAGACCGAATAGAACTGCTTCTCGCCGATCGAGCCGTAATAGCCCTTCAGCTTCTGCTTGGCGCGCAGCTGCACGCCGAAGTCGGACAGCTTGCCCTTGCGGCGCTGGCCATGCTGGCCGGGGCCATATTCACGCTTGTTGATGGGGCTCTTCGGGCGGCCCCAGATGTTTTCGCCCATACGGCGGTCAAGCTTGTGCTTGGCCGAAACGCGCTTGCTCATGCGCAGGTCCTCTCGCATATCGTTGCGGTTTGGATCGCGCCCCCTCCTCTACCCCCGTTTCGGGAGCCGACAGGATCTTTCCGAACGCGCCGGAAAGGCCCACGGGTGCGTGAAACACCACGCGGGGCCGTTTCCAGCCCCGCGCTTGGCCGGGTGCATAGGCACAAAAGGGCGGAAGGTCAAGTTCCTGTCGTCCTTCCGTCATCCGGACGGCGCGAAAGAGACCGGAGCACGCGATGAACGCGCTTACCGTCCCCCGCGTAGCGCCGCCAGCACCTCAAGGCTGGCGTAGCCATCGGGCTCCACGCCCATCTTGCGCTGGAAATCGGCCACCGCGCGCATGGTCATGTTGCCGACGCGGCCATCGGCGCCGCCGGTGTCGAATCCCGCCCGCGTCAGCCGCCGCTGCACTTCCTGGATTTCCGCCAGGGTCAGCGCCCGCTCGCCGCCGGGGAAGGGTGTGATGAAGGGATCGCCGCCCAGCACCCGGTCGCCGAGATGGCAGACGGCGAGCGCGTAGTTCATCGAAGGGTTGTAGCTGCGCACGGCATAGAAATTCTGCGTCAGCAGGAAGCACGGCCCTTCCGGCCCCACCGGCGCCCACAGCCGCGCCCTTGCCTTGGGTAGGTCGAAGCGCCCGCCGCCGGCCGGGGTGACGCCGAGCTTGGCCCACTCCTCCACCGTGCGCCAGGCCTTGGCATCGGCGTATTTTTCCGGCACGCCGTCCATGCGCACCTCGAAACCCCAGGGCAGGCCGCGCTGATATTTGCCGCGCTTGATGAGGTAGAGCGAGGAGCCCGCCAGCGCGTCCGCGACGCGGTAGGGTGAGGGCGCGCCGTCGCCGTCATAGTCGACGCCGAGATTGAGCCAGACTTCCGGCATCCACTGGGTGTGCCCCATCGCCCCGGCCCAGGAACCGAGCATGTCGTCCGGGCTCGCCCAGCCGCGCTGGACGATGGCGAGGCCGTTGATCAGTTCGGTCTCCCAATAGCTGCGCCGGCGCGGCTCGCCCCAGGCCAGCGCGGCGAGCGCGGGAAACACCGGCTTCATATGGTCGGGATCGGTGACGAGTTCGCCGAAGGCGCTCTCCATACCCCACAGGCCGAGCAGCACATCCGGCTCGACGCCGAAATCCTTTTGCAGGCGCTTCATCAGCGCGGCGTTTTCCTTGGCCGCCGCCCGGCCGGTCATCAGCCGCCAGTCGGAAATGCGCCGGTTGAGATATTGCCAGAGCTGCTCGCGGAATTCCGGCTGGCCGCTGTCCTTGGCATAGACGGAAAGGTCGGGCCGCAGCCCGCCCATCACCCGCTCATAGACCGAATCGGAAATGCCCTTGGCGCGGGCGCGGGACTGGAAGGTCACCACCCACGCCTCGAACCGCTCCTTCGCCACCTGCGCCTGCGCGCCGCCCGCGAGGGCGAACGCCCCGAAGCTGGCGCCGGCGCCGAGAAGGAAAGCCCGCCGGCTGGCGGCCAGTGCCCGCGCCGGGGCGGTGGAAGGGTCGCGCGTCACGTCAATGCTCCTGCCGTTGCGGCATGTTGGGCAGGGATCGCGGCGCCGGCAAGGCATCCTGTTCAGGGAACTCCTGCACTCCGCACCCCGCACAACGGGATACCGCGCAGTGGATCACGCGAGCGCGGGCGCGTCCATGGCGAGGATTTCGCCGGCCCGCGCGCGACGCCCGACGATGCGCTCCACCATTCCGGCGTCGAGCCGTTCTCCCGTGGAGAACAGCCGCAGCGGCGCCGGGCTGGCGGCGAAGGCGACGGGGCCGATCAGCGAGGACAGGCGCCGGGCGATCGCCGGGGCGGGGTCGATCCAGCGCACCGGCCAGGGCGCCACCTTCTCCAGCCGGTCGCGCAGCAGTGGATAATGGGTGCAGGCCAGCACCACCGTGTCCGTACGCGCACGCCCCTCGCGCACGAAGGCCGAGGCGATCTCGGCAGCGAGTTCCTCGTCGCTCACGCCTTCGCCGCGCATCGCCGCCTCGGCCAGCGGCGCCAGCCGGGTGGAGCCGACGAGAGTGACATGGCAATCGCCGGCGAAATCGTGGATCAGCTTCTGCGTGTAGTCGCGCCGTACCGTGCCGGGCGTCGCCAGGACGCTCACCTGACGCGTCAGCGAGCTTTCGCAGGCCGGTTTGATCGCCGGCACGGTGCCGACGAACGGCAGGGCGAAGCGTTCCCGCAGCGGCGCCAGCACCAGGGTGGAGGCCGTGTTACAGGCGATGACCACCGCATCGGGCGCGTGGCGGGCGATGAGATGCTCCATCACCGCCATCACGCGGGCGACCAGCGCCGTCTCGCTCAGCGCGCCATAGGGAAAGGCGGCATCGTCGGCGGCATAGACGAAGCGCGCATCCGGCCGGGCGCGGGCGAGTTCGCGAAACACGGAGAGGCCGCCGAGCCCGGAATCGAACACCAGTATGGTCGGCGCGCGCAGAGCGGTGGCAGGCGGCAGAGACGACACGGCGACAGCCCCGGTGGACGAAGCAGGTGGCGAGACGCCGCGTAGGCCGGCAACGGTTACGGGAGAAGCCTCGATACGCATCTGATGTCCTCCATCCCGGGCATCATTGTGGCGCATCTTGGTGAATGTTTCGTTGCCGTCCGCTCACCCCTCGCCCGCGCCCTCCTCCGGCGCGCCGGTCCGCCCCTCCAGCCGCGCGGCGGTGCGCGCCTCGCGCACCCGCCTTCCCTCTACCAGCGCCGCCACCATGCCGTGCAGCGTGGCAATGTCCTGCCGCGTCAGCCCGACGCGATGGAAGATGTTGCGGATGTTGCGGATCGTCACCGGCTTCTTCTCGGGCGAGCGGAAGAACAGCGCCTCGTCCAGCTCGCGCTCCACATGGTCGAAGAAGGCGAGGAGGTCGGCCTTGTCGGCGATGGGGTAGCGGTCCGGCTGCTGGAAGGGCAGAGCCCCGCCCGAGGCCAGCTTGAACCATTCATAGGCCACCACCGCCACCGCCATGCCGAGATTCAGCGAGGCGAAGGCGGGATTGACCGGCAAAGTGAGAATGACATCGGCAAGCGAGACTTCTTCCGTATAGAGTCCCGTGCGCTCGCGCCCGAACACCAGCCCCACCTGCTCGCCGCCGGCGATGCGGGAGGCGGTTTCCACCGCGACGGCATCGGCACCAAGCACCGCCTTCTGCATGCCGCGCTCGCGCGCCGTGGCGGCGGCGACGAAATTGAGATCCGCGAGCGCCGCGCGCAGGTCCGGGAAAATCTCGGTATTGTCGAGGATGCGGTCGGCGCCCGAGGCGAAGGTGACGGCCTTGGGGTTAGGCCAGCCCTCGCGCGGATTGACGATGCGCAGCCGCGTCAGGCCGAAATTGCCCATGGCACGCACGGCGGAGCCGATATTCTCGCCAAGCTGCGGCTCGACCAGAATCACCACCGGCCCGTTTTCCGGCCAGGGCTTGGTGCTATCGGTGCCGGCGCCGGACATCGTGTCTCCCCGCTGCTTCGCCTCTTGAAAGCTGCGCTCCTATAGCGGCGCCCGGCCCGCTTGCGAAGCGGCAAGCGGCTTCCACCGTGTATCTGTCGCACGGCATACCAGATGCCAGCCGCCTCGGCGCATAAACGGCCGCCGGCACGGCAGATTTGCCGAAATTGGCCCGGTCCCTGCTTTCCCTTGGAGGCACGGCGGGGTATCACCCGCCCATCCGGCGTCTGCCCGCGCGGACACGCGCCGCGACCCCTCCGACAACGATTTCCGTGCGAGGTGCTATTTCATGGCGAAGATCAAGGTGGCGAATCCGGTCGTCGAGCTCGACGGCGACGAGATGACCCGGATCATCTGGCAGTACATCAAGGACAAGCTCATCCATCCTTATCTGGATGTGCCGCTCGAATATTACGATCTCGGCCTGCCCAATCGCGACGCGACGGGCGATCAGGTCACCATCGACGCCGCCGAGGCCATCAAGCGCGTGGGCGTGGGCGTGAAATGCGCCACCATCACCCCCGACGCCGGCCGCATGACCGAGTACAATCTCGCCAAGATGTGGCGCTCGCCCAACGGCACCATCCGCAACATCCTCGGCGGCGTGATCTTCCGCGAGCCGATCATCTGCAAGAACGTACCGCGCCTCGTACCGGGCTGGACCCAGCCGATCATCGTCGGCCGCCATGCCTTCGGCGACCAGTACCGCGCCACCGACTTCCTCGTTCCCGGCAAGGGCACGCTGAGCATCAAGTTCGTCGGCGACGACGGGCAGGTGATCGAGCACGAGGTCTACAAGTACCCGGGCGCCGGCGTCGCGCTGTCGATGTACAATATCGACGAGTCCATCGCCGAGTTCGCCCGCGCCTCGCTCAATTACGGCCTGATGCGCAAGTACCCGGTGTACCTGTCCACCAAGGACACCATCCTCAAGCAGTATGACGGCCGCTTCCGCCAGATATTCCAGGAGATCTACGACGCCGAGTTCAAGGCCGAGTTCGAGAAGCACAAGATCTGGTACGAGCACCGCCTGATCGACGACATGGTGGCCTCGGCGCTGAAATGGTCCGGCGGCTATGTCTGGGCGTGCAAGAACTATGATGGCGACGTGCAGTCCGACATCGTGGCGCAGGGCTTCGGCTCGCTCGGCCTGATGACCTCGGTGCTGATGACGCCGGATGGCAAGACGGTGGAAGCGGAAGCCGCCCACGGCACGGTGACGCGCCACTATCGCGAGCACCAGAAGGGCAAGGAGACCTCGACCAACTCCATCGCCTCGATCTTCGCCTGGACGCGCGGGCTCGCCCATCGCGCCAAGCTCGACGACAATGCCGAACTCGCCACCTTCTGCACCACGCTGGAGAAGGTCTGCGTCGACACGGTCGAGAGCGGCTACATGACCAAGGACCTCGCTTTGCTGGTCGGCGCCGACCAGAAGTGGCTCTCCACCACCGGCTTTCTCGATAAGATCTCCGAGAATCTCGGAAAGGCGCTCGCCTGAGTTTTCTCCCCCCGGGGCGCGTTGCGTCCCGGGGGGCTCTGATCTGATCCCCGAAAACTGGACCGTTTGAAGCTGGAGATTTCCGCGTCAAAATCCCCTGGCTGGGAGGAGCGGAGACGATGAAGGCATCGAAGTTTTCGGACGCGCAGAAGGCGTTCATCCTGAAGCAGGGAGCGGACGGCGTGGCGGTGGCGGATATCTGCCGGCGGGCCGGGATCAGCCAGGCGACCTACTTCAACTGGAAGAAGAAATACGAGGGGCTCGCCCCGCTCGAGATGAGGCGGCTGAAGCAGCTCGAGGATGAGAACACGAAGCTGAGGGAGCTCGTGGCCGACCTCTCGCTCGACAGGGAGATGTTACAGGATCATCCGGCCTAAAATCGATCCACAGGATCGATTTCTTGACGGCCTCCTATCCGCCGAAAAATCTGAGGCCTGGTCGCAAGCGCGAGCTCGTCGGCATGATGTGTGGCGAGTGGCAGGTGTCGATCCGCCGGGCCTGTGTGCGGCTCTGGAGTTCGACCGGTCCACGTACCACTACCGATCCTGCCGACCCGACCAGGCCCCCTTGGCGGTGATCCGGGACCATTTACTGGACCGCCGGAAGCTGGAGTTTCCGGCCGGCTTCACGGCGGTGGGTTGGGTGCGCCGCCGGGGTTCTGCAGTGAGATCGGAGGCTTGTGGCCGATCCTCGTTGTAGTATCTGGGCCAACCCTCCATCTTTTCGGCCGCGTCGGCAAGCGTCAGGAACCAATGCGTGTTCAGGCACTCGCTCCGGAAGCGACCATTGAATGTGAGGAGGGATCAGGAATTGATCCGGTGGATCAATCCCCCTACGGAACAACGCGTTGTCGGTGGGCTTTCCCGGCCGGGAGAAGTCCAGCGTCACCCCCTTCGCATAGGTCCACAGATCGAGGTCGCGGGAGACAAATTCCGAGCCCTGGTCGACCCGGATCGTTCGCGGATAGCCGACCTTGGCGCAGACCTTTTCCAGGGTCGGGACCACGTGCTCCGCCCGATAGCTGAAACGCGGATCGACGACCGGCGAGAGGCGCGAGAAGGTGTCGACCACGGTCAGCACCCGGATCTTGCGGCCGGTAGCCAACTGGTCGTGGACAAAGTCCATCGCCCAGACATCGTTCGGCCGGGTGGCCGGCGCCCGGTCCTCTCGCAACTTCGCCTTCACCCGATGCTTCGGCGTCTTGTTGCGCAGCTGAAGGCCTAACTCATTGTAGATCCTGCGGGTCCGCTTCTGGTTGATCGCCCAGCCCTCCCGCCGCAACAATACCTGCACACGCCGGTAGCCATAGCGGACTCGGGTTTCACAGATCGTCCTGATGCAGGCCGCCAAGGGGGCCCGGTCGGGTCGGCAGGATCGATAGTGGTACGTGGACCGGTCGAACTCCAGAGCCGCACACAGGCCCGGCGGATCGACACCTGCCACTCGCCACACGTCATGCCGACGAGCTCGCGCTTGCGACCAGGCCTCAGATTTTTCGGCGGATAGGAGGCCGTCAAGAAATCGATCCTGTGGATCGATTTTAGGCCGGATGATCCTATAACATCTCCCGGTCGAGCGAGAGGTCGGCCACGAGCTTCCTCAGCTTCGTGTTCTCATCCTCGAGCTGCTTCAGCCGCCTCATCTCGAGCGGGGCGAGCCCCTCGTATTTTTTGTTCCAGTTGAAGTAGGTCGCCTGGCTGATCCCAGCCCGCCGGCAGATATCGGCCACCGGCACTCCATCCGCTCGCTGCTTCAGGATGAACGCCTTCTGCGCGTCCGAAAACTTCGATGCCTTCATCGTCTTCCGCTCCTTCCAGCCAGAGGATTCTCGCGCCGAAATCTCCAGCTTCAAACGGTCCAGTTTTCGGGGATCAGATCACTAAGGCCGGAAACTCCAGCTTCCGGCGGTCCAGAAAATGGTCTCGGATCATCGGGAACCGGAACTCTCAGTCTACGCGGAAGCGAAACCGGAGGCGGAACCATTGTTCTCGCCGCCGAAAATTCCTATGTCGGCGAAACAACTGTTGCCGGCGTTGCTCTCCAGATCAGCTCCGACAAACACTTGGGCGATGCCCGCGGCATGCTGCAGATGGCGTTCGCCACGCTCGCGACGACCGCTGACATAACTTCCGACCGCTGGGTCGAGCTTTACGCCGATAGCACCTTCACCCCCGATGCCAACACCTCGCGTCGTTGCGGAGGCCGGCGGGCTGATCAAGCGCGGGGTGGGCACGCTGGTCCTGAACGGCGCGAATACCTATGCCGGCGGCACAACCCTCTATGAGGGGACGCTGACTGTCGGCGCCAACGACGCCCTGAGCACCGGCACGGTGACCGTTGCCGGCAACGCAACGCTGGATTTCGCCGCGGCGGCCACCGCGAATCAGCAACACCATGGTGCTGAACACCGGCGTCACCGGCACGCTGAACGTCTCCGGTTCGGCAACGCTTGCATGCGCAATTTCCGGCGCAGGCGCATTGACGAAGACAGGGTCGGGCACGCTGGTCCTCACCGGCGCCAACAGCTCTGCCAGCACGCTGACGATCGCTGAGGGCACCCTCACCGCCGGGGCGGCGGGCGCGCTCTTCAGCAGCGCGGCGGTCAGCATCGCCGACGGTGCGACGCTGAACCTCACCGCCAGCCAGACCGTCGCCGGCCTGAGCGGCGACGGCACGGTCACCACCAACACCTACCGGCCGCCCCTCGACTCCGCGAACAACAGCACCTTCAGCGGCACCATCACCAATACCGGCAATGCCTGGGACAGTTCCTACGGCACCTTCACCAAGACGGGCAGCGGCGTCCTGACGCTGGCCGACGCCACCATCACCGGCGGCGAGGCCTATATCGAGGGCGGCTCGATCGCCGTCGCCAGCGGCACGACCGCAATCGACTATCTCGCGGTCGGCACCGGCACGACGTCCGGCACGGCGAACACCGGCACCCTCACCGTCACCGGCGGCACGCTCAATATCGGCGTCGCGCTGCAGGTCGGCGACTGGGGCGGCACCGGCACGGTGAACCAGACCGGCGGCACCGTGAACGTGCAGGCCAGCTGCGGCGACCTCTCGCGCTGCGCCAGCCTCAATATCGGCAATCAGGGTGGTACCGGCACCACCACCATTTCCGCCGGCACGCTGCAGATCGGCAATGGCGGCACCACAGGGTCGGTCGTCGGCGACATCGTCAACAACGCCAATCTGGTGTTCAACCGTTCCGACACCTACACCATCACCGGCGCCATCAGCGGCAACGGCACGCTGACCCTCACCGGCGGCGGCACGGCGGTGTTTGGCTCGTCCTATTCGGGTCAGGTGACGCTGCAGAACTCGACGACCGCGCTGGTGGAGGGATCGACGACGACGGCCACCTTCGTGGTGAATGCCGGCGGCGTGCTGGGCGGCTCGGCCACCATTGCTGGCCTCACCGTCAACAGCGGCGGCGTGGTGGCGCCGGGCTATTCCCCGGGCACCCTGACCATCAACGGGCCGGTGGCCTTCAACAGCGGCTCGATCTATTCCGTGGATGTGACGCCGCAGGGCGCGCATGACCTCATCGTCGCCTCCGGCAATGTCACGCTCTCCTCGGGGGCGAGCGTGAAGGTGGTGGCGACGCCGGGCACTTATGACCGCCAGAGCCAGGTCACCATCCTGACCACCTCCGGCACCGTGACGGGCAAGTTCGGTACGGTCAGCTCGAACTTTGCCTTCCTGCGGCCGACGCTGACCTACGACCTGCACAATGTCTATCTGGACCTCGTCTATAGCGGCGCCGAATTCGTCGACTACGCGCAGACGCCGAACCAGGCCCATGTCGCGGTGGCGGCACAGGCGCTCGGCGAGGGCAATGCGGTGTTCGAGGCGCTGCTGATGCTGCCCGACAGCGCGGTGGCCCCGGCGCTGAACCAGCTGACCGGCGAGATCTACCCGTCGGTCAACACCGTGATCCAGCAGGAGAGCGTCTATCTGCGCGACGCGGTCGGCGCCCGCCTACGCCAGGCGGATATGGGCACGGATGCCAGCGCGCTCGGCTACGCCGCCAAGGCGGCGGGCCCGGCGACGGCAGCGCTCAGCCGCGAACTCGCCCCCACGCTGTGGGCGCAAGGCTACGGCGCCTGGGGCGATGCCTTCGGCAATGGCAATGCGGCGACCATCTCCTCCTCGATCGGCGGTTTCCTCGGCGGCGTCGACGCGGCCCTCGCCGACAATGTCCGCGGCGGCGTGGTGACGGGCTACAGCCGCTCGACCTTCGCTGTCGACGGTCGCTCCTCGTCCGGCTCGATGGACAATGTCGATCTGGGCGTCTATCTCGGCGCGCAGTTCGGCGCCCTCGGCCTGCGCGGCGGTGCCTCCTACAGCTGGCACGATATCGATGTGGAGCGTACCGTGGCCTTCCCCGGCTTCGCCGAACAGGAGAGCGCGAGCTACATGGTCGGCACCACGCAGATCTTCGGCGAGGCCGGCTATCGCATGGCCTATGCCGGCTACGAGATCGAGCCCTTCGTCGGTCTCGCCTATGTCGGCGTGGCCGGCGGCTCGGCCAGCGAGAGCTGGCTCAACGCGGCGGGGCTCGCGGTCGATGTCGCCGGGCAGGACACGTTCTACTCCACGGTCGGCGCGCGGATGGCGACCTCCTTCGAGTGGGGCGGTCGCACCGTGACGCCGAGCGCGACGCTCGGCTGGCAGCATGCCTTCGGCGACACCAACTCGACGGCGACGATGCGCTTCCTGTCCGGCACCACGCCCTTCGAAATCCAGGGCGTGCCGATCGCGCAGGACACGCTGCTCGTCGGCGCCGGCCTCGCCTATGGCCTGTCCGATACGGTCACGCTCCAGCTGAACTATGCTGGGCAGATCGCCGCGCAGGCGAGCCAGAACGCCTTCAGCGCCCAGTTCTCGGTGAGGTTCTGACCGGATGCCGCAGACCTGCGCCCGCCGCCCCGCGTCGCCGCCGAAACGGCGTCCTCACACGGCGTCGCCGTGCCGCAGCCGCGGCCGGCGCCGCTCAAATCCCTTCCCTCGCGTTCAAGAAAGAGCAGAGACATGCATGCGAGCCTGAAAATGCTCGGCGCCGCCCTGATGGCCGGCGCGCTTATCGCTGGGCCCGCGCAGGCGCAGCAGACCACCACCGCCCCGGTTCAGGCGACCCAGCCCCGTCCGGCGGCGCCCGCCGCCGCCCGTCCGGCGGCGCCGGCCCCTGCGGCCGCTGCGGGCGACGCGTCGCAGCCGGCCGAGACCACGGCCACCTATCAGGACTGGTTGATGCGCTGCGTCACCCCGGCCGACCAGCCGCGCGCCTGCGAGGTGATCCAGAAGCTGCAGGTGCAGGGCCAGGGACTCGTCGCCACCATCGCCGTCGGCCGGGCCGAACCGAAGTCGCCGATGATCATCCTCATCCAGGTGCCGCAGGGCGTGTGGCTGCCGGCCGGGATGTCGCTGAAGATCGGAGAGAACGGCAAGGAGCTGGATCTCGAATATAAGCGCTGCGCGCAGGTCTGCGTCGCCGAAGCCCAGCTCGACGCGGCCATGGTGCAGACCATGAAGACCACCGCCGAGGCCGGCAGCTTCACCTTCCAGGACGGCGCCCAGCGTCCCGTTACCCTGCCGGTGTCATTCAAGGGTTTCGCGCCCGCGCTCGACGCCAGCCTCAAGCCCTGATCCCTGCTCACCGAAGGCCGCAGTCCACCCGGCTGCGGCGCTCCTTCCTCTCTACGAAAGCTCCTCCCATGTCGGCCGGCACGCCAATTCCTGCACCCGGGCTTCCGCCCTTTTACGGCTCCCCCGCGCTTCTGCGTTTCCCTGACCATCGCCTGATCGGTCTGCGCGAGGGCGTTGATTGCGGCTTCGCCCGGTCGGCAACGGCGATCCCGCTGGTGGCGAGCGAGTTCGTTCACGTCCAGCGCAGCTATCCCATCGTGTTCGCGACCGACGAGGGCGCCGCGCCGCTGGCGGTAACCGGTCTCACCGCTGGTCAGAACCTGTTCGTGCGCGCGGAAGGGGGCTGGACGGAAGGCGACTATGTGCCGAGCTATGTGCGCCGCTACCCCTTCATCGGCATGACGCCGGGCGAGGGTGAGGCGATCCTGCTGGGCGTGGATCTTTCCGCCCCGCATGTGACCAATGACGCGGTGCGCGACGGCGCGCGCCCGCTCTTCGCCGAAGACGGCACGGCGACCGAGGTCGCGACCGCCGCCATCGCCTTTTGCGAGGCGTACGCGGTCGAGCACGAGCGCACGCGCGCCTTCGCCGCCGCGCTCGAATCCGAAAACCTCCTGACCGGCCGCGAGGCCCGCGTCACCCTGCCGGACGGAACGGAGAAGCTGATCCAGGGCTTCCGCCTGGTCGATGAAGCGGCGTTCCGCGCGCTTTCCGGCCCGACGCTGGAAACCTTCCACACCAATGGCTGGACGGACCTCATCGTCCTCCACCTCGCCTCGCAGCAGGCCTGGCGCGGCCTCGTCGCCCGCGCTTTCCCGGCAGCCTGAGGCGCTTCAGCGGAGCGGCGGCGCGCCAGTAGCGCCGCCGCTCGCAAACGGCCTCACAAGCCAAACCGGGTGACAGGCCGCAACGCCGGTGCCCAAGCGCGACAGTCAGCGATGGCGCCGGCCCGGGCACGGCAAAGCCGAAGGTCAGCCTCCCACGAGCGGCACGCGGCCTCGACCCATCTGCGCTTTCGCGGAATTGCCCGGCCAAGATCATTTCACCGTTTCATGGAAACAGTGAAATGATCTAATTTTTTATTTTGTCGCGTTTTCTTCACGCGAACCGGCAGCCACTTCGCTCGAAAACGCTCTAAGCGCCCTCGGGCGCCGGCGGCTCCGCGAGTTCGTCATTGGCGATGTCGGCGCTGCGCCGTACCGGATGCGGCCCTTCCCCATCCTTGGCCATGGCGCGAATGCGCTTGCCGATTTCCGGATGTCGGCGGATCACCTCCGCCAGCGATTCCGCTTCCAGGATGAGCAGCATGCTGCGCATCCGCGCGCGCGCCGTGGCGGCGCGGTGCGTCTGGTGCAGCAGCGCCATCTCGCCGAAGAACTGCCCCTCACCCAGCACATGCACGCTGTCGGCGAATTCCAGCTCCACCTCGCCCGAGGCGATGAAATACATGGAGCGCGCCACCTCGCCGCGACGGGCGATCACCTCGCCGGGTTGCGCGGTATGGGCGGAGAGCATCTTGTGGATCTCGCCAATGCCCGACGCGTCGAGATCGGCGAACAGCGGCACCCGCGCCACCATGCCCCAGGTGATGACGAAATCCCGGCGCTTGATCACATCGACGAAGGACGTGGCGATGATGCCGACCGGCAGGGCGATCATCACGATGCCGGTGACCATGGTGAGGCTGGCGATGATCCGGCCGGCGACGGTGACGGGATAGACATCGCCATAGCCAACCGTGGTCACCGTCGCCATGGCCCACCACATCGCCGCCGGAATCGAGCCGAGGTGTTCGGGCTGGACATGGCCTTCCGCCACATACATCGCCGAGGCGGCGACGAGCACGGCGGCCGACAGCAGCCAGAAGCACGCCATCAGCGCCTGACTTTCGCGATGCAGCACTTCGAGCAGCGACTGCATGCCCGGCGAATAGCGCACCAGCTTGATGAAACGCAGCAGGCGGAAGATCGCCAGCGTGACGAGATTGACCCCGAACGCCGCCGACAGCACGAAGGGAAGCCAGGCGATGAGATCGACAATCGCCACCGCCGTGCGCGCATAGCGCAGCCGCGCCCGCAGCGGCGAGAGGCCGCGATAGCGCGGATTCTCCGGCGCCACCCAGAGACGCAGCGCATATTCGAGCGCGAACACCAGCAGGGACAGCCGCTCGAAGCCGAGAAAGGCGCGGTAATCGCGCAGATACAGGCTCGGCACCGTCTCCAGCACGGCGACGACGACGTTGAGCACCACCAGCACGATCAGGCCGATTTCGACCCGATGCGCCGTGCGGTCATGCGCGGCGTCGCGCTCCAATATCTCGTAACAGCGCCGCCGCCGCGCGCGCCATAGCGACGCCGTCGACCCGCCGGGCTCGTGTCTGCGCGCCGCCATCAACGGCCACTCCCCCGCCCCTCGGCGCGATCAGCCGGCGAGCGCGCTCTCGATCGCCGCCAGCGCTTCGGCCGCACGGGCGCCGTCCGGCCCGCCCGCCTGCGCCATGTCCGGTCGCCCGCCGCCGCCCTTGCCGCCCAGCGCCTCGGCGCCGCGCCGCACCAGCGCCACCGCGTCGAACCTCCCGGTCAGATCCTCGGTGACGCCGACCACCAGCCCGGCGCGGCCATCGTCGGTGACGCCGACAATCGCCACCACGCCGGAACCGATGCGCTTCTTGCCCTCGTCGACCAGGCTCTTGAGATCCTTGGGCTCGATGCCGGTGACCTCGCGCGCCAGTAGCTTGACATCGCCGACGCTGCGCACCGGCTCTTCCGCCCCCGCACCGCCGCCCATGGCCAGCTTGCGCCGCGCCTCGCCCAGCTCGCGCTCGAGCTTGCGGCGCTCCTCGACCAGAAGGGCGAGACGGGCTTCAACCTCCGCGACCGGCGCCTTCAGCAGCGCCGCCGCGCCCTGCAGCGCCTGGCGGTCGGCGGTCAGCGCGTGGCGGGCGGCATCGCCGGTCATCGCCTCGACCCGCCGCACGCCGGCACCGACGGCGCTTTCGCTGACCAGGCTGATGACGCCGATATCGCCCGTGCGCCCGACATGGGTGCCGCCGCACAGTTCGATCGAATAGGGCGCGCCATTGCCGGGATCGGTGCCCATGCTGACGACGCGGACCTCCTCGCCATATTTCTCGCCGAACAGCGCCCGCGCGCCGGAGGCGATGGCATCATCCACCGCCATCAGTCGGGTCACCACCGGCTCATTGCGCAGCACGATGCGGTTGGCGAGGTCCTCGACCTGCCGCAATTCGTCCGCTTCCACCGGCTTGGGGTGCGAGAAGTCGAAACGCAGCCGATCGGGCGCGACCAGCGAGCCCTTCTGCGCCACATGATCGCCGAGCACGCGGCGCAGCGCCTCGTGCAGCAGATGGGTGGCGGAATGATTGGCGCGGATGGCCTGGCGGCGCTCGGCGTCGACGGTGAGCGCCAGCGCACTACCGACCTTGAGCGTGCCGCTCTCGACCGTGACCTCATGCACGAACACGTCGCCGAGCTTCTTCTGCGTACCGGTGACGCGGACCTTGAGCCCGTCCTCGCCGGTAAAGAAGCCGGTATCGCCGGTCTGGCCGCCGGATTCGCCATAGAACGGCGTCTGGTTCAGCACCACCAGGCCGGTAGCACCGGCGCCCAGCTCCGCGACCTGCCGCCCGTCAGTGACAAGCGCCGTCACCGTGCCCTCGGCACTCGTCGTGTCATAGCCGAGGAACTCGGTCGCCCCGGCATCCTCGCGCACCGCGAACCACACCGTATCGGTCGCCGCCTCGCCCGAACCGGACCAGGACGCGCGGGCCTCAGCCTTCTGCCGCGCCATGGCGGTGTTGAACGCCTCGACATCGACGCCAACGCCACGCGCGCGCAGCGCATCCTCGGTGAGATCGAGCGGGAAGCCGAACGTGTCGTAGAGCTTGAACGCCGTTTCGCCGGAGAATTTCGCGCCGGCCTCCAGGCCCTCGCTCTCCGTCTCGAGGATGGACAGGCCGCGTTCCAGCGTCTTGCGGAAGCGGGTTTCCTCGAGCCGCAGCGTCTCCGCCACCAGCGCCTCGGCGCGCACGATCTCCGGGAAGGCCCGGCCCATTTCGCGCACCAGGATCGGCACCAGGCGGTGCATCAGCGGATCGCGGGCGCCAAGCAGCTGGGCATGGCGCATGGCGCGGCGCATGATGCGGCGCAGCACATAGCCGCGCCCCTCATTGGAGGGCAGCACACCATCCGCGACCAGGAAGGTGGAGGCGCGCAGATGGTCGGCGATCACCCGGTGGCTCGCCTTTTGCGGGCCGTTGGCGGGCACGTCGGTCAGTTCCTCGACGGCGCCGGTGAGCGCACGCATGAGGTCGATCTCGTAATTGTCGTGCGTGCCCTGCAGCACAGCGGAGATCCGCTCCAGCCCCATGCCGGTGTCGATCGACGGGCGCGGCAGCCGCACACGCTCACCGCCCGGCAGCTGCTCGAACTGCATGAAGACGAGATTCCAGATCTCGATGAAACGGTCGCCATCCGCGTCGGCCGAACCGGGAGGGCCGCCGGCAATATGCGGGCCGTGGTCGAAGAAGATCTCGGAGCACGGGCCGCAGGGGCCGGTATCGCCCATCTGCCAGAAATTGTCCGACGTGGCGATGCGGATGATGCGCTCGTCCGGCAGGCCGGCAATGCGCTTCCACAGCCCGAAGGCTTCGTCATCCTCGTGGTAGACGGTGACGAGCAGCTTCTCCACCGGCAGTTCGAACTCGCGGGTGATCAGGTTCCACGCGAGCTCGATCGCGTTCTCCTTGAAGTAGTCGCCAAAGGAGAAATTGCCGAGCATCTCGAAGAAGGTGTGATGCCGTGCGGTATAGCCGACATTGTCGAGGTCGTTGTGCTTGCCGCCGGCACGCACGCATTTCTGAGAAGTGACCGCCCGCGAATAGGGCCGCTTCTCGATGCCGGTGAAGACGTTCTTGAACTGCACCATGCCGGCATTGGTGAACATCAATGTCGGGTCGTTGCGCGGCACGAGCGGGGAGGAGTCGACCACCTGATGCCCATTGCGGGCGAAATAGTCGAGGAAGGTCGCGCGAATCTCGTTTACGCCGCTCATGAACCCGGGTCCGCCGATGCTGGATAGCAGCGCCGCGAAAGGCGCCGACCCGCACCGACCGGCGCGGGCGCAACGGTTCTAACGACGCATCAACACCTTGTCCAGAAAGCAGCGGGGCGTCGTCCCCGCTCCGCTGCCGTCCAGGCGCTCAACAGCCGGAGATGCCGCAGGCAGGCCCGCCGCCACCCCGGCCGAGGCCTCACTCGGCGTCGTCGCCGTCCTCGCTCTCTTCGCTGCCCGCGAGGATCTGCTCGGCAATGAGGCCGGCATTCTGGCGGATGGTCGCCTCGATGCGTCCGGAAACCTCGGGGTGCTGGCGCAGGAAGGTCTTGGCGTTCTCGCGACCCTGGCCGAGGCGCTGGCTGTCATAGGAGAACCAGGCGCCGGACTTCTCGACCACGCCGGCCTTGACGCCGAGGTCGATCAATTCGCCCATCTTGGAGACGCCCTCGCCATACATGATGTCGAACTCGACCTGCTTGAAGGGCGGCGCCAGCTTGTTCTTCACCACCTTGACGCGGGTCTGGTTGCCGACAACCTCCTCGCGCTCCTTGATCGCGCCGATGCGGCGGATGTCGAGGCGGACGGAGGCATAGAATTTCAGCGCATTGCCGCCCGTGGTGGTTTCCGGGCTGCCATACATCACGCCGATCTTCATGCGGATCTGGTTGATGAAGATCACCATGGTGTGGGAGCGGTTGATCGAGGCAGTGAGCTTGCGTAGCGCCTGACTCATCAGCCGCGCCTGCATGCCGGGCTGATTGTCGCCCATCTCGCCGTCGAGTTCCGCCCGCGGGGTGAGCGCCGCGACCGAATCCACCACCAGCACATCCACCGCGCCGGAGCGCACCAGCGTGTCGGCGATCTCCAGCGCCTGCTCGCCGGCATCGGGCTGCGAGATCAGCAGATTGTCGAGGTCCACGCCGAGCTTGCGGGCATAGATCGGGTCCAGCGCGTGTTCGGCGTCGATGAAGGCGCACACGCCGCCCTTCTTCTGCGATTCCGCGATGGTGTGCAGGGCGAGCGTGGTCTTGCCGGAGGATTCCGGCCCGAAAATCTCGATCACCCGCCCGCGCGGCAGGCCACCAATGCCGAGGGCAATGTCGAGGCCGAGCGAGCCGGTGGAGACCGTCTCGATCTCCATGATCTTGTCGTTCTTGCCCAGCCGCATGATCGAGCCCTTGCCGAAATGGCGCTCAATCTGGGTCAGGGCGGCGTCGAGCGCCTTGGACTTGTCCATGGAAGATCCTTCAACGAGTCGCAGAGTCGATTGAGTCATTGCCGGGCTCCGGGCTGGGCGCAAGGGGAAAGGGCGGCGGGGCAGAGGTTACCGCACTTGTACTCTGTTTGTTCGATGTTCGCAATATGTTCTCGTTGCGAAACCGCAGCCGCGCACGCCTGTCAGTTCGCTTCCGGGCCGAGGCGGCGCACATAGTCCAACACCGGCTCCCATTCGCCCTCGGCCACCGCCAGAGCGAGGTAACCATCGGGCCGCACCAGCTCGATGCCGCCGGGCACCGGGTTCGTGCGCATCACCGTATCGAGCAAGGCCATCGGCAGATCGTCCGGCGGCGGGGTCACGCCGTCGCCGAGCCGCAGGGTGAAGCGCGGCGTATCGCCCGCGCCATAGGGCGGCTCACCCGGCAGCGGCGGCAGGCGTTCGCCGGCGCGCGGGCCCGCGCCCCAGGAAGCGCCGTTGAGCGGGCTGTCGGCGTAGTGGATCGCGGTCTCGGTGAGCTCGCCAGCGAGGGCGTGCCGCACCGGTGCGAGGCCAAGCACGAAGGGCATGACGATGTTGCGCAGCTGCCGCGCCACCGGATTGCTCAGTGTGCTGAGCCGGATCAGCCGGCCGGAGGTGGCGATCACCTCCGCCCCCACCGCCCGCCGTTCCGGGTCGTAGCTGTCGAGCAGCAGCGGCGAGGTCGCGAGGCCGCGCAGCACCAGAGCGAGTTTCCAGGCAAGGTTCACCGCGTCCTGCATGCCGGTGTTCATGCCCTGCCCGCCGGCAGGGCTGTGCACATGGGCGGCATCGCCGGCGAGGAAGACGCGCCCTACCCGGTAGCTCTCCACCTGCCGCTCATTGATGCGGAAGGACGTCGTCCACAGCGGCTCGGTCAAAGTGATGCCGCCGGGCCCGCGCCGGTCGAGCAGCGCCTGAAAGCCGGCCATATCAGGAGGTGGCGGCGCCGTCGGCGCAGGGTTCGGGCCGAGGCCGATGATGACGCGGTAGCGCCCGGGCGCCAGCGGGAACAGCACCGCCGGCCCGTCACGGTGCAGGCAGGTGGCGAATTCGTCGACCGGGAACGGCATGCCGGTGAGATGAAAGTCGCCCTGCGCCCAGTCGCTGCCCAGCGTCTCGCCGGCAAAGGCGAGGCCAAGCCGGTGGCGCACCGGGCTATGGGCGCCGTCGCAGCCGATGAGCGCGGAAAAATGGGCGGTCTCCTCCCGCCCATCGGCGCGGCGGAGCGTGGCGGTGACGCCGTCCTCGTCCGGGGTGAAGTCCGCCAGCGCCGTGGCCAGTTCCGGCCGCACGCCGCGCGCCTCCAGATGATGCAGCAGAATGCGCTCGGTCTCGCTCTGCGGCAGCATCAGCACGAAGGGATAGGGCGATTCAATCTCGGCGAGCGGCACGCGGGCGAGGGTCTTGCCATCGGCCAGCATATGCGCCGCGATCACCTTGTTGCCGCCGGCGATGAGCTCGGCGGAAAGGCCGCCGCCGGCGCGGTCCAGCAGTTCCAGCGTGCGCGGCCAGATCGCCACGGCGCGGGAGGTGGTGGCGCGCGCGGTCATCGGGTCGACGATCCGCACCGGGATGCCATAGCGCGCCAGTTCCAGCGCCATCACCAGCCCGACCGGGCCGGCGCCGGCGATGAGAACGGGATCGGGATGGCGGTCGGGACGGCGGTCGGTCATGCGCGTTCCCCCGGGCCGAACGGCGCGCGGCGCTGTCGGCGCGGCAAAAGTAAAGGCCCGTCGCGCCGGGCGCAACGGGCCTTGCAGGAGCCGCCCCTCCCCGCCACAGGGCGGAGAGGCAAGCCGTCAGGCGATCACTTCACCAGGTCGAAGCGGTCGGCGTTCATCACCTTGGTCCAGGCGGCGACGAAGTCGCTGAGGAACTTCTCCTGCGCGTCGTCCTGGGCATAGACCTCGGCATAGGCGCGCAGGATCGAGTTCGAGCCGAAGACCAGATCGACACGGGTGGCGGTCCACTTCGCCGCGCCGGTCTTGCGGTCGCGCAGCTCATAGATGCCGTTGCCGACCGGGGCCCACTTGTAGGCCATGTCGGTGAGGTTGACGAAGAAGTCGTTGGTCAGCGCGCCTTCGCGGGCGGTGAACACGCCATGCTTGCTGCCGCCATGATTGGTGCCGAGCACGCGCAGGCCGCCGACCAGCACGGTCATTTCCGGCGCGGTGAGGCCCATCAGCTGGGTGCGGTCGAGCAGCATTTCCTCGGGGGTGACGACATAGTCCTTCTTCAGCCAGTTGCGGTAGCCGTCATGCAGCGGCTCCAGCACGCTGAAGGAGGCGGCGTCGGTCTGGGCGTCGGTGGCGTCGCCCCGGCCCGGTGCGAACGGCACGGTGACATCGTGGCCGGCCGCCTTAGCCGCCAGCTCGATGCCGACATTGCCGCCGAGCACGATCACGTCGGCGAGGCTGGCGCCGGTCTCGGCCGCGATGCCTTCCAGCACACCGAGCACCTTGGCGAGGCGGGCGGGCTCATTGCCTTCCCAGTCCTTCTGCGGGGCGAGGCGGATGCGCGCGCCATTGGCGCCGCCGCGCATGTCGGAACCGCGATAGGTGCGGGCGCTGTCCCAGGCGGTGCTCACCAGTTCGCTGATGGTGAGGCCGGCATTGATGATCTTCGCCTTCACCGCCGTCACGTCATAGTCGGTGGGGCCGACGGGAACCGGGTCCTGCCAGATCAGGTCTTCGGCCGGCACGTCCGGGCCGATATAGCGGGCCTTCGGGCCCATGTCGCGATGGGTCAGCTTGAACCAGGCGCGGGCGAAGGTGTCCTTGAAATATTCGGGATCGGCCATGAACTTCTGGCAGATCGCGTTGTAGATCGGGTCGACCTTCATCGCCATGTCGGCGTCGGTCATCATCGGGTTGTGGCGGATCGAGGGGTCGCTGGCATCGACCGGCTTGTCCTCTTCCTTGATGTCGATCGGTTCCCACTGCCAGGCGCCGGCCGGGCTCTTGCGCAACTCCCATTCATGGCCGAACAGCATCTCGAAGAAGCCCATGTCGAACTTCGTCGGGTGCGTCGTCCACGCGCCTTCGAGGCCGGAGGTCACGGCGCGGCTGGCGAGGCCGTTCTGGTTCGGGTTGGACCAGCCCATGCCCTGGTCTTCCAGCGCGGCGGCTTCCGGGTTGGGGCCGAGCGCCTTGGCGTCGCCATTGCCATGGGTCTTGCCGACCGTGTGGCCACCGGCGGTGAGCGCGGCGGTCTCTTCGTCGTTCATCGCCATGCGGGCGAAGGTCTCGCGCACCTGCGCCGCGGTCTTCAGCGGGTCGGGCTTGCCGTTCACGCCTTCCGGGTTGACGTAGATGAGGCCCATCTGCACGGCGGCGAGCGGGTTCTCCATCGTCGAGGGGTCGTTCACATCGGTGTAGCGGTTGTCGCTCGGCGCCAGCCACTCGCGCTCGGAACCCCAATAAGTGTCCTTGGAGGGATGCCACACATCGGCGCGGCCGAAGCCGAAGCCGAAGGTCTTCAGCCCCATGGTCTCATAGGCAATGGTGCCGGCGAGGACGATCAGGTCGGCCCAGCTCACCTTGTTGCCGTACTTCTTCTTGATCGGCCACAGCAGGCGGCGGGCCTTGTCGAGGCTCACATTGTCCGGCCAGGAATTGAGCGGGGCGAAGCGCTGGTCGCCTGTGCCGCCGCCACCGCGCCCGTCCGCGAGGCGGTAGGAGCCGGCCGCGTGCCACGACATGCGGATCATCAGCCCGCCATAATGGCCCCAGTCCGCCGGCCACCATTCCTGGCTGTCGGTCATCAGCGCGCGCATATCGGCCTTCAGCGCGTCGAAATCGAGCGTCTTCACCTGCTCGCGGTAATTGAAGTGCTCGCCGAGCGGGTTGGTCTTGGTGTCGTGCTGGCTGAGAATGTCGAGATTGAGCGCCTTGGGCCACCAATCCATGTTCGACGTGCCGGTTTCGGTGATCGCGCCATGCATCACCGGGCACTTGCCGGCCGGCCTGTTCGTGATGTCGTCCATTGCAGTCTCCGATCGTGAGAAGAGGCCGGCGGCGAGCTTCGCCCGGCGCGCGCCCGGGCACGCGAGGCGCGCCGGGCAGGCGTTTGGAATTGGAAGAGGTCTTATCGTAGGCGCGGGATAATGAAAATTTGCATTTTCTAATTGCCACGATAATCTGAGCTTATGACCGACATTTCCATGCGGCATCTGCGCTATTTCGAGGCGCTGGCCCAGCACGGCCATTTCGGCCGGGCGGCGGAGGCCTGCGCCATCTCGCAGCCGGCGCTGTCGCTGCAGGTGAAGGAGCTGGAGGAAATTCTCGGCGCGCCGCTGGTGGAGCGCGGCCCGCGCCAGATCCGGCTCACCCGGCTCGGCGAGGATTTCGCCGCCCGCGCGCGCAATATCCTCCGGGCGGTCGAGGAACTGGGCGATCTCGCCCGCGCCTCGCACAGCCCGCTGGCCGGACGGGTGCGCATCGGCGTCATCCCCACCATCGCACCCTATCTGCTGCCCGCCGTGATGCAGCTTCTGGGCGAGCGCTTTCCCGGCCTCGACCTGCGCCCGCGCGAAGCGGTGACGCAGCGCCTCGTCGACGATCTCATCGACGGGCGGCTCGACACCGCCCTCGTCGCCCTGCCCGTCTCCGAGCCCTCGCTGAGCGAACATGCGCTGTTCGAGGAGGAGTTCGTCCTTGTGCGCCCCGCAAGCGAGGCGGCACTGCCGGTGCCGAATTCCGAGACATTGCGCACCATGCGCCTGCTGCTGCTGCAGGAAGGCCATTGCTTCCGCGAACAGGCGCTTTCCTTCTGCAATCTTTCCTCGCAGCTGCCGCGCGACCTGATGGAGGGCAGTTCGCTGACCACGCTGGTGCAGATGGTCGGCGCCGGCATCGGTGTCACGCTGATTCCGCAAATGGCCGTGGGCATTGAAACGCGCTCCGCCGCCGTCGCGGTCGCCCGGCTGGCGACGCCCCGCCCCACCCGCACCATCGGCATGGTCTGGCGCCGGACCAATCCGCTCGCTGCCTCCTTCGAGCGGATGGCGGACATCGTCCGCGAGGCCGCCATGGCCGAACCCGGCACACCGGTTCCGCCGGGCGAAACCCTCGGCTAGAACGGGAGGCAGAGCGGCCCGCGCCGCCACCCGCCGGAGAGCTTCCATGTCCGCCTACGCCTCCCTCGCCGCCCATTTCGGCCGCATCAGCGCGATGTCCAACGCCGTCGGCATCCTGCAATGGGACAGTGACACGATGATGCCCAAAGGCGCCGCCGCCAGCCGGGCGGAAAGCCTGGCGCTGCTGCGCGTGCTCCAGCACGACATGGCGGTGGACCCGCGCCTCGGCGACTGGCTGGAGGCCGCCGCCGGCGACGACACGCTGGGTGACTGGGAGCGGGCCAATCTGCGCGAGATGCGCCGCGTCTTCACCGCGCAGATCGCCCTCCCCGCCGATCTCGTGGAAGCCTCCAGCAAGGCGATTTCCGCCTGCGAAATGGCGTGGCGGCAGGCGCGCGCCGAGTCCGACTTCCCCGCTCTGCTGCCCTATCTCGCCGAGGTGCTGCGGCTGCAGCGCGAGGCCGGCGCCGCCAAGGGCGCGATTCTCGGCCTCTCGCCCTATGACGCGCTGCTGAACGATTATGAGCCGGGCGCACGCATCGCCCGCATCGACGCGCTGTTCGACGATCTCGCCGCCTTCCTGCCCGGATTCACCGAGGAAGCGCTGGCGGCGCAGGCCCGCCGCCCCGCGCCGGGTGCGCTGGAAGGCCCCTTCGCTGTGGAGGCGCAGCGCGGGCTCGGCCAGCGCATGATGGCGGCGCTCGGCTATGATTTCGACCGGGGCCGGCTCGACGTGTCCACCCACCCCTTCTGTGGCGGCGCCGACCATGATGTGCGCATCACCACCCGCTATGACGAAGCCGATTTCGCCAAGGCGCTGATGGGCGTGATCCACGAGACCGGCCACGCGCTCTATGAGCAGGGCCGCCCCGCCGGCTACATGAACCAGCCGGTCGGGCAGGCGCGCGGCATGGTGCTGCATGAGAGCCAGTCGCTGCTGATGGAGATGCAGGCCTGCCGGAGCCGCGAATTCCTCGGCTTCGCCGCGCCGCTGATGCGCGCCGCTTTCGGCGGAACGGGGCCGGAATGGGAGGCGGAGGCGCTGTGGCGCCGCTACACCCGCATCGAGCGCGGCTTCATCCGCGTCGATGCCGACGAGGTCACCTACCCCGCCCATGTCATCCTGCGCACCCGGCTGGAAAAGGCGATGATCGCCGACGATCTCCCGCTGGCGGAACTGCCGGCAGCTTGGAATGCCGGCATGAAGGAGTTGCTCGGCACCACGCCGCCGAACGATCGGCTGGGCTGCCTGCAGGACATTCACTGGCCGAGCGGTGGCTGGGGCTATTTTCCCACCTACACGCTCGGCGCCATCGCCGCCGCACAGCTGTTCGACGCCGCCTGCCGGGCCGAGCCGGACACGCTGCCGGCCATCGGCCGCGGCGACTTCGCGCCGCTGGTCGGCTGGCTGCGCACCCATGTGCACGGGCTCGGCTCGCTTGTCGACACGGACGAACTCCTCACCCGCGCCACCGGCCGGCCGCTCGATGCCGGCGTGTTCAAGGCCCATCTCGCCCGGCGCTACCTGCCGGCGTGAGGGCCGCGCCTCAGTCGGTGGAGAAGCGGTAGACGGAGACGTGGCGATAAGTCTGGCCGGGATCCAGCCGGGCCGAGGGGTAGTCCCCCCGGTTCGGCGCGTCCGGCCAGATCTGCGGCTCCAGGCAGAAGCCGTCGGACTGGCGGTAGAGGCGGCCATTCTTGCCGAGCGCCGTGCCGTCGAGAAAATTGCCGGAATAGAATTGCAGCCCCGGCTGGTCGGTCAGCAGCTCCATCACCCGGCCGGAGGCGGGGTGTTCCACCCGCGCGGCGAGGCGGGGGCGTGCGGTCGTGCCGCCTTCGAGGCAGTAATTGTGGTCATAGCCCCGCCCGCGCCGCAGCTGCTCATGCGCCTGCCGGATGCGGTCGCCGATGCGGCGTGGCGTGCAGAAGTCGAAGGGCGTGCCGTCCACGCTCTCCGGCCCGCCGAGCGGGATCGCCGCCGCGTCGACGGGCAGATAATCGTCGGCGTGGATGGTCAGCAAATGGTCGAGCACATCGCCGCCGGCCTCCACCCCGCCGAGGTTGAAATAGCCGTGATGGGTAAGGTTCACGAGGGTCGGCGCATCCGTCGTCGCTTCGAAGGCGATGGTCAGCTCCCCTGCCCCGCTCAGCGTGTAGGTCACGCTCGCCTCCAGCGTGCCGGGAAACCCCTGATCGCCCGCCGGGCTGGTAAGGGTGAGGCGCAGCGAGGGCGCCTGCCCCTCGCACAGCTCGGCGAGCCGCCACACGCGCCGGTCGAAGCCTTCCGGCCCACCATGCAGGGCGTGGTCGCCATCATTGGCGGGAACGCGGTAGTCGGCGCCATCGAGCGTGAAGCGCCCGCCGGCGATGCGGTTGGCGTAGCGCCCCACCGCCACGCCGAAAAAGCGCGGCTCGCGCACATAGGCGTCCGGCGTGTCATGGCCGAGCACGACATCCGCGCGGCGGCCCGAACGGTCGGGGACGTGCAGCGCCTGCACCGTGGCGCCGAGGTCGAGAACGGAAACCTCCATGCCCCCCTCGCCGCACAGGCGGAAGCGCTGAATCTCCGTTCCGTCGGCGAGGGTGCCGAAGGGCTCGCGCCGAATATGGGCGCTCACATGCTGGTTCATGCTCGACTCACGACACATCCGGGTTTGCCCGGCACCGCTTTCACTCGTGACATTGTCCACCCGCTCCGGCGCGAAGGCCAGCCCCCCGGCCGCGCCTCCCGCCTCCTGCATTGACCGCGCCGCCATCGCCGGGGGAAGCTCGCGCACCCGATGCCCCCGCAGGAGACGCGATCTTGGCCCAGTTCCACATGGTTGCCGATGCCCCGACCCCCGTCGCCCCGTTCAGCCACGCCGTGGAGGCCGATGGCTGGGTCTTCATCACCGGCCAGATGCCGACCTGGCCGGACGATGATTCGCGCCCGCTGCCGGAAGGCGTGGAGGCGCAGACGCGCCGGGTGATGGACAATCTCGTGCTGGTCCTCGCCGGCATCGGGCTCGACCTGTCGCATGTGCTGCAGGCGCGCGTCTATCTCACCGATTTCAAGGGCGATTATCCCGCCATGAACGCGGTCTATGCCTCCTATTTTCCCGCCGACCGCCGCCCGGCGCGCACCTGTGTCGGCGTTACCGGCCTCGCCCGCGACGCGCTGGTGGAGATCGACCTTGTCGCCCGCCGTCCGGGCTGAGCCCGCCCACAGGCGAGCGGAGCGGAGCGGGAGGTCTTTGCGTGAGGTCATGGACGCGGGCACAAAAGGCCGGCCTGTGTCGTTCTGCCGTCAGCCACGGCGGCGACACTGAACGCGACATCCGCGCCGTGACCCGGCGCAACGGAGGCGAAGACATGGACATGGCCACGAGCCCCGGCACGGTGCCCCCGATCGATCACGGCAATTATGAGCGCCTGATCGCCCGCGCCCGCACGGTGGAGGCCATGCCCACCGCCATCGCCCATCCCTGCGACGCCGCCTCCCTGCACGGCGCGCTCGACGCCGCCAAGGCCGGCTTCATCGTGCCGATCCTGGTCGGCCCCCGCGCCCGCATCGAGGCGGTGGCGCAGGCGGAAGGGCTGGACCTCGCCGGCATCGAGATCGTCGATACGCCGCACAGCGTCGCCTCCGCCGGTAGGGCGGTGGAGCTGGTGCGCGAGGGGCAGGCCGCGCTGCTGATGAAGGGCAGCCTGCACAGCGACGAGCTGCTCGCCGCCATCACCGCGCGCGACACCGGCCTGCGTACCGGGCGGCGGGTGAGCCATGTCTTCATCATGGACGTGCCGAGCTATGCCGAGCCGCTGTTCATCACCGATGCGGCGGTGAACATCTTCCCCGATCTCGATGCCAAGCGCGACATCGTGCAGAACGCCATCGACCTGCATGTCGGGCTCGGCCTCGGCCGGCCGCGCGTCGCCATCCTCTCGGCGGTGGAAACCGTCACCACCTCCATTCCCAGCACCATCGAGGCCGCCGCCCTGTGCAAGATGGCCGATCGCGGCCAGATCACCGGCGGCGATCTCGACGGGCCGCTGGCGCTCGACAACGCCATCTCGCCGGAAGCCGCGCGCATCAAGGGCATCGTCTCCCCCGTCGCCGGCCGGGCGCAGATTCTTGTCGCGCCCGACCTCGAAGCCGGCAACATGCTGGCGAAGAACCTCACCTTCATGGCCGGCGCCGATGCCGCCGGCGTGGTGCTCGGCGCGCGGGTGCCGGTGATCCTCACCAGCCGCGCCGACACGCTGAAGACCCGCCTCGCCTCCTGCGCGGTGGCGGTGCTCTATGCGCAGGCGCGGCTGCGCCAGCCGGGACTGGGAGGATGAGCGCGATGAACGAGGCCATTTTCGTCGTCAATGCCGGCTCGTCCAGCATCAAGTTCAAGCTCTACCGCGTCGCCGGGCGCGATGTCGCTTTGGTCCTCGGCGGGGCGCTGGACGGCATCGGCACCCGCCCGCGCCTCCTGGCCAAGGACGAGGCCGGCACCGTGCTGGTCGATCGCACCTTCACACCGGAGGAGATCGCCAAGGCGCCGGAAGCCCAGCACGCCATCAGCGACTGGGTGCTGCCGCATCTCGACGGCTTCGATCTGATCGGCGTCGGCCACCGCGTCGTGCATGGCGGGCCGCACTACACCCACCCCGAACGCGTGAATGACGAGGTGCTGCGCACGCTGGAGAGCTTCATCCCGCTCGCCCCGCTGCACCAGCTGACCAATCTCGACCCGATCCGCACCATCCGCGCGCGCCGGCCGGACCTGCCGCAGGTCGCCTGCTTCGACACCGCCTTCCACCGCAGCCACCCGGAAATCTGCGACCGCTTCGCCCTGCCCGACGCGCTCTACCGCGACGGCGTGCGGCGCTACGGCTTCCACGGCCTGTCCTATGAATATGTCTCCGGCGCGCTGCGCGAACTGGCGCCGGAACTGGCGCGCGGGCGCGTCGTCATCTGCCATCTCGGCTCCGGCGCCTCGGCCTGCGGGCTGAAGGACGGCGCGAGCCAGGACGCGACGATGAGCTTCACCGCGCTGGACGGCCTGCCCATGGGCACGCGCTGCGGCGCGCTCGACCCCGGCGTGGTGCTGCATCTCATCGAACAGAAGGGCATGAGCGCGGCCGAGGTCGGCCACATGCTCTATCACGACAGCGGGCTGAAGGGCCTGTCCGGCCTCTCCAGCGACATGCGCGAATTGCTGGCGAGCGAGGCGCCCGCCGCCGCGCTGGCGGTGGAGTATTTCGCCCTGCATGTCGCGCAGGCGGTGGCGCGGCTCGCGGTCACGCTGGGCGGGCTCGACGCGCTGGTGTTCACCGCCGGCATCGGCGAGCGCTCAGCCGAAATCCGTGCCCGCATCTGCGCCCGGCTGGGCCTGCTCGGCGTGGCGCTGGACGCGGCCGCCAATGAAGCCAACGCCACCTGGATCGACGCCGACGGCCCCGGCCCGCATGTGCTGGTCATCCCCACGGATGAGGAGCGCATGATCGCGCTGGCGACGCTGAACCTGCTGCGACCCTGCTAGAGCAATTCCCGCAGAAGTGTATCGCGGTTCTGCGACAGGAATTGCGTATAATCAAAGAGTTAGAGCAGGGCATAAACCCGCGCGGCGGCGTCGAAGTCGCGCCGACGCCGGGCGCGGCGGTCCAGAGCCTCGGCATCGGTGCCCCAGAGCTGCTCCTGCACCTCTTCATCCGCATGGGCGGCGCGCCACGCCATCTCCGCATCGAGATGGCGATGCGCCACCGCCAGCGCCAGCAGCGCCGAGCCGCTCAGCGTCGTCATCAGATTGAGCGCGGCGAGCCGCAGCGGATCGTCCGGCAGCGCGCCGGCGATGAGTTCCAGCGTGCGCGGCGGCTGGGCGACATGGACGACGCCCTCGCTCAGCATGAAAATGGCGCCGAAGCGCTCGCGTGCCCAGGCCAGCACCGGGTCCCACAGTTCCACGTGCAGTGCCACCAGCTGCGCCGGAGTGTCGGTGCGATAGCACAGCAGATCGCTGCCGGCGTAGCGTACGATCTCGTCGCCGACCTCGGCCATGTTGGGCGCGACGCCGTCTAGAGCGGAATTGACCAGCCGTGTCATCGGCATGGTCATGGGGTCGATGAATTCGCCCTGCGCCTGCCACTCCTCCGCCAGAGCCTGCGCCAGCGCCAGGCTCGGCACCGCGACGAGGTGGCGCCCCGGCGTGCGCACGGGGCGACCGTCCAGCTCCACGCGGAACAGGACGCCCTCCGTCGCCGCGGCACCGGCCTCGCGGTAGAACCGCTTGGGCAGCGGCTTGCGCTCGGCAAAGCCCGGCCGGGCCGGCGCTGGCGGCGCCTCGGGAATCCCTTCGCTCACGCCACCGTCTCCCAGAGTTCGTCGATTGCCCGTTGCAGCTCGTCCGCATCCGTCGCCAGACGCTCGGCGCCCGACTGGGTCAGCAGATCAGGCGCGTGATAGCCCCAGCTCACGCCGATGGCGCGGGCGCCGGCAGCACGGGCCATCACCATGTCGAAGCTGGTGTCGCCGATCAGCACCGTGTCCATCGGCTCCGCGCCGGTGGCCGCCATCGCCTGCAGCACCATGGCCGGGTGCGGCTTGGAGGGGGCGTCGTCGGCCGTCTGGATGGTGACGAAGCGCCCTTCCAGCCCGTGATGGGCCAGCACCGCCGCCACGCCGCGCTGCGACTTGCCGGTGGCGATGCCGAGCAGCAGGTCGTCGCGGGCGGCGAGCCGGTCGATCAGCGCGCGCATGCCCGGGAACATCGGCTCGCTGAAATCCGGCTCGGTGCGCAATTCGCGGAACGCCTCGCGGTAGAGTTCGGCCAGCCGCTCGGCGGGAAAGCGCGGATCGTCCTCGCCCAGCCGCTGCATCGCTTCCACCAGCGACAGCCCGACAATGCCGAGAACCGCCTCGCGCGAGGGCATGGCGAGTTCCGCGCGGGTGAAGGCGCGGCCCATGGCGGCGACGATGACGTGCTGGCTGTCCACCAGCGTGCCGTCGCAATCGAACAGAACGAGTTTCATCGGCACCACGGCGCGGCTGACGGGGCGCGGCACGTGGGGGCACGGCCGCGCGGGAGAGCCGTCGAAGTCGGGGATGCGGCCGGGGATGTCAACCCCCGGCGCCGGGGCGGCCGGGCGGCCTCCCGAAAAGCAAACCGCGCGCCGCTGGGGGAAGCGGCGCGCGGCGGGGCTGGGAGCCGATGGACGGTCAGGCCGCCCGCAGGCTGCGCACCAGCTCACCCACTTGCTGCTTCAGGTCGCTGGCCTGATGCGCCAGCGAACCGGAAAGCGAGGTCAACTGGGCGGAAGCCGCGCCGGTCATTTCGGCCGCGCGGCCGACACCGACGATGTTCTCGCTCACCATGCCGGTGCCGCTGGCGGCCTGATTGGTGTTGGCGGCAATCTCCTGCGTGGCCGAGCCCTGCTGCTCCACCGAGCTGGCGATCATGGTCGTCGCGTCGCGGATCTGGGCGATGGTGGTGACGATGTGCTCGATCGAGCCCACGGTGCGGCCGGTCGCCTGCTGGATATCGTTGACCTTGAGGCCGATCTCCTTGGTGGCGCCAGCGGTCTGCTCGGCAAGCTGCTTCACTTCCTGCGCGACCACCGCGAAGCCACGGCCCGCCTCGCCCGCCCGCGCCGCCTCGATGGTGGCGTTGAGGGCCAGAAGGTTGGTCTGGGCGGCGATGTCGGTGATGAGGTTGACGACCTCGCCGATCTTGGTAGCCGCGTCGGACAGTTCGCGGATTTCGCCGGCGGCACGGTTCACCACCTCGGCCCCGCTCACCGCACGCCCGGCAGCGCCGCTGACTTGGTTGCCGATCTCGCGGATCGAGGAGGTGAGCTCCTCCGTCGCCGCCGCGACCGTCTGCACGCTGCCCGAGGCTTCGGCCGCAGCACTGCCGACCGCCGCCGCCTGACGGGAGGTTTCCTCCGCGCTGGCGGCGAGGTTGCGCGCCGCTTCCGACACTTCGGTGGAGGAGTTCGACAGCGCGTTGACGAGAGTGCCCATCTTCGCTTCGAACTCGTCGGCGATCGCCTGGCGCTGCGCCACGACGCGCTGGGCGGCGTGCATTTCGGCCTGGCGGGCCTCCTCGCGCGCCTTCTCGGCATCGACGAGAGCGCCGCGCAGCACTTCCGCCGAACGGGCCATGCCGCCGATCTCGTCCTTGCGCTCGGTGCCGTCCACGGTGACGGCGAGCACGCCCTGGGCGAGATTGTCGAACACCTTCCGCAGCTGCTCCAGCGGCTTCACCACGCCAAAGCGCGTCGCCAGGAAGGCCAGCAGCAGGACGAGCACGAGGCCGGCGGCCATGATGCTATACACTAGGGAGACGGTGGAATCGGCGTCGGCGCGCAGGCTGGCGGACAGCGTGGCGATGTCGTTTGCCCGCGAGCTCACCTCCTTGGCGATATCGGCGATGAGAGCCGTCGAAGTCGGCATGCAGCGCGCATTCCATTCCGCGACGATCTTGATGTTCTCCTCGGCCGAGGTCGAGGCATTGGCGCGGGCGACGATGTCGCCGCACTGCTCGCCGGTGAAGCGGTCGAACTTCGCCACCAGCGTTTTCACCTGCTCGGAGACCGAGGGGTCCTTGCTGGCCGCTTCCGCCATGCGGTCATGGAAGCCGGCGACGGCCTCCTTCTGCACCTTGATGGCGGCCTCATTGTCCTCGTCGGTCAGCGACGAGAGAGACTGATAGACACCCTGGTTGAAATAGACGGTGAAGCGATTGGCCCGGGCCAGCGCCACGGCGGCCGAGGCCGGGCCCGTGAGGGCCCCCTGATATTCCGAACTGATCGCCTGCATGCGGGTGCCGGCGAAAATCACCCCGCCGGCGGCGAAGGCGGCCAGCAGCAGCAGCAGCGCCGATATCTTGCCGATGAGCGGCAAATTCTTGAAGGACATGTGAGCTCCACGGGACAGCTAACCCAGCCCCAGCCCGGGCGCGTCGCTGCGCGGTGCCGGCCGAGACCTACCGCCGCCACCATGAAAACGCCGCCTTGTGTGAAGCTGTCCTGCCGGTAGGTCACAACCCCTGCGGATGCGCCGCCTCGGCTTTGGGGAGCGATGGTGGGCGGTGACGGGCTCGAACCGCCGACCCTCTCGGTGTAAACGAGATGCTCTACCAACTGAGCTAACCGCCCAACCTGTTTAGGCTGCTGCCTTTTCCGCTTCTCCGTCTTTCAACGGTGTCCCGTAAATGGCGCGTACCAGCTTTTCCAGAGCCTCGCGGCTCGCCGCCATATAAAGCGGGTCAGCGGCAGCGTAAACCTCCGTGATTGAATATCCCGGCATGCGATGGCCAAGGAACGCAGCCACCTCCCAGGGCGAAACCGAGTGTGACCTCATCCAGCGGGCGATGGTGTGCCGGAATGACGTGGGCTGCACCGTCTTGCCATCAAGGCCGGTATCCTTTCGCCGCGTGCGCCACGCCGTCTTGACGCTACCGGGAACCGCCCCGTTCGGGCTGACCAGCGCCGCGCCCATGCTTAAGCTGAAGGAGCGCCATCCCCGGCTTCTCGATAAACCGAAAGCTCGCAAGCGACAGGGGCACGACCGTCGCAAAGGTCAGCAAGGCGCCAAGCAGGAAGCTCACCTCCGCATTCTCGTTCGCAAGCGCAAAGATGGCTCTATAGATGCCCAGTTTCGAATAACCGGCTATCACGGGCGGATGCCATAGATAGATTCCAAAACTGGCCCGGCCCCAGTGGCAGACAAGCGAGGACGACAGAAGCTTTGTTGGCGCCAGGCACATACCTATCGTGAACGTTGCCAGCACGGTTGCCCAAAGGAAATAAACAATGGTGTGGTTCAGCTTCCAGCTCGTGAAGACACCTGCCGCGAAAATCAGCCAGAATCCGAACACAACCAAGGAGACGGTGGCGGCGCATGAAATCACGAGCAAAATCAATCCGATCAGCCGTACGCGCGCGGGACACAGCCGAACTGCTA
Source organism: Ancylobacter polymorphus (assembly GCF_022836935.1). Lineage (NCBI taxonomy): Bacteria > Pseudomonadati > Pseudomonadota > Alphaproteobacteria > Hyphomicrobiales > Xanthobacteraceae > Ancylobacter > Ancylobacter polymorphus. Next base: position 2,927,996 of record NZ_CP083239.1, on the reverse strand, counting down.
TTCGCCAGACATGGAAAGCCACGATCCCAGCGGCGAAGTAATGAAACTGGACGACAATAAAGAAATTTCCGAAAGATTGGAGCGGCCCCTTTACATCAACGAATTCATTGCGCCAGAGCGTAGCAAGCACAGTGGCTCCGATGAAGATGACAAGCGCTCTTCGTAGATTCGATGCCAGCACGATCAGCACGGGGAAAAGTAGATAGAATATCATCTCCACGCCGATGGTCCACGATCCCCAAACGTAGCCCTCCACGTAAGAGGGGACGAGGTTCATCGTAAAGGTCGCACTCGCCAAGAACTGCCCCAGCGTCGGGCCCGAGTCGCCGAAAACTGGCAACATTATTATATATAACAACATCATCACATAGAAAAAAGTAGCAATTCGCAAGAACCTCCTCATATAAAAGTCTTTTATACTCCCTTCCGTTTCGAGCTTACCAAAATACCCGATACACATGCCCATAGCGCTTATAATGAAAAACAATGGCACGCCCATCGCGGCGTAATTTAAAATATATATAGAAAGAATGTTCGTCGGAAGGTCACTCATCACTGTTAGATGGAACAGCATGATTGAGCTGGCAGCGTAGAAGCGCGCGGCTTCCATACCCGCGATTTTCTGCCTAGAAGAGTCCTGAAATACGCCGACGGACCCGGTCATATGCCGCATACGCCAGTTATCGCGTTTTTGCGTCGATGGCGTTCATACCGATTTTTTACATATATATATTGCATCTCTTATCACTGTGGCTCAGCGGTGAGTACACAACAGAATTTCGGTCTTGTCGGTCAGGACAGAAATAAAAATAGCGACGGTGAAGACATTGCCCTATCGCTGATGCTTTCCTGCGCAGCGACCGGAGATGATTATATTATCAGCCCCGGAAACTTCTCGGTTCGAATAGGAACTCCTCGTCGAATCCGCTCCTGAAGAATTTTTGATACACACCGATGCAGTATCGCATCCGTTCAAAGCAAAACTGTAGGTTTTCGTCTGTCAGGGGATAACGATCGTCCCTGAAATTCAACCGCATCATCGCGTCCAGCAGGACATCGAAATCATGCGCTTCGATGCCGCCGAGCAAGGCTCTGCGCAGGATCTCCACGGACGTATAGGACAGGCTCTCATTGACGCGGAAGTCGTTGGCGCGCATCTGATCGGGAGATGCGCCGATCATCCTCAAGAAGTCGACACAAAGCGATCCACCATGCCATTGTCGTCGATCATAGGGAGCCAATATCAACTCGATATCGTTGCGAGCGATCCATGTAGTGAGAACGTCGAGCTGTCCCGGATCATAGGCCAGCGGGTGGTCGTTGACGTCACTAGTGTACTGATTTGGATAGTATTTAACGCGCTCGCCAAATGCCGACAGCACGATGTCGCAAGGGTGTCGGATATAGGCGATCACCTTTTTCTTCTGGTCTCCGAGCAAATCCAGAAATCGGCTGGCTTCGATTTGCGGTTCACAAAACATTTCGCTCGAAATGAGCAGTTCCCTGCCTTGGGACCTGCGCAAGAGGTCCTCCAGAAGCCGCTCGCCGAGCGAAGAATCCTGACCGATCCGGAAGGCGTCAGCGAGGGGACTGTGGTTTGGCCACTCCGGCATGGTGGGGGCATAGAACACGCCCTGGCTGCCAAGTGCCGAAGCATTCAGTGCCAGAAACTGCTGTATGGCGCTGGAGCCCGTCTTGTGCAGCCCAATATGAATTATGACGGCCATCGGGCTCAGTCCACCCTCGACTTTCTCACGATGTACAGATCCTGATGCTCCCACCAGCAGGCGGCCTCATAGGCTAAGTATTCGGCCTGCGGCAGCGCGGCAATGCTCGCGTCGACAAAGGCTTTCGATGTGATGGTGTTGATTTCCGTTGAGAAGTGACCCTGGATTTCCAGTGAGAAGTGACCCGGGCTGATGGTGGTCTTGGGGTTAGGTTGCGGTCAAGTTTCGCGGCTTCTCCCTGGTGGGTTTGGGTGGCTTTGCCGAGCTGCTCTTGAAGCGGAAGCTGTCATTGCCGGTCTCGAGGATATGGCAGTGATGGGTGAGCCGGTCGAGCAGGGCCGTGGTCATCTTGGCATCGCCGAAGACGGCAGCCCATTCGGAGAAGCTGAGATTGGTGGTGATGATCACGCTGGTGCGCTCATAGAGCTTGCTCAGCAGGTGGAACAGCAAGGCGCCGCCCGAGGTGCTGAACGGCAGGTAGCCGAGCTCGTCGAGGATGACGAGGTCGGCATGGAGGAGCCGACCGGCGATCTGACCCGCTTTGCCTTGGGCCTTCTCCTGTTCGAGAGCGTTGACGAGCTCGACGGTAGAGAAGAAGCGGACCCGCCTGTGATGATGCTCGACGGCGTGGACGCCGAGAGCCGTGGCGATGTGGGTCTTGCCGGTACCGGGACCACCGATCAGGACGACGTTGTGCGCGTCGTCGAGGAACTCGCAGCGATGGAGTTGGCGCACGAGCGCCTCATTGACCTCGCTGCTGGTGAAGTCGAAGCCGGCGAGGTCGCGATAGGCCGGGAAGCGGGCGGCCTTGAGCTGATAGGCGGTCGAGCGCACCTCCCGCTCGGCGGTCTCTGCCTTCAGGAGCTGTGAGAGGATCGGCATGGCGGTCTCGAAGGCGGGAGACCCCTGTTCGATGAGTTCGGCAGCGGCTTGCGCCATGCCGTGCATCTTGAGGCTTCTCAGCATAATGACGAGGGCTCCGCTGGCCGGATCATGACGCATGGCGCGCCTCCCTGGCCCTGCGGAGGGCGTCATAGCGTTCGACATTGGCTTGAGGCTCGGTGGTCAGCGTAAGGGCGCCAGGAGCTGGGATCGTCGGCGTGCTCAGCGGTGTACCGTCGATCAGGCGGTGCAGCAGATTGAGGATGTGGGTCTTGGTCGGCACGCCTGCTTGCAGCGCGAGTTCGACGGCCGTGAGCACGACCTGCTCGTCATGCTGGAGGACCAGGGACAGGATCTCCACCATCTCGCGGTCACCGCCCGGCCGCTTGAGCAGATGCTGCTGCAAGGATCGGAACGCCGGCGGCATCTCGGCGAACGGTGCGCCGTTGCGCAATGCGCCGGGCTTGCGCTGGACCACGGCCAGATAATGCCGCCAGTCATAGACGGTCCGGCTCTGGCGATCATGGGAGCGAGCGAACACCCGACCATGCTCACAGATGGCCTGTCCCTCAGCGACCACAACGATCCGGTCGGGATAGACACGCAAGCTCACCGGGCGGTTGGCGAAGGAGGCCGGCACGCTGTAGCGATTGCGCTCGAGGTGGACGAGGCAGGTCGGGGAAACGCGCTTGGCGTGTTCGACGAAGCCGTCGAACGGCCGCGGCATCGGCATCAGGTGGCGGATCTCCTCAGCCCACACATCGGCGATCGAGCCGGGTTGCGAGCCGTGCCCGGCCTGCGACCACAGCTCCCGGCACCGGGTCTCGAGCCACTCGTTCAAGGCCTCCAGCGAGGGGACGTTCGGTATGGGTTGCCAGAGCCGATGACGGGCATCCTGTACGTTCTTCTCGATCTGCCCCTTCTCCCAGCCGGAGGCCGGGTTGCAGAACTCCGCCTCGAACAGGAAGTGGCTGACCATGGCCGAGAAGCGGATGTTGACCTGGCGCTCCTTGCCCCGGCCGACCTTGTCGACGGCCGTTCGCATGTTGTCGTAAATCCCCCGCCGCGGCACGCCGCCCAGTACCCGGAAGGCGTGGTTATGGGCGTCGAACAGCATCTCGTGGGTCTGCTGCGGGTAGGCTCGCAGAGTGAAGGCGCGGCTGTAGGACAGCTTGACGTGAGCGACCTGCAGCTTGGTGCGCTCGCCGGCGATGATCGCCCAGTCCTCAGACCAGTCGAACTGGAACGCCTCTCCGGGCACAAAGGCCAGCGGCACGAAGGTGCCGCGGCCGCTGGTCTGCTGCTCGCGCAACCGGGCGGCCTTCCAGTCGCGGGCAAAGGCCGCCACCCGATTGTAGGAGCCCTCATAGCCCAACGTCACGAGATCGGCGTGCAACTGCTTGACGGTGCGCTTGTGCTTGCGCGACTTGCCGCTCTCCACCCGCAGCATCGCCGCGAGCTTGTCGGCATAGGGATCGAGCTTGCTCGGCCGGTCCGGAACGTGAAACCGGGGTTCGACGCTGTCCGCTCGCAGGTACTTACGCACGGTGTTCCGTGAGAGCCCGGTGCGGCGGGATATCTCCCGGATCGAGCTACGATCCCTATGATGCCAGCGTCGGATGACGCTCAATAACTCCATGTCGATCACTCCGCTGTCCCCCGCGTGTGCCGCGTGAGACGTGGTGAAAACATGGGTCACTTCTCGATGGAAAAATCCGCTCCTGCAGGGTCAGATCTCAGTGGAAATCAACATGTGGCCGTCTCCGGCCGACGGCATGGTGACGATCACCCCTGCGCAGCTCGGCTATCTGCTGGAAGGCATAGACTGGCGGCATCCGCAGAGGACGTGGCGACCGGGCGCATCGGGGTAATTTGGGCGTGGCACAGGAGCGGCGGATATGATTCCATCGCCCTATGTCGAGCCCGATGGATCCTTTGCCGAGCGACCTTGCCGCGGCCCACGCCATGATCCTGGCGGAGCGTAGCGCGCGGCTGGAAGCCGAGGCGACCGTCGCCCGGGAGCGCGCTGCGAACAGCAGCACGGATGCCCTCATCGCGCGGCTGAAGCTGGAGATCGAGAAGCTCCGGCGCGAGCTTTACGGCACGCGCTCGGAGCGCAAGGCACGGCTGCTCGACCAGCTGGAGATGCAGCTCGAGGACCTGGAGGCTGACGCCACCGAAGACGAACTGGCCGCGGAAGCCGCAGCACAAACGGCCAATGTGGCGTCCTTCGAGCGCAAGCGGCCGGCACGCAAGCCGTTCCCTGATCATCTCCCGCGTGAGCGCGTCATCGTCGCCGCACCCGAGAGCTGCCCGTGCTGCGGATCCGGCAGACTGGTGAAGCTCGGGGAAGATATCACCGAGACGCTGGAGGTGATCCCGCGCCAGTGGAAGGTGATCCAGACGGTGCGCGAGCGCTTCTCCTGCCGGGCCTGCGAGGCGGTGACCCAGGCGCCGGCGCCGTTCCACGTCATCCCGCGCGGCCATGTCGGGCCGAACCTGCTGGCTATGGTGCTGTTCGAGAAGTTCGGCCAGCACCAGCCTCTGAACCGGCAGAGCGAGCGCTATGCTCGCGAGGGCATCGATCTGCCGCTGTCGACGCTGGCCGATCATGTCGGCGCCTGCGCCGCAGCGCTGCACCCGTTGCACGTGCTGCTCGAGCGCCATGTCATGGCGGCAGATCGCCTGCATGGCGACGACACGCCGGTGCCGATCCTGGCGAAGGGCACGACCGACACCGGTCGAGCCTGGGTGTATGTGCGCGACGATCGGCCCTTCGGCGGCGCCGATCCGCCGGCGGTGTTGTTCCGGGCATCACGCGACCGCTCGGGCGAACACCCGCAAGAGCATCTGACGCACTTCACCGGCAGCCTGCAGGCCGACGCCTATGCCGGTTACAATCGCCTGCTCGCTCCCGACCGCCAGCCGGGGCCGATCGTCGAGGCCCTGTGCTGGGCTCATGCACGCCGCAAGTTATTCGAGCTCGCCGACATCGCGGCGAACCGCCGGCGTGGGCGTAACGCCGCACCGATCTCACCGATTGCCTTCGAGGCCGTCGCCCGCATCGACGCGCTGTTCGACATGGAGCGTGAGATCAATGGCCTGAGTGCCGATCAGCGCCGAGCCGTTCGCCAGGAGCGCAGCGCTCCTCTCGTCGCCGAGCTTGAGGTTTGGATGCGCGAGCATCGCGCCAGGCTCTCCCGCCATGCACCTGTCGCCCAGGCCATGGACTACATGCTGCGGCGCTGGGACGCCTTCGCCCGCTTCCTCGATGACGGACACGTCTGCCTCACGAACAATGCGGCAGAACGGGCGCTGCGCGGCATCGCCCTCGGCCGCAAGGCCTGGCTGTTCGCCGGTTCCGACCGCGGCGCCGAGCGCGCCGCCGTCATGTACAGCCTGATCGGGACCGCCCGGCTCAACGACATCGATCCGCAGGCCTGGCTCGCTGACGTGCTCGCTCGCATCGCAGACATGCCGCAGAACCGGCTCGCCGAGCTGCTGCCCTGGAACTGGCATGCGGCGCGAGAGCCCGGGAGTCTCGCGGCATGAGCCATGTCGATCGGATCGCTCGCCTGAAGATCGAACTGGATGACTGGCAGCCCACCATCTGGCGCCGTGTCGAGGTGCCGCTCACCTCGTCGCTCAAGGCCTTGCACGACGTCATCCAGGCCGTCATGCCGTTCGAGGACACTCACCTGTTCGAGTTCCGCGCCGGCGGGCAGCGCTTTGCCATCCCCGATCCAGAATGGGACAGCCTGCGCGACAGGACCTATTCCGCCAAGACGTTGAGGCTCGGCGCTCTCATCGACCGCAGCATCACCGAGTTCAGCTACACCTATGACTTCGGCGACGACTGGCGGCACACGATCACGATCGAGGCGACCACCGCAGCCGATCCCGCCACGGATTATCCCCGTTACCTCGATGGTGCCCACCGTGCACCACCCGAGGATGTCGGCGGGCATCCCCGGCTTCAAGCTCTTCCTCGAAGCCATCGCCGATCCAACCCACGAGGAGCATGACGAGCTCATGCGCTGGTACGGGGCGCCGTTCGATCCGGCTCTCATCGACGAGGACCTCATCCGCGCCCGCATCGCAAGGCTCGCCCGACGCCGCGCAATCGGCAAAGCCGCGTTCGCCAAGAGCCGTGGTCAAATCAACTGATCAGGCCGATAACCCCCGTGGCCCTCGCCGGGGGGGTACGTTTTACCGCTGGTATGATCGCTACCTTGAAGGCGGGCCGGAGGCGCTGGAGGATCGCCCGTCGGCGCCGAGCCGGGTGTGGAACCGTATCCCTGCGGGCATCCACGACCAGATCATCGAACTGGCGCTGGAACAAGCCGAGCTGAGCCCCCGGGAGTTGGCCGTGCGCTTCACCGACGAGAAGCGCTACTTCGTGTCGGAATCAACGATCTACCGGCTGCTCAAGGCGCACGATCTGATCACCAGCCCGGCTTTCGTCGTGATCAAGGCCGCCGATGCTTGCACACCCGGACCACCCGCCCAAACGAGATGTGGCAGACCGACTTTACCTACTTCAAGATGATCGGTTGGGGCTGGATGTACCTGTCGACCGTGCTCGACGACTTCTCGCGCTACATCATTGCCTGGAAGCTGTGCACCAACATGCGCGCCGAGGACGTCAACGACACGTTGGACCTCGCCCTGGCGGCGTCCGGCTGCGACAGCGCCACGGTGTTGCACAAGCCTCAGCTGCTCAGCGACAACGGCCCCAGCTACATCGCCAGCGAACTGGCCGGATACATCGAGGCCAATAAGATGAGCCATGTGCGCGGCGCCCCGTGCCATCCTCAGACCCAAGGCAAGATCGAGGTAGCACCAGAACCTGAAAAACCGCATCCTCCTTTCATCGGGCTCGGCCTTCCGTCAGGTCGAACCAAGCTTAGCTCCCTGTCCGGCTTTCGGGGACCACCTCAAACCGCCCGCACGGCTTTCGCCGGCCGCGTTTAAGCATCGCCGCCGCGAGGCGGCAAGAGCCTCTAGGGTCTGTACCTGATCAGCCCTTTGAATTTGTGATCGAACATGATTCCCTCCGCATGCTTGGAGGAGTGTCATGGCAAACGAGTTCTGGCTGAGTGATGCTCAATGGCATGCGATCGCGGCTCATCTCCCACACAACCAGCCCGGCGCGCGCCGGGTCGATGATCGGCGGGTGATCAGCGGGATTGTCCATGTGTTGCGGTCAGGGTGCCGCTGGCGTGATTGTCCCGCTGTCTACGGACCCTACACAACGATCTATAACCGCTGGAACCGGTGGTCTCGCCGCCGGTTCTGGCAGGGCCTGTTCGAAGCCCTGCGTCAGGCATCGCCCGACGACGACTTTCACGCGATCGATTCCACCACCGCCAAGGCCCACCGCTCGGCCGCTGGTGGAAAAGGGGGGCGGAAGAGCAGGCTATCGGCCGCTCCCGTGGTGGCCGCACCACCAAGATCCACGCGCTCTGCGACCCGCTCGGGCGACCGCTCGCCATCGAGGTGACGCCAGGCCAACTCGGCGACCTGCGGGCTGCTCTCGTCCTGCTCGCGCAGGTCCCCAGGGCTCGGTCCTGTGCAGCCGATTGTGCCTACGACGCGCGTGGCCTGCGCCAATGGCTGATCGACCGTGGCACCACGCCCGTCATCCCGAACAACCCCACGCGCAAACAGCCGAGCCCGTTCGATCGAGAAGCCTATAAGCGCCGAAACCTCATCGAGCGCATGTTCTGCCGCCTCAAGGACTTCCGACGCATCGCAACACGCTACGACAAGCTCGCGAGAAACTACGCCTCCGCCGTCGCTCTCGCCGCAACTATCATCTGGTGGTGTTGATCGAGTCCGAAGCCTAGAGTGTTTTCGAGCGAAGTGGATACCGGTTCGCGTGAAGAAAACGCGACAAAACGAAGAATTAGATCATTTCACTGTTTCCGTGAAACGGTGAAATGATCTAGCGAGAAAGCGGCGCCGGTGGCAAAGAGGCTGTGGGTGAGAAGCGCGGCGCGGGGGCGCCAGCAGACGCGCCATCGGCCCGTGGGCCGTGCCATCCCGACGGTTGAGCCGGGGTGCGAGGGGCGCCGCTCATGCGGATGGACATCTGTAAAAATCAGGCGCAGCGCTTCTGTCGCTGCCGCCATGCGCCGCCATCGGAGGCGGGCGCAGCGCGGGTCCGCCGGCATGGCCGGCGAACCTGCGCCCTCAGTGCCGCACCGCACCCCGCACCCTCAGGCGCGGGGGGCGCGACGCCGCGAGGATCAACCGTTGACGGTTTCCTTCAGGCCCTTGCCGGGCGTGAACTTCGGGGCCTTGGAGGCCTCGATCTTGACCGGGTTGCCGGTGCGGGGGTTGCGGCCTTCGCGCGCGGCGCGGGTCACGACGGAGAAGCTGCCGAAGCCGATCAGCTTGACTTCTTCGCCGGCCTTCAGCGAGGCGGCAATAGCATCGAAGGTCGCGTCGACCGCGGCCGCCGCAGCAGCCTTCGTCAGCTTGGCCTGCTCGGCCACAGCGGCGACGAGTTCGTTCTTCGTGGTCATTTGACCGGTCCTTCCCTTGATTGCACAAGAATCGTCGGTCGCATGCACCGACGACGGGCGGGCACACTTTCCCCAAATTGCGGCGATTGCAAGCGCTCCCACCGCGAAACCCGCACAAATACACGGCTTCAGGGCAATTGCGCGTAATGGGATACCGTAATTTGTGACGGCTCCGCCACGCCCGCATTTTGGGCGAATGTGTGGGTTTCACCTCACCGAATCGGCGTCGGGGCGGCCAAGGCCCGGTGAAACGAAAACGGCGGCGCCCAAGGGCACCGCCGTTTCCTCTTTACGTTGCAGCGTCCCTATTCGCCCGCTCAGTGCGGGGCGATGACGCCGATCTCGTCGCGGGCGATGACCGGCTCGACCTCGGTGGCCGGGGCCAGCGCCTTCTCTTCCCAGACGATCGCCTCCGGCTGGCGGACGAGCGCGTGCTGCAGCACCTCGTCCATCCGCGACACCGGCACGACCTCAAGCGCGTTCTTCACATTGTCGGGGATTTCCGCCAGATCCTTGGCGTTCTCCTCGGGGATCAGAACCTTCTTGATGCCGGCGCGCAGGGCCGCCAGCAGCTTTTCCTTCAGCCCGCCGATCGGCAGCACCCGGCCGCGCAGCGTCACTTCGCCGGTCATGGCGACATCGCGACGGATCGGGATGCCGGTCAGCACCGAGGTCAGCACCGTGGCCATGGCGACGCCGGCGGACGGGCCGTCCTTCGGGGTCGCCCCCTCCGGCACATGCACGTGGATGTCGCGGCGGTCGAACAGCGGCGGCTCGATGCCGAAATCGAGCGCGCGCGAGCGGACATAGGAGGCCGCCGCCGAGATCGATTCCTTCATCACGTCGCGCAGATTGCCCGTCACCGTCATCTTGCCCTTGCCGGGCATCATGACGCCTTCGATCGAGAGGATTTCGCCCCCGACCTCGGTCCAGGCAAGGCCGGTCACAACGCCGACCTGGTCCTCGCTCTCGGCCTCGCCATAGCGGTACTTCGGCGCGCCGAGATAGTCCTCCAGCTGCTTGACCGTGATCTTGACCGTCTTCTTCTTGGTCAGCATCAGGTCCTTCACCGCCTTGCGGGCGAGATTGGAAATCTCGCGCTCAAGGTTACGCACGCCCGCTTCGCGGGTGTAGCGGCGCACGAGGGTGAGCAGCGCCTCGTCGTCGATCGACCATTCCTTGGGCTGCAGACCATGCTTGGTCAGCGCCTGCGGGATGAGGTGACGGCGGGCGATCTCGACCTTCTCGTCCTCGGTGTAGCCGGCGATGCGGATCACCTCCATCCGGTCCAGCAGGGCCGGCGGGATGTTCAGCGTGTTGGCGGTGGTCACGAACATCACGTTCGAGAGGTCGTAATCCACTTCCAGATAGTGATCGGCGAAGGTGTGGTTCTGCTCGGGGTCGAGCACCTCAAGCAGGGCCGAGGACGGGTCGCCGCGGAAATCCGCGCCCATCTTGTCGATTTCGTCCAGCAGGAACAGCGGGTTGGCCTTCTTGGCCTTGCGCATGGACTGGATGATCTTGCCGGGCATGGAGCCGATATAGGTCCGGCGGTGGCCACGGATCTCCGCCTCGTCGCGCACGCCGCCGAGGGCGACGCGCACATATTCGCGGCCCGTCGCCTTGGCGATGGACTTGGCGAGCGAGGTCTTGCCGACGCCGGGCGGGCCGACCAGGCACAGGATCGGCCCGGTGAGCTTGTTCTGCCGGCTCTGCACGGCGAGATACTCGACGATGCGGTCCTTGACCTTGTCGAGGCCGAAATGATCGGTGTCGAGCACGTTCTGGGCGAAGGGCAGGTCCTTCTTGACCTTGCTGCGGTTGCCCCACGGGATCGACAGCAGCCAGTCGAGATAGTTGCGCACCACGGTGGCTTCCGCCGACATGGGCGACATCTGCCGCAGCTTCTTCAGCTCATGCGTCGCCTTCTCGCGCGCTTCCTTGGAGAGCTTGACGGTCTTGATGCGCTCTTCCAGCTCGGCCAGCTCGTCGCGGCCGTCCTCGCCGTCTCCCAGCTCCTTCTGGATCGCCTTCATCTGCTCGTTGAGATAGTACTCGCGCTGGGTCTTCTCCATCTGGCGCTTGACGCGCGTGCGGATGCGCTTCTCGACCTGAAGGACCGAGATTTCGCTCTCCATCAGCGAAAGCACCTTCTCCAGCCGGCTGGTGACCTTGAGAATCTCCAGCACGGCCTGCTTCTCGGGGATCTTCACCGCGAGATGCGAGGCGACGGTGTCGGCCAGCTTCGAGTGGTCCTCGATCTGGGTGACGACGCCGACGACTTCGGGCGAAACCTTCTTGTTCAGCTTCACATAGCTGTCGAATTCGGCCAGCACGGAGCGGCCGAGCGCCTCGGCCTCGACCTTGGAGCCGAGTTCCTCTTCCAGCGCCTGCGCCTCGGCCTCATAGAGGTCGGTGCGGTCGGTGTAGTGGTTCACCTTGGCGCGCGAAATGCCCTCGACCAGCACCTTCACCGTGCCGTCCGGCAGCTTCAAGAGCTGCAGCACCGAGGCCAGCGTGCCGATCTTGTAGATGGAGGAGGTCGCCGGATCGTCGTCCGAGGCGTTCTCCTGCGTCGCCAGCAGGATGAAGGTGTCGTTGCGCATCACCTCTTCGAGGGCGCGGATCGACTTTTCGCGGCCGACGAACAGCGGCACGATCATGTGCGGGAAGACGACGATGTCGCGCAGCGGCAGGACCGGGAAGGTCTGCGCCACTCCCGGGGTGAGCGCGGTGCGAGGCTTGGGGCTCGTCATGGCTCTTTCCTTTCTTTGGGCGGCAGGCGGCCCGACCCGAGGACAAGCGTCCTCAGGGAGAACCGCGCCGCGATGCGGCCGGAACGCGAACGTTGATCTCTGTGCGGGGGCTGCGTCAGGCGCGCGGGGCACGTCGATGCGGTCGAGGACCGGTGGTTGAGGCTCAGATGGCGATGCCCCCGCCCCCCGTCAAGGGAGCGGGCCGCGCCGCTGGCCGGACCTGCTGGCCCGGCCCCGTCCACCGCCGGTCGACTACGCACTCGCGCCCGCATCGCCGGCCGCGCGGTCCGCATAAATGTAGAGCGGACGTGCGTTCTGCTCGACGACCTCTTTGCTGATGACGACCTCTTCCACGCCTTCCAGGCCCGGCAGGTCGAACATCGTGTCGAGCAGGATGCCTTCCATGATCGAGCGCAGGCCGCGCGCGCCGGTCTTGCGCTCGATGGCCTTGCGGGCGATGGCGCCCAGCGCTTCCTCATGAATGGTCAGCTCGACATTCTCCATCTCGAACAGGCGCTGATACTGCTTCACCAGCGCGTTCTTCGGCTCGGAGAGGATCTTCTTCAGCGCGGCCTCGTCGAGGTCGCCCAGCGTGGCGATGACCGGCAGACGGCCGATGAATTCCGGGATCAGCCCGTATTTCAGCAGGTCTTCCGGCTCCACTTCGCGGAACACTTCGCCGGGCTTGCGGTCCTCGGGGGCCGCCACCACCGCGCCGAAACCGATGGACGTGCCCTTGCCGCGCGAGGAGATGATCTTGTCGAGGCCGGCGAAGGCGCCGCCGCAGATGAACAGGATGTTGGTCGTGTCCACCTGCAGGAATTCCTGCTGCGGATGCTTGCGCCCGCCCTGCGGCGGCACGGAGGCGACCGTGCCTTCCATGATCTTCAACAGCGCCTGCTGCACGCCCTCGCCCGACACGTCGCGGGTGATGGAGGGGTTGTCGGACTTGCGGCTGATCTTGTCGATCTCGTCGATATAGACGATGCCGCGCTGCGCCCGCTCGACATTGTAGTCGGCCGACTGCAGCAGCTTGAGGATGATGTTCTCCACATCCTCGCCGACATAGCCCGCCTCGGTCAGCGTGGTCGCGTCCGCCATGGTGAAGGGCACGTCGAGGATGCGGGCGAGCGTCTGCGCGAGCAGCGTCTTGCCCGAGCCCGTCGGCCCGATCAGCATGATGTTGGACTTGGCCAGCTCGACATCGCCGGCGTGCTTGGTCGCGTGGTTCAGGCGCTTGTAGTGGTTATGCACCGCCACCGAGAGGACGCGCTTGGCATGGAACTGGCCGATCACATAGTCGTCCAGAACCTTGCAGATTTCCTTCGGGGTCGGGATGCCGTCGCGCGACTTCACCAGCGAGGATTTGTTCTCCTCGCGGATGATGTCCATGCACAGCTCGACGCATTCATCGCAGATGAACACGGTCGGTCCCGCAATGAGTTTGCGGACCTCGTGCTGGCTCTTGCCGCAGAACGAGCAGTAAAGAGTATTCTTGCTGTCGCCGCCGCCAACCTTGCTCATGCGTCTCTCCGTCCGCTCGGCGGTCCAGGCACTGCCCGGAACCGCCCCAGTCCCGCGGCCGCCGCGGGCCTCCAAGGGGGGAGAAACGCGACGGCTCGAAAAGGCCGTCAAAAGGAAGCGACTTAAGGGTCCCTGTTCTGTCACAGCCAAGCACGCTGGCTACGATCCGATCAAGAAGGCATTCGCACCATCCCCGCTTTCGCGAAATGGGCATCTGCCCGTCGTCCCCTCGTCACACCTCCAGGCGACACTTCATGCTGATGCCATGCAAGCGCGATACCGCGACGCATGCAAGCCCGCGCTTCATCTCGACGCGGGCTCAGGTGTCAATATAGGAAGTCGCGCCGCATTCGGAAACACGGCGCGAAGGCCCGTCAGGGCTTCACCGGCGCCTCATCCGGGCGCTTGTCGATCACTTTGTCGATAAGCCCGAAGGACTTGGCCACCTCGGCGGTCATGAAGTTGTCGCGCTCCAGCGCGTCTTCCACCGACTTGAGGTCCTGGCCCGTGTGCTTCACGTAGATCTCGTTGAGCCGCTGCTTGAGGCTCATGATCTCCTTGGCGTGGAGCATGATGTCGGTCACCTGGCCCTGGAAGCCGCCCGAGGGCTGGTGCACCATGATTCGCGCGTTCGGCAGGGCGAAGCGCATGTCCTTCTCGCCGGCGGTCAGCAGCAGCGAGCCCATCGAGGCGGCCTGGCCGATGCACAGCGTCGACACCGCCGGCTTGATGAACTGCATGGTGTCGTAGATCGCCAGACCCGATGTCACCACCCCGCCGGGGGAGTTGATGTACATCGAGATTTCCTTCTTCGGATTTTCCGCTTCGAGGAACAGCAGCTGGGCGACCATGAGGGTCGCCATGCCGTCCTCGACCGGACCGGTCAGGAAAATGATGCGCTCTTTCAGCAGCCGCGAATAAATGTCGTAGGAACGCTCGCCCCGGTTGGTCTGCTCGACCACCATCGGGACCAGGTAGTTGTTCAGGGTATCAATCGGGTCACGCATATTTCGATCCTCGGCGGCACGGCGCGCCTGCGCCGCCCGCGAATCCACCTACCCCACAATAAAGGGAAAGCGCGTCCCTACCAGCCCGCCGGTGCGGCAGCGGCGGGAGGCGGAGCCGCGCAACGCGCACGACTCCGCGCGTTCCGCCGAAATCAGGCCGCCTTGTCGTCCTCGTCCTCGGCATAGAGTTCCTCGCGGGTGACGGGGACCTCGTTGACGGTGGCGAGTTCGAGCAGGTAGTCGACGACCTTCTCCTCGAAGATCGGCGCGCGCAGGCTGGCCAGCGCCTGGGCGTTCTTGCGGTAGAACTCCCACACCTGCTGCTCCTGCCCCGGGAACTGCCGGGCGCGCTCGACGACGGCGCGGGTCACTTCGTCGTCGGTGACCTGGATGTTGTTCTTCTCACCGATTTCCGCAAGGACCAGGCCGAGGCGCACGCGGCGCTCGGCGATCTTGCGGTAATCCTCGCGGGCGGCCTCCTCGGTGGTGCCCTCATCGGCGAAGGTCTTCTTCTGGGCTTCCATCTCGGCGGTCACCGAACCCCAGATGCCATCGAATTCCTGCTCCGCCAGGGTCGGCGGCACGTCGAACTTGTGCAGGCCGTCCAGCGCGTCGAGCAGGCGGCGCTTGGCCTTGTTGCGGCTCTGCGCGTTGTGCTCCTGGGCGATGCGGCTCTTCACCTGCTCCTTAAGCGCGGCGAGGCTGTCCATGCCCAGCGTCTTGGCGAACTCGTCGCCGATTTCCATCTCGGTCGGGGCTTCGATCATCTTCGCCGTCACCTCGAAGGAGGCTTCCTTGCCGGCGAGGTGAGCGGCCTGATAGGCCTCGGGGAAGGTGACGGTGACGGTGCGGGTCTCGTCTTCCTTGATGCCGACCAGCTGCTCCTCGAAGCCGGGGATGAAGCTGTTGGAGCCGAGCACCAGCGGCACGTCCTCGCCCGCGCCGCCCTCGAACTTCTCGCCGTCGATCGAGCCGACGAAGGAGATGGTGACGCGGTCGCCGTTCTCGGCCGTGCCTTCGGGCTTGGCGGCATAGGGGCGGTTGGCGTCGGCGATGCGCTTGACGGTCTCCTCGACCTCCTCGTCGGAGACGGCGAGCACCGGCTTGTCCAGCGTGATCGACTTGAAGTCGCCGAGCGTGATCGCCGGCAGCACTTCGAGGTTCACGGTGAAGGACAGGTCGGCCTTGCCCTCGATGACCTCGTTCACCTGCTCCTGGTCCTGCGGCAGCTCCACCTTGGGCTGCATGGCCAGCTTGAAGCCGTTATCCTCGATGATCTTGGTGTTGGCCTCGTTCACCGCCTGGTCGATGACCTCGGCGAGCACGGACTTGCCATACATGCGCTTGAGATGCGCGACCGGCACCTTGCCGGGGCGGAAGCCGTTGAGGCGGACCTTGTCCTTGAGTTCGCTGAGGCGCGCATTGGCCTTGGCGTCAAGTTCGGAGGCCGGCAGCACCACGCGATATTCGCGCTTCAGACCTTCGGCGAGGAGTTCGGTGACCTGCATTTTAATCGGCCTTCGTCTAGTTTGCCGCGTGCGCGGGCTCTCGAATGTCGGTGTGCGTGGCCGCGTGATCGCCGACGGCCGCGCTCGGTGCAAATGGGTCGGAAGGCGGCACCGGACAAGGGTAAGGCACTGGTGCGGGCGGAGGGACTCGAACCCCCACGACTCTCGCCACTGGAACCTAAATCCTCGGCTGACTTACGCCACTTCCAACAATTTCAAGGGGTTCCATCCGCCACAGGTGGCGCGGTGTGGTACACTCACCGGGTCGTCGTCGCCCGGCAGGCGGATCGCAACGTTTGCTGCTCATCCCACCACACCTTGCAAAACTCCATGCGCCCGGTAAGGCGGTCCACCTTGATGAGACCCCCTAACGTCGCGCTCTCATAGTAGCTGTATCGAAGCTGCGCAAGGGCAGGTACTACCCAGAGGACCAGTGCCACCCCAAGGGCTGCAAGGCTCAGGCGGCCGATTTGGGAACCCACCCAAGTCCCTAGCCGCGCCAAGGTCGTCTGCTGGGCCGCTATGCGGCGGCGGGCATCCTCCTCGAACGTTGACATCGCGGGCTCCGCAGCGCTACCAGCGGCCGTTATAGGGCCCCCTTGGCGGAATTGGTAGACGCGACGGATTTAGGTTCCGTTCTCGTGAGAGGTGCCGGTTCGAGTCCGGTGGGGGGCACCAACTCGATCGTACCGAAGCTACACAGCCCCCAGCCGGCCGAAGAGGCGGCGATAAACCGGGCGCAGCGCGTCGATCAGATCGTCGGCCACCAGCCCGGGCCCGGCCTCGCGCGCGGCCTCGCCGTGGAGCCACACCGCGGCGCTCGCCGCCTCGAAAGGCGGCATGCCCTGCGCCAGCAGCCCGCCGACGATTCCCGCCAGCACGTCCCCCGCCCCGGCGGTCGCGAGCCAGGGCGGCGCATTGGCGGCGATGCTAGCGCGCCCGTCCGGGCTCGCCACCACCGTGTCCGGCCCCTTGAGCAGCAGCGTCGCCCCAAGGCGCGCGGCGCCGGCCCGCGCCCGCTCCAGCCGCGAGGGCGCCTCCAGCACCTGCGGGCAGCGCTCGAAAATCCGCGCGAACTCACCGTCATGCGGGGTCGCCACGGCCGCCGGCGCACCCGCCAGCGCCCGCGCCAGCGCGTCCGCCTCGCCCTTGAAGGAGGTGAGGAGATCGGCGTCGATGACCAGACGCCGGCCGCCGCACACTGCGAGCTTGGCGCGGGCCGCCTCCCCGACGCCCAGCCCGGGGCCAAGCACCAGCGTCGTCAGGCGCGGATCGGCGAGCAGATGCGCCAGCCCGGCCGCGTCCTCCACCGGCCGTACCATGATGGCGGAGAGATTCGCCGCGTGGATCGGCAGCGCCTCGGCCGGGCACGCCACCGTCACCAGCCCGGCCCCGGCCCGCAGCGCCGCGCGAGCGGAAAGCCGCGTCGCCCCGGTCGCCTGCGCCGGGCCGGAAACGGCCACGAGATGACCGCGCGAATATTTATGCCCCTCCGGCGCCGGCACCGGGAAATGGCCGGCCCACAGCTCCGGCACATTGGCGAAGGCGCGGGGCGCGAGGACGTCAAGCGCGGCGGGGAGGATGCCGATATCCGCGACGCTCACCTCCCCCGCATGCAGGCGCCCCGGCAGCAGCACATGGCCGGGCTTGGCGCGGAAGAAGGTGACGCTCCAGCGCGCCTCGATCGCCGCCCCGCGCACCGCCCCGGTCGCGCCGTCAATGCCGGAGGGCAGGTCCACCGCCAGTACCGGCAGTCCGGCGGCGTTCACCCGCTCCACCAGCGCCCGCGCCGCGCCGTCGAGATCGCGCGCTAGCCCGGCGCCGAACAGCGCGTCGATGACGAGATCGGCGCCGATGAGGTCCACCGTCTCCGCCGGCGCGACCGGCCCTTCCCAGCGCGCCGCCATGAGCGCGGCATCGCCGCGCAAGGCCTCCCGCTCGCCCAGCAGAGCGAGACGCACCCGGTAGCCGGCCGCCGCCAGGAGCCGCGCGGCGACGAATCCGTCCCCGCCATTATTGCCCGGCCCGCACAGCACCAGCACAAGCCCGCCGGCCGCCGTCACCCGCGCAGCGAAGGCTGCGACAGCGTGTCCCGCCCGTTCCATGAGCACCGCGCCGGGAACGCCGGCGGCGATAGTGAAGGCATCGGCGCGGGCCATTTCGGCGGGGGTGAGAAGCTGCATCGGTCCTGGGTCCTGCGCGGGCGGCGGCGTCGGCTTTAGCTTAGCGGAAACCGCGTCGGCCGGGGCAAGAGCACGACAGCCGCAACAATCGGCGGCAAATGCCTAGCTTTAGCGCAGCCCCTAGGCCGCCGGCCTCGCGGCTTTTGCCTACTTTGCCGGCATATCGCTCATAACTTCATCATTCCCGGAAATCGAAGCTGTTTGGCCGGTGCGGTAGCGGCATGCGATGATGCGCTATTAACGGTTTCCGGCGACACTAGGGTGCTTGGCATGGGTTCTGCTTCTTCGCGACCCGACTCGGCCGGGCGTCGCGGATCGACGAGTCAGGGAGACGAGGTCAGATGAAGAAGATTGAGGCCATCATTAAGCCCTTCAAGCTCGACGAGGTGAAGGAGGCGCTGCAGGAGATCGGCCTGCAGGGCATCACCGTCACGGAAGCCAAGGGCTTCGGCCGGCAGAAGGGACACACGGAACTCTATCGGGGCGCCGAATACGTCGTCGATTTCCTGCCGAAGGTGAAGATCGAGATCGTGGTCGCCGACGAGACGGTGGAAACGGCGATCGACGCTATCCGCCGCGCCGCCCAGACCGGCCGCATCGGCGACGGCAAGATCTTCGTTTCCAACATCGAAGAAGCCATTCGCATTCGTACCGGTGAGTCGGGCGTCGACGCCATCTGACAGCCAGCGTAGTATGGTGGCGCATATGAGCGCGCCGCATCCCCACGGATGCGGCGCGTATCGTCGTTGACCATCCGCTTGGGATCCATCTGCCCTGCAAAAGACGGCAGTATCAGAAGAGGTACGAACAATATGACGACGGCCAAGGATGTAATGAAGCTGATAAAGGACAACGACGTGAAATACGTCGACCTGCGCTTCACCGATCCCCGCGGCAAGTGGCAGCATGTGACCTTCGATATCTCGATGGTCGACGAAGATTTCTTCGCCGAAGGTCAGGCATTCGACGGTTCCTCCATTGCGGGCTGGAAGGCCATCAACGAATCGGACATGCATCTGCAGCCCGATCTCGACTCCGTCAGCATCGACCCGTTCTTCGCCGAAACCACGCTCGTCGTGGTCTGCGACGTGCTGGAGCCGACCACCGGCGAGCCCTATTCGCGCGACCCGCGCGGCATCGCCAAGAAGGCCGAGGCCTATCTCAAGTCCACCGGCATCGGCGACACCATCTATATCGGCCCCGAGGCCGAATTCTTCATCTTCGACGACGTGCGCTTCACCGCCGACCCCTACAACACCGGCTTCAAGCTCGATTCGGTGGAACTGCCGACCAATGGCGGCACCGAATATGAAGGCGGCAATCTCGGCCACCGCGTGCGCACCAAGGGCGGCTATTTCCCGGTGCCGCCGGTCGACAGCTGCCAGGACCTGCGCGGCGAGATGCTCGCGGCCATGGCCCGCATGGGCGCCAAGGTCGAAAAGCACCATCACGAGGTCGCTTCCGCCCAGCATGAGCTGGGTCTGAAGTTCGACACGCTGGTGACGATGGCCGACCAGCTGCAGGTCTACAAGTACTGCATCCACCAGGTCGCCAATGTCTATGGCAAGACGGCCACCTTCATGCCGAAGCCAATCTTCGGCGACAACGGCTCGGGCATGCATGTGCACCAGTCGATCTGGAAGGACGGCAAGCCGATGTTTGCCGGCAACAAATATGCCGACCTCAGCCAGGAATGCCTGTGGTACATTGGCGGCATCATCAAGCACGCCAAGGCGCTGAACGCCTTCACCAACCCGCTGACCAACTCCTACAAGCGGCTGGTCCCGGGCTATGAGGCGCCCGTGCTGCTCGCCTATTCCGCGCGCAACCGCTCGGCCTCCTGCCGCATCCCCTACACCACCTCGGCCAAGGCCAAGCGCGTCGAGACCCGCTTCCCGGACCCCGGCGCGAACCCCTATCTCGCCTTCGCCGCGCTTGTCATGGCCGGCCTCGACGGCATCCTCAACAAGATCGATCCGGGTCCGGCCATGGACAAGGACCTCTATGATCTGCCGCCGAAGGAGCTGAAGAAGATCCCGACCGTCTGCGGCTCGCTGCGTGAGGCGCTTGCCTCGCTCGACAAGGACCGCGAGTTCCTCAAGAAGGGCGACGTGTTCGGCGACGACTTCATCAACGCCTATATCGAGCTGAAGATGGCCGAGGTGATGCGGTTCGAAATGACCCCGCACCCGGTCGAGTTCGAGATGTACTACTCGGTCTGATCGGCACGCCGGTCGACCAACGGAAAGGGGCGCCGCGAGGCGCCCCTTTTTCGTGCCCGCCCGTCGATTTCCAGCGGTATCCTGCGGCAATTTACTCTAGGCGCTATCACGGTTGCGTGAATCGTGTAAGGCTCCCCTACGGTATCTTAGTGGGGGCTTTTCTATGCGTCATACTGTGTTGGGAGCCGTTGCGTCGGTGCTCCTGATGGGAACCAGCAGCGCCGCGCTCGCGTCGACCGGCTGCTCCGCTCTGAACGGCAGCTTCTCAGGCGGCTCGACCTCCGGCAGCATGACCGGCACCGGGTTCGCTGCCGGCGACACGATCAAGCTGACCATCACCGCCGTCGGGGGCTCCGACCGGCTGGGCCTCTACAATGCGACGACGCACAACCCGGCGATCCTGAGCTTCGACACGGTCGGCTCGCAGACCTATGTCGTGCCGGAGGCAACCACGGACGAACTCATCATCAGCGGCACGCAGTCCAACCCAGCCTCGAATTTCTCGTGGAGCTGCACGGCCGGCGGCGGCGGGAGCGCCGGTGTCACCGACAGCCAGAAACTGACCAGCGTCCAGTCGATCGGCTCGACGGTCGTGGCCAACACGTCGGGCGCCGCCATCAGCACCTCGGTGTCCACCGCCATCGATTCCGCGCTGGGCGGGGGCGGCTCCAGCCCCTCGACATCGACCGGCAAGGTCATGAGCGCCTATGAGTACGCCACTTATGTGGCTAAGGATAAAGCCTCTGGGTTCAATGGGCCAGCGCAGTTGGGGGCGTTCGGAAAGGCCTACAGTGAGGCATTAGTTTCCTACGGCGTGCACTCCATGGATGGGCAAGTGCCCGTGCTAACCGCAACTGGCATCGAGTGAGTAGCTAAGTCTTCGGTGACCGCCAGCACCTCGTCGCAATTCGCTCCCGCCGACAACCGCACCGGCGTTTCGCAAACCGCGGGCGATGCCTTCTCGGCCCTCAGCTATGCGAACGTCAACAAGTCGCTCTCGCTCGCCACGCCGATGGCCGAGCAGAACTGGAGCGCCTGGGTCGATGTGCGCGGCAGCGGATTCCAGCAGTCGGATTCCGACCTGATGAAGGGCACGCAGATTAACGCCACGGTCGGCCTCACCTATCGGCTCGCCCCCACCGTGGTGGTCGGCGTGTTCGGCGGTTACGAGAATTTCGACTATGACTTCGCCTGGCTCACCGGCAATCTGGATGGCGACGGCGCCACGGTCGGCACCTATGCCGGCTGGCAGATCACGCCGACGCTGCGCTGGAAGGGCATGGTCGGCTGGACGGGCCTGAGCTACGACGCCTCCGCCGGGCTGGCGGCCGGCAGCTTCGACGGCTCGCGCTGGCTGCTCTCCACCGGGATCAACGGCACCTATGATGTCGCCGGCTATGTCGTCGAACCCTCCGCCGATGTGTTCGCCCTCTGGGAAAGTCAGGGCAACTATATCGACACGCTGGGAGGCCTCCACGATTCGCGCGATTTCTCCACCGGGCGCGTCGCGCTGGGCGGCAAGGTGACGGCGCCGCACTGGATCGAGGGCGTGATGCCCTATCTCGGTCTTTACGCCGACTGGCGCTTTGCCTCGGACGATGCGGTGGTGGCGGATGTGCCCGACACCGGCATTGGCGATGGCTGGTCGGCGCGGGTCACGGGCGGTTTCAGCATGCGTGTTCTCACGGCCGGGTCGCTGTCGCTCGGCGGCGAATATGGCGGCATCGGCGCGGATTACAGCGTGTGGACCGGCACCGCCCGTCTGACCGTGCCGTTCTGACCCTCACAGTACCGACAGCGGGGCGGCGACGCCGCCTGCGCTGCCCTGCCTGCGCTGTGCCGATGGCGCCGTACGGCAGCACCCGGCACAGAGTGCGAGCAGACAAACAAAAAGGGCGGGTCGCAGGACCCGCCCTTTCGCATTGGAAGCCGAAGCGCCGATCAGCGCTTGGAGAACTGGAAGCTGCGGCGGGCCTTGGCCTTGCCGTACTTCTTGCGCTCGACCACGCGCGAGTCGCGGGTCAGGAAGCCACCCTTCTTCAGCGGGCCGCGCAGTTCGGGCTCGTAATAGGTGAGCGCGCGGGAGATGCCGTGGCGCAGCGCGCCGGCCTGGCCGGAGAGGCCGCCGCCGGAAACGGTGCAGACCACGTCATACTGGCCGGTACGGGCAGCGGTGGCGAAGGGCTGCTGGATGATGAGGCGCAGCACGGGACGGGCGAAATACACCTCGACGTCGCGCTCATTGACCAGGATCTTGCCGGTGCCGGGGCGCACCCACACGCGGGCGACCGCGTTCTTGCGCTTGCCGGTGGCGTAGGCGCGGCCCTGCTTGTCCAGCTTCTGGACATGCTTGGGGGCCTCGGCGGCCTGGGACTTCAGGGCTTCGAGCCCGTCGAGCGACTGGATGAGCTCAGCCATGATCAGATACCCACGTTCTTGCGGTTGAGCGCGGCGACATCGAGCGTCTCCGGCTGCTGGGCCTCATGCGGATGAGTGGCGCCCTTGTAGACACGCAGATTGCCCATCAGCTTGCGGCCGAGCGGGCCGCGCGCCAGCATGCGCTCCACCGCCTTCTCGACGACCCGCTCCGGGAACCGGCCTTCGAGGATGAACTTCGCAGTCCGCTCCTTGATGCCGCCGGGGAAACCGGTGTGGTGGTAATACACCTTGTCGTCGCGCTTGCGGCCGGTCAGCACCACCTTGTCGGCGTTGATGACGACGATGTTGTCACCGCAATCGACGTGGGGGGTATAGATCGCCTTGTGCTTGCCCTTCAGGCGGGTGGCGATGATGGTGGCGAGACGACCGACCACGAGGCCGGTGGCGTCGATCACGACCCACTTCTTCTCAATATCGGCGGGTTTTGCCGAAAACGTCTTCATGGGAAAATCCATATGCAAGGGCGCGGAGTACCCGCACCTCTCTCGTGGCGGGGTTCTAGACGAGAGCCCATGCAACGTCAATCCCACCTTATCGGATATATTGCTTATAAATCAATGAGTTACGATTTAGGTATTTTAATACCCCATCCTAACCCCTTGAAATCCGCCCTCCGGCCCGCCGCTCTACAGCCCATGCGGCCCCTCCCCGTGCCCGCACCGGCGCACCATATGTCGGATAGAAGCCTCGTCATCTGCCTGAGGAGACCCCGTGAATCACGATCCCTATGACGACGCCTTCATCGCGGGCTGGCTCGGACGCGTGCGCACCATCGCCGTGGTCGGCGCCAGCCCGAATCCGGCCCGCCCGAGCCATGGCGTCGCCCGCTTTCTCGCCGCGCACGGCTATACCGTGTTCGCCATCAATCCCGGCCAGGCCGGGCGCAACATCGCTGGGCTGCCCACCTATGCGCGCCTTGCCGATGTACCGGAGCCGATCGACATGGTGGACGTGTTCCGCGCGCCGGAATATCTCGCCGCCGTGGTAGCGGAATCGCTCGCCCTTTCGCCCCGCCCGCAGCTGATCTGGAGCCAGCTCGGCGTGCGCGACGATGCCGCCGCCGCCACCGCCGAGGCGCAGGGCATCGCCGTCATTCAGGACCGC
This sequence comes from Ancylobacter polymorphus, assembly GCF_022836935.1. NCBI lineage: Bacteria > Pseudomonadati > Pseudomonadota > Alphaproteobacteria > Hyphomicrobiales > Xanthobacteraceae > Ancylobacter > Ancylobacter polymorphus. The sequence continues at coordinate 2,904,114 of NZ_CP083239.1, read as the reverse complement.
TGCCCCGCCATCGAGATTCCCCGGCTGCGGCTTCCACGCCTCGCCTAGACGCAATATCAACAGCCAACTTCCGCTGTTTAATTCTTTCTCCAGCCCTGTTGCGTTTTTTAGCCAAGGCGCGACACTGCCTCCCAAGACGCCCGCCGCCGCGCACCGCTCGCGCGGCCGCTGAGCCGTCGACAGGAGAACGCCAATGACCGACGCCACCACCCCCGCCCCGGGCTTCGCCACCCTCGCCGTGCATGCCGGCGCCGCCCCCGACCCGACCACCAAGGCGCGCGCGACGCCGATCTACCAGACCACCTCCTTCGTGTTCGACGATGTCGACCACGCCGCCTCGCTGTTCGGGCTGAAGGCGTTCGGCAACATCTATACGCGCATCGGCAACCCCACCAATGCGGTGCTGGAAGAGCGCGTGGCGGCGCTGGAAGGCGGCACCGCCGCGCTGGCGGTCGCCTCCGGCCATGCCGCGCAGCTGCTCACCTTCCAGACGCTGCTGACCCCCGGCGACGAGTTCATCGCCGCGCGCCGTCTCTATGGCGGGTCGATCAACCAGTTCAACCACGCCTTCAAGAGCTTCGGCTGGAACGTCGTCTGGGCGGATTCGGACGATGTCGCCTCCTTCGAGCGCGCGATCTCCCCGCGCACCAAGGCGATCTTCATCGAGTCCATCGCCAATCCCGGCGGCATCGTCACCGACATCGCCGCCATATCGAAGATCGCCAAGCGCGCCGGCGTGCCGCTGATCGTCGACAACACGCTGGCGACGCCCTACCTCATCCGTCCGTTCGAGCACGGCGCCGACATCATCATCCATTCCGCCACCAAATTCCTCGGCGGCCATGGCAATTCCATCGGCGGCGTCATCGTCGATGGCGGCTCCTTCGACTGGCTGCGCGAGGGGCGCTATCCCTTCCTCACCCAGCCGCGCCCGGAATATGAGGGCGTGGTCATCGGCGAGACCTTCGGCAATTTCGCCTTCGCCATCGCCGCCCGCGTGCTCGGCCTGCGCGATCTCGGCCCGGCGCTGTCGCCGTTCAACGCCTTCCTGCTGCTCACCGGTATCGAAACGCTGCCGCTGCGCATCCAGCGCCATTGCGACAATGCGCTGGCGGTGGCGAAATTCCTCGCCGACCACCCCAAGGTGTCGTGGGTCAGCTATCCCGGCCTGCCGGGAGACCGCTATTACAACCTCGCCCAGCAATACACGCCCAAGGGCGCCGGCGCGGTGTTCACCTTCGGCCTGAAGGGCGGCTTCGAGGCCGGCGTGGCGCTGGTGTCCGGGGTGAAGCTGTTCTCGCACCTCGCCAATATTGGCGACACCCGCTCGCTCATCATCCACCCCGCCTCCACCACCCACCGCCAGCTCGCCGACGAGCAGAAGGTGCTGGCCGGTGCTGGCCCGGATGTGGTGCGCCTCTCGGTCGGCATCGAGGACGCGGCGGACATCATCGCCGATCTCGAACAGGCGCTGGCAAACGCCTGAGATCACCGGCGAACCGGCGCCGGCGGGCGCGCGATGGCCGATCTCGATCAGGCGCCCACGGGCGCCTGATTCACACCAAGGTTTCGCCAACCTTGCGGATCGTGAATGAATTGTGAGCGTGGCATGCGCGGCCCGCAGGGCTGGGATGCGGTATATTTCCTACCAAACAAGCAGGATGTCGAATATCTAGGCAACGGAATGATTAACGGACGTGCAGCTGCCGGGGATGCCCGGAGGCCGCGATCCGGTAACTACAACCGATGGAGACTGACATGCTGCTTTGGGGCCTCGTTGCCAAGCAGATCCGCCGCTACCAGGCGTATCGCCGCACTCTCGTTGAGCTCTCCCAGCTCGACGACCGCACCCTCGCCGACATCAACGTGTCGCGTGGCGAAATCACCAGCGTTGCCCGTCGCGCCGCCGCTGCGGCGTGATGCGGCCTTGAGGCCGGACGCTGGCGTCTGAATCGGACACATCGTCCACCTCACTGCACTGATCGTACGGCCCCGGAATTTTCCGGGGCCGTTCTTTTTTGCCCCCGTTCCGTGCTAAGCCGCGCGCGGATGTGTTGAGCAGCGGCAGGATATGAGCATCACCGAAAAGCGCCCGGTTCACATTGTCGGCGGCGGCCTCGCCGGCTGCGAAGCCGCCTGGCAGCTCGCCCGTCGCGGCACCCCTGTCGTGCTGCACGAAATGCGCCCGACGCGCGGCACCGATGCCCACAAGACCGACAGCCTGGCCGAGCTCGTATGCTCTAACTCCTTCAGATCAGACGATTCTTCCAATAATGCCGTCGGCGTGCTGCATGCCGAGATGCGCCGCCTCGGCTCGCTCATCATGGGCTGCGCCGACCGTCACCAGATCCCCGCCGGTGGCGCGCTGGCGGTCGATCGCGACGGCTTTGCCGAGGCCGTCACCGCCGCCATCGCCGCCCATCCGCTGATCACGGTGGAGCGCGGCGAGGTCGCCGGCCTGCCGCCGGAGGATTGGGACAGCGTCATCATCGCCACGGGCCCCCTCACCTCACCGGCCCTGGCGGAAGCGATCCGCGCCCGCGCCGACGAGCAGGCGCTCGCTTTCTTCGACGCGATCGCGCCGATAATTCACTTTGATTCCATAGACATGACCGTCTGCTGGTTCCAATCGCGCTACGACAAGATGGGGCCCGGCGGCACCGGCGCCGACTACATCAACTGCCCCATGGACAAGGAGCAGTACGAGGCCTTCGTCGCCGCCCTCGTCGCCTCCGACACCGTGCCCTTCCGGGAGTTCGAGGCCAACACGCCCTATTTCGACGGCTGCCTGCCGATCGAGGTGATGGCCGCGCGCGGACCGGAGACGCTGCGCCACGGCCCGATGAAGCCGATGGGGCTGACCAACGCGCATAACCCGACGGTAAAGCCCTATGCGGTGGTCCAGCTGCGGCAGGATAACGCGCTGGGCACGCTCTATAATATGGTCGGCTTCCAGACCAAGACCCGCCATGGCGAGCAGACCCGCCTGTTCCGCATGATTCCGGGGCTGGAGAAGGCGGAATTCGCCCGGCTCGGCGGGCTTCACCGCAACACCTATCTCAATTCGCCCCGTGTCCTCGACCCCACGCTACGGCTGAAGGCCGAGCCGCGCCTGCGCTTCGCCGGCCAAATCACCGGCTGCGAGGGCTATGTGGAAAGCGCCGCCATGGGGCTGATGGCCGGCCTGTTCGCCAGCGCCGAGCAGCGCGGGGAGGCCCCCGTCTTGCCGCCTCCAACCACCGCCCATGGCGCCCTCCTCAACCACATTACCGGCGGCCATATCGAGAGCTTGGAAGCGGGCCCACGCTCCTTCCAGCCGATGAACGTCAATTTCGGCCTGTTCCCGCCGCTCGACGCCAACCCCACTCGCGACGCCGAAGGCAACCGCCTGCGCGGCACGCAGAAGACGGTGGCCAAGAAGCAGGTGCTCGCCGCCCGCGCCCTCGCCGATATGGACGCCTGGGCCAAGGCCCACGCGGATGAGCCGAACGAGGCCGCCGCGTGAGCCTCACGGTCCCCGCCAAGGGCGGCGTGTTCGAGCTCGACACCGTGCTCAAGCGCGACACCTTCTCCACCATCGAGCGCGGCTTCTGGCGCGATGCCGCCGGCACCGTCTACCCGGCGGTCCGACGCAACTATGCGGAGGTGAAATGGTGGGTGAAGCCGCTCGCCCGCCACTTCGCCGCCCGCGAGGCGCGCGCGCTCATGCGTGCGGAGGGCAGCGGCCACACCGTGCCAGTGTATGCGCTGGAAGAGGGTTATCTGGTCCGCGGCTTCGTCGACGGCATCCCGCTGCAGATCGCCCGTCCGCGCGGCGACCGCGCCTTCTTCGCCTCCGCCCGCAAGGGCCTGCGCGAGGTACACCGGCGCAACATCGCCCATAACGACCTCGCCAAACCGCAGAACTGGCTCTACGCCGCCGATGGCCGCGCAGTCCTGATGGACTTCCAGCTCGCCATGGTATTCTCCAAGCGCAGCAAGGCGTTCCGTGTCGCGGCCTATGAGGACATCCGCCACTTTCTGAAGCAGAAGCGTAGCTACTGCCCGGAGGCATTGACCGCGCGCGAGAAGAAAATCCTGGCGCGCAAGAGCCTGTTCACCCGTGTGTGGATGAAGACGGGCAAGAAAATCTACAATTTCGTTACCCGCCGCCTGCTGAACTATCACGACACCGAAGGGCGCGGCCCTCGCGCCATGGAGCAGGGCCCGCGCATCGCGAGCGCGCTGGGCGAGGTCTCGAGCGTGCGCCACGTGCATATCTGCGATTTCCCCACCGCCGGCCATTCCTTCGGGCTCTATGCCTTCGTCGAGGCGGAGGGCGTGACCGAGGAGGGGCTGCGCGCGCATCTCGCCGCCCGCCTACCGGACCTGCTGCCGCCCGAGCATCTCCAGCTCGTGCCCGCCCTGCCACGCGATGCGACCGGCATGGTCCGCGACGACCTGCTGCGCCTCGTCGCCCTCAACCAGCTCGATCAACTCTCCCAGCTGCCGCGTGGGCCGGAGGAGGATGAGGCGCTGGCCGTCATCGTCCGCGAGCGCCGCAACCTCAGCGACCGCGTGCGCGGCGGCATCTAGATCATTTCACCGCTTCACGGAAACGGTGAAATGATCTAATTATTTGTTTTGTCGCGTTTTCTTCACGCGAACCGGTATCCACTTCGCTCGAAAACGCTCTAGCCGGCCGCGCCGCCGCCCGCCTGCGCCTTCAATTCGCGCACGAAGGCATCGACCAGCGGCTGCTCACCCTTGAGCCGCCGCGTGGCGGCGAAATGGGTGGTCTCGAAGCCATAGGCCTCGGGCCGCAGCACCCGCATCTCTCCCCGCGCCACCCAGTCCTCGCCGATATGGCGCGGGAGATAGCCGATGAACCGGCCGGAGAGGATCATCATCACCTGCGCCTCCATCTGCACGATGGCGCCGCTCGCGCGCGGGTGGTTGACCCGGTAGAGGTCGTCGAGGTGCCGATAGCGCCGCACCGAGAAAAGCGCCTCCTCGATGCGGGCATGGATGATGTCAGTGCCCGGCAACGCGAAGAGCGGGTGCGCGCGCCCGCAATAGAGCGCCTGCGCCTCGCGGTTGAGCGGCACATAGGTGAGGCCCGGCACCTTCTGCGAGAAGGGTCCGACCACAATGTCCCGCGCTCCGTCCATCAAGGCCCGCTCCAGCACCAGCGGCGTGCCGAGTTCGAGATCGACGAACACCTCGGACGCATAGGCCATGTAGCGCGACAGCGCTGTCTGCAAGCCGAGTTGCGGGTTGGTGACGACGCCATCGACAATGCCGATCCGCAGCCGCCCCACCAGCCGGCGCTGGTCCTGGCCGATGCGGCCGTGGAAGGCGTCGATGTCGTCGAACAGCCGCTTGGCGGCGGCGAGAGTCGATTCGCCGAAGGGCGTCAGCCGAAAGCCGGCGCGCCCGCGCTCGCAGAGCTGCCCACCCAGCTTGCGCTCCAGTGCCGCGAGATGGGTGGAGAGCGTGGATTGCGACAGGTTGAGCGCGATCTGCGCGTCTTGGAAGCCGCCCTTCTCCGCCAGCGTGACGAAGACGCGCAGCAGCCGCAGGTCGATATTGTCGAGACGGCGCATCCGCTCTCCACTCACATCGAACTTTGCCGATGTATCTTTCCATTAATTCCGATTTCTCCTGATGTGAAGATGCGCCAGCATGGCGGGGCCAAAGGGAGCCCACCGTGCCCGTCTTCCCCCGCCTCACCCGGTCCCGCCCATGAGCCTCGACGGCATTTCCGGCCGCAGCGTGCTGGTCACGGGCGCCAGCCGTGGCATCGGCCTTGGCATCGCCCGCGCTTTCGCCGCGGCGGGAGCGCAGTTGCATATGCTGGCCGATGACGAGGCGATCCATGAGGCCGCCGAACGCATCGGCGCGCGCGGCCACCGCGCCGACATCACCTCGGCGGAACAGATGGCAGCGGTGGCGGACGCGATCCCCCATCTCGACGTGCTGGTGAACAATGCCGGGCTGGAGCGCGTCACCCCGCTGGACGATATGAGCACCGACAACGAAGCGATTTTCCGCCGTGTGGTGGAGATCAATGTCGTCGGTACGTTTCTCGTCACCCGCGCTTTGCTACCCCGCCTCGCCCATGGCGGGCGCATCATCAACACCGCTTCCATCTGGTCGCGCGGCGCCGAGCAACTGTTCGGCGCCTATGTCGCCTCCAAGCACGCGGTGATCGGCCTCACCAAGACCTGGGCCAAGGAGCTCGGGCCGCGCGGCATCACCGTCAATGCCGTCTGCCCCGGCTGGGTGCGCACGGAAGCCTCGCTGCGCTCGCTCCATGCCATGGCCGCGCGCACTGGCCTCGCCCCCGAAATGCTGCTGGAGGAAATCGTCGCCGCGCAGATTCTGCCGGGCTTCATGGACCCGGAAGATGTGGCGGGTACATATCTCTTCCTCGCCTCGGACCTGGCGGCCAACATCACCGGCCAGAGTCTCGGGGTCGATCGCGGAGAATTGCCATGGTAGCCCACCACAAGGACCACCCCCACCGGGATTTGCGCGTCATCGTCACCGGCGCGGCAAGCGGCATCGGCCGGGCAAGCGCGGATGCACTGTGCGCCGCCGGCGCCAAGGTCATCGGCTTCGATCTTCACCCGCCACCCGACGAGACCCGCTGGCCGACCATTCTGGTGAACGTGGCGGACGAAGCCTCGGTCATTGGCGGCATGGAGGCGGCGGTGGCGGAACTGCGCGGGCTCGATGTCATCGTCAACTGCGCTGGCATCTGCGAGGAGACGCCGCTGGCGAGCCTCAATATCGCGACCTATGAGCGGATGGCGGCGGTCAATATACGCGGGCCGATGCTGATGGCACGCGAGGCGCTCTCCCGCTTCAGCGGCGAGGGGCCGGTGCGCGGGCGGATCATCAACATCGCGTCGGAACTCGCCTATCTCGGCCGCGCCGGCTTCTCCGGCTATGCCGGCACCAAGGGCGCGGTCCTCACCCTCACCCGCTCCTGGGCGCGGGAACTGGCGCCGGAGATTCTCGTCAACGCCATCGCGCCTGGGCCTGTCGACACGCCGCTGCTCGACTTCGCCAATCTGAGCGAGGAACTGAAGCGGCTGGAAACCGGAAACCCGTCCGGCCGCGTCGGCCGCCCGGAAGAGGTCGCGCAAGCCGTTCTCTTCCTGGCGAGCCGCACCACCACCTTCATTACCGGCCAGTGCCTCAGCGTCGATGGCGGCGCGGCGATGCACTGAACGGGCACGCCATCACACTCAGGGGGACCGCATGGTCGACAGCGTACGTCTCGACGAACTCAGCTGGCCGGAATTCGCGGCGAAGATGGCCGCCGGCGCGCCGGTGTTCCTGCCGCTCGGCTCCACCGAGCAGCACGGCCCGCATCTCCCGCTCAATGTCGATGTGGTGCTGCCCACCGGCGTGTGCGAGCGCATCGCCCGCGAGGTGGGCGGCCTCGTCGCCCCGACCGTCCCCTATGGCTGCAAGTCGATGCCGCGCTCGGGCGGCGGCGAGCAGTTCCCCGGCACGCTGAGCGTCGATGCCCACACCTTCGCGCTGGTGGTGCGGGACGTGATCCGCAACCTCGTCCGCCAAGGCGTGCGGCGTCTGGTGGTGGTCAACGGCCATTATGAGAACCTCTGGCCGTCGGTGGAGGGGCTGGACCTTGCCCGGCGCGAGATCGCCCGCGACGGCATCACCGACCTCACCGTGATGCGGCTGGAATATTGGGACTTCGCCCAGCGCGCGACGCTGGAGAGCATCTTCCCCGCCGGTTTCCCCGGCATCGAGTTGGAACATGCCAGCCTGATGGAAACCTCGTTGATGCTGGTGCTGCGGCCCGACCTGGTGGAAATGGACAAGGCGCCTTCCGACGGCCCGGCGACCTTCCCACCCTATGACCGCTTCCCGGTGCCGGACGATTTCGGCCTGCCGCCCTCCGGCGTGCTGGCGGTGGCCACCGGCTCGACCGTTGAAAAGGGCCAGGCGCTGATGGCCGATTACGTCACCCACATCTCCGCCGCCGTCCGCAAGGAGTTCGGGCTTTAGGCCCCAACACAGGCATCAGGTTCCGCCAATATGACCGACGCTTTCGAACCCCTCGATTCCGGCACCGTTCCCCGCTTCGCCGGCCTTCCCACCTTCATGCGCCTGCCGGTGGCCGAGCCCTCCCAGGTCGACATCGCGATTCTCGGCGTGCCGTTCGACCTCGGCACCACCAACCGCGCCGGCACCCGCCACGGCCCGCGCGAATTGCGCAACCAGTCGAGCCTGATGCGCCGCGTGCACCATGTCACGGGGCTATCGCCCTATGACCGCGCCCGCGTCGCTGATTGCGGCGATGTCATCATCGATCCCTTCGACCTGATGCGCTCGCTCGACATCATCACCGCCCATTATGAGGGCGTGCGGAAAGTGGGCGCGCTGCCGCTGACCGCCGGTGGCGACCATCTCATCAGCCTGCCGATCCTGCGCGGGCTGGCCAAGGATGGCCCGGTCGGGCTCATCCAGTTCGATGCCCATTCCGACACGTACGACACCTTCTTCAACGGCTCGAAATACACTCACGGCACGCCGTTCCGCCGCGCTATCGAGGAAGGCCTTGTCGACCCCAAGCGCTTCGTGCAGATCGGCCTGCGCGGGGCCATCTCCGACGCCGGCAATTATGATTACGCCCGTGAAATGGGCGTGCGCATCATCTTCATCGAGGAGTTCATGGAGCGTGGCGTCGCCGATGTGATGGCGGAAGCCCGCGCCATTGTCGGCGACGCGCCGACCTATGTGACCTTCGATATTGACGGCATCGACCCGTCGCAGGCGCCGGGCACCGGCACACCGGAAATCGGCGGTTTCTCCACCCGCGAAGCGCAGCAGATGGTGCGCCTGCTCGACGGGCTGGACATCATTGGGGCCGATCTCGTCGAGGTGGCGCCGCCCTTCGATCCCTCCGGTCTCACCGCCCTCACCGGCGCCACCATCCTGTTCGAACTGCTCTGCGTCCTTGCCGGCGCGGTGGAAAAGAAGGGCGCGCGCTGATGGCTCACGGTTATGAGGGCGGCCGGCTCGATCTTCCCTTCGTCGGCATCTGCACCTTCGGCAAATACCCGCTGCTGCTTGACTGGGACAAGATCGACGCCGATGTCGCCATCGTCGGCGCCCCGTTCGACCTCGGCACGCAATGGCGCTCGGGCGCCCGCTCGGGCCCGCGTGCCATTCGCGAAGCGTCGACCCTGTTCTCCTTCGGCCATGCGGGTGCTTACGACCACGAGGACGACGTCACCTATCTCGCGGCGGAGACCACCCGCATCGTCGATATCGGCGATGCGGACATGATCCACACCGACACCGAGGGTAGCCACGCCAATATCGAGCTGGCCGTGCGCAAGATCCTCGCCGCGGGCGCTCTCCCGGTGGTGCTCGGTGGCGACCATTCGATCAACATTCCCTGCATCGAAGCTTTCTCGGAGCAGGAGCCGATTCACATCGTCCAGTTCGACGCTCATCTCGACTTCGTCGACGAGCGCCACGGCGTGCGGCGCGGCCATGGCAACCCGCTGCGCCGCGCAGCGGAAAAGCCCTATGTCACCGGGCTCACCCAGCTTGGCATCCGCAACGTCTCCTCCACCGCGCGTGAGGGCTATGAGGCGGCGCGCGCCATGGGCTCGGACATCCTTTCCGTGCGCCAGATCCGCAAGCTCGGCACGGAAGCGGTGCTGGCGCGCATTCCTGCCGGCAAGCGCTATTACGTCACCATCGATATTGACGGCTTCGACCCCTCCATCGCACCCGGCACCGGCACGCCGAGCCATGGTGGCTTCACCTATTACGAAGTGCTGGAACTGCTGGACGGGCTGACCAAACGCGGCACCGTGGCGGGGGTCGACCTCGTTGAGGTGGCGCGGGAATATGACCCCGGCGGCGTCACCTCCATCCTCGCCGCCCAGTTGCTTCTCAACTTCATTGGCCGGATTCTTCACAACAGGGGCTCTTGAATACCGTTCAGCGCGGCCAATCTTGTCCCTGTTGGCGCCCGGCAGTGCCGCTGCCGGGCCGTCCCAGGAAGAGGATTTCCCATGGCTGACCACAAGACCGCGAATGACGTTCCGTCCAATGCCAAGAAGGTCGCCATCGACCTGCTCAACGCCAATCTCGCCGCCGGCATCGATCTCGCACTGGCGGTCAAGCAGGCGCACTGGAACCTGAAGGGCCCGCAGTTCATCGCGGTCCACGAGATGCTCGACGGCTTCCGCACCGAGTTGGACGACCACAACGACACCATGGCCGAACGCGTGGTGCAGCTTGGCGGCACGGCGCTGGGAACCACGCAAACCGTCGCCGACGGCAGCCCGCTGAAAGCCTACCCGACCGACATCTACGCCATTCCCGACCATCTGGCGGCTCTGGCCGAGCGTTTCGGTGCGGTAGCGAACAATGTGCGCAAGGCGATCAATGAGTCCGATGACGCCGGCGACCCGACCACTGCCGATATCTTCACCGCCGCTTCGCGCTCCCTCGATAAAGCGCTCTGGTTTCTCGAATCGCATCTCGAAACCCCGCACTGAGGTTACGATTCCGGTCCTCATGGGGACGAGATCAGCTCCCACGGAACGCTTTGCAATGCCGCACCCATCCAGCGGCGATTTTCCGTGGACCGGGGCACCTCTCTCATAAATCCGTTGGCGACCGCCGCATTTTCTCAATAATCTGCTGGCCACATCATCGGCGTCTGCTGCGTGACCGTTCGGGGACGGTCACGAAATCAGTCATCGATTACGGGGATGGGGACACAGCTATGAGGTCAACTGCACGCAAAGCTGCCCTGGCAGCGGAAACGGCCGGAGACTCCGACGCCCCGGAGGCGGGCTTTCCGGCGGTCGCCTCCTTGGATGGGCCCGCAGGGTCCGCATCGGTCACCCCCTTGGACATCGGGCGGCTGATCGAGCGGGCCCATCGCCGCTTCCTCGATGTGCTGCGCGCCGAGCTCACCCGCCTTGGCGTGGATGACATCAGCCCGTCGCAGGTAATGCTGCTGTTCAATATCGGCAATGACGAACTGTCCGTCCGCGACCTGCTGGAGCGCGGGCACTATCTCGGCTCGAACGCGTCCTACAATCTCAAGCAACTTGTTGATGCGGAATATGTGCATCGCGCCGCCTCGCAACGCGACCGCCGCTCGGCCCGGCTGCGACTGACGACAAAGGCGCAGAGCCTGTGTGACGCTATTCGCGCCACACATGACGGCCGACCCGCCGGCTCACAACCCGCACCTGATGATGAGAGTGATGACCTCACCATCGCCTATGGCGTCCTTCGGCGGCTGGAACTGCACTGGACAGGCGCCCTGCGGTAGCCAAGCGCCGTCGCGCCGCGCCGGCCGTCGCTGCGCCGTCAGGTAATCACGGTCGGCGCGCTGCGCCCCGTGCGCCCCTCAATATCCGACAGATCGCGGGCAATCTGCACCAGGCCGGCAAGCGCGTCCTGCGTGTCGAGATCGTGCCGGGCGGCGTCGGGCTCGAAACGCTCGAGATAGATGCGCAGCGTCGCGCCAGCAGTCCCCGTGCCGGAGAGACGGTAAACGATCCGCGAGCCGTCCTCGAAGAACACGCGGATGCCCTGCTTCGTGGTCACCGAACCATCCACCGGATCGCGGTAGGCAAAATCGTCGGCGCGCTCCACGGTGATCCCGTTGATGACGGTGCCCGGCAGTGTCTCCAGCCGCGCCCGCAGATCGGCCATCAGCGCATCGGCGGCGGCGCTGTCGACTTCCTCGTAATCGTGCCGGGTGTAATAGTTGCGCCCATAGGCCTGCCAGTGCTCGGCGACGATTTCCGCGACGCTCTGGCGGCGCACGGCGAGGATGTTGAGCCACATCAGCACGGCCCAAAGACCGTCCTTCTCGCGCACATGATTGGAGCCGGTGCCGAAGCTCTCCTCGCCGCACACGGTGGCGAGCCCGGCGTCGAGCAGATTGCCGAAGAACTTCCAGCCCGTCGGCGTCTCGTAGCATGTGATACCGAGCTTGGCGGCCACACGGTCCGCCGCGCCGCTGGTCGGCATGGAGCGGGCAATGCCGGTAATGCCCGCCTTGTAGCCCGGCGCGAGATGCGCATTGGCGGCGATGATGGCGAGCGAATCCGAGGGCGTGACGAAGCGGCCACGGCCGATGATCATGTTGCGGTCGCCATCGCCATCGGAAGCTGCGCCGAACTCTGGCCCCTCCTCCGACATGACGAGGTCGCAGAGCTCCTTCGCGTGAACGAGGTTCGGGTCGGGGTGGTGGCCGCCGAAATCCGGCAGCGGGGTGCCGTGCATCACCGTGCCCCGGCGGGCGCCCAGCGTCTCTTCCAGAATCGCGGTGGCGTAAGGGCCCGTTACCGCGCTCATCGCGTCGAAGCGCATGGTGAAGCCTGAGGCGAAAAGGTCGCGGATCGCGTCGAAGTCGAACAGCTCGCCCATCAGCTCCGCATAGTCTTCAACGGGGTCGATGACATCGACCACCATGTCGCCGAGGCGCGTGATGCCGAGCGTATCGAGGTCGACATCCTCGCCATCGAGAATCCGGTATTCGCGGATCGTCTTGCTCCGCTCGAAGATCGCGTCGGTCACATGCTCCGGCGCCGGGCCGCCATTGCCGATATTGTACTTGATGCCGAAATCGCCTTCCGGCCCGCCGGGATTGTGGCTGGCGGAGAGGATGATGCCGCCAAACGCCTCGTGCTTGCGGATGACGCAGGAGGCGGCGGGAGTAGAGAGAATGCCGCCTTTGCCCACAAGCACCCGGCCAAACCCGGCCGCCGCCGCCATCTTGAGCACGATCTGGATCGCCTCGCGGTTGTAGTAGCGTCCGTCGCCGCCGATCACTAGGGTCTCGCCCTCGAAGGCATCGAGGCTGTCGAACAGCGCCTGCACGAAATTCTCGATGTAGTGCGGCTGCTGGAACACCGGCACCTTCTTGCGCAGGCCCGACGTGCCCGGCTTCTGGCCCTCATACGGCGTAGTGGCGACGACGCGGATCATGCTCGCTCCCGGACTTTGCTCAACCCATCCCCGACAGCCGCAGCCGCGCCGGGATCGTTAGACGTTTGGGAAGAAGCCCGGTTCCCGATAAAGAGAGCCGGGCCAGGGTGGACCGTCACTTACGGACGAGATGGCGCAGCAGCCCGGCCGCCGAGGTCGAGACGCTGTCCGGCGCCACGCCGCTTTCCACCGCCGGCAGCAAGGTGCTGGCGAGTTCCTTGCCGAGTTCGACGCCCCACTGGTCGAAGCTGTTGATGTTCCACACCGCACCCTCGACGAACACACGGTGCTCATAGAGCGCGATGAGGCGCCCGAGCGTGTAGGGGTCGAGCGTTTCATAGGCGATGGTCACGGAGGGCCGGCTGCCGGTGAACACGCGGTGGGGAGCGATCTTGTCGGCGGTCGCCTCGTCACGGCCCGCGGCGAGAAGCTGCGCCTTGGCCTCTTCCAGCGTGCGCCCGCGCATCAGCGCCTCGGACTGGGCGAGGCAGTTGGCAATCAGCATGGCGTGCTGGCGCTTCAGGCCCGGCTCGGTCTCTTCCGCATGGCCCTTGGCGGCGATCAGAAACTCAACCGGAATCGGGCTGGTGCCCTGGTGGATCAGCTGGAAGAAAGCATGCTGGCCATTGGTCCCCGGCTCGCCCCACACCACCGGGCCGGTGTCATGCGCCACCGTCTTGCCGTCGAGCGTCACATGCTTGCCGTTGCTCTCCATGTCGAGCTGCTGGAGATAGGCCGGCAGCCGCGCCAGATGCTGGTCGTAGGGAATGACCGCGCGGGTGGCGTAGCCGCACACATCGCGGTGCCACAGACCGACGAGCGCGAGCAGGACGGGGAGGTTCTTTTCCAGCGGCGCGGTGCGGAAATGCGTGTCCATCGCATGGCCGCCGGCGAGAAAGCGGCGGAAATTCGCTTCGCCCACGGCGATCATGACCGGCAGGCCGATGGCTGACCATACCGAATACCGCCCGCCGACCCAGTCCCAGAAGCCGAACACCCGCTCCGGCGCGATGCCGAAGGCGGCAACCTTGTCGAGCGCGGTGGATACGGCGGCGAAATGGTTCGCCACCGCCGCCTCGCCCAGCGCCTCGACGATCCAGTGGCGGGCGCTGGCGGCGTTCGCCATCGTCTCCTGGGTGGTGAAGGTCTTGGAGGCGACGATGAACAGGGTGGATGCCGGATCGAGACCCTTCACCGTGTCGTAGAGATGGGCGCCGTCGATATTGGAGACGTAATGCGCGCGCGGGCCGTCATGGTAGGGCGTCAGCGCAATGGTCGCCATGACGGGCCCGAGGTCCGATCCGCCAATGCCGATATTGACCACGTCGGTGATCGGCTTGCCGGTCCAGCCCTTGAGCGCGCCGGAGCGGATGCCCTCCGCAAAATTCGCCATGGCGGCGAGAACCGAGGCGACATCGGCACGCACATCTTGCCCATCGACGACCAGCGGCGTCTCGCCGGGATCGCGCAGCGCGGTATGAAGCACCGCCCGGTCCTCGGTGAGATTGATGTGCACGCCGGAGAACATCGCCTCGCGCTTGGCCTCGACCCCGGCGGCCCGGACGAGATCGAGCAGCAGGCCGAGCGTGTCCGCCGTCAGCGAGCATTTCGAGAAATCGAGCAGCATGTCCTCGAAAGAGGCTGAGAAGCGCGCGAAACGGTCCGCATCGGCGGCGAAGAGGTCCGCCACCTTTTGCTCGGCGCGGGAAGCATGGTCGGCGGCCAGAGCCTTGAAGACGTCCTCGGTCGCTGCGCTCATCTCATCCTCCAGACGGTCCCCTCGCGGGACATTACTCGGTACGGCCCGGCTCGCTCCGGCCCATGCTCGCCTTCACCGCCTCGATCAGCTGCTTGAGGGTGAACGGCTTCGGCAGGAAGCCGAAATCCGCGCCCTCCGGCAGATTCTTGGCGAAGGCCTCCTCGGCATAGCCCGACATGAATATCACCTTGATGTCGGGATGGCTGGGGCGCAACTCCTTCAACAGCGTCGGGCCATCCATTTCCGGCATCACCACGTCGGAAAGGATCAGTTCGACCTCGCCGGGATGCTGCGCCATCACTTCCAGCGCCTCGACACCGGAGCCGGCCTCCAGCACATGATAGCCACGCGAGGCCAGTGCCCGGGCAGCGAAGGCGCGCACCGCCTCCTCGTCCTCCACCAGCAGCAGCGTGCCGCGCCCGGTGAGGTCGGCGGCCTTCGCCGGGACATCGGGCTCGGGCGCACGCGGTGCCAATTCCGCGGCATCGGGCACATGGCGCGGCAGGAAGACACGGAACACCGAGCCCCGTCCCACTTCGCTCTCCACCTGCAGCGTGCCGCCCGTCTGCTTGACGATGCCATAGACGGTGGAGAGCCCAAGGCCCGTGCCCTTGCCGACTTCCTTGGTGGAGAAGAAGGGCTCGAAGATCTTGTCGAGAATGTCGGGCGGGATGCCGGTGCCGGTATCGGCCACCTCCACCAGCACATGGTCGGCCTCCGGCAGGCCGGCCTCTGCGTAGGAAGCGGCCTGCGCGGCGCTGACATTCGCCGTGCGGATGGCGAGCGTGCCGCCGGCCGGCATGGCGTCGCGGGCGTTGACGGCAAGATTGACGATGACCTGCTCGAACTGGTTGAGATCGGCCTTCACCGGCCACAGGTCCCGTCCTTCCTTCACCTCCAGCTTGATCGTCTCGCCGAGCAGGCGGCGCAGCAGCATGGTGAGGTCGCTCATCACGTCGCCGAGCCGCAGCACCTGCGGGCGCAACGTCTGGCGGCGGGAGAAAGCGAGAAGCTGACGCACCAGACCTGCCGCGCGGTTGGCGTTCTGCTTGATCTGCATCACATCCTGGAAGGACGGATCGGTGGGGCGCGCATTGGCCAGCAGCAGGTCGGAATAGCCGATGATGGCGGTCAGCACGTTGTTGAAGTCATGCGCCACGCCGCCGGCAAGCTGGCCAACCGCCTGCATCTTCTGCGACTGGGCGAACTGCGCTTCCAGCGCCCGCTGTTCGGTGGTCTCGATGACATAGACGATCGCCGCCTCGCGCGCGGCACCGCCATCCTCCACCGAAGCGAAGTAGAAGCGCGCCGACCGGCCGCCCTCGCGCTCCAGAACGATGTCGAGCGGTGCCGACGGCGCCTGCCCCTGCACCGCCGCCGTCAACGCCCCCCGTAGCGGCGCGCGTGCCGGCTCAGGCACGAAATCGACAATGTGCCGGCGCTCGTCCTCGCGGCCACCGAACAGCCGGGCGAACATCGCATTGGCACGGACGACGCGGCCTTCGGCGTCTACCTCGGCGATAGCGATGGGCGAATTGTGGAAGAACCGGGCGAACCGCACCTCGGCCGCGCGGGCGGGATCGGCGGCATTGTCCTCGCGCGAGCGGTTGACCACCAGCGTGCGCGAGGCGCCCGGCGTGCCATCGGAGGCATAGGCGACGCGGTGCCAGAGCCGGACCGGAAGGGGCTGCCCATTCTTGCGCCGCAGGTCGAGATCCAGCACCTCGGTGCGCACACCGCCCGGAAGCGGCGCCATGCCGGTGAGCAGCGCCGCCGCCGGCCCCGGCACGATGTCGCCGACCGTGAGCCCGCCGGGGCCGAACTCGGCAAGGTCGTAGCCGAGCCAATCCACCAGCGTCGCATTGATGTAATGAATGGCCCCACCCGCCGCCGAGAAGAAGCCGGCCGGTGCGTGGTCGAGATAGTCGATGGCGTGCTGCAGTTCGAGAAAGGCGCTCTCCTGCCGCTCCCGTTCGCGGGTCAGGTCGCTCACCGTCCACACGGTGCAGCGCACGCCCTTCCCCGCCGCCGCCGGGCGGGCGCCGAGGCGGAGCCAGCGCACCGGCTGGCCGGGAACGGCATGACGCACCTCCTCGACGGAGGCGCGCCCCTCGCGCACGCTCTGGGCGAGGCGATAGACCGCCTCCGAGACATCGGGGTCGCTGGTAAACAGCCGCTCGACCGGCCGCGCCTCCTGCAGGGAGGCCGCGCCCGTGATCTCGCAATAGCGCGGATTGGCATAGAGCACCCGCCCGAGCGTATCGACGATGCTGACGCCCTCTGGGCCGCTGTCGACGATTCGTCGCGCCAGTTCGTCTCGCAGGTCCGGCTCGCCGAAGCGCAGCAGGCCCGCCGCATAGGCGAAGAGGGCGAAAACGCCGACGACCGCAAGGACGGTGAGCAGCCCGATGATCCACGGGTCGGCTCGGTCGCGCCCCAAAAGCAGCAGTGACACCACCGCGCCGACCAGCGCGAGCGCGACCAGCAGCACCAGCCGGATGCTGCCGCCGATCTCGGTCCGGTCGAGGGTGGGATCGTCGCGTCCGCCGTCCGCCATGTTCAAGCCAGGAGCCTTCCGCTGCCGCCGCCGACGCCGCGCAGCGAGGCGATTCAACCTGTCCTTCTTGGTGCCCGACCCGCTCCCCCGGAGCAAGGGCCGATTGGGCTTATCCGCCGCACGCAGCGATCTAAGCCGTGTGCGGAACGGCGGAATTGAGGCCGGGACTTGCCGGGAGAGCCCTGACGCGACACAAAGGACGTATGTGATCGGGCCTGTGCGACGCCAGCGCAGGCCGCCCTGCAGGAGATGTGGCGCATGATGGATGTACTGTCCGATCTCGGACCCTACACCGTACCGATCCTCGCCCTTGCCGGGTTGATCGTGCTGGCGGGCCTCGTGGTGTGGCTGGGCCGCCTGACCCGGCGCAATCGGAGCCAGCGCATGGTCGCCGGCCACCGGCTGGCCGTCATCGACCATATCCAGATCGACGAAACTCGCCGCCTCGTACTGATCCAGCGCGACGATGTTCAGCATCTGGTCGTGCTCGGTGGGGGCAGCGACTTCCTGGTGGAAAGCGGCATCGCCGCCGTCCACGCTCGGGCGCCGCAACACCCGTCCCTGGCCGCGCGGGGAGTCGAGCCGGCGCGCGCACACGCGCCGGGACGGCTGCCGGACCCCGCGCCGCATCACGAGCCGCTGCGCACCGAGCCGGCGCGGGCCCCGGACCACCCGCCGCTCGATCCTCACCGTTTCGACCCGCCGCGGCCCGGCGATCTTCACCGCCCCGCCCCGCGAGCCGAACCGCTGCGCGAGCCGCGCCCCTCCCGCGAGGCGCCGCCGCCGTCCCCGAACGCAGCGCGTCCGCCGCGCGCCACGCCCTTGCCCTCCGAAGCGCGCGGACCTGTGGACCCCCGCCCGCCGATGATCTCGCGCGGCCCGGCCCGCGATATCGGTGCGGAGCTCGCTCCTCTTCCGCCAGGCCCGGCGATGTCGCCGGGGCCGGTCGCCGGTCCGCCCTTTGCCCGCCGCCCGCTGGAAGCGCGCGCGCCTGAGATGGCGGAGGCCCCTCGCACGTCGCCGCTGCTGGCCCCACTGCCCCACGCGCCGGGCGCCGGTTCAGTCGCGACCCGCAGCGAACCTGTTGTGAGCGCTTCCGAACCTGACACCGGGGCGCGGGTCACTGTGAAGGTCGACCCGCTGTTTGCCGGCATGGCCGAGCATCTGGAGGAGACGCTGCGGCGTCCGCCCATGGCCGACGCCGAGCCTGTTCGGCCGGCAGTTGCCGCCTCGCCTCTTGGTTCGCCGGCGTTCGAACGCGCGCTCGAAAAGGCGATCGACCGGCCGGGGCGGTCCGCCGCGCCCGTGCCTCACGCGGCGATGCCTGTCCATGCGGCGCCATCGGCGCCCGACGTCTCCCCTCCGGCGGTCGCGGGACCCGTGGCGGAAATGTCGCCCGTTCCGCCCGCGCGGGCACCGCTGACCGCGGCGCCGGTCGTCAAGCCGCCCGTCGGCGCAGCCGATGCGCAGGCGCCAGAGATACGCGTGGACGCCATCGCGGAGAATGCGCCCGCTGCGCCCACGGCGTCGGTCCGGGCGATCGACATGTTCGCCCCGGAAATCCGCCTGCCCGACGAGGCCACCGCACCCCGTCCAGGCGAGGAAGTGGACCTGTTCGAGGAGGAAATGGCGAGCCTCCTGGGCCGCAACCGCCGCCCCTGAACCGCAGGACGCCACAGCGAGCAAAGGAAAAGGGCGGCCCGTTACCCGGGCCGCCCTTTTCATATCCCCTCGCCGATCCGTGATGATGACGGCAGATGGACGACCGCTGATTTCTAGTCGTCGCGATAGACGCGCTCCCGGCGCTCATGCCGCTCCTGCGCTTCGATCGACAGTGTCGCGATCGGACGGGCCTCAAGGCGCTTGAGCGAAATCGGCTCGCCGGTCTCCTCGCAATAACCGTAGGAGCCGTCATCGATCCGCTCCAGCGCGGATTCGATCTTCGCGATCAGCTTACGCTGCCGATCGCGCGCCCGCAGTTCGATGGCGCGGTCGGTTTCCGACGACGCACGGTCGGCAATGTCCGGGTGATTCTGATTCTCGTCCTGAAGGTGCTGAAGCGTCTCTTTCGCCTCGCGCAGGATGTCTTCCTTCCACTGCAGCAGCTTGTGGCGGAAATACTCCCGCTGCCGCTCATTCATGAAAGGCTCGTCCTCGCGGGGGCGATACTCTTGGTCGATCTCAACCGACATCGGCCTTGGTCCTCGTTTTCCGGGGGCACCCCTATCGGGGGCAGCTTATATCGCCACGCCCCGCGCCGCACAACACCTCACAGCGTCATGCGCTCGACACAAAATGCCGGATTTTTCAGCAGGTTGAGCGCCCAATCGAGGCAGGGAGCCGTCACGGCTCCCAAGCGCGAGCCGTGCCCGCGCCGCAAGGGGAAGCGCGCCGGTAGCCCGGCCCGCGCAACTACTCGAAACCGAGGAAGAACGTGTAGGCGAGCGAGACGCCAGCCTGGAACTGGTTGCGGTCGCCGTTCTGCACAACGAGCGGGCTGTCCGCCGCGTCGTCCATCAGATATTTGTACTCGGCAAAGATCGAACCGGTGATGTTCTCGGTGAAGCGCTTCACCACCTGCCCACCGAAGCCCACCGAATAGATGCCGCCGCCGGCCTTATAGGGCGTCAGCGGATTGCCGAGCGCCTGGGCGAACGTCGCCTCGGCCGGAGTGATTCCGTAATAGGTGTCGGTATAGCCCGAGCTGGCCAGCGTCATGCGCGGACCGGCCGACAGGGTGACGCCCCAGAGTTCCGGGCTGAAGTGAATGGCGTCGACAGCGAAGTCCGCCACAACGCCCTCGAAGCCGCCAAAGCCGTAGCGGACATCGCCGCGCAGGCGCAGCCAGTCCATCGGGAACCACTGGGCGTAGCCGCCGATCTGGTAGGCATAATCGATGTTGGACATGCCGCGCAGGGCGTAGGAGCTGGACGAGTCCCGCTTCCATGTCATCGTGCCGGTGATACCGGCCTCGAACACGCCGTTATCGAACAGCGCGATGCTCGGATTGTCGTTGAAGCTCTTGAACTCGCTCAGCCGGTCCGCGCGATTGATGCTGATGATCGGCTTGAAGCCGAACTCATAGTCATCCGAGCCCATCCAGGTCGGCACGCCCATCACATAGCCGCCAAGCGTGACCGTCCACTGGCGATCGCGCGATTCGGCCGGGGCGTAGGCCGGGTCGCCCTTATAGGTCATGTCGGCCGCATAGGTGATCGACGCCGTAAGGCCGAGCGTTCCCGCAACAACCACGACACTGGCGAAGCCGACTGACCGCATTGCAACCATCCTATGAAACCGACAGCCTCTTCCTTACAGCAGGTTAGCACGCAAGTGGTTGCCGAAAAGTCACTTAATGGCCGTCAATCATTAAGGCGACAACGCGTGCAGATACTCGCACCGCCGAATTTCGCGCCTATATGTCCGCTACGTCGCCGTCCCCTACTCATGGATTCTAATGCTGCGCCTCATCCTGCTGCGTCACGCCAAGTCCGCCTGGCCGGACGGGGTTGCCGACATCGATCGTCCGCTGGCCCCGCGTGGCCTGCGCGCCGCCGCCGCCATCGGCGCTTATATGGTGCAGGAGGAACTGCTTCCCGCCCTCATCTTCGTCTCGCCGGCACGCCGCACCATCGAGACCTGGGAGATTGTGAGCCGCCACTGGCCAGCGCACCCGCTGCCGGCCTATGAGCGCAGCATCTATGAGGCGCCCGCCGCCAATCTGATGCGTCTCGTCACCGCGCAGAACGAGGCGTCGCCCTTGATGCTGGTGGGGCACAATCCCGGCATGGAGGACTTCACCACGCTGCTCCTGCGCCGCGAGCAGCGGGCCAAGGTTCTGCCGAAATTTCCCACAGGTGCCTTGGCGGTCATTGATGTGCCGGTGGCGAACTGGGCCGAGATCGAGCCTGGCATCGGCACGCTGGAACGATTCGTCACGCCGCATGCGCTCGGGGTGACGAAGGAGAAGGACTAGCCGTGGCCTCCCGCCTTGACTGGCTGCTCGACGAGGCGCGCCTCACCGCGCAGACCCTGATCGACCGCGCCGAGGACCTCGCCAGCCCGACGCTGCGGCTCGGCATCACCGGCCTGTCGCGGGCGGGAAAGACCGTGTTCACCACCGCGCTGGTCCATGCGCTGATGCGCGGCGGACGGTTGCCGGTCTTCCGGGCCATGCATGAGGGACGCATCGCCTCCGCGAGGCTGGAGCCGCAGCCAGACGACGGGGTGCCGCGCTTCGACTATGAGGGGCATCTGGCCACCCTGGTGGACGACCGCCGCTGGCCGGAATCGACACGGCGCATCAGCGAGTTGCGCCTGGCCATCGACTACGCTCCCGCGCGCGGCGGGCGCCGGACGCTCACACTCGACATCGTCGACTATCCCGGCGAATGGCTGCTCGACCTGCCACTGCTCGACCAGTCCTTCGCCGATTTCGCCCGGCATAGCCTCGCCCTTGCCCATGCACCCGCCCGCCGTCCGCTCGCCGGCCCGTTCCTGGCGGCGTTGCAAGCGACGGACCCGTCCGCCCCGGCGGATGAGGCCGAGGCACGGAAGCTCGCAGCGCTGTTTACCGACTATCTCGCCGCGTGCCGCGCCGAGACCGTGTCGATGAGCCTGCTGCCGCCGGGGCGCTTCCTCATGCCGGGCGACCTCGAAGGCTCGCCCGCCCTCACCTTCGCCCCGCTCGACCTTGCCGAAGGTACGCAGGCCCCTTCCGGCTCGCTGCAGGCGATGATGGAGCGGCGCTTCGAAGCCTATAAGGAACGCATCGTCCGCCCGTTCTTCCGCGATCATTTCGCCCGGCTCGATCGGCAGATCGTGCTCATCGACGTGCTCTCCGCGCTCAATGCCGGGCCGGCGGCGCTGGCAGACCTCGAATCCGCACTGGACGGCATCCTCGCCGCCTTCCGCATCGGGCGGAACTCATGGCTTGCCGCCCTTTTCCGCCATCGCATCGGCAAAGTGCTGTTCGCCGCGACCAAGGCCGACCATCTGCACCACACCAGCCACGACCCGCTGGAGGCGATCCTGCGCCGGCTCGTGGAGCGGGCCTTGGGGCGGGCGGAAAACGCGGGTGCTGACATCGACGTGGTAGCGCTCGCCGCCGTGCGGGCGACGCGCGAGGCGATGGTGAAGCGCGGGCGGGCGCATCTGCCGGCCATTGTCGGCGTACCCGAGGCCGGCCAACACGGCGCGGACGATTTCGACGGGCTGGCGGAAGCCGCCGTTTTCCCCGGCGACCTGCCGGAGAACCCGTCCGCCCTGTTCGATCCCGCCCATGGCTTCAGCGGCCTGTCGGACGCGGCAGGCGGCGATTTCCGCTTCCTGCGCTTCCGTCCCCCGCTGGTCACACGCAATGCGGAGACTCTCGCGCTGCCGCTTCCCCATATTCGTCTCGATCGCGCGCTGGAATTCCTCCTCGGCGACCGACTGAAATAAAGCCGGCTGGACACGGACACCCATGAGCGACCGCACCCCTCGCCGCCCGCAAGCCTTCCGTCTCGACGATCCCGGCGTCGTGCTGGCCGAAGACGGTCGCGCCGCGCCACGTGGCGCCGTGGTGGTCACTCCCACCTCGGCCGAAGCTCTTGAGGAAATTACCCCGCTCCCGCCGGCCCCGCCGAAGACGTCGCGCTGGGGCCAACTGTTCTGGGCGGGGCTCGGCGGCCTGGTCAGCCTCGGGGCTGGACTGGCGGTGACGAAGCTGGTCGAAGACCTGTTCGCCCGTGCCGACTGGCTCGGCTATGTCGGCCTCGCTTTCGCGCTGGCTCTGGCGCTGGCCAGCCTCGCCATTCTGACGCGCGAGGCCTTCGGGCTCATTCGCCTGCGCACGCTCAATCACCTGCGCGAACAAGCGGCGGAAGCGCTAGCGAAAGACGACCGGCGCCTCGCTGAATCGGTGACGAATGAACTCCTGGCCATCGCCGCCACCTCGCCGCGCCTGTTTCGCGCCCGCACAGAACTGTCAGGCCATCTCGACGCCATCATCGACGGCGCCGATCTGATCCGGCTCACCGAGCGCCAGCTGATGGCCCCGCTGGACGCCGAGGCGACGCAGTTGGTGTCCAACGCCGCCAAGCGCGTCTCGGTGGTTACCGCCGTCTCGCCGCGTGCGGCGGTGGACCTCATCTTCGTGCTGGTGACCGCCATCGGCCTCGTGCGACGGCTGGCGCAGCTTTATGGCGGACGCCCCGGCGCGCTCGGCATGGTGCGGCTTTTTCGCCAGGTGGTCACCCATCTCGCCGTCACCGGTGGAATGGCGGCGGGCGATTCGCTGGTTCAGCAGGTTGTCGGCCACGGCATCGCCGCCAAGCTCTCGGCACGGCTGGGCGAGGGCGTGGTGAACGGTCTGCTCACCGCGCGGCTCGGTATCGCCGCTATCGAGGTGACACGCCCCCTGCCCTTCGTCGCCCTGCCGGCGCCGGCGCTCAGCGATGTCGCCTCTGGGCTCGTGAGCCGCAGCACGACGAAGGAGACCGGAAGCGAGGGCCAAAAGCCCCCGACGGGAACCGCTCAGCCCTGATTTTCCGGCGTGCGTACGACCAGCCCGTCCAGCGCCTCGGTGACCTTTATCTGGCAGGACAGGCGCGAGGTGGGGCGCACGTCGGAGGCGAAATCGAGCATATCCTCCTCCATGGGCCCCGGCTCGCCGGTGGCGGCCTGCCATGCTTCGTCCACATAAACGTGACAGGTCGCACAGGCGCAGGCGCCGCCGCACTCGGCGTCGATTCCCGGAACGCCGTTGCGGATCGCCGCTTCCATTACGGTGGCGCCGAGGGCGGCCTCCACGGTGCGCTCTGTGCCGGCGGCGTCGACGAAGGTGATTTTGGGCATGGGGGCTTCAGCGATTTGGAATGACTTCAGGAAGGTCCGCCCTAGATAACGATGAGACGCGCCGAACACCAGCCGGCTCGCACCACGTCCCGACGGTTTGGCCGCAGCGCGATTCGCGGGGCGGGAGGCGACGAAGAGATTTTCGGAAGACCGTGAATCACAGGTTTCACAGCGTGGTAAACAGGGCGTTAACGATAACTGAAATCAGCCCGTTAACCCCCGTTCCATTTCTGATGGTCAAGAGCGTAGGATAAAGCTGCGGGGAACTGGCGTTCCTCTCGTCAAGTGCGGAACTCTCCCACGGACGGGAATGCCATGACTCCGCGAAACCCCGGGCCGACGGCGCGAGCCGGTCGGAGTAGAGTACGGACCGGAGGCAGGCGCCGATGTCGACGAACACGAAGAAGATTGAGCAGGATCCCGCCGAGGCCGCGCTGTCGGCCATCGAGGAGGCGCTCAGTCTCGACCACACGCCAGATGACGGTTTTGCCGCATCGGCGGGGGACGACTTCGAGCTGCCCCCGGCCCGCGAGCCGGAGGGACCGCGGATCGAGACCCGCACCGGCGCCACTGGCGACGCCGGGTCGTCACGCTTTCTCGACGAAATTGACCTCTTCGGCGACACGGCGGAACCAGCCGAGTTCGACGCGGCGTCGCTCGACGACGACTTCCGGCTGTCCGAGGATGACCTCGCCGACACGTCCGACCTTGCTCGCGCGGGCGAGCCGACATTCGACGTCACCCCTTCCGGTGCCGATGCCGGGCTGAGCCCGGCTGCCCCCGCTGTGGCGGCAAGCGCGGCAGCCGCGGGCGCCGCGGCGGTTCTTCCTCGCAGTGAGGTGCGCAGCGAGCCCGAACCGGCCGAGACGGCCACGCCGTCGAAGGGACGCCGTGCCGCCGCCAATGACGACCGGGAGAGCATCGGGCAGCTGCTGGCGTCTCTGCAGCGCCGGCCCTCCTCCACGCCCTATGTCGTTGCCAGCATCGCCGCTCTGGTTTGGCTCGTGGCCGGCGGCGTGCTGCTGCAGGCGCAGTTCGGGGCCGTTGGCGGTAATTTCTCCGCGCTGATGAATGCGCCCGGCTTCCTCGCGGGCATTGCCGCGACTCTCGTTCCGCCGATCTTCTTCGTCGTGCTCGCCGCCATGGTACGGCGGATGCAGGAAATGCGGATCGTCGCCTACTCCATGGCGCAGGTCGCCATCCGCCTTGCCGAACCGGCGAAGACCCCGGCAGCCGCACCCGCCCCGGCCGTGATCGCGCCGGCAACCGCCGCCGCCCTGCCGGCCATCCAGATGCCGGAAGGCGTCTCGCCGGACACGCTCGCTCAATATGCCGGGCTCGAACAGGCGGTCACCCGCGCCAGCGAGGCGGAAGCCTTCGTGCGCGGCGAAGTTGCGGCACTGGCCCAAGCCTATGACGACAACAACCGCAAGATGCATCAGCTTATCGAGCGCCTGCAGCTCGAACGCGATGCGATCCTGACCCAGACCGAGCATGTGCGCGAGACCCTCGCCGCCTCGCAATTCACCTTTGCCGAGGAAGTCGGCAATGTCAGCGACCGCATCAACGAGACTGTCACGCTGGCCGCCGACCGGGTGGCCCTGACGCTTTCGGATCGTGGCGAACACATCACCCTCGCGCTCGGCCGCGTCGGTGACACCATCATTGAGGCGCTGTCCGACAAGGGCGGCGACCTGATCGACCGGCTGCAGGCGACGGGGTCGGAGGTCAACACCAACCTGTCCGATTCCAGCGAGCATCTGCTCTCCTCCCTCGCCGCCAAGAGCGACGAGATCGGCAACCGCCTCTCCGGCGTCACCACGCAGCTCACCGAAACGCTGAGCGCGCGCACGGACGAGATCAGCCGCCAGCTCTCGGGCGCGACCGACAACCTCTCCAAGACGCTGACGGCACGCTCCGACGAAATCGGCCTGCGGCTTGCCGGCATCGCCGAGAACCTAACCGACACGCTGGCCACCCGTACCGACGCGATCAGCCGCCAGCTCGCCGGTGTCACCGAAAACCTTTCCGACACCCTGTCGATCCGTACCGACGAGATCAGCCGCCAGCTGACCGGCGTCACCGAGAACCTCTCCGACACCCTCGCCGCCCGGACCGATGAAATCGGCGACCGCCTGCTGCGCACCGCCTCCGAACTGTCGCATGTGGTCAATCTGCGGACCGAGGAACTGGGCGACAAGCTGTCGGCCACGACCATCAACCTCACCAGCACGCTCACCGCGCGCTCGGACGAGATCACCGATGCCCTGGTCAGCACCGGAACGCGTCTCGCCGACGAGATCGCGATCCGCGCCAGCCAGGTGAACCAGACGCTCAAGACCACCGGTGACGCGCTGGTACTCGACCTCTCGGTGCGCGGCGGCGAAGTCGTGCGCAAGCTGGAAGAGACCGGCAACCGGGTGGCGGACACCATCACCGTGCGCGGCGACGACCTCGCCGACCGCATCGCCGATACCGGCAACCGCATCTATGACGCTGTCGCCGTGCGCGGCGCCGAGCTGGAGCGGCTGCTCGGCGAGACCGGGCAGCGCGTGGTCCACCAGCTGTCGCAGGCCGGCACCGGCATTCACGATGCCCTCGCCGAAGCGGCAGGCCGGGTCTCGCAGGATATCGACTATCGCGGCCAGGCTCTGACCCAGCAGCTCGCCCATGTCGGCGCCGAAGCGGCGCAGACGCTCGCCGACAACGGTGCGCGGGTGACCGAGCAGTTCCGCGAGGCGGCCGACTATCTCGCCTCCGACCTCACCACGCGCAGCGAGAACATGCGCGACCACCTGGAGCAGCAGTTCCGCAACATCGAGGATCTGGTCAGCGTCCGCGGCGGCGAGATCGCCGACCGCATCTCTGTCGACACCGCGATGCTGGGCCGCCAGATCGTCGACGGGCTGCGCGACTTCGATACGGTCATCAACACCAATGGTGGCCAGCTGGTCCAGCGCATTTCGGACCGCGTCGACGCGGTCACCCGCGCGATCGACACCAACCTCTCCGGCTTCGACGATCAGGTCTCGAACAAGGCAGAACAGGTGGCCGCCGCGCTCGACCAGCGCATTGCCAGCATCGAAAGCGTGCTCGACCGGGGCGTGGAAGGCCTCAACGAGACCCTTGGCAGCCGCACCGTCGAGTTCGCCCAGACACTGTCGGAAGGCGCCCGTCAGGCCAATGACGCGATGAGCGAATCGCTTGGCATGCTCAGCGGCTTCTTTGACGAGCGTGCCGGCACCATCGCCGACCAGCTCTCGCAGCATATCGATCAGGCCGACCGCACCCTCGCGGCGCGCGCCCAGGATATCGCGACCTCGCTCGACGAGCGCGTGGGCCGCTTCGAGGCGACCGTCATCAGCCGTCTCGACAATGTCGCCACCTCGGTGGAGGTGCGCGGCGCGGCAATGGCCGACCTGCTCGGCCAACGCATCGGTGCCGTCGCCGGTCAGCTGCGCAGCGAAGCGTCCGAAATCGAAACCAGCCTCACCTCGCTGGTCGACAATGTCAGCCGGACCCTGTCCGACCGGGCCGGCGAAGTGACGACGTTGTTCGACTCACGCACGGATGAGATCGCCCGCATCGTCGAAGAGCGCGGCAACGGCCTTCTCACGGCGCTGGAAGACCGCAGCATCTCCATCACCAGCGAGATCGCCCGCGCCAGCACCGATCTTCTGACGGCCATCGACGATCACCGCCAGAACCTGGTTGCCGCGCTCGACACCACGCGCAATGGCGCCGTGACCGAGATCATGCGCGCCAGCGACGAGTTGCTGAACACGCTGGAAGCCCGCTCGGATGCCATCATCTCCGCCTTCGACAGCGCGACCACCAGCCGCGCCGACCAGCTGATGCAGATCAGCGGCGATGTCGTGTCCTCGCTGCAGCAGATCACCGGCGATGTCGCCGCCTCTCTGCAGGCGGCGGGTGGCGAGGTCACCGCTTCGCTGCAGTCGGTGGGCAGCGACGTCAACAGCCAGCTCAAGCTGGTCACCGGCGAAGTCTCCACCTCGCTGCAGCAGATCGGCGGCCAGGTCACCCAGGAAATCGCCACAGCCGGCGATGTCCTCCTCAGCGAATTCGACGGGCGCGGCGCCCAGCTGGTGGAAAGCGCCCGCCAGGCGACCGCTCTCGCCTCCAGCGAGTTCTCCCGCCTCGTCGACGAGTTCGATGGGCGCGGCAGCCAGCTGGTCGAAAGCGTGCGCGAAGCCACCGGTGGGGCCTCCCAGGAATTCGCCCGCCTTGTCGATGCGTTCGACGGCCAGGGCGCTCAGCTTACCGACAGCGCCCGCCGCGCCACCACGGTGGCGTCCGAGGAGTTTGCACGGCTGGCCGAAGAGTTCGCGGCGGCGCTGGAAGGGCGTGGCAGCGGCCTGATCGATGCGATCGCCGCCAGCGGCCGTTCGGCGGTGGCCGAGATCGCCGCCACCAATGAGGCGCTGCAGGGCGATGTCACCAGCCTGCTGGAACGCCTTGGCGACGTGAACGTGCAGTTGCAGGACGTACTCGCCAGCTCGGCCAGCAATCTCGCCGACACCGAGAAGACCATCAGCGAACGTCTGGAAGCCTTCCGCAGCACCGTCGCCAATGTCGAGGAGGCCAGTGCCGTCGCCTCCGCGCGTATGGACGAGCAGATCCGCGCGCTGCGTTCGGTCTCCACTGACGTGCTCAAGGATGTCGCCCGCCTCAGCCATTCCTTCAGCGAGCAGGCGGGTCTCATCACCAACGTCGCCAATGCGCTCGGCAATGCGCATGAGAACCTGGACGACACGCTTGGCGGCCGCCACGAAGCGCTTCTCGCGCTCGCGGAACAGGTCACCGGGCGGACGGCGGAGCTGGATGAGCGGCTGTCGCACTACACCACCACGCTGGAGAGCACCTTCGGCCGCGCTGAGGAGCGCGTCGGTGCCATCTCCAAGTCGATCCTGGCGGCCGCCGGCAACTCGACCGAGGCCATCGTGCGCCAGCAGCAGGAGATGCGGGAAGCGACCGAGGCCGAGCGCGAACGTACTGTTGCTGCGCTGCACGAGACCTATGAGCAGGCCGTGCGTGAGGTCGAGACGCTGATGCGTCAGGCCAATCAGGGCTTCTCCGGCACCGCCCAGGCGCTGCGCGCCTCCGTCCAGGACATCCAGCGCCTGCTGGAGACGACCCGCGAGGAACTGAAGCGCGGCATTCTGGAACTGCCGGAGGAGACCGAGGCCAATGCCTCGGCCATGCGTCGTACCGTCGCCGAGCAGATCAAGGCACTGGCCGAGCTGAACGAGATCGTCTCGCGCCACGGTCGCACGCTCGACGTGGAAGCCGCCCCCCGCACGCGCGTTGCCGCCCCGCTGCCCGGCCCGCAGCCGCTGCCAGCAGCGCCGGCTCCCGCCGCGCGCGCGCCGCTCACCCGCCCACAGGCGGCAGCTCCGCGCCCTGAACCGGCCCCGCGGCCGGAAGCCCCCGCCTATTTCGAGGCCACTCGCGGCAATGGCAACGCGGCTCCCGCGCCCCAGCGCCGCGCCAATGTCACCCCGGCGGCCGCTGAACGCAGCGGTTCCGACAAGGGCGGCTGGCTGTCCGAACTGCTGGCGCGGGCCTCGGACGGTGAGAGCAATGCGCCCGTGGGCCCCATGCCCCGCAGCGTCCCGGTCAATCCTGCGCGCAGTTTCGATCCGCGCCAGGGCCAGCCGGAGCGGCCGGTGCACCACACCATCGAGTCGCTCGACTCGCTGTCGGTCGACATCGCCCGGATGATCGACCACGAAGCGGCGGTCGATCTTTGGGAGCGCTACAAGAAGGGTGAGCGCAACGTCTTCACCCGCCGCCTCTACACGATGCAGGGTCAGCAGACCTTCGAGGAAATCCGCCGCAAATATCGGCGCGACCTCGAATTCCGCGACACGGTCGACCGCTACATTGGCGAATTCGAGCGTCTGCTGGAGCAGGTCTCCCGCGATGAGCGCGGGCAGGAGCTGACGAAGACCTATCTCACCTCGGACACGGGCAAGGTCTACACCCTGCTCGCCCACGCCGCCGGCCGCTTCGACTGACGCGGCACGGCCGGCCCCTACCCCACCGAATGAGAGCCCCCGTCTTGAGCGGGGGTTTTCTTTTGGGCGGGGCGCGGCAGGCTGTGAACAAGCATCGTCGACGACCATCGTTGGGAAGGGAGCCGTTGGAGAACCGCTGCGGCTGCTGTGGCATAGCCACGGTACCGCCCGGGGGCGCACGCCACAGGGCGCGCTTCTCCCGTTGGGTTTCTTGGGGGTGTGTCGTCTCCGCTGCTTCGCTGCCGGGCTGGTGACGCTTGGCACAACGTGGGCGGACGACCACGGCCCCCATCGCAACGAGATGCCGGATGGCCGGGCCCCTCTGTCCAGCGGTGCATGTCGAACCCGACCCGGGGAAGCAGGCCGTCGCGAACGTTGCAGAGATCAGTACTCCGCGGATTGCACGGCTCATCTCGCGACAAAGAAAAACCCCGCCGCTCAGAGGAGCGGCGGGGTCCATCGGTCATCCGCTGATCGCGGCGCCCTGTCAGTGAGGCGCGGCGGCGGGCGTCTCGGCCTTGCGGGCGCGGCGGCGCTCGCCGAAGCCGGCGAGCCAGCGGCAGACGACATAGAAGGTCGGGGTGAACAGCAGACCGAAGACAGTCACGCCGATCATTCCCGAAAACACCGCCGTCCCAAGGGCTTGCCGCAGCTCCGCACCGGCGCCCGTGGCGATGACGAGGGGGACGACGCCGAAGATGAAGGCGAGTGAGGTCATGATGATCGGCCGAAGCCGCAGCTTGGCGGCCTCGGTGGCGGCGACGAAGCGGTTTTCCCCCCGATCTTCCAATTGCTTGGCGAATTCAACGATCAGGATCGCGTTCTTTGCCGCGAGGCCGATGAGGACGATGAAGCCGACCTGGCTGAGGATGTTGTTGTCCTGCCCCCGGATCTGGATGCCCACCACCGCCGCGATGAGACACATGGGCACGATGAGGATCACCGCCAGCGGCAGGGTCAGGCTCTCATACTGTGCCGCCAGCACCAGGAACACGAACACCACGCCCAGCGCGAAGGCGAAGATCGCGGTATTGCCCGCCCTCACCTGCTGATAGGCCAGCGTCGTCCACTCGAAGGCGAAGCCATCCGGCAGCACCTGGGCGGCGATCTGCTGCATTTTCTGGATGGCCTGGCCCTGCGAGGTGCCGGGCATGGTGTCGCCGTCGAGTTCCGCCGCCGGATAGAGATTGTAGCGGGGCACGCGGTAGGGGCCGGAGATGTCGTTCACCGTGGTGAAGGAGCCGAGCGGCACCAATTGGCCGTCCGCATTCTTGACCCGCAGCCGCAGCAGATCGTCCGAGGTCAGGCGATAAGGCGCGTCGGCCTGCGCCTGCACGCGGTAAGTGCGGCCGAACAGGTTGAAGTCGTTGACATAGGACGAGCCGATATAGGTCTGCAGCGTCGAGAACACATCGGCGATGTTGACCCCGAGCAGTTGCGCCTTGGTGCGGTCGATGTCGAGGAACAGCTGCGGCGTCGAGGTCTCGAACAGCGAATAAACCTGCTTCAGACCCGGTGTCTGGTTCGCCGCACCCATCATGGCGTAGACCGCGCCCTGCAGCGCCTGATAGCCGCGCCCACCGCGATCCTCGATCATCATCCGGTAGCCGCCGGCATTGCCGATGCCCGAGACGGGCGGCGGCATGACGACGATCATCTGCGCTTCCTCCACTGAAGCGAGCTTGCCGAACAGCGTGCCCTGGATCGCCGGGGCGGACTGGCCGGGATGCTGCGCGCGCTCGGCGGCGGGACCAAGGATGACGAACATGGCGCCCGCATTGGGCGCATTGGTGAAGGTCGCGCCGGAGAAGCCGACAATGTTCACCACATGCGCCACGCCGGGGGTCGCGAGAACCTCCTTGGCGGCCTTGGTCATCACCTCATTGGTGCGCGACAGCGCCGCGCCGCCGGGAAGCTGGGCCGCGACGATGAGGTAGCCACGGTCCTGCGCCGGAATGAAGCCCTGCGGCGTGGTACGGAACAGCTGGAAACCACCGGCGAGGATGGCGATATAGACCAGCAGCACCACCACGGCGACACGGACCAGCTTGCTGGTGAGCCAGCCATAGCCGCCCGAAACCGCGTCGAAGCCCTTGTTGAAATAGTAGAAGAAGCCGGTGAACGGCCGGGCGTACCAGGCCGGCTTGTGGTCTGGCCCCTTATGCGGCTTCAGCAGCAGCGCGCACATGGCCGGCGACAGCGTGAGCGACACCATCAGCGAGATCAGCGTCGAGCCGGCGATGGTGAGCGCGAACTGGCGGTAGAACTCGCCGGAAATGCCGGTGATGAAGGCCGAGGGGATGAACACCGAGGCCAGCACGAGCGAGATCGCCACCAGCGCCCCGCCCACCTCGTCCATGGTTTTGTACGCCGCATCGCGCGGTGAGAGCCCGGTGGAGATGTTGTGCTCCACGCTCTCCACCACCACGATGGCGTCGTCCACGACGATGCCGATGGCCAGCACGAGGCCGAACAGCGAGAGATTGTTCAGCGAGAAGCCGAACAGGCTCATGATGAAGAAGGTGCCGACCAGCGACACCGGAATGGCGAGGATGGGGATGATCGCCGCCCGCCAGCTTTGCAGGAACAGCACCACCACGATCACCACCAGAACGATGGCTTCCATGATGGTGTGTTCCACCGCCCGCACGGATTCGGCGATGAACTGCGTCGGGTTGTAGGCGGTGGAATAGGCGACGCCGGGCGGGAAACCCTTGGCGATTTCCTTGATCGCCGCTTCGATCGCCTCGCCGGTGGCGAGCGCGTTGGAACCGGGCAGCTGGAAGATGCCGAGCGCAACGGAGGGTTTGGAATCGAAGTAGGAGATCGAGGAATTATCCTGCGCCTCGATGTCGATCCGCGCCACATCGCGCAGCCGCACCACGGCGTTGCCCGTCTCTCGCACCACGATGTTGCCGAACTGCTCGGGCGTCGAGAGGCGGCCGAGCGTACGCACCGCGATCTGGAAGCCCATCTGGTTCGGCACCGGCGGCGCGTTCAGCACGCCGGAGGCGACCTGGAGGTTCTGCGCCTGCAGCGCGGCGGTCACGTCGCCCGCCGTCAGGTTCAGCGCCTGCAGCTTCAAGGGATCGAGCCACACCTGCATCGCGTAGTCGCGGGAGCCGAAGACGGTGATCGAGCCGACGCCCGGCACGCGCTGGAGCTGGTCCTTGATCTGCAGATTGGCGTAGTTGGAGATGAACAGCGAGTCGCGGGAATCGTCCGGCGAGAACAGGCTGACCACCATAAGAATGTCCGGCGAGGACTTGGCGACGGTGACGCCGATCTGCTGCACGTCCTGCGGCAGACGCGGTGTCGCCGTGGCGACCCGGTTCTGCACCTGCACCTGCGCGATATCGAGATCGGTGCCGATATCGAAGGTCACGGCGATGGAGAAGCGCCCGTCCGCGGTCGAATTGGAGGAGATGTAGAGCATCCCCTCAACGCCATTGATCTGCTGCTCGATCGGCGCGACCACCGTGTCGGCCACCGTTTCGGCGCTGGCGCCGGGATATTGGCCGCTGACATTGACCACCGGCGGGGCGATATCGGGATATTGCGCCACAGGCAGGGAGACGAAGGCGACCGCGCCGAGGATCATCACCACGATGGAAACCACCGAGGCGAAGATCGGGCGATCGATGAAGAAGTGTGAGAATCGCATGAGACCGCTCCGCGCTCAGTTGGCGGTGGTCGTGGTGGATGCCTTGCCGTCGGCCGGCTTGGTGTCGGCCGCCGCACCGGCGGCGGGAGGAGCCGCCGGAGCTTCCAGCTTGCCCACCACCTTCGCGCCGGGACGGATGCGCATCAGGCCATTGACGACGACGAGGTCGTCCTTGCTGAGGCCGCTGGTGACGACACGCTGGCCGTCATAGGCCCGGCCAAGGGTGACATATTTCATCTGCGGCGCCTGCGGCTGGTCGCCCGGCTGCATCACATAGACGAATTTGCGGGTCTGCTCGGTGCCGATCGCGACATCGGAAACCAGCAGCGCCTCGTGCGGGGCGGACGAGGGAATCTCGATGCGGCCGAACATGCCGGGGGTGAAGGTGCCGTCCGGATTGGCGAAGGTGGCGCGGCCGCGGATCGTGCCCGTATCCTCGCTGATGCGGTTATCGACGAAGTCGAGCTTGCCCTCATGCGGGAAGCCCTTCTCATCGATCAGTCCGAGCTTCACCGGGATCGAATCCGCCTTGGTGCCCAATTCCTTGGCCATGCGCTGGTAGCGCAGGTAGGACGCCTCGTCATAGGTGAACTCGAAATAGATCGGATCCAGCGAGACGATGGTGGCGAGCAGCGTATTGGTGTTGGTGCCGCCCGAGCCGCCGGTGACGAGGTTGCCGACCGACACCTTGCGGTCGCCGATGCGGCCACTCACGGGCGCCTTCAGATCGGTGAAATCGAGATCGAGCTGCGAGGCCTGCAGCGCCGCCTGCGCCGCCGCCACGCTCGCCCGCGCCGTGCGCTCGCTCTGCAGGCGCTGGTCATAGGCCTGCTTGGAAATGGCGTTGGACGTCTTGTCGTCGATCAGCGTCTGGGCGCGCTGAAGGTCGGAGGTGGCGAAGTCGAGTTCCGCCTGGGCGCGCTGGAGATTGGCCTGCGCCTGATCATGCGCCACCTGGAAGGGTCGCTTGTCGATGGTGAACAGGAGGTCGCCCTGCTTCACCAGCTGACCGTCAGTGAAGGCCACCTTTTCCAGATAGCCGGAAACCCGCGCATAGACATTGACGAGATCGACGGCGGCGAAGCGGCCGACATATTCGTCGTAATCGGTAATGGTGCGCGTCGTCGGATGGGCGACGGTCACGGATGGCGGCGGAGGAGCGGCCGCCGGCTGGCCCTGATTCTGCTCGGAGCACCCCGCCAGCGCGAGGGCGGCGAGCGAGAGGGCAGCGAGGGAAAGACGCGGCAGCGCGGTGATCATGGACATCTCCGGAACGGCTCATCGGGCATGTCGGGACACTGTCCCTTTGGGGTCGCAAGCCATGGGACACCCCGCCCGGAACCCATGACGCCGGTGCGACGTACCACAGTTTTGCTGCACCGCGTAAGCAATAAAACGTAAACGAACGTGCCCCTCAGCGCCGCCCGCGCAGCAGGCCGACAAGGTAGCGGCGACCAAAAAGCGCCAAGGCCAGAACCGCATAGACCGCTCCGCCCGCTGCGACGCACAAGGCCAGAAGCGTCTCGTCGCGGCCATGCGCCAGCACACTAAGCCAAGGCGGTGCGACGGTGGCCGTCGCGAACAGGGTCGCCGCCAGCGCGGCGAGGATCAGCCCCAGGCGCGGAAGGGCCCGCAGCAATTGCGCATCGCCGCACTCATAGCCGCGCCAGCGCGCCAGCAAAGCGAGCACCAGGACAGTGATCCAGCCGCCGACGGAGGTGGCGAAAGCCAGCCCCACCTGGGCGAACGTGCCCATCAGCAGCACTTTCAGGCCGATATTGATCACCGCCGCCCCCAGAGTCGCCAGCACGGGTGTGCGCGTGTCGCCACGGGCATAGAAGGGCGACATGAACGCCCGCACCACGACAAAGGGCGCGAGCCCGATGCCATAGGCGGCCAGCGTCGCACCAGCTTCGGCGGCCGCCTCCGGCGTGAAGGCGCCGCGCATGAACAGCCCGCGCATGATGATCTCGGGGATGGTCAACGCCGCCGCGAGGAAGGGCAGCACCAGCAGCAGTGTCAGCTCGATTGCCCGTGACTGGGCAAAGCGGGCGCCGTCGAAATCCTCCGCCGCGATACGGCGCGACATTTCCGGCAGCAACACGATGCCCGCCGCGATGCCGACCACGCCGATGGGCAGCTGGTTGATGCGGTCGGCATAAAACAGCGCCGCCACGGCCCCCTGCGGCAGGAAGGAGGCGATGATGGTGTCGGCGAAGATCGCCAGCTGGACGCCGGCCGAGCCGATGATCGCCGGGCCGAGAGCAATTAGAAAGGCGCGCGTCTCCGGGTCCAGCCGCGGCCGTCCGAAGCGCAGGCCGAGGCCGTGGCGCTCGGCATCGAACACCAGCAGCCCGAGTTGCAGGAATCCGGAGATAAGAACGCCCCAGGCCGCCGCATGGCCGGCGGTGGGAAACAGACCGGCAACGCTGAGCGTGCCGACCATGGCGACGTTGAGCAGAATGGACGCCGCCGCTGCCGCCCAGAAGCGGTCATTGGCGTTCAGTACCCCGCCGACCAGCGTCACCACGGCGATGAGGCCGAGATAGGGGAAGGTGATGCGGGTGAAGTCGACGGTGAGGGCGAAGCGGCCGGGATCGTCCGACAGGCCGGGCGCGAGCGTCGCCACCACCCAGTCGGTGGCGAGCAGGGCGATGGCAAGGATGGCCAGCTGCACCAGCACCACGCCGGTGAGGATGCCATCGGCAAAGCGGCGCGCCTTCACCTCGCCCTCCACGGTCTTCACCCGCGCATAGGCCGGGATGAAGGCGGTGTTGAACGCGCCCTCGGCGAAGATGGAGCGGAAATGGTTGGGCAGGCGGAAGGCGATGTAGAAGGCATCCGCCATCGGTCCGGCGCCGAGCACCGCCGCCATGACGATGTCGCGCACGAAGCCGGTGAGCCGCGAGAGCAGCGTCCAGCCGCCGACCGTGAAGATGCTGCGTATCATGGGAGCCGACGCGTTTGAGGCTGCCGGAATCGGACGGCGGGCGGAAAGCTAGCCTCCCCGCCCCCGCCCGGCCAGTCCTGCCGTGCCTTCAGGCGCCAAGCGCGCGGCGGACTGCCGCGATGACGCGCTCCTGCGCCGCCTCATCCAGATAGGGATGCATGGGCAGGCTGATCACCTCGCCGGCCAGCTTCTCGCACACCGGCAGACCGTTGCCTGCGGCGGGATAATGCGCATAGGCCGGCTGGCGATGCATCGGAATGCGGTAATAAACCGCCGTGGGCACGCCTTCCTTCTGCAGCGCCGCCGCCAGATCGTCACGCACGCCATGCGGCAGCCGGATCGTGTACTGCGCCCAGACCGAACTCGCACGCGGATCAACCATCGGCACCGTGCAGACATCGGCCAGCGCCGCATTGTAGCGGTCGGCGATGCGCTGCCGTGCGGCGATCTCGTCCTCGAAAATGGCGAGCTTTTCCAGCAGCACCGCAGCTTGGATCGTGTCGAGCCGACCGGTCATGCCAAGGCGGACATTCTCATATTTGTCGACGCCCTGCCCGTGCTCGCGCACGCTCTTCAGCACCGGCAGAAGTTCGTCGTCATCGGTCAGCACCGCACCGCCGTCGCCATAGCAGCCGAGCGGCTTGGCGGGGAAGAAGCTGGTGGCGGTGGCGTCGCCGAAGGAGCCGGTGCGCCGGCCGTTCCAGGTAGCGCCGAAGCCCTGTGCCGTGTCGCACAGCACCTTGAGACCATGCGCCTTGGCGATGGCCTCGATGGCATCCATGTCGGCGGGCTGGCCGAACAGATCGACCGGCACCACCACCTTCGGCGTGAGCCCCTTCTGCTTCGCCACCGCGATGGCGGCCTCCAGGCTGGCCGGGTCCATATTGAACGTGTCTTCGAGGATATCGACGAAGACCGGGGTCGCCCCGACCCACGGCACCACCTCGGCCGTGGCGCAGAAGGTGAAGGCCGGGCAGAACACCGCGTCACCGGCCTTGATGCCCCAGGCCATGAGGATCATGGCCAGCGCGTCTGTGCCGCTGGAACAGGCGAGCGCATGTTTGGCGCCGGCGAAGGTCGCGAGCTGCTGCTCGAATTCCGTTACCTCGGGGCCGTTGATGAACCGGCAATGCGTGAGAACCCGTGCCACCGCCTCGTCGATGCGCGTGCCAAGCCGCGCCCGCTGGGCGGCAATGTCGATGAAAGGAATGGGCGCCAACTCGGTCTTCACATGCGAATTCATCGGTGTTCCTTTCATGCCACGCTGGCGCGCAGGGGCGACGGCACGGCGGAGGTCGGCGCGGGGGGCGCGGGCTCCAGCGCCTCAAGGCAGCGCATGGCGACCGCAATCGCGGCCACGCCATCCTCGCCTGTCACCGCCGGCGCCGAACCGCCACGCACCGCCTCAAGGAACCGCAGCAGTTCAAGCCGCAGCGGTTCGGCATAGGCGACGGGAAGATGGCGCATGGAATAGCTGCCATCCGGCTTGTAGTCGAAATACTCGGTCACCTGGCGGGTGAGCAGGTCGCCGATCACGTATTTCTTGCGGGTGGCGACATGCACGGTGCGCGCCTTGAAGGGGGTCAGCCAGTTGGTGTTGATGTGCGCCAGCACGCCATTGGCGGTGCGGAACTGCAGCAGCGCGATATCCTCGCGCTCGGCCACCGCCGCCTTCACCTGCGGCTGCACCTCGGTGATGTGCGAGCCGGTGAAATGGCAGATCAGGTCGATGTCATGCACGGCAAGGTCGATCACCACACCGACATTCGACATGCGCGGCGGGAACGGACCGACGCGGGTAATGCCAATGGAGAGAATCTCCTCGTCGCGGATCGCATTCTTCACCGCCTCGACCGCCGGGTTGAAGCGTTCGACATGGCCGACCACCAGCGCCACATCCTTCGCCTTGGCCGCAGCGACGATCGCCTCCGCCTCGGCAACTGTGGGCGCGATCGGCTTTTCCACCAGCACATGCATGCCGGCCTCGATCGCGCGCAGCGACACTTCGTGATGGAGATGGGTCGGGGCGGCGATGACCAGCGCCTCGGCTCCGTTCGCCACGAGGTCGTCAATGCTGGCAAAGGCCTGGCAGCCAAGCAGTGCCGCCACCTTCTCGCGCTGGCCCTGATCGGGATCGGCGACGCCGACCATCTCGGCGCCAGGCAGGTCGATCAGCACGCGGGCATGGTTGTAACCCATGATGCCGACGCCGACGACGCCGACGCGAACGGGCTTAGAAGCCCCGCTCGGGTCCTTCACCATTCGGGAACATCCTTCCGTCTGAATAGGTTGCCGGGGTCTAACACGCGCCCCGAAGCGTGGCGAGAGAGGCCGAATCGTAAAGCCGCACCAAAGGCTTCACTATTTGCTTCAACCTGTTACCGACGGCCTCACTCGGGAGCGGCGGCCTCGGCCTCCGCCGCGTCGCCGGCCTCTTCCGCCGCAGCACCCGCGCTCGCCGCAACGGCGCCGGTATCGACGAAGCTCTTGTAGACGAAGGCCCGCCTGCCATCGACGATGATCTCGCACCATTGCTGGCAGGTCACCAGTTGCACCTGCTTGCCGCGCGGCAGGTTGCCAATGGCGGCGGCCCCCTTCTTCGGCGCCGCCCGCATCGTCACCGGGCTGCGCATGACCGCCGTACCGACAGGATCGCCGCCGAAGCCAGCTGGCAGAGGTTCAGCCACGGCGGGCGCCGCAGCAGCGGCAGGAGCGGAAGACGGAGCGTCGGCGTCGGAAGCCGCAGGAGTGGCCGCCGCGACGTCGCGCTGGGGTGCCCGGGCGGGCGGCAGCGGTGCCTGCTTCGGCAGGGCCGCCACGCGAGTCGTTGCTGGCGCATCGGCGCCCGCATCGGCGGCGACGGCCTCGACCGCCTCAGGCGCCCCTTCGGCGGCATCGGGGATGGCACCAGCGGCTGCCACCACGGGATCGGGCGCCGCGAAGGCGGTGACGCCGGAGGCCAGCGGCGCGACATCGGGAGCGTCGCTCGCGCGTCCCCGTGCGTTCAGCACGATGGGGGGCAGATTATCCGAGGCCGAGCCATGGGCCAGCACGGCCGGCGGGGCGGACGACGGCACCGAGGCCTCGACCGCCGCGCCCGACAGTTCCACCGGCTTGAGCGTAACGGCCGCTTGCCCCTCGGTCTGGGCGGAGGGAGCGACGCTCGCCACCGCAGCGTTGCCGATCACTTCAGGGGCGACCTTCGCCTCCTCACGGGCGGCAAGCGATTGCAGGAGGATGGCCCCGCCGCCGACCACCGCCATGAACACCGCCAGCACACCGAGACGCTGCCATGTGATGACATCCTTGGACGCGTTGCGTTTGCGCCGCGCCTCCGATTCTCCGGGCTGGCGCGCCGTGCTGCCGAAGCTGCGCCGACGGGCGGCCTGCGCTGTCTCGGCGGCGGGCGCCGCGACCGGTTCGATCCGTGCCGATGCCGGCCTGGCGGCCAGCACATCGCCCATATCGCCCAGCGCCGCGATACGGCTGCGGACATCGCCGAGGGAACGCTCCTCACCAGCCGTGGGGCGCGCTACCGCAGACGCCTCGCCGTCGGGTGGGCTCCCGTCGCGACCCGCCTTTTCCTGCTCAAGCGTGCTGACGATGGAGCGGAAATCCGAAATCAGCGAGGAGGAGAGACCGTTTCCGCGCGACTGTTGCGATGCCGTGGCCATGACGCGGGAACTCTACGCTACGAGGAAAGGGCGGGCGAACAAGAAAGACGAAACGGCAAAAGCGTCTGCACGGTGCGGATGCCGACAGTGCCTAGAAGCACTGACGGCCAGCTCAAGGGCGCGGCGCTGACCACTTCGCATGCGTTCTTCCAGTCCATTCGGGCCGGCGCCCTGAGGCCCGCGACCGAGTTCCGTAAACCGCCTTCGTATGCGACGGGTCACAACTTACCGGCAAATGGCCCCTTGATGCAAGAATGTCACATGCCGGAAATTTCCTTATGAACAAAGATTGCGGCAACTCTTGGCCGCCATCACACGCCTCGCGTCAAATTACCTCAACAGCTGCAATGCCTTGTGGGAAACACGTCCGCCCTTACACCAGCACCGCCCGTGCCGGGGCGGTCGTGGCGCCGAAAATGCGGCGATAACGTTCCAGCTCCGCCGGCGATCCCATGGCTTTGGTCGGATTGTCGGAGAGTTTCACCGTCGGGTGCCCGTCGGCCGAGATGACCTTGCAGACGATGGAGATCGGGTCCAGCCGCCCCTCAGGTGCGAAGCCACGGAAATCATTGGTCAAAAGCGTGCCCCAGCCGAAGCCCATGCGCATGCGGCCGTGGAAATGGCGGTAGATGCGCTCAATGTCGCCGATATCGAGCCCGTCGGAAAAGATGGCGAGTTTCTGCGTCGGGTCCTGCCCACGCGCCTGCCACCAGCGCAGTGCCTCCTCGCCGCCCTCGATCGGATCCTTGCTGTCGATTCGGATCCCGGTCCATCGCGCGACCCAGTCCGGTGCCTTCTCAAGGAAATGCGTGGTGCCGAAGGTGTCGGGCAGGATGACGAGGAGATTGCCCTCGTAATCCTGCTGCCAGTCGGCCAGCACGTCATAGGGCGCGCGGGCCAAGGCGGCGTCGCCGTCAGCGAGGGCGGCGTAGACCATGGGCAGTTCATGGGCGTTGGTGCCGGTGGCCTCGACCTCGCGGCGCAGCGCGAT
The DNA here is from genome assembly GCF_022836935.1 of Ancylobacter polymorphus. NCBI lineage: Bacteria > Pseudomonadati > Pseudomonadota > Alphaproteobacteria > Hyphomicrobiales > Xanthobacteraceae > Ancylobacter > Ancylobacter polymorphus. The sequence goes on along the minus strand of NZ_CP083239.1, from coordinate 2,862,651 downwards.
GAGGCAATTCGACGTGCCGAGAAAGCGCTCGCCCAGCCCTTCCATCATCGCCTGAACGCACCAGTCCTGCCACAGGAAGCCGTGCCGGCGCCGGGTGCCGAAATCGGCGACCCCAACCCCATTCAGCGCCTTCAGCCGTTCCACCTTCTCCCAGACGCGGGTCATGGCGCGGGCATAGAGCACCTGCAGCTCGAAGCGCCCCATGCTGCGCAGCACGGCGCGCGAGCGCAGCTCGTTGATGATGGCGAGCGCCGGGATTTCCCACATCGTGGTCTCGATCCACGGCCCCTCGAAGGTCAGCTCATATTGCCCGTCCCGCTTTTCGAGGTGGTAGGCGGGAAAGCGGAACCCCTCGAACCAGGCGACGAAGTCCGGCGAGAACATCTGGCGCTTGCCGTAGAACATGTTGCCACGCAGCCAGGTCGACTCTCCACGCGTGAGCGACAGGGTGCGCACATGGTCGAGTTGCTCGCGCAGTTCTCCCTCGTCGACGAAATCGGCGATGCGCACGGAATGGGTGCGGTTGATGATGCCGAAGGTGACGCGGGTGTGGAAGTGACGGCGGTAGATCGTCTGCGCCATCAAGAGCTTGTAGAAGTCCGTGTCGAGCACGGAGCGGACGATCGGGTCGATCTTCCACGTGTGGTTATAGACGCGAGTCGCGATGTCGATCATTCGGTAGGCCCCGTTTGCCCGGCCTCCCCTTCTAGAGCATGCCGCACGAAATTGCAGGCCATGCCTGCCGGCAGCGCGGTGCCGGTGCAGCCTGCGACGAAGGTCGTGCGATTTGGCCCTTGGAACCGCAGATCCAATGATTAACTGCGCTCCAACGCCCGGCCCAATGGCAGGGCCCCATCTCCACAGGAGCACATCGTGGCTGCCACGAAATCCCTCTTCGATACCTATCGCCTCGGCGACATCATCCTGGCCAACCGCGTCGTCATGGCGCCGCTGACGCGCAACCGCGCCGGGGCGGGACTCGTCCCCTCACCGCTCGCAGTGGAATATTATCGTCAGCGTGCCACCGCCGGTCTCATCATCACCGAGGCGACGCAGATCTCCGACACCGCGCAGGGCTATCAGGACACGCCCGGCCTGTTCACCGAGGCGCAGATCGAAGGCTGGAAGAAGATTACCGATGCCGTCCATACGGCCGGCGGCCACATCTTCGTGCAGCTCTGGCATGTCGGGCGCGTCTCGCACCGCTCGCTGCAGCCGGGCGGCGCCGCGCCCCTCGCCCCTTCCGCCATCCGCGCCAACACCAAGACCTATGTGAATAACGGCTTCGTCGAGGTGGACGAGCCGCGCGCGCTGGCGCTTGAGGAAATCCCGGGCATCGTCGACGACTTCCGCAAGGCGGCGGCCAATGCCATCCGCGCGGGCTTCGACGGCGTGGAGATTCACGGCGCCAATGGCTATCTCGTCGACCAGTTCCTGCGCGACGGCGCCAACAAGCGGACCGACGCCTATGGCGGGTCGATCGAGAACCGCACGCGGTTCCTCAAGGAGGTTCTGGCGGCGGTGATCGGCGAGATCGGCGCGGCCCGCACCGGGCTGCGCCTCTCCCCCGTCACCCCCGCCAATGACCTCGCGGACAGCGACCCGCAGGCGCTGTTCAACCACGTGATGGACGTGGTGGAGAGCCTGCACCCGGTCTATGTCCATATGATCGAGGGCGCCACCGGCGGACCGCGTGACATTGCGCCGGACTTCGATTTCGAGGCGCTGCGCGCCCGCTACAGCGGCGCGTGGATGGTCAATAATGGCTACGACAAGGCCATGGCGGAGCAGGTGATCGCGGACGGCAAGGCTGACCTCGTCGCCTTCGGCAAGGCGTTCATCTCCTCGCCCGACGCGGTGGAACGCCTGCGCCGGGGCGTCGGCTTCAACGAGCTCGACCGCGACCATCTCTATGGCGGCGGCGCCAAGGGTTATACCGACTACCCCACGCTGGAAGGCGCCAGCGCCTGACGCAAAAAGGCCCGGCACTGCCGGGCCTTTTCTTTTGCCGGGGGGGCCGAAGTCAGGCGGCGAGTGGCGCCTCGGGTTGGACCGTGCGCACCGCCACGTCGACATTCATGCCGAGATAATCGCCCGTCAGACCGGTGAAGCCGCCGCCCACCGGCACTGCTTGGCTGGGATCACGCGTAACCGCCACGCGGATAAGATTGTCAGCGGCAATGGTACCGTTGGTGGGATCGAACTCGACCCACCCCGCGCCCGGCAGATAGATGTCTGCCCACGCATGGGTGGCCCCCGCACCGACAACGCCGTTCTCGCCGCCATCGAGCGCGGGATCGTAGAGATAGCCGGTCACGAAACGCGCCGCGATGCCAAGAGAGCGCGCCGTCTCGATCAGCAGCAGAGCGAAATCGCGGCAGGACCCCGTGCCCAGGCGCAGCGTCTCCAGCGGCGGCTGCGTGCCTTCCTCGATCCGCAGATTATAGGCGAAATTCGCATGGATGCTGTTGTTGATGTCCGTCAGCAGCGCCATCGTGTCCGTGGGGCGGGTGGCGACGAAGCCCTTTGCCCAGGCCTCGAGCTCCCCGTTCGGATCGGGATAGTGCGGCTCAAGCATCCGGCCGAGATCGATCCGGTCATCCGGTGAATAGACGAACGGGTACGACTGCGCTTCCTCGGCGAGCTCGAAGATGAGGCCCCCCAGGCCGTAGCGCTCAAGTGTCAGAACGCTTTCGATCCGCAATTCGCTGGCCGGCTCGGCGAAGTCGACGATGGCAACGGAATTGCCGAATACGTCGTGGATCCAACGAACCGTGCCGTGCGGCGAGAGCACGAGTTCCGCCTCCACCAGCCGCAGATCATGGCTGTCGCGCGGACGAAGCATCAGCCGGTGCGTGTGAAACACCACCGGGTTTGCATAGCGGTAATGGGTGATGTGTCGGACGGTCAAAGTCTGCATGATCGATTCCAGCGAGCGGTGTAAACGCCGCCCGCACCAGAGAGGGGCCTCAGCGGCAGATGCGGCCCACCATGAAGCCCAGCACGCCCATCGCGACCAGCGCCTGGAAGGAATAAAGGCGCGGAGGGAACAAGGAGGCGGTCGAGCGGCTGCCGGGGTCCCGGGGTCCCTTCGACGCGTTCGCGCCGATCATAGTGGGTTGGGCCGTCGCTCCCTCCGGCTTGCGCTCCGGATTCGTGCCGCCGGTTCCCCCCGATACGCCATAACCGTTGTTCGGATGTTCCATGACCTGCCTCGCCTGATTGTGCTGTTGCGAGGCCTAACGCGCGAAGCCGCAATTCGTTCGCCGCGGCCTTCACGCCGGGCCGGCGACGGCCCCCTCACATGCGTCCGTTGAGAAAGGCCAGCATTTCCACCGGGCCCTGAGCGTTGAACAGCTTCACCTGCCGGCCGCCGCACATGTCGCAGCGAAGGCGCGGCGCGTTGCCGCCCTCCGTCGGCGGCGCGAGAGTGGCCGCATCGACACGCCCCAGTACGGAGCGCCGCCCGCAGCGCTGGCAATGGGCACACAGCATGGAAGACTGGTCGATCATGTCGCCCTCCTGAGCAAAGCGGCCTGGATCGCACCGCGCCGCCGCCAATAGATCGGCCTCGCCCGGTGCGTTTCACATGGCCGATAGGGAAGAGAAAGTCCCAGCGACGAGCGTCGCCGCGCGATGCCGTCAAATAATCATGACCGGTAAAATTAAGAAGAGGGGGTGGCGAAGAGACTTCGCCGTGGTTTCCACCAGTCGCCGGCGAACCGGGATTTGGTGGGCGCACTAGGGCTCGAACCTAGGACCCGCTGATTAAGAGTCAGCTGCTCTACCAACTGAGCTATGCGCCCCCGCCGCAGACCGTGGCCTTGCGGACGGGGGGTCGTGTAGCAGAGCCCCCGGGGTGTGTCCATAGGGTCAGGTGAGCTTCCTGATCTATCCACAGGCGCGGCGGACCGCCCTGCTTATTCCTGGAAGGCTTCCTCGCGCTTTTTGCGGACGGAGGGCAGGAGGACGATGATGAGGGCAAGCATGGCGAGGCCAAGCATGGTGGCGGAGATCGGCCGGGTGAAGAACACGGTCGGGTCGCCGCGCGAGATCAGCATGGCGCGGCGCAGATATTCCTCCAGCATCGGCCCGATGATGAAGCCGAGCAGCAGCGGCGCCGGCTCGCAGTCGAGCTTGACCAGCACGTAGCCGACCACCCCGAACAGCGCCATCGTGTAGACGTCGATGGCGTTGTTGTTGACGCTGTAGACGCCGATGCAGCAGAAGCCGACGATGAGCGGGAACAGGATGTGGTAGGGCACGGTGAGCAGCCGGACCCAGATGCCAATCAACGGTAGGTTGAGTACCACCAGCATAAAATTGCCGATCCACATCGAGGCGATGATGCCCCAGAACAGGTTCGGCTGCTCGTTGACCACATTCGGGCCCGGCACGATGCCCTGGATGATCAGCGCGCCGATCATCAGCGCCATGACCGGATTTGAGGGAATACCCAGGGTGAGCATGGGGATGAACGAGGTCTGCGCACCCGCATTATTGGCGCTTTCCGGCCCAGCCACGCCCTCGATGGCGCCCTTGCCGAACTTCTCGGGATGGCGGGAGATTTTCTTCTCGATCGAATAGGCGGCGAAGGAGGACAGGATCGCCCCACCGCCGGGAAGGATGCCGAGGAAGGAGCCTAGGAAGGTGCCGCGGAGGATGGGACCGAGGATGCGCTTGATGTCGTCCTTGGTCAGCAGCAGACCCTTCACCTTCTGCACCAGCACGGTACGGGTGTGCTCATCCTCCAGGTTGCGGACGATCTCGCCAATGCCGAACACGCCCATGGCCAGCGCGACGAATTCGACGCCGTCGGCGAGTTCCAGCATGTCGAAGGTGAAACGGGGCGTACCGGTGTAGACATCCTGACCCGACAGACCGAGCAGGATGCCGAGCACCACCATGGCCAGCGCCTTCACCACCGAGCCGGAGGCGAGCGCCACGGAGGCCACAAGCCCTAGAACCATCAGCGCAAAATACTCCGGCGGCCCGAATTTCAGCGCGAGGTCGGCGAGCGGCGGGGCGAAGACGGCGAGCAGGAAGGTGGCGACCGAGCCGGCGAAGAAGGAACCGAGCGCGGCGGTGGCGAGCGCCGCCCCGGCGCGGCCCTGGCGCGCCATCTGGTAGCCGTCAATGGCGGTAACGACGGAGGAGCTTTCGCCCGGCAAATTGATCAGGATCGCCGTGGTCGAGCCGCCATATTGCGCGCCGTAATAGATGCCCGAGAGCATGATCAGCGCGGAGACCGGCGGCAGGCCGAAGGTGATCGGCAGCAGCATGGCGATGGTCGGCACCGGGCCGAGGCCCGGCAGCACGCCGATCAGCGTGCCCAGCAGCACGCCGATGAAGCAGTAGAAAATGTTCTGAAAGGTGACGGCGACGGAGAAGCCGAGGGCGAGATTGTCGAAGATTTCCATGGGGTTCGCTCCTCAGTAGCCGCCGAGCCACGGGCCCAGCATGGGCAGTGGCAACCCGAGCCCCTTGATGAACACCGCCCAGGAGAACGCCACCATGATCGCGGAGGAGAGCAGCGCGGTGGTCAGGCGGAACTTGCGGCTGGCGAGGGTGGAGAGGAACACCGCCAGCCCCATGGAGGGGCCGAGGCCAAGCGGGCGGATGCCGAGGCCGAACACAACCACCGCGAGCGTCACCAGCCCCAGCGGCACCCATGGCCAGCGGCTCAGCCCGATTTTCTGCCCCTCATCCTCCTCCGCCACGGGGTGGAGTGTGAGTCCAGTGAGGAGGACGATGAGACCGAGAAAGCCGAGCAGGCCGGCCAGGATCATCGGGAAGTAGCCCGGCCCCATGCGGATGGCGCGGCCCATGGGCAGGTCCATCGCCTGCCAGGCGAAGAAGGCGGCGAGGAGCACCAGCAGGAAGCCGCTGGCGACCTCCTTCGGGCTTTTGACGAAACGTGTCATGGGATGTGTCCAGCGGCCGGATGGGGGACCGGCCCACCGGGGTGAGCGGCAGACCGGCGGGCAAGAGCGGGGGCAGGAAGCAGGGGCGGAACGCGTGCCGCAGCGGCGCGCCACAGCGGCGCGCCACATGGGCGCGCCGGAACTGCGGCGGCGTCAGTCGGCGAAGACGCCGGCCTTCTCGATCACCGGCTTCCACTTGGCGACTTCGGCTTCCAGATATTTCTGGTGCACTTCCGGCGTGGCGCGGTCCAGCGCCACCGGCTCGGTACCGAGATCGGCGAAGCGGGAAATGACCTTGGGGTCCTGCAGCGCGGCGACGAGCGCGGCGTTGAGCTTGTCGATCTCCGCCTTGGGCGTGCCCTTGGGCGCGTACATGCCGTGCCACACCGCCACCTCGAAGCCGGGCAGGCCGGCGGAGTCGAGGGTCGGGATGTTGGGCAGCGACTTCACCGGCGCCTTGGTGGTGACGCCATAGGCCTTCACCTTGCCGGCCTTGATCTGGCCGGTCGTGTTGGTGGTCTGGTCGCACAGCAGGTCGATCTGCCCGCCGACGAGATCGTTCATCGCCGGGCCCGTGCCCTGATAGGGAACGGTGGTCATCTGCGTGTCCAGCGCCGACATGAACAGCATGCCGCACAGATGCGAGGCCGAGCCGACGCCGGCATTGCCGTAGATCACGCCGTCCTTGTTCTTCTTCACATAGGCGATCAGCTCGGCCGCATCCTTCGGCTCCAGCGTCGATTTGCCGATGACGGTCATCGGCACGTCGGTCACGAGCCCGACTTCCTCGAAATCGGTGAGCACGTTGTAGGGCAGCTTGCGGTAGAGCGTGGCCGAGGTCGCCTGGCCGATATGGTGCAGCAGCACGGTGTAGCCGTCGGGCGCGGCCTTCGCCACCTGCCCGGCCCCGCGCGTGCCGCCGGCACCGCCGACATTCTCCACCACCACCTGCTGGCCGAGCGTGCGCGACATCGATTCCGCGATCAGCCGTGCCACCGTGTCGGTCGGCCCGCCGGCGGCGAACGGCACCACCATCGTCACCGGACGGTTGGGATAATCCTGCGCAACCGCGGCGCCAAAAGGCAGTGCCATCAGCGCCAAGGCCGCAAGGGCCGTGGCCGCCCCCTTGAAGTTCGTCATATGTCCCTCCCGAGACGTGTTGAGCCTGTTTGATTGCACGGTCGCCCGTCCGCGCGGGCGCCGTATTGTTGGGAGACTAGGCCACCACCCGCGCAACGCAGCGTCAAGTGGCCCTTTGGCTTAGAAAGCGTGACGCCTCGGAGATATCCTCGGTTGGCGGGCGGAGGGCGCATCACCGCTCTAGGAACCCGCCGCGCGACGTTCCATATTCGCCGCATGATTCAGGAGCCGCCTCCCCTCATTGTCGAAATCGCCTGGCAGGAGCCCTGGCTGGCCGCGCGCCGGCTCGGCACGCGCGAGGGTGTGCCGGTGCCGGGCCTGACCTTTCTCGACAGTGCCATGCGCCACCCCGTGCTCGGGCGCTGGTCCTATGTCATGGCCGAACCTTTCGGCCGTTTCCGTAGCGAGGGCGGTATCGCGCACTGGAACGGGACGCGCGAAGACGCGACGCCGCTGGAGGCGCTGCGCGCAAGGCTGAAAACCTACGCCCAGCCCCGACTGCCGGGCGAGGCCGGCTTTCAGGCCGGGGCGGCGGGCTATATCGCCTATGAAGCCGGCCGGCTGTTCGACCGCTTCCCCACCCCGCAGGCCGAGCCCGGCGAGGGGCCGGAAATCGACCTCGGCTTCTACGATCTCGTCGCCGCCTTCGACGTGGTGGCGGAACGGGCCTTTCTCATTTCCACCGGCTGGCCGGAGGCGGACCCCGCCCGCCGCGCCCGCCGCGCCCGCGAACGGCTGAACGACGCCAGCGCCCGGCTGGCGGCGCCGGAAGCCCCGCTGGGCGCGCCGGTGCGCGCGCGCGACTGGCGTTCCAATTTCGACGCGGAGAGCTATTGCCGCGCCGTCGCCCGGGTGATCGACTACATCCGCGCCGGCGATATTTTCCAGGCCAATTTCACCCAGCGCTTCGAGGCGGAGGTCGGCGCCGTCGACCCCTTCGCCCTCTATGACCAGCTGCGCCGCGCCAACCCCGCCACCTTCGCGGCGCTGATCGTCAATGACGACCGTGTCATCGCCTCCTCCTCGCCGGAGCGCTTCGTCAAGCTTATCGGCGCCGAGGTGGAGACGCGCCCGATCAAGGGCACGCTGCCGCGCTCGGTGGAGCCGACGCTCGACGCCTTTCGCGGCCGTGCGCTCGCCGCCAGCGAGAAGGACCGCGCCGAGAACGTGATGATCGTCGACCTGCTGCGCAACGATCTCTCGCGCGTGTGCCGGCCCGGCACGGTGAAGGTGCCGCGCCTGTGCGGGCTGGAGACCTATGCCAATGTCCACCACCTGGTCTCGGTGGTCACAGGCGAGTTGAAGCAGGGCTGCGATGGGCTGGATCTGATGGCCGCCTCCTTTCCCGGCGGTTCGATCACCGGGGCGCCGAAGATCCGCGCCATGGAAATCATCCGCGAACTGGAAGGCCGGCCGCGCGGGGTCTATTGCGGCTCCATCGGCACTATCGGCTTCGACGGCGCCATGGATTTCAACATCGCCATCCGCACGGTGACGGTGGAAGGCGGACGCGCCAGCTTCGGCGTCGGCGGCGGCATCACCACCCTCTCCGACCCTGCCGCCGAACATGCGGAAAGCCTGACCAAGGCCGAGCGGCTGTTCCGCGCCTTCACCGAGGGGGCGGCGCCGTGATCCTGCTGATCGACAATTACGACAGCTTCGTCTTCAACGTCGCCCGCTATCTCACCGAGCTCGGCGAAGAGGTGGAGGTCGCCCGCAACGACGCCCTGGACCTTGCGTCCATCGAGGCGCGGGCGCCGGAGGCGCTGGTGATCTCGCCCGGCCCCTGTTCGCCGAACGAGGCCGGCATCTCGCTGGAGGCGGTGCGGGCGCTTTCGGGAAAGCTGCCCATCCTCGGCATCTGCCTCGGCCATCAATGCATCGGCCAGGCCTTTGGCGGGCGCGTGGTGCGGGCGAAGGAGCCGATGCACGGGCGCGCCTCGCGGCTGCGCCATGCCGGCACGGATGTGTTTGCCGGCCTGCCCTCGCCGCTGCCGGCCGGGCGCTACCATTCGCTGGCGGTGGAGCTGGACGCGGGCGGGCCGTTGGTCGCCACCGCCTGGAGCGAGGATGGCGAGATCATGGGCCTCGCCCATCGCACCCACCCGACCTATGGCGTGCAGTTCCACCCGGAATCGGTGCTGACCCCGGATGGCTACGCGCTGCTGGGCAATTTCCTGAAATTGGCGCGTCAGTCTCCCTCTCCCCGTGGGGGAGAGGGCTGGGGTGAGGGGCCGCTGGCCCCGTCGGCTTCCCCTCACCCGGCGCTGCGCGCCGACCTCTCCCCCACGGGGAGAGGTGATGGCGGCAGCGTGCGATGACCTTGATCAGTGTCGAGGATCGCGGCTTCACCCTCGGCGACGGGGTGTTCGACACCGCGCTGGCGCTGGAGGGCGCCGTCTTCGCCCGCGACCGCCATGTCGGCCGGCTGGTGGCGGCGGCGCAGCGGATCGGCATCGCCCTTGAGGCGGCGGCGGTCGAGGCGGCGCTGGACGCGGCCGTGACGCCGGAGCCGGCCATTCTGCGCACCACGGTAACGCGCGGCACGGCGGCGCGCGGCCTGTGGCCGGCGAGCGCGGGGGCGCCGACCGTCGTGGTGACGCGCGCGCCCTGGTCCCCTGCCCTGCTCGGCCAGCCGGCGCGGCTGATCACTGCCAGCGGGCGGCGCAACGAGCTCTCGCCCACCGCCAACCTCAAGACGCTGGGCTATCTCGACCACATCCTCGCCTCACGCGAGGCGGCGGCGGCAGGGGGGGACGACGCGCTGCTGCTCAACACGCGCGGCCGCGTCGCCTGCACCACCATCGCCAATGTGTTCGCGCTCATCGCCGGGCGGCTGGTGACGCCGGCGCTCAGCGAGGGCTGCCTGCCCGGCATCATGCGGGCGCTGGTGATCGAGGCGGCGCCGCGGCTCGGGCTGGCGGTGGAAGAGCGCCCGCTGGCGCCGGCGGCGCTCAGCGGGGCGGATGCGGTGTTCCTCACCAATTCCGTGCGCTTCCTCCGCCCGGTGACGGCGCTGGATGGCATTCCACTGGGCGAAGCGCACGACACGGTTCGCAACTTGCAGGATATTATCTGGCGGCAAGCCACCGGCGGAAAATAAGCGCGCCGCTCACCTTGCGACTTCTTGCATTGGCGATAGAGGACGCGAGACAGGACGGCATCATATTTTTGACGCTTTCTTGGCCGGCTGCGTTTTGCACCGGTGACCCGACCCAGACACGCCGCAATTATTTGAAACCTTCCGGCGGCGGCGGCGTTGAAGACCACCGCAAAGCTGCCGGAGGTGCCCCATGCTTCGCCTGACACGCCCCCTGCTCGCCGCCGGAATCGGCGCGAGCCTTCTCGCCGGCGTCGCCACTTTGCCCGCCCTCGCGCAGAACGCGCCGATCCGGCTGGCGCAGGCCGGCCCGCAGGGCGGCGCCGCGACGATGGACGTGAACCTTTTCTATGACCAGCTGGGCCGCTTCGGCACCTGGGTCGCCCATCCCGATTACGACTATGTCTTCATTCCCAGCGATGTCGGCCCGGGCTGGCGCCCCTATCAGGAAGGGCGCTGGGTGTGGACCGAGCAATATGGCTGGTACTGGGAATCCTATGAGCCCTTCGGCTGGGCGACCTATCATTATGGCCGCTGGGGTTATGACCCCGCCTATGGCTGGTTCTGGGTGCCGGGCGACACCTGGGCGCCGGCCTGGGTGACGTGGCGGCGCGGCGGCGGGCGCACCGGCTGGGCGCCGATCGCACCGGACCGTCCCGGCTATGCCGTCGGCCGGCCCGCGCATTATGCCCCGCCCGTGGCGGAAAGCTGGGTCTTCGTCGAGGACCGCTACATGGCGGCGGAGGACATCGCCGTCCATGTCGCGCCGATCCCGCAGATCAACATCTATCTCCAGGCGGCTCCGGATGCGTATGAGCCGAGCTGGGACGATGGCTATTACGTCAATCGCGGCTTCGGCTACCGCGTCTATGACGCGCCGGTGCGCGAGCGGCTGGTGACGCGCGAGGTCTATTATGTCGACAATCGCGACGATGTTTTCTTCGATGGGAATGGCGGCCGGCTCGGCATCTTCGCGCCGCGCCTCGATTTCAGCGACCGGCGTGGCCCGCCGCCGCGCTATGTGCGCGAGATCGAGCCCGACCGGCGGCCGCTGATCCGGCAATATGTGCGCGAGGACCGCGACGTGCCGGGCTGGCTCGCGCCCTCGGCGGCGCTGCTCAACGTGCTCACCCCCGACAACCGGCGCGATCTGCGCGAACGCCGCTTCGAGAACCCCGACCGCTTCCGCCAGCAGGTGCAGCTTCTGGAGCGCGAGCGGGCCGACCGGCTGCTGGAAGAGCGGCGGCAAGCGGATGCGCGCGCCGAGGCGTTCCAGCGCCAGCAGCGCGAGGCGCTGGAGCAGCGCCGCGCCGTGTATGAGAAGCTGCGCGCGGAACAGCGCGCCAAGGCGCAGCGTGTGGTGGACCGGGTGGAAAACCAGCCCGGCCCGCGCCCCGGCGGCCCCGGTGCTCCCGGTGTGGGACCCGGCCGGCCCGGCGGCCCCGGTGCGCCCGGAGCGACGCCGCCCCGTCCGGGCGGCCCGAATAACGGTCCCGACGCCGGCCCCGGTCGCCCCGGCGGACCGGCCGCGCCCGGAGCGACGCCACCCCGTCCGGGCGGCCCGAATAACGGCCCCGACGCTGGCGCCGGCCAGCCGGGTAGCCCCGGTGCGCCCGGAACGACGCCGCCCCGTCCGGGCGGCCCGAATAACGGCCCCGACGCCGGCCCCGGCCGGCCCGGCGGCCCCGGTGCGCCCGGAGCGACGCCACCCCGTCCGGGCGGCCCGAACAACGGCCCCGACGCCGGCCCCGGCCGGCCCGGCGGTCCCGGTGCGCCCGGAGCGACGCCGCCCCGTCCGGGCGGCCCGAATAACGGCCCCGACGCCAGCCCCGGCCGGCCCGGCGGCCCCGCTACGCCCGGTGCCGCGCCGAATGCTCCGGCGGCCCCCGGCGCGGTGCAAAGCCCACCTGCCTCCTCCCGCCCGGGACCCGATCAGCCGCCGGCGGCGGCACGACCGGCCCCCAATCCGGCGCCGCTGAACAATGCGGATCGGGCGAAGCGGAATCAGGAGGTGCGCGAGCGGCAGCAGCAGGAGCGTCAGCAGAAGCAGGACGCTCAGCAGGAACAGCAGCGCGCCCGGCAGCAGCAGAACCAGCAGCAGCGTCAGCAGAAGCAGGAGGCCCAGCAGGAGCAGCAGCGCGCCAGGCAGCAGCAGCGCCAGCAGCAGCAGGACGCCCAGCAGGAACAGCAGCGCGCCCGGCAGCAGCAGCGGCAAGAGCAGAGGCAGCAGCAGATGCAGCAGCGTCAGCAGAAGCCGCCGCAGCAGCCGGGGGCACAGCAGGCCCGTCCCCCGCAGGGCCAGCCCGGTCCGAACCGGCCCGCGCGTCCGCCGCAGGGCCAGCCGCGCCCGCCCGGCGGCGGGGCGGGCGGTCCGGGTGGCCCGGGAGGTCCGGGTGGCCCCGGGCAGCCGCCCGTGCCGCCCGGCGCGCAGTAAGCGCGAGCCTCGACCGGAACGACGGACATTCCCGGCAAGGGCCACCGGAGCTTGCCGGGGCTGGCGGCTCCGACAGGCATGCCGTTGAAACAAAAGAGCCCCGGCGGTGCCGGGGCTCTTTCCTTAAATCACACCCTTCGGCGGCCGTTCATTCCGCCGCCGGCTGCGCCTGAGCGTTCAGGCTGCCGCGCTTGGTCGCCAGCTTGTTGAGCGCGATGATATAGGCCTGCGCCGAGGCGACCAGCGTGTCGGGGTCGGAACCGCGCCCGGTCACCGCCTTGTCGCCGTCTTCCAGCCGCACCGAGACTTCGGCCTGCGCGTCCGTGCCCTCGGTCACCGCGTGGACCTGATAGAGCGCCAGCTTCGCCTCATGCGGGACGATGGCCTTGATGCAGTTGAACACCGCATCCACCGGGCCATTGCCCTCGCATTCCTCGGTGACGAGGATGCCGTCCACCTTCATCTTCATGGTGGCGCGCTGCGGGCCGTGGCTGCCGGCGATGACGCTGAGCGAAACGAGCTTCATGCGGTCATGGGCGGCGGCGATCTCGTGATCGACCAGCGCCTCGATGTCCTCGTCATAGACCACCTTCTTGCGGTCGGCGAGTTCCTTGAAGCGGCTGAAAGCGTCGTTCAGCGCGTTCTCGCCCAGCTCGTAGCCCAGAGCCTTCAGCTTGTCGCGGAAGGCGGCGCGGCCGGAATGCTTGCCCATCACCAGAGAGGTCTTGGACACGCCGACGCTGTCGGGGGTCATGATCTCGTAGGTGGTGTTGTTCTTGAGCATGCCATCCTGGTGGATGCCGCTCTCATGCGCGAAGGCGTTCCGGCCGACGATGGCCTTGTTGTACTGCACCGGGAAGGAGGTGACGGCCGAGACCAGCTTGGAGGCGCGGGTCAGCATGGTGCTCTCGATGCCGGTGGCATAGGGCAGCACGTCGCCACGGGTGCGGATGGCCATGACCACCTCTTCCAGCGCCGCATTGCCGGCGCGCTCGCCGAGGCCGTTGATGGTGCATTCGATCTGCCGCGCGCCGCCGTTGAGCGCCGCCAGCGAATTCGCCACGGCGAGGCCGAGATCGTCATGGCAATGGGCGGAGAAGATGATCTGCTCGCCATTCGGCACGCGGTCGAGGATGTAGGCGCGCACCTGGCGGAACATCGCCTCATATTCCGACGGGGTGGCATAGCCCACCGTGTCCGGCAGGTTGATGGTGGTGGCGCCGGCCTTCACCGCCGTCTCGACGCAGCGGGAGAGATAGTCGATGGGCGTGCGGGTGGCGTCCATCGCCGACCATTCGATGTTGTCGACGAGGTTGCGCGCCTGCGTCACCGTCGCGGTGATGATGTCGATCACCTGATCCTGCGTCTTGCGCATCTGGTGTTCGAGATGGATCGGCGAGGTGGAGACGAAGGTGTGGATGCGCGGGCGCTGGGCGAACTTCACCGCCTCGCCGGCGCGGGCGATATCGGCGGGGATGGCGCGGGCGAGGCCGGCGATCACCGCGCGCTTGGTGCGGCGGGCGATCTCGGCGACGCTCTCGAAATCGCCGTTGGAGGCGATGGGGAAGCCGGCCTCGATCACATCGACGCCCATCGTGTCGAGCAGATCGGCGACTTCCAGCTTCTCTTCCAGCGTCATCGAGGCGCCGGGGCACTGCTCGCCGTCGCGCAAGGTGGTGTCGAAAATGACGACGCGGTCATGAGGGGTGGACATGTGGGCTTCCTTCTCGGCTCCGGCACCGGGAGCGGCAGGGCCTTCTGGCCCGTGCGGCATCGTCCGTTGCCTGTCTGACAGTGTGGCGGGAGGCGTCATCCCCTGAGCGCCCAGGCGCGAAGCCCGGCCGGCCCTCAGGGGCGGCTAAGAAGAAGGAGCCCGGACGCAAGGAGAACCTTCCCCGCAAACCGCAGCGCGGTCGGGGTCGCGGAAGAACGGCGGGCGGACGAATTCGTCACGGCTCGGCTCTCGCGAGGTTGCTCTGGCGCAAGGTCATAGCCGAGCGCGGGGGAAACGGCAAGGGCGGGGGTAAGCGGCGCCTCGGGCTCGCGCCTGCGGGGGGCGAGTGCGTCATGGCCGGGCGGGCGCCTAGCCGCGCGCCTTCGGGTGGAGGGGGCGGCCTCCCGAGGGTGCGGCAGCCGGGCCTCGCCCGGCCATGACGTTCGACCCCGTCACGTCCGTGCGGCCGGACGGGGAAGCGCAGACTTCAGTGCCCGCCCTCCACCTTGTGCGTCGGACGGCGCAGCAGCGGGGCGGCGAAGAACAGGGCGACGAACAGCACGGTGAGCACGAGGAACACGTCGGAAAACGCCATCACCTCGGCCTGGATGCGCACCTGCCCCGCCAGCCGCTTCAGCGCCGCCGTCCCGGCGTCCGAACCGAGGGCGGAGAGCGCGCGGGTCATGGAATCGAGCCGATCCACCGCCGTCGCATTCGCCCATTGCACATTCTCGTGCAGGCGGGCGAGGTGCAGGTCCCAGCGGTCGTTGAGCACGGTGTTGATGAGGGCGAGCCCCACCGCGCCACCGAGATTGCGCATCAGGTTGAACAGGCCGGAGGCGTTCTTCAGCTGGTCCGGCGGCAGGGTGCCGAGCGAGATGTTGTTGATCGGGATCATCGCCATCATGATGCCGACGCCGCGCAGGATCTGCGGCACCAGCAGCTCCCAGAAATCCCAGTCCTTGGTCAGTCCCGTCACCTGCCACGTGCCCACCGCGAAGGCGGCGAAGCCGAAGGCGATCATGGCGCGCGGATCGACCTTGCTCATCAGCCGGCCGGCGATGGGCGCGCACAGGAACATGGCGAGGCCGGAGACGAACATCGTCTCGCCGATCATCAGCGCCGAATAGCCCCGCACCCGGGCGAGATAGAGCGGGTAGAGATAGGTCAGCCCGTACAGCCCGATGCCGACCACGAAGCTGAAAGCCGAGCCGACGGCGAAATTGCGGTTGGCGAAGGCGCGCAGATCGACCACCGGCTCGCGGGAAATGAAGACGCGGGCGAAGAACGCCACCGCCGACACCGCGCCGAGCACGGCGAAGATGAGGATCCACTCATCCTCGAACCAGTCATTGGTCGGCCCCTCCTCCAGCACGAATTCGAGGCTGCCGAGAAAGCCGGCCATGAACAGCAGGCCCCACCAGTCGAAGCGGTCGAGCAGAGCGAGGTCCGGCTCGTCGAAATCCACCAGCGTTACCGTGGTGATGACGACGAAGATGCCGGGGATGATGTTGACCAGAAACAGCCAGTGCCAGGAGAACAGGTCGGTGAGATAGCCGCCAATGGTCGGGCCGATGGTCGGCGCCAGCGTCGCCACCAGGCCGATGAGCGGCGCCACCACGCCCTGCTTCTCGCGCGGAAACACGGAATAGGCGGCGGCGAACACGGTCGGGATCATGCCGCCGCCGAGAAAGCCCTGCAGCGCGCGATAGACGATCATCTGGTTGATCGAGGTCGCGGTGGCGCACATGAAGCTCATCACGGTGAAGCCCACCGCCGAGGCGGCGAACAGCCAGCGCGTGGACAGCGCCCGCGACAGGAAGCCGGACAGCGGAATCATCACCACCTCGGCGATGAGGTAGCTGGTCTGCACCCAGGAGATTTCGTCGGACGACGCGGCGAGGCCGGCCTGAATTTCGGACAGCGAGGCGGAGACGATCTGGATGTCCAGGATCGCCATGAACATGCCGAACACCATGCACAGGAAGGCGAACATGCGCCTCCCCTCGCTGGCGGCGGCGCGGGGCGCGGCGCCGGGCGTTGCTGTGATGTCGGACATGCGCGCCTCCTGAAGGCTCAGCCGCGGGTGTCGACGGTGGCGACCACCGACATGCCCGGGCGCAGCTCCGCCTTGTCGCGGGCCGCCTCATCCAGCTCGATCCGCACCGGGACGCGCTGGACGATCTTGGTGAAATTGCCGGTGGCGTTCTCCGGCGGCAGCAGGCTGAACACCGAGCCGGAGGCCGGGGCGACGCTGACCACGCGGCCATGGAAGGTCTCGTCGGGATAGGCGTCGACCTCGACATCGACCTTCTGGCCGGGATGCAGCCGGCCGAGCTGCGTCTCCTTGAAATTGGCGTCGACATAGACCTGCGCCATCGGCACCAGCGCGGCGATGCGCGTGCCGGCCTGCACCAATTGCCCCACCTGCACCGCGCGATTGCCGACGACGCCATCGAAGGGCGCCTTGACGAGGGTGAAGTCGAGGTCGCGCTGGGCCTGCTCGCGGGCGGTCTTCAGCTCGTCGAGCGTGCGCAGCGCCTCGGTACGCTGGGCGTCGAGCACGGCGACATTGGCCTGCGCCGAGACCACCTTCGCCTTGGCGGCATCGACGGCGGCCTGCGCCTTGTCGCGATCGGCGCGCGCGGTCTCCAGCGTGGCGCGGCTGGAGAACTGGTCCTTCATCAGCTGGGTCTGGCGGGTGAGTTCGAGATCGGCGCGCTGAAGTTCCGCCTGCTGCGAGGTCAGTTCGGCCTGCGCCTGGTCGATCTCCGCCCGCGCCGCCTCCATCTGCTGGCCATAGCGGTCGATCGTCGCCTGCTGGGTGGCGATCTTGTCCTCCGCCGCCTTGAGGGCGAGCCGGTAGTCGCCATCGTCGATGCGGGCGATGACATCGCCGGCCTTGACGTTCTGGTTGGTCTCGACATCGAGCGCGACGATATGGCCGGCCACCTTGGCGGCGAGGATCGAGGTGTCCGCGCCGACATAGGCATCGTCGGTGGAGACCATGAACCGGCCCACCCGCCACCAATCGGCGCCATAAAAGCCCCCGCCCGCCAGCACGGCGAGCAGGATCGCGCCAAGGATCAGCTTCTTGCGCGAGCGCGGCGGCTTGGGGGCCGCGTCAGTGGACGGCGCGACGGGCGCGGCGGCGTCCGGTGCCGGCTTGCGCGCGGTGAGCGGGATCGGCTCGGCGGATTGCCTTCCCGCCGCCTCCGGCAGTGCCTTGATCTCAGCCTGCGCCATGCCACCCTCCGTAACGTAACTAAACCGTTCAGTTCACTCTGACGCTTTACATATCAAACTAAACAGTTTAGTCAAGAGCTTTGACAACAGCGCTCCGCGCGCCCTATCAGGGGGCTGGGGATAGCCATGAGCATGATCGACATCGAAACGCCCGCCGCGCCTGCGCGCACCGAGCCGGAATCGTCCAAGCGCCGCGACATCATCGACGGCGCGCGGAAGGTCTTTTTCGAAAAGGGCTTCGACGCCGCCAGCATGGACGAGGTGGCCAAGGCGGCCAGCGTCTCCAAGGCGACGATCTATGTCTATTTCAATAGCAAGGAAGAGCTGTTCGAGGCGCTGGTGCACAATGACCGCGCCCGCTCCGCCGAACACCTGTTCGTGGTCGACCCCTCGATCGACGATGTGGCGAGCCTGCTGCGGCGGATCGGCATTTCCTTCATGACCATGATGGTGCAGCCGGACCATATAAGGCTGGTGCGCATGGTGATGGCGGTGGCGGAGCGGTTTCCGCGCGTGGGCCGCACCTTCTTCGAGGCCGGCCCCTGCCATGGCGGCCAGCGGCTGGGCGAGTTGCTGCGCCAGCAGGCCGATCTCGGCCGGCTCGCCATCGACGACGATCTCGCCGCCGCCTATGTGTTCTTCAACCTGTGCCAGAGCAATCAGGTGAAGGGCCTGCTGTTCGGCACCGAGCAGCAGCCCAGCCCGGCGCAGATCGAGGCCACGGTGGACCGGGCCGTGGCGATCTTCCTCGCCTATTACGGCGCGGAGCCGGTCGAGAAGCCCGCCGCGCGCGGCTAGAGCACGCGCCGATCAGCTTGCATCGCAAGCTGATCGGATAACGCGTTCTCTATCTTAGAGTTAGAGGGCGATTTACCGATCAGATTGATTCAATCTGATCGGATCGCACTCTAGAATGGGTGCTGCGGCCGTCCATCAGCCGCGCGGCTAGAGGTCAGGCCGCCCGGCGCTCCCAGATCTCGCGCAGCGCCTTCAGCAACGGTTCGCTCTCATAGGGCTTGGGCAGCACCGGCACGCTTTCGCAACCCGCCGGGATCATCGAACGGTCGCCATAGCCGGTGGCGAAGAGGAAGGGCACGCCGAGCCGCTGCAGTTCCTGCGCCACCGGGGCCGAGGTGCCGGCGCCGAGATTGACATCGAGCACCGCCACATCGGGCGTGAAGTCCTGCAGGCGGCGCAGCGCCTCGGCGGCGGAAGGCGCCGTCACCACATTGTCGATACCGGCATCGTTCAGCATCATCTCCACATCCATGGCGATGAGCATCTGGTCTTCCACCAGCAGCACGCCCAGTTCCGACAATGGCTCCGGCTGCTCCGGGGCGGCGCCGAGCCCCTCGCCCTCGGCCCCCTCCCCCGCCTCGCCCGACGAGGTGGAGATATGGCGGGCCGGCAGGCACAGATGCGCAACGAGGCCGCTGGGGGCGAATTCCAGCCGGCTGGTGCCGCCGAGATCATAGGGCACGCTGCGCTCGATCAACGCCATGCCGAAGCCGCGCCTTCCGGTGGCAACCACGTCGGGCCCGCCCTGTTCGCGCCACACCACCTCGCAATCGCCCTCCGGGGTGACGCGCCATGTCACTTCCAGCCGCCCGCCGAGACGCGACAGCGCGCCATATTTCGCGGCGTTGGTGGAGAGTTCGTGCAGCACCAGCGCCATGACCGAGAAGGCGCGCGCATCCAGCCACACCGTGGGGCCGCTCAGCGTCAGCCGGGACCCGTCGCCGCCATAGGGCGAGAGTTCGGCGCGCAGAAGATCGCCCAGTGAGCCGCCGCCGGCCCCGCGGACCACCTGGTCATGGGCGATGGCGAGCGCCTGAACCCGGCCGCGCAGGCTATCGACATAATCCTGCGTGCTGCGGCCGTCGCGCAGCGAGTGCTCCACCAGCGACTTGATGACCGCGAGAATGTTCTTCACCCGGTGGTTCAGCTCTTCATTGAGCAGGCGCTGGCGGGTGTCGGCCTTGTCGCGCTCATCGGCCATCAGCTCATTATGGCGCAGCACGATTTCCACCAGCGTGGAGCGCGCCGCTTCGGCGATCTCGCGGTCGGCCTCGGTCCACGGGCTCGCCTTGCCGCGCACCGTCTCCTTCCAGATGGCGAAGCTCTTGCGCGGGGTCAGCCGGTCGCCGAGCGGGCCGGTCTCATAGGTCTTTTCCGGCCGGCCGGCCCAGTCCAGCGTGTGGACGATCTCCTTGCGGAAGAACAGGAGATAGTCGCGCGGCAGCTGCGACAGCGGCAGCGCCAGCACGCCGGAGGCCTCGGCGCAGAACGCTTCCGCCCGCGGCCAGAGGGCGGAGAGTTCGTGGCTCGCCCACACCTTGCCCTCGGCCCGCTCGCCGATGAAATTGGCGAGGCCGGGAATGTCGGCGGCCGGCGGCACCGCGCCTTCCGCGCTCCACTGCCCGCCGAGCCACAGGCCGATGCCGTCGCACGGCATCAGCTTGGCGAAATCGGCGAGATTGGTGCGCAGAAGATCGCCAATATCCTCTTCCTGCGAGGCCAGGCGCAGCACGCGGTCGAGCGCCCGGCGCGCCATGGTGGCGACATCGAGCGTGCGCTTCTGCTTCAGCGCCTGCAGATGCAGGGCGAAGAAGGCGCCGAACATCTCCGCCGCCACCCGCTCCGCCATCGGCAGCACGCGCGGCGCATAGTGATGGCACGCCACCAGGCCCCAGAGCTGGCCGTCGACGATGACCGAAATCGACATGGAGGCGGCCACCCCCATATTGCGCAGATATTCGAGATGGATCGGCGATACCGAGCGCAGATGCGCGAAGGACAGGTCCAGCGGGTCGTCGAGCGGGGTTTCCTCCGGCACCAGCGGGCAGCGGTCGCCATTGGCATCGCCGATGACGCGGACGATGTTGCGGACATAGAGCGTGCGCGCCTGCTGGGGAATGTCGCTGGCGGGGAACCACTGGTGCAGGAAGCTCTCCAGATCCTCGCGCTTGTCCTCGCTCACCACCTGCCCGGCGCCGTCCTCGGCGAACTGGTAGATCATCACCCGGTCATAGCCGAGCAGGCTGCGGATCAGCCGAGAGGAATGTTCGAGCAGCTTGTCGATGTCCTTCTCGCCGCGCACGCGGGCGAACATGGAGCGCGCGAGGTCCAGCGCCGGTCCGTCCTCCGCCGAGGCGACCTCGAATTCGATGAGGCTGACACCTTTGAACACATGGGCGGACACGTCGAAGTGCCCGCCGGACGCCAGTTCGACATTGAACAGCAGCGCCGGCGAGGACGGGTCCGAGCCGCGCGCCAGCGCCTCGCGGATGCGGGTGGCGGCGTGCGGACCGAGCAGGTCGGCGAGATCGCGGCCGATGAGTTCCCCCGTCAGGGCGAGCATCTCGGCCGCATTGCTGGAATGGCGCTGCACCACCCCGCCCTGCGGATCGCAGGCGATGAGGCAGCCATGGCACTGCACGCTGCCGGGAATGTGGATCGGCTCGCGATCGCAATTGGAAAGATCGACCCGCTCACCCGCCGACATGAAGCGCCCCGGCCTTCGCACGCGCGGCCGGGCCGGTGAGGCCGGAAGCGGGGAGGAACATGCCCGCCGCCAAGGGCTTCGGACCAGGGCGGCGAGGCCGCGAACGGGGCGACGGACGACACGGAGCGAGGGGCATACGGGAACTTTTGGCTTTCACAGGCGGTCAGTAGCTACGGAGAACGCAATACCCCTCGCCGGGTTCCCCGCTCCGTCCGCCAAATCTTTCCCGCCTAGGGCACCGGCCGCGCCGCCAGCGCCCTTTCGCCATCGGTGATGAAGTCGCGGATGACCGGCACGTCGTCGCGTTCATTGGACAGCAGGAGCTGGAACACCATGTTCGAGCCGTGCAGAAAGCCGAGTTCCACCGCGACGAGGTAGAACTCCCACATGCGGGCGAAGCGCTCGCCCATCATTGCCACGACCTCGCCGCGCTTGGCCTCGAAGTTCTGCCGCCAGTGGCGGATGGTCCAGTAATAGTGCAGGCGCAGGATCTCGCAATCGGCCGTCCACAGCCCCACCCGCTCCAGCGAGGTGAACACTTCAGACATGGCCGGCACATAGCCGCCGGGGAAGATGTATTTGCGGATGAACGGCGCGGTCGAGCCGGGCGGCGACATGCGGCCAATGGCGTGGATCATGGCGAAGCCGCCCGGCGCCAGCAGCCGCTTGATGGTGTTGAAATAGTCGTCGAAATGATTGACGCCGACATGCTCCATCATGCCGACGGAGACGATGCGGTCGAAGCGGCCGGTGAGTTCGCGATAGTCGCGCTCGAAGAAGGTGATGCGGTCGGCGACGCCGGCCGCCTCGGCGCGCTTCTTCGATTCGGCGAGCTGTTCGGTGGCGACGTTGATGGCGGTGACATGCACGCCGAGCTCGGCGAGATAGATGGCGAGCGCGCCCCAGCCCGAGCCGATCTCGGCCACCCGCATGCCGGGTTCCAGCTTCAGCTTGGCGGCGATGTGGCGCAGCTTGGCTTCCTGCGCCTCTTCCAGCGAGGCGTCGGGGGTGGGGAAATAGGCGCAGGAATAGATCATGCGCGAATCCAGCCACAGCCGGTAGAACTCGGGCGGATGGTCGTAATGACTCTGGGCGTTGCTGGCCGAGCGGCCCAGCGGGTTCGACTGGTGCCAGCGCTTGAGCGCGCGCCAGGAGCGCCGCAACGCCTGCTGCACCGGATGCGAGGCGAGGCCGCGCCGGTTGACCGAGAACAGCATGAGGAAGTCGTAGACCGTCGAGCCGTCTTCGAAGGTCAGGCGGCCGTCCATATAGGCCTCGGCCGACACGAGTTCGGGGTTGAAGAACAGCTCGCGGTCGAGCTTTTCGTCCTTCAGCCGCATCACCACATTCGGCCCGTCCTCGCCGCTGCCGAAGACGGTGCGCGTGCCATTGGGCTCGATGACCGTCAGCTGGCCCTTATGGACGAACCGCTTGAGGAGATGGGGTAGAAACCGCATGGAACGCTCCGCCTGCCCGGCGAGCCCCCGCCGGTCCGCCTGCGGGCATCGGGCATAAGGGCCGCCGCCCTGTCAAGCGCGCGGGGCGGGTGCCGCCTTTCGTTAACCGGCCACCTCGCGCAGCGCCGGCGGCTTCGGCGTCTCCTCGGCGCGGGCGAGTTTGCGCACCTGCGAACTGGCGACGATGGTGCCGCGGTCGAAGAACGCCTCGTGGTTCTTCTCGATGTCCTCGGCGATGTAGCGGTAATTGACCATCAGCCCGTAGGACTGCGCCATGCCGCGCGCCGACAGGTCGCCGAACGGGTTGATCCGGTCCAGCCGCGCGCCATTGCCGAGATGGAAACGCGCCACCGGGTCCAACGGCTTGCCCTTCGGAGAACGTGCGATCAGGAAGTAATGCGCCGCCAGCGCCTCGATCACCGGGCGCAGCGCCTCGCGTGCCGGGGCATCGGGCGTCTCCTTCGCCGCAAGGCCGGCGAGCGCGCTGCGTTGCTCCGCCGTGAGAACGGTGGAGGCGGGGTCGGCGAGCTGCCCCTCCACCCAGGCGCGGAAGCCGGGCACGGGGGAGAGGGTGACGAACTCCTTCAGATTGGGAAATTCGCGGGAGATTTCCGCCACCACCTGCTTGATGAGGAAATTGCCGAAGCTGACCCCGCCGAGCCCGGTCTGGCAGTTGGAGATGGAATAGAACACGGCGGTACGCGCGCTCTCCGGTGCCAGCGGCGTGCGCGCCGTGTCGAGGATCGGCGCGATGGCGGAAGGCGTCTCGCGGGTCAGCGCCACTTCGACGAAGATCAGCGGCTCGTCCACCAGCGCGGGGTGGAAGAAGGCGTAGCAGCGCCGGTCGGGTGAGTCGACGCGGGCGCGCAGATCGTTCCAGTCGCGGATCTCATGCACCGCCTCGTAGCGGATGATCTTTTCCAGGACATTGGCGGGGGTCGACCAATCGATCCGGCGCAGCACGAGGAACCCCCGATTGAACCAGGAAGCAAAGAGATGAACGAAGTCGCGGTCGACTTCGGCGAGATCGGGGCGGCGGCGCAGGAAGCCGAGAAGATCGGCCCGCATCGCCACCAGCCGGGCGGTGGCGCCGGGGGCAAGGTTGAAGCGGCGGATCAGTTCCTGCCGGCGCGGCTCGCTGGCAAAGTGAATCTCCGCCACGCTGCGCGCGCCGGGATGGGCGGCGTGCGCCGCCAGCGCCTTGTCCAGCCGGGCGGCATCGGGGCCGAAATCATGCGCCAGCGTCTCGAAGAAGGCGATGCGCTCGCCGCTGCGCAGCCCGGCATAGGCGGCGAGAATCTCCTGCGCCAGCGCGACGCCGGAGGCTTCCCCCTGCCCGGAGAGCAGCCGCTCGCACAGTTCGGCGACGCTGGCGGTGCGGGCCTCGCCGGTGGGTCGGCGCTCACGGCCAAGGTCCAGCAGCGCACGTCCGCGCTCGGCAATGCTGCCGAGAAGCTCGCCGAAGAAGCTGGTTCCGCCGTCCATGCCGCCTCCCCTTTCGATGCGCATGCCGCGCCATCTGACCCCTATGGGGCGACGCGCGCAAGACAGCGGCGCCGCGCGCGGCAGCGGCAAAGGCGGACGGCGTGGACACGTTTTCGCGCGCGGCCGGTGCTTCCCCTTTAAATTCCGAGGCTTGGAAGCCATGTTCGCGGCCGATGCTGAAAGCCCTCCGTCTCATGCTCCTCGGTTTCCTGTTGCTCTTCATCCTGCCGCTCGGCGCGCATGCGCTGGTGCAGTGGCAGACGGCCGACTGGTCGCGCAGCTGGGGCAGCGCCGACTGGTCCAGCACCGGCACGCTGCCGGCGGCCGATGCCCACCCGCAAGCGATGGTGCGCATCTATGCCGCCCGCGTCGGGCGCTGGCGCGGCATCTTCGCCGTGCATAGCTGGCTCGTGTTCAAGGAGCCGGGCGCGGGGGCCTATGAGCGCTACGACAAGGTCGGCTGGGGCCGGCCGATCCGCCACAATGGCTATGCGCCGGACGGGCGCTGGTATGGCAACGACCCGGAGATCGTGTTCGAGGCCACGGGCGAGGAGGCCGAGCGGCTGATTCCGAAGCTGCGGGCGGCGGTCGCCTCCTATCCCTATGGCAAGGCCGGCGACTACCATGTGTGGCCGGGGCCGAACTCCAACAGCTTCATTGCCCATGTGATCGGCCAGGTGCCGGAACTCGGCGTCACCCTGCCGCCCACCGCCATCGGCAAGGATTATCCCGTCGATGGCGGCTGGTTCGGGCTCGCGCCCTCGCGCACCGGCCTCCGGGTGACGCTCGACGGCTATCTCGGGCTGACCGTCGCCTGGGTGGAGGGCATCGAGGTCAATTTCCTCGGCGCCGTCGCCGGGCTCGACCTGCGCCGGCCGGGCATCAAGCTGCCGGGTTTCGGGCGGATCGGCATTTGACCGGTGCCGGGCCGCTGTTGACGCCAAGGTGAAACCACCCGTTCACTCGCCTGCGTCATGCTGGGACATGGCGACAGGTGGGGGATGAGGATGAGCGCAGGCATGTTCAAGCGGTTCTGGCGGGGTGGCATCGCCGCCCTGTGTCTTGTTCCCGTGGCGCTCGCCTCGGCGCAGGCAGCGACCTGCGGCAATGACGCCTCAGGCTTTGCCGCCTGGCTGCCGGCCTTCAAGCGGGAGGCGCAGGCGCAGGGCATTTCGCCCGCCGCGCTGCGGGCGCTGGACGGGGTGACCTACGACACCACGGTGATTCGGCTCGACCGCAACCAGAAGCACTTCAAGGTGAGCTTCGAGCAGTTCGCCGCCAGCCGCATCAGCGCCGGGCGCATCGCCACCGGCAAGAAGAAGATGCAGCAATACGCTTCCACCCTCGCCCGCATCGAGCAACGCTATGGCGTGCCCGGCGAGGTGCTGGTGGCGATCTGGGGGCTGGAGACCGATTACGGCGTCAACAAGGGCAAGATGCCGATCCTGCGCTCGCTCGCCACCCTGTCCTATGACTGCCGGCGCTCCGATTTCTTCACAGGCCAGTTGCTCGACGCGCTGCGCATCTACCAGCATGGCGACCTGACCCTCGACGAAATGCGCGGCGCCTGGGCCGGCGAGATCGGCCAGACCCAGTTCCTCGCCTCGTCCTATGTGAAATACGCGGTCGATTTCGACGGCGATGGCCGCGCCGACCTCGTGCGCAGCGCCCCGGACGTGCTGGCCTCCACCGCCAATTATCTGCGCGGCCATGGCTGGCGCCCCGGTGCCGGCTGGGGGCCGGGCGAGCCGAATTATCAGGCGCTGCTCGGCTGGAACAAGGCGGAGGTCTATGTGAAGACCATCGGCCTGTTCGCCAGCAAGCTGAAGCAGTAGGGACAGAAGAGCGTCATCCCGGCCGCAGGCGAAGCCGAAGCGCCGGGATCGCGGAAACCGGACGGCGGACGATCCCGGCTCGCCGCTGCGCGGCGTCCGGGATGACGGCATGGGAGGGCGCACTACCGCCCATAAGCGAACAGCCCTTGCGCGGGATTTCGGCTTGCCGCGCGGGAAGGCGGGCGGCTTTATCGCAGTCCCCCCGTGATACTGCCAGGTGCCTGCCGTGACCGACGCCCTCCCCGCTTCCGCCGAAACCTATGACTACATCGTGGTCGGCGCCGGCTCGGCCGGCTGCGTGCTGGCGAACCGGCTTTCCGCCGACCCGAAGAACCGGGTGTTGGTGCTGGAGGCCGGCGGGCGCGACAACTGGATCTGGTTGCACATCCCGGTCGGCTATCTCTTCGCCATCGGCAATCCCCGCGCCGACTGGTGCTTCAAGACCGAGACGGAAGCCGGGCTGAATGGCCGGGCGCTGAACTACCCGCGCGGCAAGACCATTGGCGGCTCCTCCGCCATCAACGCCATGATCTATATGCGCGGCCAGGCGGCGGATTACGACCATTGGCGCCAGCTCGGGCTTGAGGGCTGGGGCTGGGACGACGTGCTCCCCGTGTTCAAGCGGCATGAGGACCATTATCTCGGCGCGGGCGAATTCCATGGCGGCGGCGGCGAGTGGCGGGTGGAGGCGCCGCGCCTCACCTGGAAGCTGCTCGACACGGTGCGGGTGGCGGCCGAGCAGGCGGGCATTGCGCCGATTCCGGATTTCAACACCGGGGACAATGAAGGCTCGTCCTATTTCCAGGTGAACCAGAAGCGCGGCTTTCGCTGGAGCGCGGCGCGCGGCTTCCTGAAACCCGTGCTCTCCCGCCCGAATCTGCGGCTGGAAACCTCCTGCCACACCGAGCGGGTGCTGATCGAGGACGGGCGCGCCGCCGGGGTCGTCTACCGGCAGAACGGCGTCACCAAGGTCGCGCGGGCGCGGGGCGAGGTGATCCTCGCCGCCGGCGCCATCGGCTCGCCGCATCTGCTCAAGCTCTCCGGCATCGGGCCGGGCGAGGAACTGGCGCGCCACGGCCTCAAAGTGAAACACGCGCTGCCGGGCGTCGGCGCCAATCTGCAGGACCATCTGCAATTGCGGATGATCTACAAGGTCTCGGGCGTGCCGACGCTGAACGAGCAGTATCACTCGCTGTTCGGCCGGGCGAAGATGGGGCTCGACTTCGCCCTGTTCCAGCGCGGGCCGCTGACCATGGCCCCCTCGCAACTCGGCATTTTCACCCGCTCGCGCGCCGGGGTGGAACATGCCGACCTCGAATTCCACGTCCAGCCGCTCTCGCTCGGCAAGTTCGGCGAACCGCTGCACCGCTTCCCCGCCTTCACCATGAGCGTGTGCAATCTGCGCCCCACCAGCCGGGGCACGCTGACGCTGGCGAGCGCCGACAGCGCCACCCCGCCCCGCATCCAGCCGAACTATCTCGCCACCGAGGAAGACCGGCGCGTCGCCGCCGACAGCCTGCGCACCGGCCGGCGCATCGTCGCCCAGCCGGCGCTGGCGCCGTTCACGCCGGAGGAGTTTCTGCCCGGCCCGGCTATCGACGACAGCGAGGAGGCGCTGGCCCGCGCCGCCGGCGATATCGGCACCACCATCTTCCACCCCGTCGGCACGGCGAAGATGGGCCTGGCCTCCGACCCGACGGCGGTGGTGGATGCGCGGCTGCGTGTGTTCGGTATTCGCGGCCTGCGCGTCGCCGATGCCTCGATCATGCCGACCATCGTCTCCGGCAACACCAATTCGCCGACCATCATGATCGCGGAGAAGGCGGCGGGGATGATCCTCGCGGACGCGCGGGGGTAGTTGCCGCCCCTTCCGGTCAGACCGGATCAATCTCCCTCTCCCCATTGGGGAGAGGTGGCCCGCGAAGCGGGTCGGTGAGGGGCCACCGTCCGGAGAGCTTTAGATCCCCCTCACCCCAACCCTCTCCCCGACGGGGAGAGGGAGCGACGACGTCCATCTGCGCCGGCGGCCTTGCCGAGATCTCCTACGGCGCCAGCACCACCTGCCGGCAGGCCTCGGGCAGGTCCTTCATCAGCATGGGCGGCTTGGGCTTGGGCGGCGTCGCCGGGGGCTTGGGGTGGAGATTCTCGTCCGAGAACCACCAGTCCAGCTCCGGCCCGCAGCCCTCGCCCGGCGTCACCGGATCCTGCGGGCGGCAATCCTTCGCCCCTTCCGGGCAGGAAAGCCGCACATGCATGTGGTAGTCGTGCCCCCAATAGGGCCGCACCTTCTGCAGCCACGAACGGTCGCCCTTCGCATCCCGGCACAGCGCCTTCTTGATCGCGGCATTCACCAGCACGCGCTCGACCTCCAGGTCCTGCGCCGCCGCCTTGATGACGGCGATGTGCGATGGCGTCCACACCGCCGCGTCCACGTCGAGCCGGTCTTTCCGCACGATCATGGTGGCGGCGACCTTCTCGCGCTCGTCGCGGGTGAATTCGCGCTTCGGCATCGGGGTGAGCCAGATATCGGCGTCGAGGCCGATCTGGTGCGAGGCGTGGCCGGTGAGCATCGGTCCGCCGCGCGGC
The DNA here is from genome assembly GCF_022836935.1 of Ancylobacter polymorphus. NCBI lineage: Bacteria > Pseudomonadati > Pseudomonadota > Alphaproteobacteria > Hyphomicrobiales > Xanthobacteraceae > Ancylobacter > Ancylobacter polymorphus. The sequence continues at coordinate 2,834,225 of NZ_CP083239.1, read as the reverse complement.
TGCGACATGTCGCCGACCAATATGCCGGGCCATTGCGAGACGCTGGGCACGGTGGCGGCGAAGCGCTCCAGGAAGGCGATGAGGTTCGGATGGCCCCAGTTGCGGTTGCGCGACAGGCGCATCGCCTGCCAGGTCGCGCCATTGACCGGCAGCGCCTGCGCGCCGGCGAGGCAGCCCTTGGAATAGAAGCCGATGGCGCGCGCTTCCAGCGGCGCCGGCGCCTTGGCCGCGCCGAAGACCTGCTTGGCCGGCAGCGTGTCGAGCCGGCCGGCGTCCGACGTCTGCGCCGATGCTGCCCCTGCCGCCAGGACGAGGGCCAGCGCCGCGAGCCCCGCGCGCCGCCGCATCACTTCGCCGCCTGCGAGAGGATGACGAAATTCTTGTCCGAGCGCGTATCGGGCTTGGCGGAAAGCTCGGTGACGAACAGGGTCGAGCCCGGCACGAGCAGCTTGGCCAATTGCTGGTTGGCGCTCGCCGCCACGGTCACGCGGTCGATGGCGGCGGCGGCCTTGCCCCCGGCGGCGCCATAGCCCTCGAAGGACAGCGCCGTCCACGACACCTCGCCGCCGACATTCTTCAGGACATAGACGACATTGCCGAGCGGGGTCTGCGGGTCGCGGATCGTCACCGGGGCGGTGAAGGCCACCGCGCCGTCTTTCAGCACGGTCAGCGCCATGTCGGCCTGGCTGACGATCATCGTCACCGCGTCCTGCGCCGGATCGGGCGCCGCCTCGGTGTCGGGCGTGCCATTGCTGTTCTTCGGGTCGGCCTTGGCGATCGCCGCCGTGGCGTCGGCCGGCAGCACGAGGCCGGGATGCAGCACGTCCACCGGCTCGGAATGCGAATCGGCGATGATGACCGGCGTGCCGTAATGGGTGATGGAAAACAGCAGCTTGGCGAATTCCAGCGGCAGATGCACGCAGCCATGCGAGGACGGGTAGCCCGGCAGCCCGCCCGCATGCAGCGCCACCCCGGACCAGGTGAGCATTTCCGTGTAGGGCATGGAGGCGTCGTCATAGAGCGAGGAATGGTGGTCGACATCCTTCTCAAGGATGACGAACACGCCGACCGGCGTCTCGTGCCCTTCCCGCCCGGTCGAGACGGTGGAGACGCCGATGCGCACGCCGTTGCGGTAGACATAGCAGCGCTGGTCCGGCAGCGAGACGATGATGGCGACGAAGCCTTCCGGCGCACGGTCGGGGAACCAGGCGAACTGGCCGGGCTTCAGCTTGTCGACCTCGGTCTCCGCCACCTGCTGGGCGTGCGCCGGCCAGCCCCCGGCCACCGTCAGCAGGACCGCCGCGCCGCCCAGCAGCACCGCACGGCGATCCGCGCGCCAGCCGCTCGTCCCGTCCGTCATGGTGATTCTCCCTGTGCTGAAGCCAGCGCGACGATATCGGGCACGGGCGGGCGGCGCCAACCGCCGATTTCTGGTCGCATCGCGGGACGACGCACCGCAACGGAACCCCGGCCCTGCCAAGCCGTTGATCCTGCGAGACTGTCAACAATGGGAGGCCAACATGCAGACGACGCAGCAGAATGTCGACGCGCGCGAGACCCGCACGCTGATCGGCAGCGACAAGGTGGAAGGCACCGCCGTCTATCGCCCCAATGGCGAGCGTATCGGCACTATCGAGCGGGTGATGATCGATAAGCTGACCGGCCAGACCGCCTATGCGGTGATGAGCTTCGGCGGCTTCCTCGGCTTTGGCGAGGACTACTACCCGCTGCCCTGGTCGCTGCTGAAATATGACGAGCGGCTCGACGGCTATGTCGTCGACATCAGCGAGGAGCAGCTGCAGGGCGCGCCGCACCACGCGACCTCGGACGAGCGTTCCTGGCAGGACCGCGACTGGGGCCGCAAGGTCGACGACTATTACAACGTGCCGCCCTACGTCATCTGACGGCGGCGCAGCGCGGAAAGGGAACGGCCGGGCCCACGCCCGGCCGTTTTGCGTCGGCGCTCAGCCCTGCGCGTCCTTCGTCATGTCGACGAGATCGGCGCCGGGCGCGTTCTTCTGGATGGATTCGACGGCGGCCAGGGCGGATGCCTTGGCCTTGTAGCCCTCGGACGAGAACATCGCCTCACCGTTCGATGCGCGGAAGCGGAACCGGAACTCGCCCGCCTTGTCCTTGTAGACTTCGAACTTGTAGGCCATGGGCTGCCCTCCCTTCGATGCTGCAGGGAAGGCCGATCACATCACGAAAGCCGGCGCTTGGGTAGCGGGCGGCTCAGTCGTCGACCTTCAGCGCGGCGATGAAGGCTTCCTGCGGAATCTCGACGCGGCCGAACTGGCGCATCTTCTTCTTGCCTTCCTTCTGCTTCTCCAGAAGCTTGCGCTTACGCGTGATGTCGCCGCCATAGCACTTGGCGGTCACGTCCTTGCGCAGCGCGCGGATGGTTTCGCGGGCAATGATCTTGGCGCCGATCGAGGCCTGGATCGGAATCTGGAACAGATGCTGCGGGATCAGATCCTTCAGCTTCTCGCACATGGCGCGGCCGCGATATTCGGCGCGGGTGCGGTGCACCAGCATGGAGAGCGCGTCCACCGGCTCGGCATTGACCAGGATCGACATCTTCACGAGATCGCCGACCCGGTAATCGGTGATGTGGTAGTCGAACGAGGCATAGCCCTTGGAAATCGACTTCAGCCGGTCGTAGAAGTCGAACACCACCTCGTTCAGCGGCAGGTCATAGGTCAGCATGGCGCGCGCGCCGACATAGGTCAGCTCGATCTGGCTGCCGCGCCGGTCCTGGCACAGCTTGATCACCGAGCCGAGATAGTCGTCCGGGGTGAGGATGGTGGCGCGGATCCACGGCTCGCGGATTTCCTTGATCTTCACTACATCCGGCATGTCGGCGGGGTTGTGCAGTTCCAGCACGCTGCCGTCGTTCATCTCGATCTCGTAGATGACCGAGGGGGCGGTGGCGATCAGGTCGAGATTGAACTCGCGCTCCAGCCGCTCCTGGATGATTTCCAGATGCAGCAGCCCAAGAAACCCGCAGCGGAAGCCGAAGCCGAGCGCGGCGCTGGTTTCCATCTCGAAGGAGAAGCTGGCGTCGTTGAGCCGCAGCTTGCCCATGGCGGCGCGCAGATCCTCGAAATCGGCGGCATCGACCGGGAACAGGCCGCAGAACACCACCGGCTGCGCCGGCTTGAAGCCCGGCAGCGCTTCGGCGGTGGGGCGCTTTTCCTCGGTGATGGTGTCACCGACGCGGGTGTCCGCCACTTCCTTGATCGAGCCGGTGAGGAAGCCGATCTCGCCGGTGCCGAGTTCCGACATCACGGTGAGCTTGGGCGTGAACACGCCGACGCGGTCGACCTCGTAGACGGCGCCGGTCTGCATCATCTTGATGCGCATGCCCTTCTTCATCACGCCGTCGACGATGCGCACCAGCACGACGACGCCGAGATAGACATCGTACCAGCTATCCACCAGCAGCGCCTTCAGCGGCGCCTCGCGGTCGCCCTTGGGCGGCGGCAGGCGGGTGACGATGGCTTCCAGCACGTCGGGGATGCCGATGCCGGTCTTGGCCGAGATCAGGATGGCATCGGAGGCATCGAGGCCGATCACGTCCTCGATCTGCGCCTTCACCTTGTCCGGCTCGGCGGCCGGCAGGTCCACCTTGTTGAGGACCGGCACGATCTCGTGATTATTGTCGATGGCCTGATAGACGTTCGCCAGCGTCTGCGCCTCGACGCCCTGGGAGGCATCGACCACCAGCAGCGAGCCCTCGACGGCGGCGAGCGAGCGGTTCACCTCATAGGCGAAGTCGACATGGCCGGGCGTGTCGATGAGGTTGAGCACATAGTCCTGCCCGTCCTTGGCCTTGTAGGACAGGCGCACCGTCTGCGCCTTGATGGTGATGCCGCGCTCACGCTCGATATCCATATTGTCGAGCACCTGCTCGGACATCTCGCGTTCCGACAACCCGCCGGTGATCTGGATCAGGCGGTCGGCAAGGGTCGACTTCCCATGGTCGATATGGGCGACGATGGAGAAGTTGCGGATGTTGGAAATCGGCTCGGTGCTCATGCCGGGCGGGATAGCATTGGCGCCGTTACGCCACAAGGCGCCGCCTTGCGCGGCGGGGCGTGTTCGACCACATTCGCGCCGCCTGTCGCCAAGGAGCCCCCATGCCCGAACTCAAGGTCGCCCTCGTCCCCGTCACCCCGTTCCAGCAGAACTGCTCCATCGTCTGGGACGAGACCAGCAAGCGCGGCGCGGTGATCGATCCCGGCGGCGACCTGCCGCGCATTCTCGCCGCGCTGGAGGAACTGGAAGTCACGGCCGAGAAGATCGTGCTCACCCATGGCCATATCGACCATGCCGCCGGCGCGGCGGAACTGGCGGAAACGCTGAAGATTCCGGTGGAAGGCCCGCACAAGGGCGACAAGTTCCTGCTCGACGACCTGCCGAGCGCGGGCGAGCGCACCGGCATTCCCGGCCGCGTGGTGACGCCGGACCGCTGGCTGGAGGAAGGCGAGACGGTGGATATTGGCGGGGTGGTGTTCGAGGTGCTGCATGTGCCCGGCCACACGCCGGGCCATATCGTGCTGGTCAGCCGGGAGAACAAGCTCGCCATTGTCGGCGATACGCTGTTCCAGCGCTCGGTCGGGCGCACCGACTTCCCCTATGGCGACGGGCCGCTGCTCATCAAGGGCATCAAGGAGAAGATCCTGCCGCTCGGCGACGCCTTCACCGTGCTGCCGGGCCATGGCAACGCCACAAATATCGCGCTGGAAAAGCGCACCAACCCGTTCCTGCGCTGAGGCGCGCGGTCGGAGGGCGGCCGGGACCGGGCTCTCTCTTCCGCCACGGAACTGTGACTCGCCCTGACGCAAGGGAGGGTCGATGATGCTCCGGACGCCAGCCCGGAGCCCCGCCCATGCCGTGCCCCCTGTCGCGTATCGCCGCTCTCGGCTCCGCCCTGCTCCTCGGCCTCGCCGCGCTCATCGCCGCAAGCCCCGCCCGCGCCCAGGCGGAGCGCTGCCCCAAGCTGGTGGCGCAGAACCCGTTCCTGGAGCATCTGGCGCCGCGCGCCCTCCCCGCCGCCTATGTCGCGCCGCGCCAGGTGGGGCTGACCTATATCGGCCACTCCACCTTCCTGATCGAGACCGCCGGCGGGGTGACGGTGGCAACCGACTATAACGACTATGTCCGCCCCTCCGTGGTACCGCGCGTCGCCACCATGAACCGGGCGCACTCAACCCATTATTCGCTCAACCCCGATCCCGGCATCGAATATGTGCTCAAGGGCTGGCGCGACGACCGCGACCCCGTGCATTACGACCTCGACATTGACGACCTCTGGGTCGGCAACCTGCCGACCAATATCCGCGACTGGCAGGGCGAGACGATCCGCAACGGCAATTCGATCTTCGTCTTCCGCGCCGCCGATCTGTGCATCGCCCATCTCGGCCATCTGCACCACACGCTCACTGAGGAGGATATCGGCGCGCTCGGCCGGCTCGATGTGGTGCTGGCGCCGGTCGATGGCAGCTACACGCTCGACATTGACGGCATGATCGAGGTGCTGAAAGCGCTGGAAGCCCCGGTCATCATTCCGATGCACTATTTCAACGAGGGCACGCTGAACCACTTCCTCACCCGCTTCGCCGGGCGGGACTATGTGATCGAGCGGCGCGAGAGCCCGGAACTCGTGCTCTCGCGCGCGACGCTGCCGAAGAAGCCGACGGTGATCGTGCTGCCGCCGGGCGGGTGAGGCGGGTAGCCGTCTACTCGCCCTGTTGGATGAACGTCATCCTGAGGTGCCCGGCCCGCGGCCGGGCCTCGAAGGATGCTGTTTTGGACGTGCCGGAGACCCATCCTTCGAGGCTGGCTGCGCGAGCGCCTCAGGATGACGGCGCTCGTCCGTCAGTCATCTAACCGCCCGCCGCCACCGGCGCATAGGCCGCCGGATCGACCAGCCCCGGCCGGCCCGGCAGATCGAGCACGCTGACGCGCGGCATGCCCTCGGCGATCACCCGGCCGCGCCGCACCACGAACATCCGCACTGCCTTGAGCCGGATCGCCTCGATCGCGTCGGCCGCCTGCAGCAGCACGAAATCGGCGTTGCAGCCGGGCGCGATGCCGTAGCCCTCCAGCCCCATGATGCGGGCGGGATTGGTGGTGACGGCTTCCAGGCACCAGCTCATCGCCTCGCGCGAGGTCATCTGGCCGACATGCAGCGCCATATGCGCGACTTCCAGCATGTCGCCGGAGCCGAGCGAGTACCAGGGGTCCATCACGCAGTCATGGCCGAAGGCGACATTCACGCCCGCCGCGCGCAGCTCCGGCACCCGGGTCATGCCGCGCCGCTTGGGGTAGGTGTCGTGCCTTCCCTGCAGGGTGATGTTGATCAGCGGGTTGGCGATGGCGTGCACGCCGGCTTCCGCGATCAGCGGGATGAGCTTGGAGACATAGTAATTGTCCATGGAGTGCATGGAAGTGAGGTGCGAGCCCGCCACCCTTCCCTGCAGGCCCAGCCGCTGCGTCTCATAGGCCAGCGTCTCGATATGGCGTGACAGCGGATCGTCGCTTTCGTCGCAATGGATATCGACCCGCAGCCCGCGCGCGGCGGCGATCTCGCACAGCGCTTTCAGCGAGGCGGCGCCGTCGGCCATGCTGCGCTCGAAATGCGGGATGCCGCCGACGACATCGACGCCCATGTCGAGCGCGCGGTCGAGGTTCTCCGCCGCCTTGGGCGAACGGTAATAGCCGTCCTGCGGGAAGGCGACGAGTTGCAGGTCGATATAGTCCTTCACCCGTTCCTTCACGTCGAGCAGCGCCTCGACCGCCAGCAGCCGGTCGTCGCAAATATCGACATGGCTGCGGATGGCGAGCAGGCCCTGGCTCACCGCGAGGTCGCAATAGCGCAGCGCCCGCTCGATCACCGCCTCATGCGTCAGCAGCGGCTTCAGTTCGCCCCACAAGGCGATGCCTTCCAGCAGCGTGCCGGACTGGTTGAGCCGCGGCAGGCCGAGCGAGAGCGTGGCGTCCATGTGGAAATGCGCATCGACGAAGGGCGGCGTCACCAGCCGGCCATCCGCCTCGATGACGCGCCCGGCCTCGGCGTCGATGCCCGGCTCGACGGCGGTGATGCGGCCGCCCTCGCAGGCGATGTCCATGCCGGCGCGCCCGTCGGGCAGGCGGGCGTTCTTGACGAGAAGGTCGATGCTCATGGGAACTCCAGACTCACCTTTGGCCCTTGAAATAGGGCTTCATCAGCGCGCGCGGGTAATCCGCGCGGCGGGCGACCAGCACCAGCGCGGCGATGGAGAAGATATAGGGCAGCATGAGGAAAATCTGGCTCGGCACCACGCCGCCGGCAATGGTCTGCACCCGCAGCTGATAGGCGTCGAGCGCGCCGAACAGCAGGGCACCCAGCAGCGCCTTGCCCGGCCGCCAGGAGGCGAAGACGGTGAGCGCGATGCACACCCAGCCGCGCCCGTTGATCATGCCGAAATAGAAGGCGTTGAAGGCGGAAAGTGTGAGGAACGCCCCGCCCAGCGCCATCAGCGCCGAGCCGGCCATGACCGCGCCGATGCGCAGCCCGACCACGGAGAGCCCCTGCGCTTCCACCGCCTCCGGATTGTCGCCCACCGCCCGGAGCGCGAGGCCGAGCGGCGTGCGAGCAAGCACGAAGGCGAGCCCGCCGACACAGGCGAAGGCCAGCACGGTGAAGCCGGTCTGCTGGCCGAGGATCGGCCCGATGAAGGGCAGATCGCCCAGCACCGGCACATCAAGCGGGGCGAAGGGCTCGATGCGCGGCGGCGTCGCCACATTGGGGAAGGCGACGCGGTAGCCGAAATAGGCGAGCGACGTCGCGAGCAGCGTCACCCCGATGCCGGTGACGTGCTGGGACAGGCCGAGCGGCACGGTGAGCACGCCGTGCAGCAGGCCGAACGCCGCCCCCACGCCGGCCGCGACTAGCACCCCGCCCCAGAGCGGCAGGCCGAGATAGACCGCCAGCCAGCCCGACAGCGCGCCGGCGACAAAGATGCCCTCAATGCCGAGATTGAGCACCCCGGCCCGCTCGCACAGCAGCGCGCCGAGCACACCGAAGATCAGCGGCGTGGCGATGCGCAGCGTCGCGGCCCAGAAATTGGCCTGGGTGAGAATATCCAGCGCCTCCCACATCAGGCGGTCCCCCGGCGCACGAAGACGATGCGAAAGCGCGTCAGCAGGCCGCCTACCAGCACGCTGAGCAGGGCGAAGGCGACGACGAGATCGGCGAGATAGTTGGAGACGCCGATGGCCCGGCTCATCGAATCCGCGCCGACGAACACGCCGGCGACGAAGATCGCGGCGGGAATGACGCCGAGCGGCGAAAGGTTCGCGAGCGTCGCCACCACGATGCCGGCATAGCCGAAGCCGGGCGAGAGATCGGCGGTGAGGTAGCCCTTCAGCCCCGCCACCTCGCTCGCCCCCGCAAGGCCCGCAAGTCCGCCGGAGAGCAGGCCGACCAGCGCCATCGCCTTGCCCACCGGCAGGCCGGCATAGCGCGCGGCGCGGGCATTCTCGCCTACCGCCCGCAGGCGGAAGCCCCAGACGGTGCGGGTGATGAAGATGTGGAGAGCCACGGCGGCGAGGATGGCGAGCACCAGCCCCCAATGCAGCCGCCAGCCGGCGACCAGCTTCGGCAGCGTCGCCTCGTCCAGCACCGGCGCCGATTGCGGCCAGCCGAGCGCCATCTCGTCCTTCATCGGCCCTTCCAGCATCATTTGCACGAACAGCAGCACGATGAAATTGAGCAGCAGCGTCACCACCACCTCATCGGCGCCGAAGCGGGTCTTGAACAGCACCGGCACCAGCAGCAGCACCGCTCCGGCCAGCGCGGCGCCGATCAGCACCAGCGGCACCAGCACATAGGACGGCGCCTCGATCAGCCCGGCGCCCAGCGCCACGGTGGCGAGCGCGCCAGCATAGAGCTGGCCCTCGGCGCCGATGTTCCAGAGCTTGGCGCGGAAGGCGACGGCGGCGGCGAGGCCGGTGAAGATGAGCGGCGTCGCCCGCGTCAGCGTTTCCGCCAGCGCGAAGCCATTGCCGGCCGCGCCCTGCGCCATCAGCGCGAAGGCGGTGAACACCGGGGCGCCGGTAAGCGCCAGCGGAATGGCGGTGAGCGCCAGCGCCGCCAGCCCGGCGCCGATGGAGACGGCAAGGGTGAGCCAGAGCGGGGTGCGGGCGCGGGGCACGAAGCGGATCATGCGCGGGCTCCGGGCAGGGACTTCATGGCTGTCGTCATCACGCCGCCTCCCCCACGCCATGGCCGGCCATCATCAGCCCGACGGTACGCACATCCAGCCCCTCGGCCGGCAAGGCTGGCGAGAGATGCCCGGCATGGACCACGGCGATGCGGTCGGAAAGGGCGAACAATTCGTCGAGATCTTCGGAGATCAGCAGCACCGCCGCCCCGCGCCCGCGCGCGGCGATCAGCCTTCGGTGCACATCCGTGGTGGCGCCGATGTCGAGGCCGCGCGTCGGCTGATGCGCCAGCACGAGGCGCGGCGCGCGCTCCAGCACACGGGCCAGCACCACCTTCTGCATATTGCCGCCCGACAGGGCGCGGATTGCCGCGTCCGGCCCGGGGCAGCGCACATCATAGGCCTGTATCGCCTCGGCAGCGCGGGCGCGGATGGCGGCGCGGCGGATAAAGCCGGCGCGCTGGTTTTCCGGCGCGGCGATGGTTTCCAGCACGAAATTCTCGGCCACGGTGAGCGCGCCGATGGTGCCGTCGCGGTGGCGGTCCTCAGGGATTCGGCCGACCCCGGCAGCGACACGTCCGGCCGGATCGGCGCCAGCGAGGCGCGCGCCGTCGAGCCGCGCCTCCCCGGCACGGGGCGCGGCAAGACCGGCGACCAGTGCCGCCAGCGCGCCCTGCCCATTGCCGGAGACGCCGGCAATGCCGACGATCTCGCCGCCGCAGACCTCAAGATCGGCGTCTTCCAGCCGATCACGCGCGGAAGGCGCGCCGACGCTGACGCTCTTGAGACTAAGCACCGGCGCGGCGGGGGTGGAGGGCGGGCGCTCGCGCGCGGGAATGGCGCGGCCGACCATGAGCTCGGCAAGGGTCGCGCGATCGGCCCCGGCGGTCGGACGATCAGCGACCTTGGCGCCGCCGCGCAGCACCACCACCCGTTCGCACAGCGCCAGCACCTCGTGCAGCTTGTGGCTGATGAAAATGACCGCCAGCCCCTTCCCCGCCAGCGCCCGCACCGTGGCGGCGAGGCTGTCCGCCTCCTGCGGGGTGAGCACGGCGGTCGGCTCGTCGAGGATCAGCACCCGCACATCGCGATAAAGCGCTTTGAGGATTTCGATGCGCTGCTGCTCGCCCACCGACAGCCGCGCCACCGGCACGTCGAGATCGACGGCAAGGCCGCTCTCTTCCATCAGCCGGGCGATCTTCGCCCGCGCGCCACGCCCGCGCAGCTTGAGGCTCCACAGCGACTGGGTGCCGAGCACGATGTTCTCGAAGCCGGTGAGGTTTTCGGCCAGCGCGAAATGCTGGTGCACCATGCCGATGCCCGCCGCCAGCGCCGCCTGCGCCGAGCCGCCCGGCAGCGGGCTCAGCTGCCCATCGGCGCCGGCGATCGAGACGCTGCCCTCATCGGCGATGTAATGGCCGAACAGGATGCTCATCAGCGTGGTCTTGCCGGCCCCGTTCTCGCCCAGCAGCGCCACGATCTCCCCGGCGCGCACATCGAGGTCGATGGCGTCGTTCGCCACCAGCGGCCCGAACCGCTTGGTGATGCCGCTGAGCGAGAGGACGAGCGGGCGGGGATCGGGATGCCGAGAATCGGGGTGCATGGAACTGGCGCCGGGTCGGCCTCTTTACGAACCTCTCCCCGTCGGGGAGAGGTCGGCCGCGAAGCGGCCGGGTGAGGGGCGAGCACCGGAAACTCCCCTCACCCTTCCCTCTCCCCGACGGGGAGAGGGAAGAAGGCGTCACAACGCGCGCCTCACAGCGTCGATTTGGGCTCGGCGTCGTTGACGTTGACGCGGAAGAGACCGTCCTTGATCTCCTTTTCCTTCACCAGCACCATCTCGATCACCTCAGGCGGCACCAGCTTGGGGTCGAGCGGGGCGAGGCTCGCGCCGCCTTCGGCCATGTAGCTGTAGGGGCCGTAATCGGCGGCGACGAAGGTGCCCTCCGTCACTTCCTTGATCGCCTTGTCGATGGTCGGCTCCATCTGCCACAGCGCCGAGGCGATGATCGTGCCGGGGTACTGGCTCGACGTGTCGATGACGTTGCCGATCGCCTTCACGCCGCGCTCCTTGGCGGCGTCGGAGACGCCGAAGCGCTCGGCGTAGAGCACGTCCGCGCCCTTGTCGATCTGGGCGAAAGCCGCCTCCTTGGCCTTGGGCGGGTCGTACCAGGAGTTGATGAAGGTGACGATGAACTTCACGTTCGGATTCACCGAGACCGCGCCTTCCATGAAGGCCTGCATCAGCCGGTTCACTTCCGGAATGGCATAGCCGCCGACAAGGCCGATGATGTTGGACTTGGTCGTCTTGCCCGCCACCATGCCGGTGAGGAAGGACGGCTCATGGATGAAATTGTCGAACACCGAGAAGTTCGGCTTGGTCGGGCCGAAGGAGGAGCCCATGAGATAGGCGGTCTTGGGGTAATCCGCCGCCACCTTGCGGGCCGGGCGCTCCACCGCGAACACCTCGCCGACCACGAGGTCGGCGCCCTCTTCCGAATATTGGCGCATCACGCGCTCATAATCGGTGTTGGCGACGTTCTCGGAGAATTTATAGGTGATGTCGCCGCGCGCCTCGGCGGCTTTGAGCGCCTTGTGGATGCGCGACACCCATTGCTGCTCCACCGGCACGGTGTAGATGGCGGCAACCTTGATCGGCTTGGCCTTGCCGGCGGCGAAGGCCTCGCGGCCGGCGGCGGTCAGCGCCAGCGCGCCCGCGCCGAGCGCCAGCAATTGCCGCCGATCGAGCACGCCTGACGAAAAAAGCGGCAGGCTTCCAGACGACTTGCGCAGCATTTCCTGTACTCCCCGAATAAGCCCCGGCGACCGGCCCCAGCTCAGCGCCGCGATGACCCTGCCCATGCGAGGGCCGTGCCATTTTCGAACTGATTGGTCCGAAAAGTCACGGCCTCATTCTACCCTGTCCCCTGCCCCGTTGACATGGCGGGCGTCGGCTTCTCTTTCCAAGCCTGCGCGAGATAGCGGCGAATGAGGGGCGACATGCCCTCGGCGAAATCCTGCGGGCCGCGCACCACCAGCACCTCGTCGAATTCCGGCCTTTGCTCGCGCGCCCCGAAGCGGCGGATGCGGGCGGCAAGCGCCTCCGCCTCCTCCTGCGCGCGCACCTCGCGCAGCAGCGCCAGCCGGCGCGCATCGTGCAGCGCCGTCCAGCCGGGGGCGAGCGTGATGTCCTCGGCGGTCAGGCCGGTCTCCTCGGTGAGCTCGCGCCGGACGCTGCCTTCGAGGTCGACCGTTCCCTCGGGGGTGAGGTCGGTGAGGTCCGGCGTGCCGGCGGCGAAATAGATGCGCCCGGCATTGGCGGTCCATTGCGCCATGCGGATCAGGACAAAGCCGCCATCCGCCCCGCGCAGCGCGCCCATGGCGAAGGAGACGCGCAGGCGCGGATGCGCGCGCTCGCCCGACAGCAGCCAGAGCAGCGCGGCATAATCGGCCTCGGCATAGTCCGCCACCAGCCGCCGCTCCTCGAAGCGGTGCGCGTCGAGCAGCAGCACGCGGCCGTTCCACAACGCCGGATTGGCCGCCTTGCGCGCGGCGTAATGCGCGTCGATCGCCGCCCGCTCCTCCGGCGTGAAAATGAGCGGCGCCGGCGCGAGCCGGGCGTCGACATGGTCGAGCGTGCGCAGCGTCAGCCCGTCCGGCGCCGCCGCCATGCTCACCGGCCTGCCGGGCGCCCGGCGCCCGGCTCAGACATGCAGCACGCCTTCGGAGACGATGACCGCGCCGCCGCCGATGGTCACGGCGGTCAGCGCGCCGTCCTCCACCTTGAGCCCGAGCCGCACCAGGCTGGGACGGCCCATCTCGACGCCCTGCAGAATGTCATAGGCGTGGAAACCATCCCCCGGCTGCTCGCCGGCCAGCAGCGCCGCCGCCAGCGACGCGGCGGCCGAGCCGGTCGCGGGGTCCTCGTCGATGCCCATATTGGCGGCGAACATGCGGGCGCGGAAATCGCCCTCGCCATCCTCGTCGCGACAGAAAACATAGACGGAATCGGCGCCGCCGCCGAAGGTGGAGATCAGCCGCGCCGCGCTCGGGCTGATGCGCGCCAGCGCCGAGCGCGAGGCCAGCGGCACGCAGACAAAGGGCACCCCAGCGGAGGCGATGAACGGGCCATAGCCGTCAAAGCCGATATCGGACGTGTCGAGGCCCAGCGCCTGGGCGCAGGCCTCGCGCGTCATCGGCGCGGCGTCGAGGATTTCCGGGATGCGTGGCACGGTGAAGGTGGCGCTGCCGGAACGCTCGCCCCGCACCGTGACATGGCAGGCCACCGGCCCGACATTCTCCTCCAGCACGAAATCGTCGCTGGTGGTCACGCCGTCGCGCAGCGCCAGCAGCACCGCCGCCCCCACGGTCGGGTGGCCGGCGAAGGGCAGTTCGTGGCTGGTGGTGAAGATGCGCAGCCGCGCCCGGTTCGCCTCGTCCTGCGGCGGCAGGATGAACACCGTTTCCGAGAGATTGAACTCACGGGTGATCGCCTGCATGTGGTTGCCGTCGAGCCCCTCCGTGTCGAGCACGACGGCCAGCGGATTGCCGGAGAGTGTCCGGTCGGTGAAGACGTCGAGCACAACGAAGCGGCGGGCCATGGGGTCAGATCTTCTCCGGGGTGAAGAGGCGGGACGGGGTGACGAATTCGTCCTGGGCGGCGACGGTGAGGATTTCGCGCGAGCCGGCCGCCGCGGTGCGGGCGAGGAGGCCGTACGCGGAAGACGCCGCCTTGGCGAGCGCCTCGGCGGTGGAATGCGTCGCCTTCCAGTGCACGAAGAACAGCGCCGCGATGGCGTCGCCCGCGCCGTTCACCGAAATGTCGAGCTTGGGCGTGCGCAGGCGGAAGCGCCCGTCCGGGCCGGACGCCATCAGGTCGATGGAATCCTCCGGCGTGTCCTCGGTGTGCAGGCTGGTGACCATGATGACGCGCGGCCCGTTGGCATGCACCGCGTCGCAGGCCGCCGCCGCCTCATTGAGCGTGGTGGAGGAGCGGCCGGAGAGATAGTCCAGCTCGAACTGGTTGGGGGTGATGAGATCGGCCGCCGGCACCGCCCGGTCGCGCATGAATTCAGGGATGCCCGGCCGCACGAACACGCCGCGCCCGACATCGCCGATGACAGGGTCGCAGCAATAATGCGCTTCGGCGTTGGCTGCCTTCACACGGCCCACCGTGTCGAGAATGGCGTCGCCGATCTCGGCCGAGCCCATATAGCCGGAAAGCACGCCGTCGCAGCGCGGCAGAACGTTGCGGTCCTCCAGCCCCCCGACCAGCTCGCGGATCAGATCGGCGCCGAAGACCTCGCCGCGCCAGGCGCCATAGCCGGTGTGGTTGGAGAACTGCACCGTGTGCAGGCCCCACACCTCATGCCCGAGCCGCTGCATGGGAAACATGGCGGACGCATTGCCGACATGCCCATAGGCCACCCATGACTGGATCGACAGAATATTCATGCAACGCGCCCCACCTTTGCTGACGATCCGCGCTTAGCGCCCCGAAGGCAAGCGCTCAAACGAAATTCCGCGCGGCTCCCATAAGCGGAATCGATGCGTCGCCGGCACGCAGGCTCTTGTCGCGAATCCCCGCCCATGCGACAGGCTTAAGGCCATGACAGAGATGCTCTCCGCCGCCGCCCTCGCCCAGGCCGTCCACGCCGGACGCCTCTCCCCGGCCGATGTCGCCGAACGCTGTGCCGAGGCGATCCGCGCCCGCGAGGAAGAGGTGCGCGCCTTTGCCAGCCTCGACCTGCCGGCGCTGCTCACCGCCGCCGCCCGGCCGGGACTGGCGCAGACGCCGCTGGCCGGGCTGCCGGTCGGGGTGAAGGATATTCTCGACACGGTGGACTTTCCCACCGAGCGCGGCTCGAAACTCTTTGCCGGCTATCGTCCCACAACCGACGCGGCCATCGTGCGCATGGCGGCGCGGGCGGGCGGGCTCATAGCCGGCAAACTGGTGACGACGGAATTTGCCTTCCTGCAGCCGAGCGTCACCCGCAACCCGCGTCGCCTCACCCACACGCCGGGCGGCTCGTCCGCCGGATCGGCGGCGGCGGTGGCGGCGGGCATGCTGCCGGTGACGATCGGCACCCAGACCGGCGGCTCGATCATTCGCCCGGCCTCCTTTTGCGGCGTCACGGGCTACAAGCCGTCCTTCAAGCTGCTGCCCGTGCTGGGCCTCAAGCCGTTTTCCTGGTCGCTCGACACGATCGGCCTGTTCGGCGCCCATGTCGCCGATGTCGCCTTCGCCGCCGGGGCGCTGACCGGGCGCGACTTCGCGCTCGGCGACGACATGCCGGCCCCGCGCATCGCCGTGGTGAAGACGGCGCGCGCGGCGCTCGCCACGGCCGACGCCCATGCCGCGCTCGCCGCCGCCGCCGCCGCCGCCGGAAAGGCCGGTGCGCAGGTCACGGTGCTCGATCTGCCGGACGCGGTCGAGGCGGCGGACGAGGCGCATGGTGTGGTGCAGGGCTATGAGGCCGCGCTCGCCTTCGCCGATGAATGGGACCGCCACCGCGACGCCCTGTCGCCGACGCTTTCGACCTATCTGCAAGGCGCCGCCGCCCTCACCCCGGAACAGTACGATTCCGCCCGGCGCACCGCCCGCCGCGGCCGTCACGCGCTCGCCGACCTCTATGCGGATTACGACGCGCTGCTGACCTTCTCGGTGGCGGGCGAAGCGCCGGAAGGCTTCGCCAGCACCGGCTCGCCCGCCTTCAACCGGCTGTGGACGCTCACCGGCGGACCGTGCCTCAACATCACCGGCCTCACCGGTGCCACCGGCCTGCCGATCGGCGTGCAACTCGTCGGCCGTTTCGGCCGCGACCGCGAGCTGATGCAGATCGGCCGGTTCCTGGAGCGGGCCATCGTCGCCGCCTGAGACACGTTTCCGGTCCAAGCGCCTGCGGCCCGACAAAAAGTTGACGCCGTTTGGGTCAAAGAAAACGGTTTGTTAACGACACCGGCAGAGGCTTTGTTAAGTACGCATCGCTAGTTTGCCCCCATTCCATTTCCTTCGGGGGCGTTCCTCATGCGTATCAAGTCTCTCCTCCTCGGCACCGTCGCAGCGGCGGCTCTCGCCGCTCCGGCCCTCGCGGCCGACCTCTCCTATCCCGTGAAGGCGGCGCCCGTCGCCGCTTACGTGCCGGCCTTCACCTGGACCGGCGTCTATCTCGGCGGCAATGTCGGCTATGGCTGGGGCGATGGCTCCGCGCCGTGGAACAACTACCTGCTGTACTATTACAGCGGCTATGATTCGGTTGCCGCCAATGGCGGCTCCAACCCCACCGGCTGGTTCGGCGGCGCGCAGATCGGCTACAACTACCAGCTGGCGAACAACGTCGTTCTCGGCGCGGAAGCCGACTTCAACTTCGGCTCCATGACGGATCGCCTGAACTACACCGCCATCGCCGCCGGCGACCCGACCCTGCAGGACACCGGCTCGATCAACACCAAGATCGATTCCTTCGGCACCGTGCGCGCCCGCGTCGGCTATTCCATGGATCGCTTCCTCCCCTATGTCACCGGCGGTCTCGCCTGGGGCAATGTGAAGGTCAGCGAGAGCTTCACCTCCTATGCCGACGGCGCGCTCGACGGCTTCGGCGCCGCCTCGCGCAGCGACACGCTGTGGGGCTGGACGCTGGGCGGCGGCGTGGAATACGCCATCACCGACAACTGGACCGTGAAGGCCGAGTATCTCTACATCGACCTCGGCGACATCACCTGGGACGGCGCCTCCGGCACCAAGCTGGACATGTCCATGTCCACCCTCAAGGCCGGCGTGAACTACAAGTTCTGATCGCCGCAGCGACTGCCTGCGACAAGGCCCCGGACGGCAACGTCCGGGGCTTTTTTGCGTGAACCGAGATGCCGTTCACTCAACCCCGAGCAGCGACGCCGCCGCGCTCCACACCGCGTTCTTCACCCCCACGCCGGGGGGCGAGGCGACGATGGTGGGCGGGTCGGGGTTCTTCTCGCCATTGGTGGTCAGCCGGGCGAAGGTGACCTCGCCATCGGTATAGTAGCGGTCGCCACCGCCATTGCGCCCGAACAGCGTGGGGCCGAGACCGGTGACCTGATAGACCGTGCGCACCATGCCGGCGGCCTTGAGGTCGTCGATCAGCAGGTCGCGCACCGCATCGACATTGGCGCCGATATGGTGGGTCACCGCGCCGGTGTAATGGCTGAGGCCGACGCCCTTGTCATAGGTGGCAGAGCCGAGCCACACCGGGGCGCCTTCCTTGCCGCTGTCCAGCACCTTCCAGAAGCGCACATGGTCGCGCCGGTCGGCGCTGCGCCCGACCTCCTTCTCGAAGGCGAGGTCTTCCACCCGTCCATCATAGTAGAGCGGGCTCACCGGCGCCTGCGGATCCGGCCGGCGCAGCAGCACCGAGCCGACAATGGCGAGGCTCGATTTCAGCGTGATCGGGTCCGCCGGCAGCCAGCCGGCCGCGTTCATGGCGTGGAGGATATCCTCCCTCGTGCCGACCAGCCCGACATCGATCGGGTCGCCGGGAATGCCCTGCTTGGTCTGCGTCACCATCGGCATGTGCTTGATGCCGGGCTGGTGCTCGTGATGCGTCCACAGCCGCGGCAGCATCACATAGGCGAGCGCGGCCCAGATGACGAGCGCGACCAGCGCCCACATCAGCACCTTGCGCGTCTCGCCATCCAGCACGCTCACCGCCCCTACTCCGCCGCCTGCGACCGCAGGCTGAGCGGGTCATAATTGAGCACCGGGGCCAGCCAGCGCTCGGCCTCCTCCACGCTCATACCCTTGCGCGCGGCATAATCCTCGACCTGGTCGCGCTCGATGCGGCCGACGCCGAAATAGGCGGCTTCGGGATGGGCGAAATACAGCCCCGACACCGCAGCACCTGGCCACATGGCGAAGCTTTCCGTCAGCTCGACTCCGATCTCAGAGGTGGCGTCGAGCAGGTTGAAAAGAATCGCCTTTTCCGTGTGGTCGGGTTGCGCGGGATAGCCCGGCGCCGGGCGGATGCCGCGATAGGCCTCTTGAATCAGATTCTCATTCTCAAGCGCTTCATCCGGCGCATAGGCCCAAAACTCCTTGCGCACCCGCTCATGCATGCGTTCCGCAAACGCTTCGGCAAGACGGTCCGCCAAGGCCTTGAGAAGAATCGAGGAATAGTCGTCGTTCGCCGCCTTGAAGGCGTCGGAGCGTTCCTGCTCGCCAAAGCCGGTGGAAACGCAGAAACCGCCGATATAGTCGGGCACCCCGGTCGAGGTCGGGGCGATGAAATCGGCCAGCGCCAGATTGGTGCGCCCCTCGCGCTTGGCCATCTGCTGGCGCAGCGTGTGCAGCGTGGCGCGCTCCTGCGCCCGGCTGTCATCCGCGAACAGCACGATGTCGTCGCCCACCGCACCCGCCGGCCAGAAGCCGACCACAGCGCGGGCGGTGAGCCATTTCTCCGTGACGATTCTGTCCAGCATCTTGCGCGCATCGTCATAGAGCGCGCGCGCGGCGATGCCGACCTTGGGGTCGTCGAGAATGGCGGGGTAATGGCCGGCGAGTTCCCAGGACTGGAAGAACGGCGTCCAGTCGATATAGGGCACGAGTTCGGCGAGATCGTAATCGCTGAACACCTTTGTGCCGAGGAAGGTCGGCACCGGGGCCGTGTAGCTGGCGAAGTCCAGCGCCAGCCGGTTGGCGCGGGCATCCGCCAGCTTCACCCGCACCTTGTTGCGGTCGCTCTTGGCATGCGCGTCGGCGACCTTGGCGTATTCGGCGCGCAGGCTGGCGACGTAGTCGGTGCGGGTGTTGTCGTTCAGCAGATTGGAGACCACGCCCACCGCGCGGCTGGCATCGGTGACGTAGACCGCCTGCCCGCGCACATATTGCGGGGCGATCTTCACCGCCGTGTGGACGCGCGAGGTCGTCGCCCCGCCGATCAGCAGCGGCACCTCGAAACCTTCGCGCTCCATCTCGGCGGCGACATGCACCATCTCGTCCAGCGAGGGGGTGATTAGGCCGGACAGGCCGATCACGTCCACCTTCTCGGCCTTGGCGACCTCAAGGATCTTCGCCGCCGGCACCATGACGCCGAGGTCGATCACCTCGTAATTGTTGCACTGGAGCACGACGCCGACGATGTTCTTACCGATGTCGTGCACATCGCCCTTCACGGTGGCCATCAGCACCTTGCCGGCGGAGGAATCCCCCGTGGTGCCGTTGTCGATCTTCTCCTGCTCCATGAAGGGCATGAGATAGGCCACCGCCTGTTTCATCACCCGGGCGGACTTCACCACCTGCGGCAGGAACATCTTGCCGGAGCCGAACAGGTCGCCGACCACGTTCATGCCGGCCATCAGCGGGCCTTCGATGACATGCAGCGGCCGGGCGACCGACTGGCGCGCCTCTTCCGTGTCCACCTCGACGAATTCGGTGATGCCGTTGACCAGCGCGTGTTCCAGCCGCTTCTCCACGGCCCAGGTCCGCCAGGTGAGATCGGCTTCCTTCTTCTCGCGCCCGCCGCCCTTGAAGCGCTCGGCCAGCGCGAGAAGGCGCTCGGTGGCGTCCTCGCGGCGGTTGAGCACCACGTCCTCGCAGGCCTCGCGCAGTTCCGGTTCGATCTCGGAATAGGGCGCGAGCTGGCCGGCATTGACGATGCCCATGTCCATGCCCGCCGCGATGGCGTGGTACAGGAACACGGCGTGCATTGCCTCGCGCACCTGCTCATTGCCGCGGAAGGAGAAGGACAGGTTCGAGACGCCGCCGGAGATATGGGCGTGCGGCAGCTGCTGGCGGATGGCGCGGGTCGCCTCGATGAAGGCGACGCCATAGCCCGCATGTTCCTCGATGCCCGTCGCCACCGCGAAGATGTTGGGATCGAAGATGATGTCCTCAGGCGGGAACCCGACCTCATCCACCAGAATGCGGTAGGCGCGCGAGCAGATCTCGATCTTGCGCTCGAACGTGTCGGCCTGCCCCTTCTCGTCAAAGGCCATCACCACCACGGCGGCACCATAGGCGCGCACGAGGCGGGCATGGTGGCGGAACGCCTCCTCGCCTTCCTTCATGGAGATGGAATTGACGATGCCCTTGCCCTGAATGCACTTCAGCCCGGCCTCGATGACGCTCCATTTGGAGCTGTCGACCATGACCGGCACGCGGGCGATGTCCGGCTCGGCGGCGAGCAGGTTGAGGAAGGTCACCATGGCCTTCTCGGAATCGAGCAGGCCCTCATCCATGTTGATGTCGATAACCTGCGCGCCGTTCTCCACCTGGTCGCGCGCCACCGCCAGCGCGGCGGTGTAGTCGCCATTGGTGATCAGCTTGCGGAAGCGGGCCGAGCCGGTGACGTTGGTGCGCTCGCCGACATTGACGAAGGGAATGATCGGGGTGAGTTCGAACGGCTCCAGCCCCGACAGCCGCAGCATCGGCACAATTTCCGGGACGAGCCGCGGCGCGTGCGGGGCCACCGCCTCGGCAATGGCGCGGATATGGTCCGGCGTCGTGCCGCAGCAGCCGCCGACGATGTTGACGAGGCCGGAAGCGGCGAACTCGCCAACCAGCTTCGCCATCGCCGCCGGGCTCTCATCATAGAGGCCGAATTCGTTGGGCAGCCCGGCATTGGGATAGGCGCAGACCAGCGTGTCGGCGAGGCGCGAGAGCTCGTCGATATGGGCGCGCATCTCCTTGGCCCCGAGCGCGCAGTTCAGGCCGATGGAGAAGGGCTGGGCGTGGCGCAGCGAATTCCAGAACGCCGCCGGGGTCTGGCCCGATAGGGTGCGGCCGGAGAGATCGGTGATGGTGCCGGAGATCATGACCGGCACGCGGATGCCGCGTTCTTCGAACAGCCGCTCGATGGCGAACACCGCCGCCTTGGCGTTCAGCGTGTCGAAAATGGTTTCGATCAGCAGGAGGTCCGCCCCGCCATCCAGCAGCGCGGCGGCCTGCTCGCCATAGGCGGTGGCCAGTTCGTCGAAGGAGGTGGCGCGGAAGCCGGGATCGTTCACATCGGGCGAGATGGAGGCGGTGCGGTTGGTCGGCCCGATGGCGCCGGCGACAAAACGGCGGCGGCCGTCCTTCGCGTGCGCGAGGCGGGCGGCCTCCTTGGCGAGCTTGGCGCCCTCGAAATTGATCTCGTAGACGAGGCTCTCCATGCCGTAATCGGCCATGGCGATGGTGGTGCCGGAGAAGGTGTTGGTCTCGACGATGTCGGCGCCCGCCATGAAATAGGCGAGGTGAATGTCGCGCACCGCCTCGGGGGCGGTGAGGTTGAGCAGATCGTTATTGCCCTTGAGGTCGCGGTTCCACGCCTTGAACCGCTCGCCGCGATAGCCGGCCTCGTCCAGCTTCAATTGCTGGATCATCGTGCCCATGGCGCCGTCGAGCACAAGGATGCGCTCGCGCGCGGCCTGATGCAGGGCGTCGAGGGTGTCGGAGGTCAAGGTCGGGGCGTTGGCCATGACAGAGCACTTTCTACTCCCTCTCCCTGTCGGGGAGAGGGTTGGGGTGAGGGGTACCTGCGCGCATCGCGTCAACGATAGTCAGCAGGACACCGTCCATGTTTGTCAGCACGTCGTTATTCCAGAAACGGATAACCAGATAGCCACAGGCTTCGATCACCCGCGTCCTTGCCTCGTCGGTCGTGGCCGTATGCTGACCACCGTCGAGTTCGATTACCAGCCTCGCGTCGACGCAGAGGAAATCAACGAATGTATCTATCAACCGGCGCCTGTCGGCGAAACTTCCATCCGTCGAGGCGGCGGTCGCGCAACCGCGACCAGAGGAGAGCTTCGGCATCCGTCTGATCGCGTCTCAGCCGCCGCGCCCGCTCGATCCGACCGTTCATCTCCCCTCACCCGGCGCTGCGCGCCGACTTCTCCCCCACGGGGAGAGGTTAAATCAGCTTTCGACCAGCCTTCTACTCCCTCTCCCCGGCGGGAGAGGGTTGGGGTGAGGGGCTGCGGCGCGCAAGGCTTCGAGATTGCGCACAAGAACCCCATCAATGTTCATCAGCACGTCGTTATTCCAGAAACGGATGACCCGATAGTCATAGGCTTCGATTGCCCGCGTCCTTGCTCCGTCGGTCGCCCCATGTTGGCCGCCGTCGAGTTCGTTTAGCCGTTGCGCATCGACGCAAAGGAAATCGACGATGCATCGATCACCCGTCGCTGCGCGCCGACCTCTCCCCCACGGGGCGAGGTTAAGTGGCGTCCATTGCGCGGGCCTTTCGAAACGTATCTTGACGCTTCTTGGCCTCGGCGATCGCTGCGTCGAGTTTCTGGGCGAGCCCGTCAAGACGAACCTCTACGGCGTCGAACCGGCGTTCAAGTGCCATGAAGCAAGCCTGAATGTCGCGCTGCAAGCCCCTCACTTCAGCGACGATGTCGTCCTCCGGCTCGCTCATCGACCGTCTCCGTGGAACGCCCCTACTATAGGGCATCCCACTGCGAAATTCTCATGCCGCCGCCTGGCCCTTGCCGTCGCCGGCGCCATTGACCTCCTGCGGCGGGCGGATGCCCAGGAGGTGACACACGGCGTAGACGAGATCGGCGCGGTTGAGCGTGTAGAAATGGAACTCGGTGACGCCGCGATCCACGAGATCGAACACCTGCTCGGCCGCGACCGCGGCGGCGATCAGCTTGCGGGTCTCGGGATCGTTGTCGAGCCCCTCGAAGCGGGCGGCCAGCCAGTCCGGCATGAAGGTGCCGGTCTTCTCCGAGAAGTTCTTCGCCTGCTTGAAGTTCGAGACGGGGAGGATGCCCGGCACGATCGGCACATCGATGCCGCGCGCCCGCACCTTGTCGAGATAGGCGAAGTAGAGGTCATTGTCGAAGAAGCACTGGGTGATGGCCCGGGTTGCCCCGGCCTCCACCTTGGCGGCGAGAATGTCGAGATCGGTGTCGAGCGAGGGGCTCTCCGGGTGCTTTTCCGGATAGGCAGAGACCGACACTTCGAAATTGGCGATGCGGCGAATGCCGGCAACCAGTTCCGCCGTGGTGCGGTAGCCGTCCGGGTGCGGTTCATAATGATGGCCGACCCCGCCCGGCGGATCGCCGCGCAGCGCCACGATGTGGCGCACGCCGGCGTCCCAATAGCCGCGCACCACCTCGTCCACCTCGCCCTTGGTGGCGGAGACGCAGGTGAGATGCGCCGCCGGCGCGAGGCGGGTTTCCTTGACGATGCGCTCCACCGTGGCGTGGGTGCGCTCGCGGGTGGAGCCGCCGGCGCCATAGGTCACCGAGACGAATTTCGGCGCCAGCGGCGCCAGCCGGGTGATGGAGTTCCACAGCGTGGTCTCCATCTCGGCCGTCTTGGGCGGGAAAAACTCGAACGACACCGAAATGGGCCGCCCGCCGGCGCGGCGGCTGCGGCGCTCGACATCCGACGACATCAGGCGACCTCCTTGTTGTGTTGGGCGTCCGCCCGCGCCAAACGCGGATCGCGGGCGAGCCAGAGCGACACGGTGAGCCGGCCCTCCCCGGACGTTGCATGGTCCTTGGGGGCGAGCAGGCGATGGGATTGCGGCACGAGGCCGGCCTGGGCGAGCCAGCTTTCCATGATCTCCGGCGCGAAGCCGAGCCGGCGATGGGCGTGCTGCTCGCGCAGGAATTCGAGGTCGTGCGGGTCGAAATCGACCACGAGCAGCCGTCCGCCGGGGCGCAGCACCCGCGCCGCTTCCTTTATGGCGCGCGGCGCGTCTTCAAGGAAATGCAGCACCTGATGCACGATCACCACATCGAAGGCGTCGCGCGGCAGAGCGAGGCTGTAAATGTCGCCCTGCCGCACCGTAGCGTTGCGCACGCCGGCGCGGTCGAGATTGGCGCGCGCGACCGCCAGCATTTCGGCGGAGAGGTCGATGCCGACGCCGCGCTCCATCTCGCCCGCGAACAGTTCGAGAATGCGCCCGGTGCCGGTGCCGAGATCGAGCAGGCTACCGATGCGCCCGCCGGCCAGCGCCTGCCGGATGGCGGCTTCCACCTGCGCCTCCGGCACGTGCAGCCGGCGGATGGCGTCCCATTCATGCGCATGGGCGCGGAAATAGGCCTGCGCATGGGCGGCACGGGCGGCGCGCACCGCCTCCAGCCGTTCGCGGTCGCGCCGCAGCACCTCGTCATCGGGCGCCATGAGTTCCAGCAACGCATCGGTGAGCGCGGCGCCGGGCGCGTCGACGGCGCGACGGTAGAACACCCAGCTCGCCTCGCGGAAGCGCTCGACAAGCCCGGCCTCGGCCAGCAG
Source organism: Ancylobacter polymorphus (assembly GCF_022836935.1). NCBI lineage: Bacteria > Pseudomonadati > Pseudomonadota > Alphaproteobacteria > Hyphomicrobiales > Xanthobacteraceae > Ancylobacter > Ancylobacter polymorphus. The sequence goes on along the minus strand of NZ_CP083239.1, from coordinate 2,809,811 downwards.
CTTGAGATGGCGCGAGATTCGCGGCTGCGACTGGCCCAGAATCTCGGTAAGCTCGGAAACGGTCAGTTCGCCCTCGCCGATCAGCGCCAGCAGGCGCAGCCGCGTGTCCTCGCCGGCCGCCTTGAGGCCGTCGAGCAGCAACGCGAAACCGAGAGGGGAAGCGGACAAAGAGACCTCCAAGAAAGATATAAAGATATGTTTATGTCTTATCCCGACCCGACGCAAGGGGCCGCGACGCATCATGAGCGTTGAGAATGACGACACCGCACGCGGGATGACCGGCGCAGCCGGCGATTTCGGCGTGCGCCCCGGCGAGGTGACGGTGGACCTGCCGGCGCAGCCGGACGCCGGGCTCTATTTCATCGGCCGCATCCGCACCCCGTGGACGCAGCGCGCCGATTGCCCGAAAAATGCCGGCGAGGCGATGGCGCGGCAGGAGGTGTGCACGGTGGAGATCGACCCGGCCTTTCGCCCCGCGCTGCATGGACTTGAGGGAACCACCCATCTCTGGCTGCTCTATTTCATGGATCAGGCGCCGCGCAACCTCGTGGTGCAGGTGCCGCGGCGCTCCGGCACCGCCCATGGCACCTTCGCCCTGCGCAGCCCGGCGCGGCCCAACCCCATCGCCCTGAGCGCGGTGCGTCTCCTCGGCATCGACGGCGGCACGCTCACCGTGATCGGCCCCGACTGCCTCGACGGCACGCCGCTCCTCGACATCAAGCCCTATTTCGCCTCCACCGACTGCCACCCCGACGCCACTGTCGGCTGGCGGCGCGAACGCTCCGACACGGCCGGCCCTGCCGCTGGGTGATGTGTGGCGCCACTGCATCAGCCCCGCGCCACACGCATGGCAGGGCGGAACCCGCGTTTTCGTGAGGACTTATGGTCTTGAACCTGCCTTGATCCTGCGTCATGTCCCTCGGCAGAACATTTTGGCGCAGTTCCGCGCCGACAGATTCGATTAAGGCTTGATGATGGTCGTTCGCCTCGGTTTCGTCCCCGCTGTCGCCTTCTCGGTACTGGCATCGGTCGGCACCGCCGCAGCCCAGTACTACCCCGTCGAGGGTCAGGACCCGGCCGCGCAGGGTGGATCGGCCTATGACGCGGCAGGTAGCCGCGCGAATGAGAATGTCGAGGTCCCGGCGGCCTATGACCCCTATGGGGCGCAGGCCCCCAGCGCGGCGGCGCCCTCGGGTGCCTATGGCCAGCCCGGCGCTTACGGCCAGCCGCAGGCGGCTTATGGCACGCCTCCCGGCGTGCGCGATCCCTATGCCCCGGCGGCGCCCGGCGTGCCGCAGGTGGCCAATGCCCCCTATGCGGACCCCTCGCGCCAGCCCTCCGGCTATCCCGCCGGCGCCTATTCCGGCCAGCCGCCGGCCGGCATGGCATCGCCCTATGGCAACCAGGCCGCCGCGCCGCAGCCGGCCTACAGCCAGCCCAATTACGGCCAGCCGCCGGCCTATGGCCAGCCGCCCGCGCCGGTGAGCAATGGCGCCAACACCGCTGGCGCCAACGGCTCCAGCGTCGCCATGCTGCCGCCCGAGGACCAGCCGGAAGAAGGCCCGCCGAAGGAACTCCCGGCCAATCTGAAGCGGCAGGTGGTGGACTATGTGACCAAGGAGCCCCCGGGCACCATCGTCATCGACACCCCGAACACCTATCTCTATTACGTGCTGCCCGGCGGCAAGGCCGAGCGCTACGGCATCGGCGTCGGCCGCGAAGGCTTCACCTGGGCCGGCACGGAGAAGATCAGCCGCAAGGCGGAGTGGGCGGATTGGCGCCCGCCGGCGGAAATGATCGAGCGCCAGCCCTATCTGCCGCGCTTCATGGCCGGCGGCCCGGGCAACCCGCTCGGCGCCCGCACCATGTATCTCGGCGGCACGATCTACCGCATCCACGGCACCAACCAGCCTTCCACCATCGGCCAGTTCATGTCGTCGGGCTGCATCCGCATGCTGAACGAGGATGTGGAAGCGCTGTATGACAAGGTGAAGGTCGGCACCAAGGTGGTGGTGCTGCCGGGCAACCCGCCCGCCACCGCCAATGCCGGCGGCGTGCCGCCCACCGCCGCCGCGCCCGTCGCCGAGACCGGCTTCGCTGTCCGCTGAGCGGGCGCCGCGCGGACCTTCCGAGTCTCAAACGGCCGGATCGCCCCCGCGATCCGGCCGTTTTCATTCAGCCGCCCCAGAAGCGCTGGGGCGGAACGCGCAGGCTCACCTCGGTGCCGGCCGTGAGCGTACCGGCGCGCTCGACCCAGGCGACCAGCCCGCGCAGCCCCTTTGCCACCTTGGCGAAGTCCAGCTCCGCCGCGCTGTTCCCGGTTGCCGCCGCGATCGCCGCGCCGGCATGGCGGCAGGGCGCGTTCTCTCCCTCCACCACCAGCGCCGCGCCGCCGGTGAAATGCAGCCGCGTGCCCGGCGGCAGGCCGGTGAGATCCGGCACGCCCGCGATCACCAGATTGGCGCCGATCCATTCCGGCGCCACCGCCGGCACGCCGAGCCGGCGGGCGATCTCGGCGAGTTCGTCGGGCGCCACCAGCGACAGTTGCCGGCTGTTGCGGATCGGCGCCCCGCGCGGATACCAGGGCACACGCGAATCCGCCCGGCGGGCAAAGCCGGCATGGCGATCGCCCGCAATGCCCTCAAGCGTGAGCGCGAGTTCCGCCACCGCGCGGGTGATGAAGCCCGGCCCGTCGGCGATCAGCGTCTGCGCGAGTTGCGCGGTGAGGCGGCGGCCGGGCCGCGCGAGGGGCGCGCCGAACAGGTCAGGCGCCGGCGGTGCGGGGGATCGGGAGGGCATCCGGTTCTTCCATGACGACAGGGCAGCGCCAGCCTATACGTTAGGGCGCTCGTTCAACACGAGTCGCTGGAACTCCGGGAGGCGGGATCGCGTTACCGCGCTGCCGGCGTGGCGGGCAAGAATGAGGATCGACCACATGTCTTCGCAATCGGGTTCCCTCTCGCCGACGCCGGGCGGCATGGTCGCCGGGCATCTTTCCGAACTGCGCGCCAAATGGGGCTGGTTCGTCGCGCTCGGCCTGCTGATGGTCATGGCCGGCGCCATCGCGCTCGGCAATCTCGTGCTCAGCACCGTGGTCTCGGTGCTCTATATCGGCGTTATGATGGCCATTTCCGGCGGCGCGCAGGTCATCCACGCCTTCCAGGTCAAGACCTGGGGCGCCTTCGCCTTCTGGCTGCTCGACGGCCTGCTGTTCCTCGCCGCCGGCCTCGTCTGCATCTTCGTACCGATGGTGGCGGCCGAGTTCCTCACCCTGTTCCTCGGCGTGTCGCTGATTGTCGGCGGCGTGTTCCGCCTGGTCGCCGCCTTCCGGCTGCGCCCGGCCGAGGGCTGGGGCTGGATCGCCTTTTCCGCCGTCATCGCCATTCTGCTCGGCATCGAGATCATCGCCGGCTGGCCGGTGAGCGGCCTGTGGGTGCTCGGCCTGCTGCTCGGCATCGACCTGGTGTTCAACGGCATCGCCGTGCTGTTCCTCGGCTTCGGCCTGAAGAAGTAGCGCGGAACGGTGCCTGCGCCCCTAGCCGCCACGGCGACCACGCATGCGGATCCGGCCGAACGGCCGGCCCCGCCCCCACCCGCCTCCGGGCGCGATCTGCGGCTCGACCTGTTCCGTGGGCTGGCGCTGTGGTTCATCTTCCTAAACCATGTGCCCAACAATGTCGGCAACTGGATCACCAACCGCAATTTCGGCTTCTCCGACGCCACCGAGATTTTCGTCTTCATCTCCGGCTACACCGCCGCCATGGTCTATGGGCGCCAGCTCGATTCCAGCGGCGCGATGGTGACGTCCGCGCGCATCCTGCGGCGGGCGTGGCAGCTCTATGTCGCCTTCATCTTCCTGTTCGTCATCTACCTCGCCGAAATCTCCTATGTCGTCGGCAGCTTCGAGAACCCGCTCTATGCCGAGGAGATGGGCGCGCTGCAGTTCCTGGCCGAGCCGGACGTGGCGCTGGTGCAGGCGCTGCTGTTGAAGTTCCGGCCGGCCAATATGGACGTGCTGCCGCTCTATATCGTGCTGCTGGCAACTTTTCCGCCAATCCTGTGGGCGCTGAAACGCTGGCCCGATGCCACGCTCTTCGCCTCCTTCCTGCTCTGGCTCGCCGTGCAGTTCCTCGGCTTCAACCTGCCGGGCTATCCCGACGACCGGATGTGGTTCTTCAACCCCTTCGCCTGGCAGCTGATGTTCGTGTTCGGCGGCTGGTGTGGGCTCGGCGGCAGCGACCGGCTGTCCGTGCTGGTGCATTCGCGCCTCGTGCTGGCGCTGTCCGTCCTCTATCTCGCGCTGTCGCTGGCGGTGGTCACCAGCTGGTACTGGCCGCCGATGGAAGGTTTCGTGCCGCCGGTCATCGGCGACATCATCTACCCCATCAGCAAGACCGACCTCTCCGTGCTGCGCTTCGTGCATTTTCTCGCGCTGGCGGTGGTGATCGTCAGGCTGATACCGGTGCACGCCGCCTTTCTACGCTGGGAGTTGCTGAAACCGCTCATCATGTGCGGCCAGCACTCACTTGAGGTGTTCTGTTTCGGCGTCTTCCTTTCTTTTGCCGCACATTTCGTGCTGAACGAGGTCTCCGGCACGGTGCTCATGCAATTGACCATGAGCGTGTCCGGCATCGCCTTAATGGTAGGTCTCTCGGCATTGCTGTCGTGGTATGCTCGCGCCGAGCGCGACCGTATGGCGCGCAAGAAGGCTGGCTAGCGCGGTTCGACGTGAAACGCTGGATTTTGGGTGTTGTCTTCGCAAGCGTCCTTGCCTGGGACGGCGGACCCGTGGCCGCCGCCGAGACGGGGAAGGTGTGCGCGGCGCCCTCCGCCCTCACCCGCGCCGGCTTTGCCCTGCCGCGCCTCGCCCGTTCGCTGGAGAAGAAGGAACCGACCACCATCCTGGTCGTGAACAGCGCCAGCACCGCCAAGCCGCCTTCCACCTCTGACGGCGGCAAGGCGGTCGCCCGCCGCAGCTTCCCCAGCTATATCGAGGAGACGCTGCGCGCCCGCTATCCCGAGGGCGGCGTGGTGGTGACCACCCGCAGCCAGCCGCGCGCCACCGCCGAGGCGATGCTCGACGATCTGCCGGCCATGCTAGCGGAAACCAGGCCGGCGCTGATGATCTGGCAGACCGGCACCTACGACGCCATTCTCAGCGCCGAGACCTCCACTTTCTCCGACGCGGTCGGCACTGGCATCCGCTCAGCCCATGCGGCCGGCGCCGATGTCATTCTCGTCAGCCCGCAATACAGCCCGCGCACCGCCCTCGCCTTCGATATCGGCGCCTATACCAACGCCATGCGCTGGACCGCGCGGCTCGAAGGGGTGCCCTTCTTCGACCGCTACGCCATCATGCGGTTCTGGGAAGACGATGGCGTTTTCGATCTCGACACCGCCCGCCCCTCCCCCACGCTGTTCGACGATGTGCACAGTTGCATTGGCCGCCTTCTGGTGACCATGATCGTCGATGGCGTCGACCTGCGAACGCTCGGTTCCCGCTAAATGCTGCTGCGCCGTCTTCTTCCCCTCGCCCTCGCCGCCACCTTTCTGGCGCCCGCCGCCCTGCCGGCCCGCGCCCAGACGGTGATCCCGGCCGGTTGCCCTACCTCCAAGACGCTGGCCAAGCTCAACGCGCCGCTCGCCCGCACCGCCGCCGCGCTCAGGGGTGGCGACAAGGTGGTGATCGTCGCCATCGGCTCCTCCTCCACCGCCGGGGCCGGCGCCAGCAGCCAGGAGGCGAGCTATCCCGCCCGCCTGCAGGCGATGCTGCGCGAGCGCTTCCCCGCTGCCGACATCACCGTGCTCAACCGCGGCATTAACGGGCAGGACGCGCCGGAAATGCTGGCGCGCTTCGACAGCGATGTCGCCGCGCTGAAGCCGACGCTGGTGATCTGGCAATCGGGCGTGAACGCGCTGTTCCGCGACAACGGTCTCGCCTCCGCCGACGCCCTCCTGCACGAGGCCATTGCCCGGGTGAAGGCGATCGGTGCCGATCTGGTGCTGGTCGATCCGCAATATGCCCCGCGCGTGCTCGCGGATGACGATAGCGGGCCGATGGTCCGCCTCATTGATCAGGTGGGGGCGGAGGAAGGCGTGGCGGTCTATCACCGCTTCGCCCTGATGCGCGACTGGCACGAAAAGGCGTCCATGGGCTTCGATTCCTTCCTCTGGAAGGACAAGTTCCACATGAACGACTGGGGGTATAACTGCTTCGCCCGCGATCTCGGCCGGGCCGTGGTCGCCAATGTGGAATCGCAGCAGCGCTCGGCGGAAGTGGGCAATGCGGGCGGCACGGCGGCGAAGTCCGCCGGGCTTCCGGCCGCGCCTGCTCTGCCGATGTCGGCCGCAGCCGCGCCCTGAGCGGGCCCGCTCATCGGCGACGGCTTGAGCTCAGTCCTCGCCCTTGTCGGAGAAAGCACCGCCGAAGCGCTTCATCACCGCTTCGCGCGCTTTCAGCACACGGCGCTCGTAATCCTCGGCCATCGGCTCGGTGAGCACGCTTTCCAGCCCGGCGAGCAGCGCCCACAGCGCGGGAATCTCCGCCTCGTCCTCGATGAACTCGGCCATCGCCTCGCCATCGGCATCGTCGACCGTGCGCGAGAGGAACTCGAACAGCACGACTGCGACGGAGCGGTCGATGACCAAGGTGATTTCGTCGTCCGGCGCCTCGGCCATGCCATGTCCCCTTGCGAGCCTGTCTCCTTCCTATCGTCCCGTCACAGGGCGATGACAAGCCCACTGCTTGCATTCGGCGCCCTGCCGTGCTGACCCTTGGCGCGACAATGGGGAGAGGCACGATGACAGCGGCGGACGATCTGAAGACGGTCAGGGATTTCGTGCGCTATGCGGTGAGCCGCTTTGCCAAGGCCGGCATCGCCTTCGGCCATGGCACCAGCGAGCCGCTGGACGAGGCCGCCTTCATGGTGCTGGAAGGGCTCAACCTGCCGGTCGACGACCTTTCCCCCTGGCTCGACGCCCGCCTGACCCATGAGGAGCGCCTGCGCCTCGCCAATCTCATCGAACAGCGCTGCACCACCCGGCAGCCCGCCGCCTATCTGCTGGGGCGCACCTATATTGGCGGCGTGCCGTTCCGCTCCGACAAGCGGGCCATCGTGCCGCGTTCCTTCATCGGCGAATTGATGGCGGGCGAACTCTTCACCGGCGGCGATTATTCGCTGGTGCCGCAGCCGGAGACGGTCGGGCGCGTGCTCGACCTGTGCACCGGCTCGGGCTGCCTCGCCATTCTCGCCGCCATGACCTTCCCCAATGCCGAGATCGACGCGGTGGACCTCTCTCCCGAGGCGCTGACGCTGGCAGCGGAGAACGTCGCCGAACACGGGCTGGAAGACCGGGTGCGGCTGCTGGAGGGCGACCTGTTCGGCCCGCTCGGGGGCGAAGTCTACGACCTCATCATCACCAACCCGCCCTATGTCGATGAAGAGGCGATGGCCGCGCTGCCGGCGGAATACCGGCACGAGCCGAGCCTCGCCTTTGCCGGCGGGCCGGACGGGCTCGACATCGTGCGCCGCATCCTCGCCGAGGCACCGGCCCATCTCAGCCCCGGTGGCGGCCTCATCTGCGAATTTGGCACCGGCAAGGAAATCTTGCAGGCGGAATACCCGCATCTGCCCTTCCTCTGGCTCGACACGGAGGAAAGTGAAGGCGAGGTGTTCTGGCTCTCCGCCGCCGATCTCACGGTCAACGCGGATCTGCGCGTCATCAACCGCATGCCGCGCTGAGGTTCAGCCGCCCTTCTTCATATGCGCCAGCACGGCGGCGTCCGGCCAGCAGTCGAGCGGCAGACCGTTGGCCTTCTGATAGGCGCCGAGCGCGGCGCGGGTCTTCATCCCGGCCTTGCCGTCGATCTTGTCGGCGTAGAAGCCCTCGCGGGTCAGCACCTTCTGCATGAATTCGAGGTCGCGCGTCTTCACCAGCGCGATCTCCGCCCAATCGCGGGCGAAGGGCCTGTCGTCCTCGATGCGGTCGGCGAGATGGCCGACATAGAGGACGTACAGGTCGGCGAAATTGTAGCTCTTGAGCACGAAATAGTTGGCCGGCGTCAGGAAGGCCGGCCCATAGGGCCCCGCCGGCATGATGATCGACGCCTCGTCCTTCAGCGCGGCCGGCGGCACGCGGCGCCCGTCGGCGATTCGGACGCCGCGCTTTAGCCATTCACCGATCGGCAGCCGTGTCTCCGGCTCGGCCAGCGTGCAGTCGAAGCCCGGCGGCACGGTGATCTCATAGGCCCAGCGCTTGCCGGCCTGCCAGCCCTTGTCCTTGAGCAGGCTCGCCGTGGCGGCCAGCGCCTCCGGCACGTCGGTCCAGATATTGGCGGTGCCATCGCCGTCGAGATCGACGCCATAGTCGAGATAGCCGGTGGGCATGAACTGGGTCAGCCCCATCGCCCCGGCCCAGGAACTCTTCATCGCCGCGCGGGTGACATGGCCTTCGTCGAGGATCTTCAGCGCGGCGAGGAATTCGGCGCGGAACTCCTCCTTGCGCCGGCCGACATAGGCCTGCGTCGCCAGAACCCGCAGCGCGTCATGGTTCAGCTTGGCGCCGCCATAGGAGGTCTCGCGCGCCCAGATGGCGAGCAGGATCGGCCCCGGCACGCCGAACTGCCGCTCCAGCGCGGCAAGCTGCGCGCGGTACTGCGCCGCCAGCTTGCGCCCGCGCGCGGCATAGCTGGCGATCGCCTTGTCGGAGAGATAGGCCGCCGGGGTCTGGACGAATTCAGCCTGCCGGTCGGGTGCTTTCGGCTTGCCGGGAAGGGCGAGGTCGGGCAGCCCATAATCCGGCTCCAGCCCGGCGGTCTCGCGCTCGAAAGTGGCGCGGGAAATGCCCATGGCCTGCGCCGCCGGCCATTGCGCCGCCAGCCAGCGGTCAAAGCCGGCATCGGCGAGCGCGGGGCGCGCGGCGAGGAGGAGGCCCAGCACCAGGGCGGCGGCGACAAGGGGGCGGCGAAGCGCGGGGAACATCATGGCTTGAGATAACCCGTATCGCCCCCGGCTGTGAACCTTTGAGCGCAATCCGACCGGAGTGCGGATCGCTCACTCACCGCGGCGCTTTGCAAAAGGCGGGAACTCTCTTACCCTACCATGATGCCGGTCGGCGGCATGCGACACACCGGGATCGGACCATGAAGAAGAAGAGTTTGTGGTGCGCGGCGCTTGCCGGCGCGGGGATGATGGCCGCCGTGCAGATTGCCGGCCTGCAAAGCGCAGCCGCCCAATCCAAGCCGACCATCGAAACCGGCATGGAACATTTTCAGGGCCGCTGGGTGTGGCAGGGCGCGCTGAAGGACAAACGCGACCCGAAGAACATAAGCCGGCTTCAATTCACCGACCGCGATCGCATCGTCTATTGCTACAAGACCTTATGCGTCGAAGTGAACGTGCACCGCGACGCCGGCGGCGGCTTCAGCTTCACCACCAATGGCAAGAACAACTTCGTGATGGTCAGCGACGCCTCGGGCAACCTCAGGGGCCGGTTCTGGGAGGACTTCACCTCGCCGTCGCGTCCGCCGGACGCGGTCGTGACCTTCACCCTGAAGTCCGGCATCTGAGCGGCCGGCCGGCGCGTCGCGGGCGGCCCGCCGCGCCGGGCGTCAGCGCACCGCCACAATGAACAGCCGGGGAAAGCGCAGCAGCACCCGGCCGTCGACGCGGGCGGGATAGGCCTTGGCCAGCCGCGCGGTGTAGTCGGCGAGAAACCCCTCCCGCTCGGCCTCGTCGAGCGGCGCGAGATAGGGGCGCAGGCCGGTGGAGCGGAACCAGTCGGCAATGGCCCGCGGCCCCGCCAGCGGGTGGTTGTACAGCGTGTGCCAGATATCGACCTGGCGGGCGAGCGGCGCGAGACGGTCGTAATAGGCCCCCACCGCCGGCAGAACATCGCGGGCCGCGCCGGCGATGCGCGCCGCCCATCGCCCGGCGGCGGCGGCTTCCTCCATCAGCAGATGCGAGGGCTCGTTGACATTGTCCGGCATCTGCACCGCCAGCACGCCGCCCGGCGGCAGCCTGTCGAGCAGCCGCGCCAGCACGTCGAGATGCTCCGGCACCCACTGGAACACGGCATTGGCGAAGAGCAGGTCGGTGCCCTCGGGCGGTGTCCAGGAGGCGAGGTCCGCCAGCTCGAAGCGCGCGCCCGGCAGGCGGGCGCGGGCCTGCTCCAGCATGGCGGGGGAATTGTCGACGCCGATCACCTCGGCATCGTTCCAGCGCTGCGCCAGCAACTCGGTCGAATTGCCTGGCCCGCAGCCGAGGTCGATCACCCGGCGGGGCTTAAGGAGCGGCACCCGCGCCAGCAGGTCGCGCGGCGGGCGGGTGCGCTCATCCTCGAAGGCGAGATAGAGGGCGGGGTTCCAGTCTTCGCTCATCGCCGCCCTCCGTCCGCTCATGGCGTCACCGCATCAGCTTCTTGTGCTTCATCCGGTGCGGGATGATCTCGTCGACGCCGAGGCGGCGCTTCTTGTCTTCCTCATAGTCGTGGAAGTTGCCCTCGAACCACTCGACATGGCCCTCGCCCTCGAAGGCGAGCATGTGGGTGGCGATACGGTCGAGGAAGAAGCGGTCATGCGAGATGATGACCGCGCAGCCGGCGAAGTCTTCCAGCGCTTCTTCCAGCGCGCGCAGGGTTTCCACGTCGAGATCGTTGGTCGGCTCGTCCAGCAGCAGGACGTTGGCACCCTGCTGCAGAATGCGGGCGAGATGCACGCGGTTGCGCTCACCGCCCGAGAGCATGCCGACCTTCTTCTGCTGGTCGCCGCCCTTGAAGTTGAAGGCGCCGCAATAGGCGCGCGAATTGATCTCGCGCTTGCCGAGATACAGCACCTCGTTGCCGCCGGAGATTTCCTCCCAGACGGTCTTCTTGTCGTTCAGCGCGTCGCGGTTCTGGTCGACATAGCCGAGCTGGACGCTGTCGCCGACAGTGATGGTGCCGGCATCGGGCTTCTCCAGCCCGTTGATCATGCGGAACAGCGTGGTCTTGCCCGCGCCGTTCGGCCCGATGACGCCGACAATGCCGCCCGGCGGCAGCTTGAAGGACAGGTTGTCGATCAGCAACTTGTCGCCGAACGACTTGCTGAGGCCGTTGAACTCGATGACGTTGTTGCCGAGCCGCTCCGACACCGGAATGACGATCTGGGCGGTGGTCGGCGCCTTTTCGGACGCCTTCTTCACCAGCTCGTCATAGCGCTGGATACGGGCCTTGTTCTTGGCCTGGCGGGCCTTCGGGGAGGCCCCCATCCACTCCGCCTCAGCGGCGATCGCACGCTGGCGGGCCTCGTCCTCGCGGTTTTCCTGCGCCATGCGCTTGGCCTTCTGCGCCAGCCAGGAGGAATAGTTGCCCTCATAGGGAATGCCGCGGCCGCGATCGAGCTCAAGAATCCAGCCCGTCACATTGTCGAGGAAGTAGCGGTCATGGGTGACGATCAGGATCGCGCCGGGATAGTTGCGCAGATGCCCTTCGAGCCAGTTGGTGGTCTCGGCGTCGAGATGGTTGGTCGGCTCGTCCAGCAGCAGCAGTTCCGGCTGCGAGAGCAGCAGCTGGCACAGCGCGACGCGGCGGCGCTCACCGCCCGAGAGCTTGGAAACGTCCGAACCCTCTTCCGGGCAGCCGAGCGCATCCATCGCCTGGTCGATCTTGCTGTCGAGATCCCACAGGCCCTGGCCTTCGATCTCGTCCTGGAGCGCGGTCATCTCGTCCGCGGTCTCCTCGGAGTAGTTCATCGCGAGTTCGTTGTAGCGGTCGAGGATCGCCTTCTGCTTGGCGACGCCGAGCATCACGTTCTCGCGCACGGACAGGTTGGGGTCGAGCAGCGGCTCCTGCGGGAGGTAACCCACGCGCGCACCTTCCGCGACCCAGGCCTCGCCCGAGAAGTCCTTGTCCATGCCGGCCATGATCTTCAGCAGCGTGGACTTGCCCGAGCCGTTGGGGCCGAGAATGCCGATCTTGGCGTCGGGGTAGAAGGACAGGTGCACATTGTCGAGCACCTTCTTGCCGCCCGGATAGGCCTTGGTCATGCCGTGCATGTGGTAGATAAACTGATAAGCCATGTCCAAATCCTGCGCGTGCGGGCGAGCCGGTAACATGCCGCGCTGCCGCGGCGTCATAAGGTGCGGGTTGGGCGCTATGTAAACTGCGCGCCGTTGAGCGGCAAGGCCGTCACGCGCCGGACGCCCGCCAACCGCCCCGCGAGAGGCGGGCTTTCGCGGCTTTTTCACCGAGGTATTGGAACGCCTCCGGCTCTGGCGCGTTAGTGGCAGCCGGCGACCGTGCCGGCGGCCTATGCCTCTCTTTCGACCTCACTATGCCGGACCCGGGCGGAATAAACGACAGCATGGCGACAGCACCCAGCGCACCCCTCCCCCTGCTTCCCCGCCCCGACTGGGCTCTCTTCCTCGACATTGACGGTACCCTGATCGAGCATGCGGACCACCCGGAAGGCGTGAACATTCCAAGCGACCTGCCCGACCTGCTGGCGCGGCTGCAAAGCGCGCTCGACGGCGCAGTAGCGCTGGTGTCCGGGCGCACCATCGACTGGATGGACCGCCGCTTCGCCCCCACCCGCCTCGCCGCCTCCGGCCAGCACGGGGCGGAGGTGCGTCTTGCGCCGGACGCCCCCTCCGTGCCGATCCCGCTGCCGAAATGGCGCCGGCCGCTGGAACAGGCGCTGGACGAGGTGCTGGCCACCTGGCCCGGCGTGTATGTCGAGCACAAGCCGCTGTCGCTGGCCGTGCATTTCCGCGCCGTGCCGCAGTTCGGCGAGGCGATCATGGACCGGGTGATCGCGCTCGGCACCGGCATCGATGGCGGGGTCGAATTCCTCAAGGGCAAATACGTCATCGAAGTCCGTCAGGCCGGCCGCAACAAGGGCACGGCGGTGGCGGAACTGATGAACTCGGCGCTGTTCGCCGGCCGCCGCCCGGTGTTCCTCGGCGATGATGTGACGGATGAGGACGGCTTTCGCGCCGTCCGCGCCGCCGGCGGCCTCGCCCTCGCCGTCGGGCCCCGCCCGACCGATCAGGCCGATTTCAAGCTGGCCTCGCCCACCGAGGTGCGGCGCTGGCTGACCGACCTTCCCACGGCACTGGAGCGCGTGAATTCGTGAGCACCCATCTCGACCTGGCCGCCATCGGCAACGGCACCATCGCCGCGCTGATCGACCGCAACGGGCGCATCGGCTGGTGCTGCTGGCCGCGCATCGACGGCGACCCGGTGTTCTCCTCGCTGCTCGGCGGCACCGAGCCGGAGGCGGGCTTCTTCGACGTGGTACTGGAAGGCCAGGTGAAGGCGACGCGCCGCTACCAGACCAACACCGCGATCATCGAGACCATTCTGGAGAACGACCAGGGCGCCAAGTTGCGCATCGTCGACTTCGCGCCGCGCTTCAAGCTCTATGACCGCATCTACCGCCCGGCCATGCTGGTGCGGCGGATCGAGCCGATCAGCGGCATGTGTCGGGTGACGCTGCGCCTGCGCCCGCATTTCAACTGGGGCGAACAGCGCCCGGCGCCGGTGCGCGGCTCCAACCATATGCGCTTTGCCGGCGACGACGTGACGCTGCGCGCCACGACGGACCTGCCCATCGTCTATGTGATGGAAGAGCGCCCCTTCGTGCTCAGCAAGGCGGCGACTTTGGTGCTGGGGCCGGACGAGCCCTTCCCCGCCAGCATCGCCGACACCACGCGCGGTTTCGAGGAGAAGACGCGCGACTATTGGCACGAATGGGTGCGCTACCTCTCCATTCCCTATGAGTGGCAGGACGCGGTGATCCGCGCCGCCATTTCGCTGAAACTCTGCGCCTTCGAGGAGACCGGCGGCATTGTCGCCGCGCTCACCACCTCGATTCCCGAGGCGCCGCATTCGATCCGCAACTGGGACTATCGCCACTGCTGGCTGCGCGATTCCTATTTCACCGTGCGCGCGCTGAACATGCTCGGCGCCACCCGCACCATGGAAGACTATATCCGCTACCTCACCACGGTAATCGCCTCCGAGCCCTCGGGGCGGCTGGCGCCGGTCTATTCCATCGTGCCGGGCACGCCGCTGGAGGAGCGCTTCGCTCCAGCACTTTCCGGCTTCCAGGGCATGGGGCCGGTGCGCGTCGGCAACCAGGCCGGTGAGCAGGTGCAGAATGACGGCTATGGCCATGTCGTGCTGGCGGCGGCGCAGATGTTCTTCGACGAACGCCTGCCCAAGCGCGGCGACAAGGCGCTGTTCGAACTTCTGGAAGGCGTCGGGGCGCGGGCGGTGGAATTCGCCTTCGAACCGGATGCCGGGCTGTGGGAGCTGCGCGGCAAGCGGCGGCTGCACACTTTCTCCGCCGTGATGAGCTGGGCCGCCTGCGACCGGCTGGCCCGCATCGCCCGGGTGCTGGAACTGCCCGACCGCGCCGCGTTCTGGACCCAGCACGCCAACGAGATCCGCACCCGCATCCTCGCCTTCGCCTGGGACGAGGCGCGCGGCAGTTTCGTCGATGCGGAGGAGGACGGACAGCTCGACGCCAGCCTGCTGCTGCTGGCCGAGCTCGGCTTCGTCCGGCCGGACGATCCGCGCTATGTCGCCACGGTGGAGACCATCGGCCGCGAGCTGAAGCGCAATGGCTACCTCATGCGCTATGCCGGGGAGGATGATTTCGGCCTGCCGGAGACCTCCTTCACCATCTGCTCGTTCTGGTACGCCGGCGCGCTCGACCTGATCGGCCGCCGCGACGAGGCGCGCGAGATGTTCACCAGCCTGCTCGCCCGGCGCAACCCGGCGGGGCTGCTGTCCGAAGATATCGACAACCAGACGCTGGAGCTGTGGGGCAATATTCCGCAGACCTATTCCATGGTCGGCCTGATCGACACCGCCATGCGTCTGTCGAAGACATGGGAGGAAGCCTTTTGGCGCGGCTCGTAATCGTCTCGAACCGGGTGGCGTCGCCCAAGGAGCGCGCGGCCAAGGCGGGCGGACTGGCGGTGGCCCTGCGCGAGGCGCTGAGCCAGCGCGGCGGGCTCTGGTTCGGCTGGAGCGGGGAAACCGAGGTCAACCCGCCGGATGCGCCCAAGGTCTTCCGTTCCGGCCGCGTCACCTATGCCCTGCTCAACCTCGACCCGGAAGACCAGCGCGCCCATTATGCGGGCTATGCCAATGGCACGCTGTGGCCGCTGTGCCATTACCGGCTCGGCCTTCTCTCCTTCCGCAAGGCGGACTGGGAGGGCTATCGCCGCGTCAACGAGCATTTCGCCCGTGCGCTGATGCCGCTGCTGAAGCCCGACGACATCGTCTGGGTGCATGACTACCATTTCATCCCGCTGGCGGCGGAACTGCGCAAGCTCGGCTTCGGTGGGCGGATCGGCTATTTCCACCACATCCCCTGGCCGACGCCGGAGGTCTATCTCAGCCTGCCCTCGCATGCGGCGCTGGTCGACGATCTCTCGCGCTATGATCTCGTCGGGCTGCAGACCGAAAACGATGTCCGCGCGCTGTTGACCTACATCTCCTCCGAAGTCCGCGGCTGGATCGCGCCGGGCGGCACGGTGGGGCTGAAGGACCGGCGTTTCCGCGTCGCCGCCTATCCCATCGGCATCGACGCCGACGCCTTCGTCCACGACGCCACGAAGTCCGTCGGCAGCGAGGAGGAGCGGCGGCTGAACGAGAGCCTCGCCGGTCGCGCCCTCGCCGTCGGCGTCGACCGGCTGGACTATTCCAAGGGCCTGCCCGGCAAGTTCGGCGCTTTCGGCGAACTGCTGCGCAGCTATCCCGAGCACCGCTCAAAGGTGACGATGATGCAGGTGGCGCCGCTCTCGCGCAGCGAGGTGGCGGAGTATCAGGCGCTGCGGCGCGAGCTGGAGGAACTGGGCGGCGCCATCAATGGCGAATTCGCCGAATTCGACTGGGTGCCGCTGCGCTATCTCAACCGCCCGTTCCAGCGCGCCACGCTCGCCGCCATCTATCGCCGCGCCCGCATCGGGCTGGTGACACCCTTGCGCGACGGCATGAACCTCGTCGCCAAAGAATATGTCGCGGCGCAGGACCCGGAAGACCCCGGCGTGCTGGTGCTCTCGCGCTTCGCCGGCGCGGCGGACGAACTGAAAGGTTCGCTGCTGGTCAATCCCTATGACATCGAAGGCATGGCGGCGGCGATGGACCGGGCGCTGACCATGCCGCGCGAGGAGCGGCGGGAGCGCTGGCGCACCAATATGAACACGGTGGAGACCAACACCATCCATCATTGGTGCCAGCGCTTCATCGACGAGCTGACCCATATCGGCGACACGTTCGGCGAGACGGCCGACCCGCGCGCCGGCGCCCGGCCGCTCTGACGACCGGCGCGGGCCGCGTCAGGGCGTGTTCGGGTTAGGGCGTGTTGGGATTGGGGATCGCTCCGCGCGCCTGCTTCAGCCGGGCGATCTCCGCCCGGATCGGGGCGAAGGGGCCGTAGCGGTGCTGCTCGACCGGGAAGCTGTCGGCGAAGGGCGGATAGGCCGCGTCCACCGGCTTCAGCAGCAGATCGGGAAAATCCCGGTCGATGCCGGCGAGTTGCGGCCGCTTCTGCGACAGCACGAAGGCCGCCACGTCCCAGGCGTCTTGCGGCGCGAGCGTCGGCGCCACCCAGGACGTGCCATTCGGCATGTTGTCATGGACGAAATTGGCCAACGTGATCAGCCGCGCCGTGCCCGCGCCGTCATTGAAACTGTCCGGCCCCCAGAGCGGCGGGAAGGCATAGCCCATATCCGGCTGCGCCTCATTGCGCCGCACGCCGAGCCCGTCGCGACGGTGGCACTCCGCGCAATGGGCGGCATAGATCGCCGCGCCCCGCACCGGATCGGCCGCGCGGTCCAATTCGGGGATCGCCCCGGCCCCGGCGCCGACAATCGTCGCATCGGGCGGGATGTTGGTCGCGAGAACGTCGAGATAGGCGAGGATCGCCTGCATGGGCCGGTCGTCTTGGCGCATCGGCCGGCCGTTCATGCTGCGCTTCAGGCACTGGTTGACGCGGTCGAACAGCGAACTCACCGCACCGGACCGGCTGCTATAGGTGGGGTAGTCGGCGGAAGCGGCGACCAGCGGCAGGCCGAATTTCTTGCGGCCCGCCTGCAAATGGCAATTGGAGCAGGCGAGATTATTGCCGGCGAAGCGGGCGGCGGGATCGGCGACGGCCGGGCCGATATGGGCATAGGTCGCCTCGATGACCGAGCGGCCATAGCGGGCGAGCCGCCCCTGTTCATCGTCCGGCAGGGCATTGAAGGCGGGAACATCCCAGATGATGACGGGTTTTGGCGCGGCCGGCGGCGGCTCGACCTGGGCGAAGGCCGGCAGGGCCGAGCCGGCCAGCGCCAAAGCGAGACCGGCGAGGAGCTTGAGACTGGAAAAGCCGTAACGCGCCATCTTCACCATCGAGCCATCGTGCGCGGCGATGGTCTCAGAACACCGCGCGGGAGGCAATGATGGCGCGGAAGAGCCTTGTGCGGCGAAGAGCCGGCGACTTACCCGGCTCCTCCCCGCATCGGCGCACCGCGCATGGCTAGCCCTCCACCTCATGCGGGCCGATCAGCCGGCCGACATCGGGCAGCCAGCGCACCGTCATGGCGAAGCGCTTGGTGGCGCCCGGCGCCAGCAGCGACAGGCCCGGCTTGTCGATGAATTCGGCCGGCCCGTCCTCGGGCGAGGCATAGCCGGCCCAGGGCTCGATGCACAGGAACGGCGCGCCGGGCTTCGACCAGATGCCGAGATGCGGCATGTCGGGGAAGGCCACTTCCAGCCCCGGCTCGCCCGGCACGCCGAAGCGCACATGGTGCGAGCGCAGATCGAGGAAGATCAGCGCGTCGCGCGCGAACAGCGCGTCGGTCGGCTCCAGGATCGCGTCCACCGCCGGGTTGGCCTCGGTGGCGGCGGCGAGCAGCCCGCCGACCGGACGGTGGATGGCGTCGGCTTCCGCCTTCTCGAACACCAGCCGGTGGTCGGCGCGCGTGCCGCCATAAGGCAGCGGCCAGCGGAAGGCCGGGTGGAAGCCGAAACTCGCCGGCAGCACGCCCGCGCCCGTGTTCGCCACCTCCGCCTCGATGGTGAGCGTCGCCTCTTCCAGCCGGTAGGTGACGGTGAGCGAGAACGGGAACGGGTATTGCTTGCGCGTCTCCTCGTCGTCATGCAGCGCCAGACGCACCGCCTGATCCGTCGCCTCCTCCAGCGTGAAGGCGCGGCGGCGGGCGAAGCCGTGCTGCGCCATCGGATAGACCTTGCCGTCATGCACGAGCTGGTCGTTGGGCAGCCGCCCGACGATGGGAAACAGCAGCGGCGCGCGGCCGGTCCAGAAGGCCGGGTCGCCATTCCACAGCAGGCCATGCCCGTGCCGGTCCCTCAGCGCCACCATCTCCGCGCCCTGAGGCGAAATGTCCACCTCCAGGAAGCCCGACTTCAGCCGTACCGCACCGTCACTCATACCAATCCCCGTCTCGACTTCGCCAAAGATCAGGTCTAACCGGACCTTGCGGAACAAGGATTCCGCGCGCCCGCCACCCTCACCGTCCGGTTCCCATCATGGCCCAGACTCTCGGCCCTGTCGCCGCGCTCCTGCTCGGCGTGTTCTTTCTGGTAACCGGGAGCGGCCTGCAGAACACGCTTCTGCCGCTGCGCGGTGCCTTCGAGGGCTTCAGCGCCATCAATCTCGGCATATTGGGGTCGAGCTATTATCTCGGCTTCGTGGTCGGTTGCCTCGCCGTGCCGCATCTGGTGCGCCGCACTGGGCATATCCGCGCCTTTGCCGCCCTCACCTCGGGCGTGGTGGCGGCGATGATGGCGCATCCGCTTTTCATCGAGCCCTTCACCTGGTTCGCGCTGCGCACCATCACCGGCTTCTGCTTCGCCGGGCTCTATCTCGTGATCGAAAGCTGGCTGAACGACCGCGCCACCAACCAGACGCGCGGCTTCGTCATGAGCGCCTATGTCATCGTCGACTATGCCGCGCTCACCGCCGGGCAGATGATGATCACCCTCTACCCCGTGCGGGCTTTCGACCTGTTCGCCCTCGCCGCCATTCTGTTCTCGCTGGCGGTGCTGCCGGTGGCGATCGGCTCCAGCACCCAGCCGGCGCCGATCGAGACCGCCCGCATCCGCCTGCCGCGCCTGTTCAAGGCGGCGCCGGTGGCGATGGTCGGCTGTTTCGCCATCGGGCTCACCAATGGCTCGCTGTGGTCGCTGGGGCCGATCTTCGGCATCGGGCGCGGCCTCACCTCCGACGGCGCCGCGACCTTCATGAGCGCCGTGGTGGTGGCGGGCGCCTTGGCGCAGTGGCCGGTGGGCTATCTCTCCGACCGCATGGACCGTCGGCGCATCCTCGCCGCGCTGCTGGTCGGCGCGCTGCTCGCCGGGCTGGCGCTGGGGGCGCTGCCCTTCGACCTGCTCGGGCTCTGCCTGCTCGGCATGCTCTATGGCGGCCTGTCGCTGCCGGCCTATTCGCTGGCGGCGGCCCATGCCTATGACCGCACCGCGCCTTCCGAGGCCGTGGAGACGGCGGCGGGGCTGCTGCTGCTCTATGGCGTCGGCTCGGTGGTGGGGCCGGCGCTGGCCTCGCTCGGCATGCAGCATTACGGGCCGGGGGCGCTGTTCTTCTTCACCGCCGGCTCCTACACGCTGCTGCTGCTGTTCGTGCTCTGGCGCGTGCTGCTGAAGGAGAAGGGGCGGCAGATCGACGGCAAGAGCGAGCCCATCGCCTCGGCGGCCACCGGCACCGTGCCGCGGCCGGAAAAGAGCCGCGCGGAAGCGCCACTCTCGGGCCTGCGCCGCTGGCGCCGGGCCGCGTCTCCCCCGGCGGCCAAGCCTGTCACACCCAAGCCGGCTTCGGACAAGCCCCCGGCTTCGGACAAGCCCGTAGCCGCCAGCGCGCCGCCCCCGCCGCAGGCGCCCCAGCCGACCAAGGGCGAGGACGATTTCCCCACCGCGCAGGACGGGCGTTCCGACGGCGCGTAAGCCGGCGGAACTCCGGCGCTGCCCGTGCGTTGATACCGCGCCCTCTCCTGCCGCTTCGGGAAACGCCGCATGATCAAATACGCCGTGATCTTCCTGGTGATCTCGATGATCGCCGGCGCCATCGGCATGACCGGCGTGTCGCAGCTCGCGCGCAAGATCTCGCTCGTGCTGTTCGGCCTGTTCTTTCTCGGCTTCCTGCTGCTGATCGGCTTCGCCGTGCTGATCGACCACGCCGTGTCGACTCCCTGACGCGGAGACGGCCCCGTCGCGGATTGACATACCGCAAGGCACCCTCCCCCTTCGGTCGCTAGCCTCCGGGAAAATGACCAAGGAGGATGCCATGCCGACCGAAACCCTCTTATTCGTCGCCGCCACCATCATCGCCTTCAGCGGCTTCGCTGCCACGCTGGCCTATGTGGAAGCCTCCACCAAGGCCGTGCGCCGCCACAACCACCCGCTTCCGGGCGAGTGAGCGCACGCCGAAGCGACGCGGGGCGCCGGCCGACAGGACGGCGCGGCCGGCCCGATGGAGTGCCCGGACATGGGATTTCGGCCGCCGCGAAAGCGGTGGCGCGGGCGCAGGGATTCAGCTAGGAGAAGACGTCGGCACATTGTGCCGGCCGTAAGCGTCCGACGTCAGGCAACGCATCCACCCGGTCACGGCCGGCCGGATGCGCGTGCTCCGGACCCGCCGCGACCATCCAGAAGGATGGCCCGCATGGCCTCTCCCCTCTTCCGCAAGCTGCCGGCCCGCTATGCCGGCTTCATCATGCCGCTGGTGCTCTCGGTGCTGATGACCTTCGTGGTCTCGGCCATCGCCACGCTGCGCAGTCTCGGCCCCAGCCCCGCCTTTGTCGCGATGTGGCCCACAGCCTGGGCGCTGTCCTGGGTGGTGGCGTTCCCCACCCTGCTGCTCGTGCTGCCGCTTGTCCGGCGCATTGTCGGCCTGATGGTCGAACCGCCCGTGCGGTGAGCCAAAACAAAAGGCGGCCGAGAGGCCGCCTTCTGCATTCCGGACGCTGAAGCCCTGGAAGGCCGCCGCCTCAATTGTCGAGGAAGCTGCGCAGCTTGCGCGAGCGCGAGGGGTGCTTGAGCTTGCGCAGCGCCTTCGCCTCGATCTGACGGATACGCTCGCGCGTCACCGAGAACTGCTGGCCGACTTCTTCCAGCGTGTGGTCGGTGTTCATGCCGATGCCGAAGCGCATGCGCAGCACGCGCTCCTCACGCGGGGTGAGCGAGGCCAGCACGCGCGTGGTCGTCTCGCGCAGATTGGACTGGATCGCCGCGTCGATCGGCAGGATGGCGTTCTTGTCCTCGATGAAGTCGCCGAGATGGCTGTCTTCCTCGTCGCCGATGGGCGTCTCCAGCGAGATCGGCTCCTTGGCGATCTTCAGCACCTTGCGCACCTTCTCCAGCGGCATGCCGAGCTTTTCGGCCAGTTCCTCCGGGGTCGGCTCGCGGCCGATCTCGTGCAGCATCTGGCGCGAGGTGCGGACGATCTTGTTGATCGTCTCGATCATGTGCACCGGGATGCGGATGGTGCGGGCCTGGTCGGCGATCGAGCGGGTGATCGCCTGCCGGATCCACCAGGTGGCATAGGTCGAGAACTTGTAGCCGCGGCGGTACTCGAACTTGTCGACCGCCTTCATCAGGCCGATATTGCCTTCCTGAATGAGGTCGAGGAACTGCAGGCCGCGGTTCGTGTACTTCTTGGCGATGGAGATGACGAGGCGCAGATTGGCCTCCACCATTTCCTTCTTCGCCTGCCGGGCTTCCTTTTCGCCCTTCTGCACCATCTGCACGATCTTGCGGAATTCCTGGATCTCTAGCCCCGTCTCGGTGGCGAGGGCGTGGATTTCCGAGCGCAGATCCTTGATGCCGTCGAGTTCCTGCCCGACAAAACCCTTCCAGCCGCGCGAGGTCAGGTTCTTCACCCGGGCGACCCATTTCGGGTCGAGCTCGGAACCCTGATACTGGCGCAGGAAGTCCTCGCGCGAGACGCCGAAGCTCTCGGCGAGCCGCATCAGCCGGCCTTCCAGCGAGACGAGGCGCTTGTTGATGTCGTAGAGCTGCTCGACGAGATTGTCGATGCGCGCCTGGTTCAGCGACAGCGACTTCACGTCGAGGATCAGCGCGTCCTTCAGGCTCTTGTACTTGCGGTCCTGCGAGGGCGAGAGGCTCTCGTTCTTCAGCTTGGACTCGACGTTCTGGTCCTGAAGACGGCGCAGCTTCTTATAGGCGTCGGCGATGCGGTCGAAGGTTTCCAGCACCTTCGGCTTGATCTCCGCTTCCATCGCCGCCAGCGACAGGGAGTTCTCCATGTCGTCATCATCATCGCCGGCGATGGTCTCGCCGATGGTCGGCTCACGCTCCTCCTCCGCCTCGGGGGCGAGCGAGCCGCCCTCGACGATGGGGCCGTTCTTCGCCTCGGGCCCGGCATAGGTGGCCTCAAGGTCGATGATGTCGCGCAGCAGCACCTTGCCTTCGACGAGTTCGTCGCGCCAGATGATGATGGCCTGGAAGGTCAGCGGGCTTTCGCACAGGCCGGCGATCATCGCCTCGCGGCCGGCCTCGATGCGCTTGGCGATGGCGATTTCGCCCTCGCGCGACAGCAACTCGACCGAGCCCATCTCGCGCAGATACATGCGCACGGGGTCGTCGGTGCGCTCGCCCGGCTCGGACTTCGTCTCCGAGCGGATGACGGTGCGCGAGCCGGTCTCGGCCAGTTCGCCGCCGCTCTCTTCCTCTTCCTCCGCCGCCTCGGCCGGGGCTTCCTCACCTTCGGCCTCGGCTTCCGCCTCTTCCGCCTCGACGACATTGATGCCCATCTCGTTGAGCATGGCGTAAATGTCTTCGATCTGGTCGGAGGTGTTCTGCTCGGAGGGGAGAACCTCGTTCAGCTCGTCATACGTCACGTAACCGCGCTTCTTGGCGAGCTTGATCATCTTCCGGACGCCAGCGTCCGAAAGGTCCAGCAACGGGCTGTCCGGGGTGTCGCCGTCCTTCTCGGGGGCTTCCGTCGCTTCCGCTGCCTGCTTCGCCATGCGTTTGTGCTCCTCAAGCGCCGCAGACCTGCGTCCCGGCGTGCGACGGCGTCCTTGCGGCACCGCCCTTCGATCGTTCAACCCGGCGCCCCGCGCAGTGGCAGGCGAGAGACGCAAACAGGGCTACGCGCACCACGCGCCCGAAAGACGCGCGGGCGAGCAGCCCGAAGGGACCTTACATCGACCGCCCCGGTCGACCCGACGCGGCGCCGAACCCCTCTACCAAAGCTTCGGTTCCGTCAAGTGCCGCGAGCTGACTTTGTACGTCGAGAAAGCGCGCCCAATTCATCTCCGTGGGCTCTTCCGCCAGGCGTTTCTCGGCTTGTTTCAGTTCCTTAGATAGGGCATGGCCGCGCCGGTGCAAGACCAGACGCTGGTGCCACCACAACTCCACATCGCTGCGGCCGGCATCGGAGAAGGCCGGCCAGTCGTGCCGCGCCACCGCCATACGCCCCAGCCGTTCGACCAGCGGCGCCAGCCCCTGCGCTTCCAGCCGCGCGGTGAGCCGTTCGGGCGCTTCGGTATCGCCGTCCATATGCGCATCGAGTAAGGCGCGGCGCAGTTCCGCGGCCTCCTTGTTCTGCAGCGAAAGCCCGGCAAGCTCCTCCGCATATTGGTCGATCAGCCAGGAATGGTTGATGAGCGCGAACAGTAGGAGCGCCTCGTTACGCGGCATTTCCGCCGCGGCCCCGCGCACCAACGCCGAGCGGCGCATCGCCTCGCCGGCCGGTCGGCCCGCCCCGCCGCGACCATTGCCCGGCCGGCGCGCGCCCTTGGCGCCGGCACGCCCGGAATAGCCGGAATAGTCATTGGTCGAGCGCCGTCCGCCCTCCCCGCCCCCCGAGGACGGGGCGAACAGGCGGCGGAAGCGCTCCATCAGCTCGGCGCGGTAATGCTTGCGCACGGTTTCGTCGCCGATCACCTTCACGATGTCGCCGATCCGCGCCTCCAGCGCCGCCCGGCGTTCCGGCGTGTCGACACTCGCGCCCTCGATCTCGCGCGCCCACAGCACGTCCGCCAGCGGCCGGGCCTGCGCCAGCACCGCGTCCACCGCCTCACGCCCGCCGGCGCGCACGAGATCGTCCGGGTCCTGCCCCTCGGGCAGCAGGCCGAAGGAGAGGCTCATGCCGGGTTTGAGATGCGGCAGAGCGAGGTCCATCGCGCGGAAGGCGGCGCGCCGCCCGGCCTTGTCGCCGTCGAACAGCAGCACCGGCTCGGGCGCCATCTTCCACAGCAGCGACAACTGCTCCTCGGTCAGCGCCGTGCCGAGCGGGGCCACCGCCCCGGCAAAGCCGGCCTCGACCAGGGCGATCACATCGACATAGCCTTCCGCCGCGATGACGGCGGCGCCGTTATGGGCGGCTGTGCGTGCGTTGAAGGCGTTGTAGAGCAGCGCGCCCTTGTGGAAGAGCGGGGTCTCCGGCGAGTTGAGATATTTCGCCGGCACGTCCTTTTCCAGCGCCCGCCCGCCAAAGGCGACGACGCGCCCGCGCAGATCGGTGATGGGAAACATCACCCGGTCGCGGAAGCGGTCATAGGGGATGGCGATGTCCTCGGCCGAAATCAGCAGCCCGGCCTCGACCATGTCCTCGACGGGAACGCCGCGCCCGCCCAGCGCCTCTTTCAACGCGAAGCGGTCCGGCGGGGCGTAGCCGATGCGGAAGCGCTTCTGCACCGCCGGGCCTAGGCCGCGATCGGCGAGATAGCCGCGCCCCTTGGCGCCGGCGCGGCCCTGCAGCGTCGCCTCGAAATATTGCGCGGCGAGTTCCATCACCTCATGCAGCGTCTTGCGCCGGCTCTCGCGCTTTTCCTCTTCGCGTGACTGCACCGGCATCGGCACGCCGGCCATGGAGGCGAGCCGTTCCACCGCCTCCGGAAAGGGCAGGCCCTCGACCTCCATCAGGAAGTCGAAATGGTCGCCATGCTTGCCGGAGGAGAAGCAGTGATAGAAGCCCTTCTGATCGTTGACATAGAAGGACGGGGTCTTCTCAGGGTTGAACGGCGACAGGCCGCGCCACTCGCGCCCCTGCTTCTTCAATTGCACGCGCTTGCCCACCACCTCCGATACCGGGAGGCGGGCACGTATCTCGTCGAGGAACGAGGGCGGGTAGCGCATGGAGAGGTGAACTCAACCGTTAGGGCGGCCGGCCATTCTAGCAGGAGGCGTCGCTTTGCGACCGCAAGAAGCGTGCCGACGGCGGCATCGTCCCCGCTGTCCCCAGCCTCAGCTCGCTCCCATATAGGCACGCCACAGCGCCGCCGCGAGGATGCCGAGCGCGATCGCCGGCAGCGCCTTGCGCAAGACCAGCCGGGCGAGGATGGCGACCCCGACCGCGACATAGCCTTCCGGCCCGCCGCGCACCGTCGCCGGCACCACCAGCGCCACCAGCACCGCGCCGGCGAGATAGCGCAGGAAATTCTCGGTGCGGGCCGACATCGGCACGAAGCCGACGAGAAAGATGCCGCCCGCCCGCGTGGCATAGGTGACGAGCGCCATGGCGAAGACGACGAGCAGCGCCTGCGAGGTGCTCATGAGCGCCTCAGCTCGTCTCGGATGAGGCCGGCGAGCCCGCCCGCTAGCCCGCCCACCATCACATGCCAGTTCGGCGGCAGGAACCAGACGGCGCCCATGGCGGCGGCACCGGCCACCAGCCAGGGCAGATCGTCCACCCGGCCCCGCCGCAGCCCGACCAGCGTGGTGGCGAAGAAGGCCACCAGCACCAGATCGAGCGCATAGGTCTTCACATCGTCCAGGGTCAGCCCGCCGGCGACCGCGCCGATAATGGTCGCCGTCACCCAGGTCGCCCACATCAGCAGGCCGCCGCCGACGAGATAGCCGAGGTCGCGCTCGCCCTTGCGCTCGGCGGCGATCAGCGCCGCCCAGTTGAGATCGCTGAGCAGCGTCATCGCGCCATAGACCTTCCACGGCGAAAGCCCCCGGCACAGCGCCCGCAGCGAGGCGCCGAGCAGGATGTGGCGGGCATTGATGGCGAAGGTCGCCACCAGCAGCGGCAGCCACGGCACCGGGCTGGTCCACAGATCGAGCACGGCGAACTGCGCCGCCCCCGCGAAGACGGCCATGCTCATCAGCGCCGCCAGCCAGCCCTCCAGCCCGGCCCCGCGCGCGGCGATGCCAAAGGCGATGCCGAACACGAAGACCGGCGGCAGCACGGCGACGATGGCCCGGGCCCCGCGCCCGCATCCCGCAAGGGTCAGCGTGGCCGGCGCGGGCGATGGGGAGGCTGAAGACATGGCACCAACGCGCGAAGATAGACCGGCCGCAAGCCCGGCTCAGGCGGTGAGCAGCGCCTTGACCGTGCCGCTCGCCTTGCCGAAATCCATGACGCCGGTGTGGCGCTCCTTCAGCGCCGCCATGGTGCGCCCCATATCCTTGAGGCCATGGGCGCCGATCTCGGCGATGACGGCGGCGATGGCGGCCTGCGCCTCCGCCTCGGTCATCTGCACCGGCAGGAAGGACTGGATGATCGCGGTCTCCTCACGCTCCTGCGTGGCGAGATCGACGCGCCCGGCCTCCTCATAGACCTTCGCCGATTCCTCGCGCTGCTTGATCATCTTGGTCAGCAGCCCGAGCACTTCCTCATCGGAGAGCGGGTCCTTGCCATGGCCGCGCGCTTCGATGTCGCGGTCCTTGATCGCGGCATTGACGAGGCGCAGCGTGCCGAGGCGGCGCTTGTCCTGGGCCTTCATGGCCTCTTTCAGCGAGGTGTTGATGTCGTCGCGCAGCACGTCGGCCAGCCTTCCTGAAATCCGCGAGTCGGCATCTGCGCCCGATTCGGGGCCGCACGCCGCACGCGCCAATGGATGTTTCACCCGCGGGGTTTCTGCCCCCTCCGGCGGTCGCCGCCCGATCGCGAAAGGCGCCGCGCAGCAGAGCCCGGCGCAGCCATCCGCAATTCGTGGGCCAGATACGCAGTGTGGAGGCTGGCATCCGGCGCGGCAACGGACTAATTAGGGCACACGATGACAGGGAACAAGATCAATGAACGGTAGCGCTGAACAGCACTCCGGCGATGACGTGTGGGCCGAGCCGCTCGCGACCGCCGTCCTCGTCCTGGCCGATGGCACGGTCCTCGAAGGCTTCGGCCTCGGCGCCACGGGCCACGCGGTGGGCGAAGTTTGCTTCAACACCGCCATGACCGGCTATCAGGAAGTGCTCACCGATCCGTCCTATGCCGGGCAGATCATCACCTTCACCTTCCCCCATATCGGCAATGTCGGCACCAATGAGGAAGACGTGGAAACCGTCTCCATGGCCGGCGCCTCCGGTGTGCGCGGCGTGGTGCTGCATTCCGCCATCACCGACCCGTCGAATTACCGCGCCACACGGCATTTCGACGCCTGGCTGAAGGCGCGCGGCATCATCGCGATTTCCGGCATCGACACCCGGGCGCTGACCGCGCTGATCCGCGACGGCGGCATGCCGAACGCGGTGATCGCCCATGCGCCGGACGGCCAGTTCGATCTTGCCGCGCTGAAGGCGGAAGCCGCCGCCTGGCCGGGGCTGGAGGGCATGGACCTGGTGCCGATGGTCACCACCGCCCAGCGCTTCAACTGGGACGAGACGACCTGGAGCTGGCCGCAGGGCTATGGCCAGCAGACCGCCCCGGCGCACCATGTCGTCGCCGTCGATTACGGCATCAAGCGCAACATTCTGCGCCTGCTCGCCCGCGCCGGCTGCAAGGTCACGGTGGTGCCCGCCACCGCCACGGCGGAGGAGATCCTGGCGCTGCAGCCCGATGGCGTATTCCTCTCCAACGGCCCCGGCGACCCGGCGGCGACGGGGGAATATGCGGTGCCGGTCATCCGCGAGATCATCGATCGCGGCGTGCCGACCTTCGGCATCTGCCTCGGCCACCAGATGATCGGCCTCGCCGTCGGCGGGCGCACGGTGAAGATGCACCAGGGTCACCATGGCGCGAACCACCCGGTCAAGGACATGACCACCGGCAAGGTCGAGATCACCTCGATGAATCACGGCTTCGCCGTCGACCGCGACAGCCTGCCGGCCAGCGCCACCGAAACCCATGTCTCGCTGTTCGACGGCTCCAATGCCGGCATCGCGCTGACCGACAAGCCGGTGTTCTCGGTGCAGTACCACCCGGAAGCCAGCCCGGGCCCGCAGGACAGCCATTATCTGTTCGACCGCTTCGTCGAGCTGATCGCCAAGAACAAGGCGGCGTGACACGCCGCCCGCGAAGACCCTCGCCGGCCGCCGCGCCGGTGAGGGTCATGGCGCGGACATGGGCATCGCCCGCATCAGCAATGCGCCGCTGTTCACCAAGGGCGGAACAGGCGACGGTATTTTTGGTGGGTTGATACGATCAAATAGGGAACATAAAGTGAACGTGGGAGGAATTCCACGTGGATGACACTCTGAGGACCAAGCTCGGCATTCTCGCCGACGCCGCCAAATACGATGCCTCCTGCGCCTCTTCCGGCGCACGCGGGCGTAAGGCGGAGAAGGACGGCATCGGTTCGACCACCGGCATGGGCATCTGCCACTCCTACACGCCGGACGGGCGCTGCGTGTCGCTGCTGAAAATCCTGCTGACCAATTACTGCCTGTTCGACTGCGCCTATTGCATCAACCGGCGTTCCTCCAATGTGCGGCGGGCGCGGTTCAGCGTCGAGGAAGTGGTGGCGATCACGCTCGGTTTCTACAAGCGCAATTACATCGAGGGCCTGTTCCTCTCCTCCGGCATCATCCGCTCGCCGGACTACACGATGGAACAGATGATGCTCGTCGCCCGCCGGCTGCGGCAGGAGCATGGCTTCGCCGGCTATATCCACCTCAAGGCCATCCCCGAGGCCAGCCCCTGGCTGGTGGAGCAGGCCGGGCTGTGGGCGGACCGGCTCTCGGTGAATGTCGAACTCGCCTCCGACATCAGCCTGAAGGCGCTGGCGCCGGAAAAGGACGCGCCCGGCATCAAGGCGACGATGGGCCAGATGCGGGAGCGCATCACCGAGGCACGCGCGGAAAAGCGCCGCTTCGCCCCCGCCGGCCAGAGCACGCAGATGATCGTCGGCGCCGATGCCACCACCGATGCGGCAGTGCTGGAGACCAGCGCCGGCCTCTATGGTGGCTTTGGTCTGAAGCGCGTCTACTACTCCGCCTTCAGTCCCATTCCCGAGGCCAGCCGCGTGCTGCCGGTGAAGGCCGCGCCGTTGGTCCGCGAGCACCGGCTCTACCAGGCGGACTGGCTGCTGCGCTTCTACGGCTTCTCCGTCGACGAGATCGCTGCGGGCGGTGCGGGCGGCATGCTCGATCTCGACATCGACCCCAAACTCGCCTGGGCGCTGAAGCACCGCGAGCAGTTTCCGGTGGACGTGAACGCAGCCGACCGCGAGGCGCTGCTGCGCGTGCCCGGTCTCGGCGCCCGCGCGGTGGAGCGCATCCTGCGGGCAAGACGCCAGACGAGGCTGACGCTCGACGACATCGCCCGGGTGAGCACCGGGGTGAAGCGGGCGCGCGCCTTCCTCATCACCGCCGACCATCACCCGCTCAAGCTCACCGACCGCACGAATCTGCGCGCCCGCCTCGCCCCGCCGGCACGCCAGCTGGAGCTGTTCGCGTGAGCGTGGCGGCGGCGCGCGGCACGCCGGGCGACATCCGCGAGGTCGCGCTGCGCTTCGGCGCCGACCGCGCTGGATTTCGTGCCGCCGTGCGGACGCTGGTGGCGGCACAGGTGCCGCCGGCGCGCGTGGTCTGGCGGATGGCGGTGCCGGGCGAGCCGGCCATGGAGGGCGGCGGCGACCTGTTCGGCAGCCCCGGGCCGGGGATCGCGTCCGGCGGCGCGCCGGCCCTCGCTCTGCCGCGCGCGGTCGCGACGCTGGCCGATCTCGTGCTCTGCCACCGCGATCCCGCGCGCTTCGCCCTGCTCTACACGCTGATCTGGCGCGTGACGCAGGGCGAGCGGCAACTGGCCGACAACCCGGCCGATCCGCTGGTGCATCGTCTCGGGCGCATGGCGAAGGCGGTGCGCCGCGACATTCACAAGATGCACGCCTTCGTGCGCTTCAAGGCGCTGGGAGTGGAGAACGGGCGGGAGCGTTTCGTCGCCTGGTTCGAGCCGGAGCATTTCACCCTGGAAGCCGCCGCGCCGTTCTTCCGCACCCGCTTTCCCGCCATGGACTGGGCGATTCTCACACCGCAAGGCACGGTGGGCTGGAAGGACCACACGCTCGCCTTCGGCCCGCCCGCAAGCCGGCCCACTCTGCCGGAGGGCGACGGCTTCGAGGAAGGCTGGCTCGCCTATTACGCTAGCGCCTTCAACCCGGCCCGCGCCAACCCCCAGATGATGAGGACAGAGATGCCGAAGAAGTACTGGGCGAATCTCCCGGAGGCCCGCCTCATTCCCACGCTGCTCGAAGGCGCCCCCGCCCGCGTCGCCGACATGCTGGCGCGCGAGGCCGCCACGCCGCGCAAGCGCGACCCGCAAAGGGCGGTGGCGGCGATGGCGCAGCAGGCGCCAAGCAGCCTTGAGGCATTGAACGCCCTCATCGCCGCCTCGCCCGCTTTCGTCGCCGGCGGCACCCGTGCCGTGCTGGGCGAAGGGCCGCTCCACTCGCGGCTCGCTTTGGTGGGCGAGCAGCCGGGCGACCAGGAGGACGAGGAGGGACGCCCCTTTGTCGGCCCGGCCGGGCAATTGCTGATGAAGGCGATGGCCGAGGCCGGGCTCAGCCGCGAGGCGGTCTATCTCACCAATGCGGTCAAGCACTTCAAATTCGTGCCACGTGGCACGCGCCGCCTGCACCAGAAGCCGACCGCCGGGGAGGTGAAGCATTATCGCTGGTGGCTGGAAAAGGAGCTGGATTTCGTCCGCCCGCGCCTCGTCGTCGCGCTCGGCGGCACGGCGGCGCTGGCGCTGACCGGCACGGCGCTGGCGGTGACGCGGGAACGCGGCCCACGCCAATTGGGTGCGCATGCGGGCTATCTCACCGTCCACCCCTCCTATCTGCTGCGGCTGCCGGAGGAGAGCGCGCGCAACGCGGCGTATTCCGCCTTCGTCGCCGATCTCGCGGCGGCGAAGGCGCTGGCGGAGGCGGCGTGAGCGGGGAACCGGGTGGCGCGGCAGGCGGTTGAGACTTGCCAGACCGGAGACTGCCATGACCGTTCCCGAAGCCCGCCTGTTCCCGCCGTCCGGCGGCGTGCCGAACAACCCGACACTTCCGGTCCTGATCTACCGCGCCGCCCTGCCCGCTAATGCCGACGAGATCGAGCGGCGCCTCATCGCCAATGGCTGGGACTGTCGCTGGCGGGACGGCGTGTTCGACTTCCATCATTTTCATTCCACGGCGCATGAGACGCTGGCGCTGGCCCGCGGCTCGGCGCGTCTTCTCATCGGCGGAGAAGGCGGGGCGGAACTGGAGCTGGCGGCCGGCGACGTGCTGTTGCTGCCCGCCGGCACCGGCCATAAGCGGATGTCCGCCAGCCCCGATCTCGTCATCGTCGGCGCCTACCCGCCGGGGCAGGATTATGCGATCGAAAAGCCCGACGCCGCTTCGCTCGGACACGCGCGCGAGGCCATCGCGCGGGTGCCCCTGCCGGTCAGCGATCCGGTCGAGGGGGGCCAGGGCGCGCTCACCCGTCTGTGGAAGGGATGAGCGCTCCGCGCGGCGCGCAGGGCTACCTCCCGACTCAACTCTTCCCCCCCGAGGGAATCTGGTTTAAGGGAAGCCCCCAATTGCGGGGCGTGACCTCGCCCAGAAAGTTCAATCCGGGTCCGCCCAAGGACGCGTCGCACAACGCGTCCTTTTTCGTGCGCCCGGACCAATGCGCGAGCCGCACGGGATCCGATGCCGAAACGCACAGATATCTCCACCATCCTCATCATCGGCGCCGGCCCTATCGTTATCGGGCAGGCCTGCGAGTTCGATTACTCCGGCACCCAGGCGTGCAAGACGCTGAAGGCCGAGGGCTATCGCGTCGTCCTGGTCAATTCCAATCCGGCCACGATCATGACGGACCCGGACCTGGCCGACGCCACCTATATCGAGCCGATCACCCCGGAGATCGTCGCCAAGATCATCGCCAAGGAACGCCACGCGATCCCCGGCGGCTTCGCCCTGCTGCCCACCATGGGCGGCCAGACCGCGCTGAACTGCGCGCTGTCGCTGCGCAAGATGGGCGTGCTCGACGAATATGATGTCGAGATGATCGGCGCCACCGCCGAAGCCATCGACAAGGCCGAGGATCGCGAGCTGTTCCGCGACGCGATGACCAAGATCGGTCTCGACACGCCGCGCTCGCGCCAGATCAAGACCCTGCCGCAGGCGCTGGAAGCGCTGGAAGAGGTCGGCCTGCCCGCCATCATCCGCCCCTCCTTCACCATGGGCGGGCTCGGCGGCGGCATCGCCTACAACAAGTCGGAATATATCGAAATCATCGAGCGCGGCATCGACGCCTCCCCCACCAATGAGGTGCTGGTGGAAGAGAGCGTGCTGGGCTGGAAGGAGTATGAGATGGAGGTCGTCCGCGACAAGGCGGACAACTGCATCATCGTCTGCTCCATCGAGAACATCGACCCGATGGGCGTCCATACCGGCGATTCCATCACCGTCGCCCCGGCGTTGACGCTGACTGACAAGGAATATCAGCGCATGCGCGACGCCTCGCTCGCCGTGCTGCGCGAGATCGGCGTCGAGACCGGCGGCTCCAACGTGCAGTTCGCCATCGACCCGGAAACGGGCCGGATGATCGTCATCGAGATGAATCCGCGCGTCTCGCGCTCCTCGGCGCTCGCCTCCAAGGCGACGGGCTTCCCCATCGCCAAGGTCGCCGCGCGTCTTGCCGTCGGCTACACGCTGGACGAGATCGCAAACGACATCACCGGCGGCGCCACGCCGGCCTCGTTCGAGCCGACCATCGACTATGTCGTCACCAAGATTCCGCGCTTCGCCTTCGAGAAGTTCCCCGGCGCCGAGCCGACCCTGACCACCTCGATGAAGTCGGTCGGCGAGGCGATGGCGATCGGCCGCACCTTCCAGGAATCGCTGCAGAAGGCGCTGCGTTCGCTGGAAACCGGCCTCACCGGGCTCGACGAGATCGAGATCGAGGGCCTCGGCCTCGGCGACGACAAGAACGCGGTGCGCGCCGCGCTCGGCACCCCGACCCCGGACCGGCTGCTGAAGGTGGCGCAGGCCATGCGCCTCGGCCTCGACGACGCCGCCATCCATGCCGGCTGCAAGATCGACCCGTGGTTCCTCGAACAGATCCGCGAAATCGTCGACACCGAGGCCAAGGTGCGCGCGCACGGCCTGCCGACGACGGCGGGCGCCTTCCGCCGGCTCAAGGCCATGGGCTTCTCGGATTCGCGCCTCGCCGGCCTCGCCCGCCTCACCGAGGCGGAAGTCGCCGCCCGCCGCCGCGCGCTCGATGTGCGCCCGGTCTATAAACGCATCGACACCTGCGCCGCCGAATTCGCCGCCCCCACGGCCTATATGTACTCGTCCTACGAGATGCCCTTCGCCGGCGTCCCGGCCGACGAGTCGCGGCCCTCGAACGCCAAGAAGGTCGCCATTCTCGGCGGCGGGCCGAACCGCATCGGCCAGGGCATCGAGTTCGACTATTGCTGCTGCCACGCCGCCTTCGCGCTGAAGGATGCGGGCTATGAGACCATCATGGTCAACTGCAACCCGGAGACCGTGTCGACCGATTATGACACCTCCGACCGGCTCTATTTCGAGCCGCTGACCGCGGAAGACGTGATCGAGATCCTGGAGCGCGAGCGCTCTGCCGGTACGCTGCACGGCGTCATCGTGCAGTTCGGTGGCCAGACCCCGCTCAAGCTCGCCCGCGCGCTGGAAGAGGCGGAAATCCCGATCCTCGGCACCTCGCCGGACGCCATCGACCTCGCCGAGGACCGCGACCGCTTCAAGAGCCTGCTCGACAAGCTGAAGCTGCGCCAGCCGGCCAACGGCATCGCCTATTCCGTGGAGCAGGCCCGGCTGGTGACGGCCGAGCTCGGCTATCCCCTCGTCGTGCGCCCCTCCTATGTGCTGGGCGGGCGGGCGATGCAGATCATCCATGAGGAGAGCCAGCTCGGCGACTATCTCCTGGAGACGCTGCCGGGGCTGGTGCCGAACGACATCAAGGCGCGCTACCCCAACGACAAGACCGGGCAGATCAACACGCTGCTGGGCAAGAACCCGCTGCTGTTCGACCGCTACCTCTCCGACGCCATCGAGGTGGATGTCGACTGCCTGGCCGATGGCCGCGACACCTTCATCTGCGGCATCATGGAGCATATCGAGGAAGCCGGCATCCATTCCGGCGACTCGGCCTGCTCCCTGCCGCCCTATTCGCTCAGCCCCGAGACCATCGCCGAGCTGGAAGCCCAGACCCGCAAGATGGCGCTGGCGCTGGAAGTCGGCGGCCTGATGAACGTTCAGTACGCCATCAAGGACGGCAAGATCTTCGTGCTGGAGGTCAACCCGCGCGCCTCGCGCACCGTGCCTTTCGTCGCCAAGGTGGTGGGTCAGCCGATCGCCAAGATCGCCGCCCGCGTCATGGCCGGCGAGGCGCTCGCCTCCTTCGGGCTCACGCCCTTCGCCGGCGACCATGTGGCGGTGAAGGAGGCGGTGTTCCCCTTCGCCCGCTTCCCCGGCGTCGACACGGTGCTCGGCCCGGAAATGCGCTCCACCGGCGAGGTGATGGGGCTCGACCGCTCCTTCGCCGTCGCCTTCGCCAAGAGCCAGCTCGGCGGCGGCACCAAGGTGCCGACCTCGGGCACGGTGTTCATCTCCGTGCGCGAGGCCGACAAGGCGCGCATCCTCGATACGGCGCGGCTTCTTGTCTCGCTCGGCTTCAAGGTGATCGCCACCTCGGGCACCCAGCGCTTCCTGGCGGAAAACGGCGTGCCCAGCACCAAGATCAACAAGGTGCTGGAAGGACGGCCGCATATCGTCGATTCCATCAAGAATGGCGAGGTGCAGCTCGTCTTCAACACGACCGAGGGCGCGCAGGCGCTCGCGGACTCGCGTTCGCTGCGCCGCGCGGCCCTCTTGCATAAAGTGCCGTACTACACCACGCTATCGGGAGCGATCGCGGCGGCGCGCGGAATCAAGGCCTATATCGGCGGCGATCTGGAAGTGCGCGCCCTGCAGGACTACTTCTAACCCGGACCGGGCCCGACGGCGCCTCACGGCGCCTCGGGTTCACGGAAGACCGGACCAAGCCCGCGCGGGCGTTTCATGGAGGCAGATGGCCCCGATGGAACACCCGCGGGGGCTTCCTTTGCTTTTGGGAGGTCAAGAACAGACCAATGGACAAGATTCCGATGACCGCCGGCGGCCACGCCGCACTGGAAGACGAACTCAAGCGCCGCCAGCAGGTGGATCGTCCCCGCATCATCGAGGCGATCTCGGAAGCGCGCGCCCATGGCGACCTGTCCGAGAATGCGGAGTACCACGCCGCCAAGGAGCAGCAGGCGCTCAATGAGGGCCGTATCGCCGAGCTTGAGGACAAGCTGTCGCGCGCCGAGATCATCGATGTCGCCAAGCTCACCGGCGACACCGTGATGTTCGGCGCCACCGTCAAGCTCATCGACGAGGACACCGAGGAAGAGCGCGTGTGGCAGATCGTCGGCGATATGGAAGCCGATGCCAAGGCCGGCCGCATCTCCATTTCCTCGCCCATGGCCCGCGCGCTGATCGGCAAGAAGCTCGGCTCGTCGGTGGAAGTGGTGACGCCCAAGGGCGCCCGCTCCTACGAGATCGCCGCCGTCCGCTTCGCCTGATCACGGACACGGCCCGACATGACGGAGAAGGCGGCGATCGAACCGGCACGGCTCGAAGTCGTGGCGCCGAATTTCAAGCGCCGCCTCTCCGGTGTCACCTCCACCCTTGAGCGCGTCCTGCCCTATCAGGCGCGCGAGGTCGGCATCGCCGCCTTCGGCCCGGGCCTCGCGGCGCATGTGCCGCGCATCGGCCTCGGCATGTTCCGCCATTTCTGGGGCCGGCCGGCGCGCCGACCCTGCCGCATCTGGCACGCCCGCCGCAATGTCGAAATGCTCGGCGGCGTGGTGCTGCGCGATGTGCTGCGGATGCGGCTGGGGCTGGTCTTCACCTCCGCCTCGCAGCGCCGGCACACGCGCTGGAGCCGCTTCCTCATCGCCCGCATGGACGCGGTGATATCGACCTCCGCCAAGACCGCCGACTATCTCAAGCGGGCCTCGACCGTCATCCACCACGGCATCGACATGGGCAGCTTCGCCCCGGCGCCCGACAAGGCGGCGGCACGGCGCGCGGTGGGCCTGCCCGAAAGTCTCAACATGATCGGCTGCTTCGGCCGCATCCGCGCGCAGAAGGGCACCGACGTGTTCGTCGACGCGCTGATCCGCGTGCTGCCCGACCATCCCGGCTGGGGCGGCGTGGTGCTGGGGCGGGCGACGGGGGCGCATACCGCCTTTTTCGCCGAACAGAGGGCCAAGGTGGAAAAGGCCGGCCTCGCGGACCGCATCCTCTTCCCCGGCGAGGTCGCCACCTCGGACATTGCCCGCTGGTACCGCGCGCTCGACCTCTATGTCGCGCCCCAGCGCTGGGAGGGTTTCGGCGTCACCCCGCTGGAGGCGATGGCCTGCGCCGTGCCTGTTGTCGCCACCCGCGTCGGCGCCTTCGAGGAGCTGGTGGTGGAAGGCCGCACCGGCGCCATCATCCCGCCCGGTGACGTCCCAGCCATGGCGGAAGCGGTGGCGGCCTTCGTGCAGCGGGACGACGCCGACCGCGCGGCGATGGCCGACGCCTCCCGCCGCCATGTCGTCGACAACCACTCGATTGAGACCGAGGCGCGGCGGATCAATGCCGTCTATGACGAGGTGTGGTCGCGGTTCTGAGCCAGCCCGAGCACCGGGGCGATGAGAGCGGCGATCGCGCCGCGCACATCCAGCGTCGGCGGCTCCAGCGTGACGAGGGTGCAGGCGAACTGGTCCGCAGTCACCGTGCCGAGCGGCAGGATGGCGAGGCTCGGCGCGAAGGACGGCGCGGCCCAGCTCTTGGCCGCCCAGGCGGAAATCGCCTCGCTGGCATAGCCGTCATGCACCTTGGCCGAGCGCAGGCCGATCACCGGCCGCTGCGCGGTGAGCCCTTCCACCAGCATGCTCATCGAATCTTCCGTCACCGCCACCGCATCGGCGCCGAACAGCGCCCGCACCGAGCCCGGCCCGGCAGTGCGGTAGTCGATGAACTCGGCGAGCACGCCCTCCCCCGCCAGTGCCGCGAGGCGCGCGCCGACCGCGTCCGGCGTGCGGCGCGAGGTGGTGACCCGCCAGCGCACGCCATGCTCGCGCGCCACGTCGCGCACGAGGCGCAGCAGCGCGTCCCACTCGCCCTCCGGCCATTCCTTGCGATAGGCGGTGCCGCCGACCAGCAGCGCGATCTCCGCGCCCTTGAGGTCGGCAAGCGTCGACAGCCGCCGCGGGGTGGGATAGTCGGCGGGATCGACGATGGAGGGGATCGGCGCCCAGGCGGAACGCGGATTGCCGGCTGCGCGCGGCGAGGCGACGATCATCAGGCTGACCTCGCGCGTGTCATAGCCGCCGATGCCGCCGGAATAGACGAAGGGCACGCCGCCGAAGAAGCGGCTGAGCAGAATGCCGGCGGCGATGGTCGGCCGTCCGGAGCCGACGAGGACATCCGGCTTTTCCAGGGTCGAGGCGTCGATGGCATACATGGAGCGCAGCCAAGTGCCGGCGTCGCGGCCATAGCGGCGCATCACGAATTTGCGCACATCGTCATGGGCGAACCAGGTGGGGCGGATGTCGAGCCGCGTCACCTCCGTCGGGGCCAGCCGTTCGATGGCCAGCGCGACACCTTCCGCCTGGTTGAAATGCCCCGGCTTCTTGTCGCGCAGGACCAGCAGCTTCACTGGGCGCCCCCGCGCGGCTTGGTGCCGAACAGCTTGCGATGCGCGGTGCGGGTCAGCTTCTGCGTGCGGTAGATCACCCGCTCGCGCGCCCGCACGGCAAGGCCGGTGAGCCCTCTCACCTCGCCGTCCCAGGTCTTGAAGGCGATACGGGCGCGGCGGTGGATCGGCATTTCGCGAATGGTGGGGAAATGCGGCTTCAGCCGCGCCAGCCACCACGCCGCACCGTGCTGCGAGACATGGGCGTTGCGCCCGTCGGAAAGCAGCATCTTGGCCGGACCGGTATCGATGACGAACAAGGCCTGCGTCGCAGTCGCGGCGATGGAGGCCAGCACCGCGTCGATTTCCTCGTCCGGTATGTGCTCCATCACATCGACATTGACCGCCAGTTCCACCCGCTTGTTCGGCAGGGTGGAAATGGCGGGAATGGCGGGGTCATAGCGGTGGATCTCGCCAATCCCCGCCTTGGCGGCGATGAGGAAGGCGAGGTTGCTCTGCCCGCAGCCGAAATCGATCAGCGAGGCGGGCTTCAGCGCCATGATGTGCGGCAGCATGTCTGCCAGCGCGTGCCGCGCCGTGGCGCCGTAGCGGTGGCGGGCATGGAGCTTCGCATATTCGTCGACGAGGCTGTGTGCCATCCCTAGGCTCCGAAAAGGCGACGCTTGAGCTTGCCGAAGAACCGCCGCAGCTTGCGCGCGCGCTTCTCCACCTTGCGGCCGAGCTTGGTCTTCAGCGGCGCATTGGCGAAGGGCGTGCGGGCGCGATAGGCCATGAACAGGTCGCGCCGCGGGTGATTGCAGTCGGTGTAATTGGGCTTCACCTGGCCGATGAAGTGGACGATGCGGGCGCCTTCCCACACGGCGGGGTCGGCCTTGTAGACGCCCTTTTCCAGCCGGTGGTGCATGTTCCAGCTCTCGTCGAGCGGCAGCCACTCGCCCCGCAGCGCGCCGTTGAGCGCGTCCTGGTCCATCATCGGCAGCGAGGGCCGCGAGGCGATGAACTCGAGCGTGCGCTCGGTCACGCGCTCCCGCCGCCAGGCGTCGAGATCGATCAGCAGCACGCCGCTGTTGAAATAGCGCATCTCGTCCGGCAGGCCGATGGCACGGTTGCGGGTGATGTGGCGCTGCGGCACCAGCCGGGCGACATCGTCCACCGCTGCCACCGCGAAGCCTTGCATGGGCAGGGTGGCCAGCGGCGCCAGCGGCGCGGCGATCAGCGTGTCGCAATCGACATAGAGCAGCCGCCCCGTCGCCTCGGCCAGCGTCAGCGGCATGAGGATGCGGGCATAGGCGGTGCGCGAGAGATGGTTGTTCACCGGCCCAGTGGCGAAATGCCGGACCATGTCGTCGTCAATATCGAGAAAATGCAGGTCCGGCCGGCCATAGCTGGCAGCCATCCGCTTCTTGTCCTCGTCCGATACGCGGTCGCAGAACACCCAGACGGCGCTCACCGCATCCCCCGCCCGGTCGGCGATTGAGGCGAGGAGGACGGCGGTCAGTTCGACATAGGCGGTGTCGGTGGCGGTGGCGACGATCAAGGGACATTCCCTTCCATAGGCACCACCGCGGCGTCCTTCGACTGCTGCAGCGTCAGCGCGGTCTTCACATTGCGCACATTCGGCGCGCCGGTGAGTTCCAGCACGAAATTCTGGAACGTCCGCAGGTCCGGCGCGACGCAGAGCAGGATGAAATCGGTCTCGCCCGAGAGCATCCAGCACGCCCGCACCAGCGGCCAGCGCTCGACCTGCGCGGCGAAGGCGGAAAGGTCGGCCTCGGCCTGGCTGATCAGATGCACCATGGCGAAGGCCATCAGGTCGAAGCCGAGCTTCTTCTCGTCGAGCAGCGCCCTATAGCCCTTGATGATGCCTTCCTCTTCCAGCGCGCGCACGCGGCGCAGGCAGGGCGGGGCGGAAATGCCGACCCGCTGGGAAAGCTCCACATTGGTGATGCGGCCATCGCCCTGAAGCTCGCGAAGGATGTTCCAGTCGATCGCGTCGATGCGGCGAACCAAGAGGGGTATCTCCGTGTGCGGCGCGCCGTGGCGCGCCCTTGGCCGCGACGCGAATGCCGCCGCCGGCCAGAGCAATTATCTTGCGCGCGAGCCCCGCGCAATCTTCCTTCTGGAAAACTAATGGATAGGAACCGCCTGCCTTGCGGTTGCCAAGGTCAGCTCCTACATTTTCGCATGGCTAACGCAGCGGCCCGTGCACGGTGCTCATGTG
This sequence comes from Ancylobacter polymorphus, assembly GCF_022836935.1. NCBI lineage: Bacteria > Pseudomonadati > Pseudomonadota > Alphaproteobacteria > Hyphomicrobiales > Xanthobacteraceae > Ancylobacter > Ancylobacter polymorphus. The sequence continues at coordinate 2,769,712 of NZ_CP083239.1, read as the reverse complement.
TCGGCCGCGTTCCACGCCGCGCTTTCCCCCCTGCCGCAACTTTAGTGAGCCTGCCATGTCGGCCTCTTCCGCCCGTCCGGCCAACCACGTCAAGGTCCTGATCATCGGATCGGGCCCGGCGGGCTATACCGCCGCCGTCTATGCCGCGCGCGCGATGCTGGAGCCGGTGCTGATCCAGGGCATCCAGCCCGGCGGGCAGCTCACTATCACCACCGATGTGGAGAACTATCCCGGCTTCGCCGGTCCGATCCAGGGCCCGTGGCTGATGGAGCAGATGCAGGCGCAGGCCGAGAAGATGGGCACGCGCATCGTCAACGATCTGGTGACGCGGCTCGACCTCTCCTCCCGCCCGTTCCGGGCCGAAACCGATTCCGGCACGGTGTGGATCGCCGAGACCGTTATCCTCGCCACCGGCGCGCAGGCGCGCTGGCTCGACCTCGATTCCGAGCAGGCCTATCGCGGCCACGGCGTTTCCGCCTGCGCCACCTGCGACGGCTTCTTCTATCGCGGCAAGGAAGTGATGGTGATCGGCGGCGGCAACACCGCGGTCGAAGAAGCGCTGTTCCTCACCAATTTCGCCTCCAAGGTCACGGTGGTGCACCGGCGCGACAGCTTCCGCGCGGAGAAGATCCTGCAGGAGCGCCTCTTCGCCCATCCCAAGGTGGAAGTGGTGTGGAACGCCGCCCTGCATGAGGTGAAGGGCGAGCAGGAACCGCCGCACGTCACCGGCGTGGTGCTGAAGGATGTCGTCACCGGCGCGCTGTCCGAGCGGCGGGCCGACGGCGTGTTCATCGCCATCGGCCATGCGCCGGCGACCGATCTGGTACAGGGCCAGCTGACGCTGAAGCCCAGCGGCTATGTCTGGACGGCCCCGCATTCCACCCAGACCTCGGTGGAAGGCGTGTTCGCCGCAGGCGATGTCGCCGACGACATCTTCCGCCAGGCGGTCACCGCCGCCGGCATGGGCTGCATGGCGGCGCTGGAGGCCGAGCGCTTCCTCGCCGCCCGCGAGCCGCTCGCCCAAGCCGCCGAATGAACGAGGGCACCCGTCGGATGGACAACAAGGCCAATCGCGCGCGTGACATGGACTGGGACAAGCTGAAAGTGTTCCACGTCGCGGCTGAGGCGGGTTCGTTCACCCATGCGGGTGAAGCGCTCGGCCTGTCGCAATCGGCGGTGAGCCGGCAGGTCTCGGCGCTGGAGCAGGAACTCAACATCCCGCTGTTCCACCGCCATGCGCGCGGGCTGATCCTGACCGAACAGGGCGACCTGCTCTACCGCACCGCGCATGAAGTGTTCATGAAGCTGGAAGCGGCACGGGCCAAGCTGACGGATTCGCGCGAGAAGCCGAATGGCGAATTGCGCGTCACCACCACCATGGGCCTCGGCACCCATTGGCTGACCGCCCGCATCGGCGAGTTTCTCGAACTCTATCCCGACATCCGCATCACCCTCATCCTCACCGATGACGAGCTCGACCTCGCCATGCGCGAGGCGGACGTGGCCATTCGCCTGCGCCAGCCGGTGCAGCCGGACCTGATTCAGCGCAAGCTGTTCACCGTGCATTTCCACGCCTTCGCCTCGGCGGAATATCTCAAGCGCAACGGCCATCCGCGCTCGCTCGACGAGCTCGACAAGGACAAGCACCGCATCATCCTGCTCGGCGGGCCGATCCCCTCCTATTTCCAGGGGCTGAACTGGCTGGAACGGGCCGGGCTGGAAGACGACCAGGAAGGCCGCGTGCCCTCGCTCTCGGTCAACAATGTGCTCGGCCTCAAGCGGGCGGTGGAACGCGGCGTCGGCATCGGCATCGTGCCGGATTATCTCCTGGAGGATTCCGCCACGCTGGTGCAGCTCTTCCCCGAACGGACCACGCCGACGCTGGAAGCCTATTTCGTCTATCCGCAGGAAATGCGCTCGGTGGCGCGCATCCAGGTGTTCCGCGATTTCCTGGTCGCCAAGGCGCAGCGCTGGAGCTTCTGAGCGCGCTCCTTGCCGACCTCACGCCGGCGGCAGGGCCTGCGCCACCTCGCGGGCGACATAGTCGCCGGCATGCTGCCAGCCCGCGTCATTGTCGCCGCGAAAGCTGAGCAGCCGCTCGAACAGCAGCTTGCCGGTCGCAGCGTCGAGCACCGCCACCCGCATCGACAGCACCAGCGTGCTCATCTTGTGCACGCTGCCCACCAGCAGAAGGCGCGCGCCTTCCGCCCTCGCCCGTTGGCGCAGCGCCTCCACCCCTTCCGCATCGAGACGGCAGGCCCCGTCGCAGCCGAGCGGCAGGCTCCGCAGCTTGCCGTCCTGCCCGATGCCGCCGCGCACCTCCTGCGTCAGCGCGATTCGCCGCGTCTCATGCGCGGCGCGCTGGTCGGCGGGCTCGCCGGACGAATCGGTGAAGCCGATATCGGCCACGGCCACCAATTCCGGCGCCGCGGCGCCGGAATTGGGCGCGGCGAGCGACACGACCGCGAGCGACAAAACGGCGATCCACAGACGCGGGGCACGACGGGAAACCGGCATGGCACTCCTCCCTGAAACATCCCGCTCTGCGGCGGATGGGACGGAAAGATACGCGGCGCCGCCCTTTTGAGACAGGCGAAACGACTCACGGAGGTAATGGGCCCGCCCAATTCGCAGGCAGTGACAGCATCAAGAAACGCCCGATGCAATTACGCATGCCTGCCATGCAGGCATACATTATTGCAGAATGCCCGAGATGTGAGCATATGAACACCAGACGCCGAGGCGCCTTGCGTTTCGGCTGTTCCCCTCTGGAAGGTTCGCTGCTTCGGCAGCGAAAACTTTGGCCGGGCCCTTTTGGGACCCGGCCATTTTTCTTTCAGACGGTGGCGCGCCGCAGCGCCTCACATGAACAGCTTCTCGCCCGACATTCCCTTGTAGAGACCCGCGACCTGCTCGGCATAGCCGTTATAGAGCAGTGTCGGCCGGCGCTCGCCGGTGCCGATGTCGCGCTCGGAGGCCTGGCTCCAGCGCGGGTGCGGCACCTCCGGGTTCACATTGGCCCAGAAGCCATATTCGCGGCCCTGCACCTGCTCCCACAGCCCCACCGGCCGCTCCGCGACGAAGGAGATGCGCACGATCGACTTCACCGATTTGAAGCCGTACTTCCACGGCAAGGCGAGCCGCAGCGGCGCGCCATACTGGTTCGGCGCCGGCTTGCCGTAGATGCCGGTGACGAGGAAGGCGAGATTGTTATTCGCCTCGGCCATGGTCAGCCCGTCAATATAGGGCCAGGGGTAGATGAAGCGGCGCTGGCCGAGCGCCACTTCCGGGTTCATGAAGGTCTCGAAGCGCACATATTTGGCGCCGGAGAGCGGCTTGGCGTAGGCGACGAGGTCCTTCACAGGGAAGCCGGTCCACGGCACGGTCATCGACCAGGCCTCGACGCAGCGGTGGCGATAGATGCGCTCTTCCAGCGCCATGGCGCGGATCAGATCGTCGATCCCGACCTCGCGCGGCTGTTCCACCAGCCCGTCGATCTTCACCGTCCACGGCCGGCGGGGCATGCGCGCGGCCACGTCGGCGATCTGGTAGGCGGAGCGCTCCGAGCCGAACTCGTAGAAATTATTGTAATTGCCGGAAATCTCCTCCGGGGTGATCGGCCGGTCACCGGCGGTGAAGGCGGTGTTCTTCTTCGCGGGGTACAGGTCGCGCGTGGGGTCGTTGGCAGGATCGCCCGGGGCCGGGGCGGCGTCCGCGAAAGGCGCGAGCGCGGCGGACAGGCCGGCGACACCGAGCAGCCCCACCCCGGCGCCAAGAAGGTTTCGGCGCGAGAGATAGGTGGCTTCCGGCGTGACCGCGCTCTCCGGCAGTTCCCAGGACCGACGACGGCGTATGTGCATGGCGGGCTCCTCTTGGATGCTGCGGAGAGTACGCCGGAAGCCCGCCCTTTATTTCACCTGCCGCGTCAACTTCTCGTGCGGATATGAAAAAAGCCCGGCGGGGTGCCGCCGGGCTTTTCTGTCTTACGAAGGCGCCAGAGCGCCGCATGGCTCACTTGGAGACGAAGCTCACTTGGAGCCCAGACTCACTTGGAGACGAGGTGCAGGTCGCCCACGCCGAGCGCGACGTTCACGCCGGTCTGGCCTTCGACGCTGATCGGCTGCAGGGCGATGGTCTTGTTGGAACCGCCGACCAGCACGTTGCCGGCCACGCCCACGCCGAGCGCCACGCTGCCGGAGACGCCGACATAGGTGCCGTCGAGATCGGACGAGCGCACGCCCTTGGACGGCGCGAGCACAGTCCACAGCAGGATGTTGCGGCCGGTGATGCCGAGATCGAGGCCCCAGCGGTGGATCGAGCCCTCATAGGCGAACTTCTTGCCGCGCACGGTGGTGAAGGTGCACTCCAGCGTCCGCTTGGAGCCGATGATGAAGCTCACCGACTTGGAACCCGTGCAGGCCAGCGAGCCAGCCTCGACGCGCTTGGTCTGGGCCGAAGCCGGCGCGGCGACGAGGGTAGCGGCACCGGCGACGAGCGCGGTGGCGAGCAGGCCGCGCGACAGAACAGTACGGAACATTCAGATCTCCTGACGATGACGCGCTGCCGGCTCTCGGGAACCGGCGCCCCCGCCCTATGGCGCTTGCCGGCCGGGGCGCGCCGCCCGGCCGGTCAATACCCTTCTACCTCAGCGGAGCGAACCACAGAAGCGCTGGATTCGCAGGCAGGCCTCTTCCAGATCCTTGGTCGAGGTGGCGTAGGAGATGCGGAAGGCCGGGCCGAGGCCGAAGGCCGAGCCATGCACCACCGCGACGCCCTCGGCTTCCAGCAGTTCCGAGGCGAAGGCTTCGTCCGTGTCAATGACCTTGCCGGCCGGCGTCGACTTGCCGATCAGCCCGGCGCAGGAGGGATAGACGTAGAACGCGCCTTCCGGCTTCGGGCAGGTGAGGCCCGACGCCTGGTTGAGCATGGAGACCACGAGGTCGCGGCGCTCCTTGAACACCTTGTTGTTGGCGGCGATGAAGTCCTGCGGCCCGTTCAACGCCTCGACCGCCGCCCACTGGGCGATGGAGTTGGGGTTGGAAGTCGACTGCGACTGCAGCGTGCCGATGGCCTTGATCAGCGCCTCCGGCCCGGCGGCGTAGCCGATACGCCAGCCGGTCATGCAATAGGCCTTGGAGACGCCGTTCATGGTCAGCGTGCGGTCATAGAGCGCGGGCTCGACCTGCGCCGGGGTGACGAATTCGAAGTCGTCATAGACGAGGTGCTCATACATGTCGTCGGTGAGGATCCACACATGCGGATGCTTCACCAGCACATCGGTGAGCGCCTTCATTTCCTCGCGCGAATAGGCCGAGCCGGTCGGGTTGGACGGTGAGTTGAAGATCAGCCACTTGGTCTTCGGGGTGATCGCCGCTTCCAGCGCCTCGGGCTTCAGCTTGAAATTGTCTTCGAGCTTGGTCTCGACCGGCACCGGCGTGCCGCCGCAGAACTGGACGATATCGGGATAGCTGACCCAATACGGCGCCGGGATGATCACTTCATCGCCCGCGTCGACGGTGGCGACGAGCGCGTTGAACAGCACCTGCTTGCCGCCGGTGCCGACCGTGACCTGGCTCGGCTTGTAGGTGAGGCCATTCTCGCGCTTGAACTTGGCGACGATGGCCGCCTTCAGCTCGGGAATGCCGTCCACCGCGGTGTAGCGGGTCTGGCCATCGCGGATCGCCTTGATCGCGGCTTCCTTGATGTTGTCGGGCGTCTCGAAATCGGGCTCGCCGGCCGCGAGCGCGATCACGTCACGTCCGGCCGCTTTCAGCTCCCGCGCCTTGTTGGAAATGGCGATGGTCTGGGAGGGATTGATGCGCTTCAGGGCGGCGGATATCAGGCTCATGGCCGGTCTCCCTTGAGGGTTTTGCGCGCGACAACTAGTCGAGCCCTTGCGCCCCGGCAAGCGATTCCCTACCTGCGGGCGGCACCCGCGCTGCGTTTTCCTGACGCGGCCCTTCGTCAGCCCCCTCTGCCAGGAATTCCTGCATGCTGAAGCTCCATGCCATGCAAAGTTCCGGCAACTCCTACAAGGTGCGGCTGCTGCTGGCCCGGCTCGGCCTGCCCTTCGACCTCATCGATGTCGATCTGCTGCGCGGGGAGAACCGGACGCCGGATTTCCTGATGAAGAATCCGGAAGGCCGGGTGCCGCTGCTGGAACTGCCGGGCGGGCGCTATCTGCCGGAATCGAACGCCATCCTGTTCTATCTCGCCGATGGCACGCCGCTTCTGCCGAACGACCCTCTGGGGCGGGCGGAGGCGCTGCGCTGGATGTTCTTCGAGCAGCACAGCGTCGATTCCTCCATCGGCCATGCGCGTTTCTGGCTGAAGCTGGTGCGCGGCGGGCGCGAGCTGCGCACCCATGACATCGACCGCTGGCTGGAAGAGGGTTATGCCGCCCTCGGCGTGATGGAACGCCACCTCGCCCGCCGGCCCTTCTTCATCGACGGCACGCTCAGCGTCGCCGACATTGCCCTCTACGCCCATACCCATCTGGCGCATGAGGGCGACTTCGACCTGCGCCCCTTTCCGGCGGTACGGGAATGGCTGAAGCGGGTCGAATCGCAGCCCGGCCATGTGGCGATCGACTGGCGCCCGGCACCGATTCTTCAGCCGGTTAATGAACAGGTTAACGGGGCTTAACCCCTTGCCCTGAAATCGCCCCGAAATGGCACCGGGTCGCCCAAACCGGCGTCCCCGCCCGGCCGCCTTCCCGCACGAACTTACCTTCAGCCAAGGGCACCCGCCCGGACCGATTGAAGGGAGTTCGCCATGACCGATCCGATGTCGAACCAGTTCCCCGCCGCCCTGCCGCACACCGGCATGGTGGCGACCAAGCGCTACACGGCGGTCCGCCGGCTGCGCCGCGCCGCGCTGGAAGCCGGTGTCGTCCTGTCGCTGACCGTGGCCATCGTCGCCGTGCTGTGCCTGTTCGGCCTGCAGCGCGCCTCGGCCTTCGAGCTGGTGCAGGGCACCGCCTCGGATGAGCGCCTCGCCATCGGCGCGGTGCTGCTGGCCGCCTTTGTCGGCCTCTCCGGCCTCACCACCTTCATGCTGCGCAGCACGCTGCAGGCGGCCGGCGAGGCGAGCCCGCAGGAACGCCGCCGTAACTGAACGCTTCGGGCGGTCGCGGCGGGGCGCGGCCCGCGTCTGCGCCCCGCTCACCTTTCCTAACGTCATCGTGCGCGACAGGCGATTGGCCTGCCGGGCCGTGTGCTCTAACCATACGGCTCGCAACCGAACCCCGGAGCGCGCCGTGCCTCATCCTTCCCTCTCCTGGCGCCTCTCGTCGCGTCGCACTACCTTCGCCGGCCTGCTGGCGGCACTCATTCTCGCCACCGCCGCGCAGGCACAGCAGCCGGAAAGTGCGCCGATCGAGGCCCCCTCTTCCATCGGGCCGCTAAGCGTCGAGACCGTCGCCGCCGGCCTGCGCAGCCCCTGGGGTCTCGCCTTCCTTCCCGATGGCCGCATGCTGGTGACCGAGCGTCCCGGCACGCTGCGCCTCGTCAGCCCGAGCGGCACCGTCTCCAACCCGGTCGCCGGCGTGCCGCCGGTGTTCGCGCGTGGCCAGGGCGGTCTGCTCGATGTCGCGCTGGCCCCGGATTTCGACCGCAGCCGGCTCGTCTATCTCGCCTATGCCGAGCCGCGCGAAGGCGCCTCCGGCACCTCGGTGGCGCGCGGCCGGCTGATGGAAGAGAACGGCGATGCGCGGCTGGAGAATGTCGAGGTCATCTTCCGCCAGTCTCCGGCCGCCGGTGGCAGCAACCACTACGGCGCGCGGCTCGTCTTCGCCCGCGACGGGACGCTGTTCGTCACCCTCGGCGACCGCTACTCCCAGCGCGAGCAGGCGCAGAACCTCTCCAACCATATCGGCAAGATCATCCGCATCGCGGCCAATGGCGACGTGCCGACCGACAACCCGTTCCGCCAGAAGAACGGTGCCCGGCCGGAAATCTGGAGCATTGGACACCGCAATGTGCAGGGCGCGGCGCTCGACCCCGCCACCGGCCGGCTGTGGACCATCGAGCACGGTGCGCGCGGCGGCGACGAGCTGAACCATCCCGAAGCCGGCAAGAATTATGGCTGGCCGGTCATCTCCTATGGCCGCGACTACTCGGGCGCCGCCCTTGGCGAGGGCACGGAGAAGGCCGGGATGGAACAGCCGGTGAAATATTGGGACCCGTCCTTCGCCCCCTCCGGCCTCACCTTCTACACCGGCACGTTGATGCCCAAATGGAAAGGCGACCTGTTCGCCGGCGGCCTTGCCGGCACACGGCTGGTGCGGCTGCGGCTCGACACCGCGCGCGGCAGCGTCACCGAGGAGGAGGTGCTGCTCACCGACCTCAACGCCCGCATCCGCGATGTGCGCCAGGGACCGGACGGCGCGCTGTGGCTGCTGACCGACGATCCCTCGAATGGCCGCCTGCTGCGCGTCGCCCCCGCCGACTGAGCCTCACGACCATTTCTGGAAGATGAAGAACGCGCCCAGCGCGATCAGCGCGAAGCCGATCAGGTGGTTCCAGTGGAACGGCTCCTTCAGCCACAGCACGGAGAAGCCGGCGAACACCACCAGCGTGATCACCTCCTGCATGGTCTTGAGTTCCACCGTCGAATAGACGGCGGAGCCATAGCGGTTGGCCGGCACCGCAAGGCAATATTCGAAGAAGGCTATGCCCCAGCTCGCCAGAATGGCGATGAGCAGCGGCGAGGATTTGTGCTTGAGGTGGCCGTACCAGGCGAAGGTCATGAAGATGTTCGAGGCGAACAGCAGCACGATCGGCGTCAGCGTGGGCGGCAGCAGCGACGAGAAGAACGGCATGGGGGGAATCCGGTTGCGATGCGCCGAGCATCACCGCCTGCCCGCCGCCGTCAATGGTGCCCCGCCACTTGGCTGAGACGCGACCGTTGGGCGCGTTGCGGCACGAGCGGCTGCGGCCGGACGGTCGCGCACGATCCGACGGCGCCGGAGGCCGTGTGATGGTGTCTTTCTCGGCATTCACAAGTAAGTGATACGTAATTGCTTCAGCATTACTCCGAAACCGGCCAAAGGCGTCAAATTACCGTGGTCGGTGACGTGGGCTGTGGAATGCCAGATTCCAGCCGTTCACGTGCCCACATCTCTGCAACTTTCGCCCGAAACGCCGCCTTTTTCTAGCGGCGCCGGGCTCAACGCCATGACGCCACCTTCTGAAACAGGGAGAGCGTTATGAAGCGAAACGAGACGGCAAGACATGGATTGGCCCTGCTCAGCACCGGCGTGCTCGCGGCCTGCCTGGTGATGGCGAGCGCCCCGGCCGATGCCCGCCTGGGCGGGCTGGGCGGCGGCCGTGATGGCGGCTCCTCGGCCGGTGGCAAGAGCGACAGCGGCGGCAAAAGCGCGAGCGGCCGCAGCGGCGGGCTCGGCGGCTCGGTCGGACGCGCGGCGTCCGGCGTCGGCCGGTCCGTCGGCGGCGCCGTCTCGGGTGTCGGCCGGGCGGCCGGTGGCGCGCTTTCGGGCGTGGGTGACGGCGTCAGCCGGGCCGGCGATGCCGCCAGCGCCAGCAGCGGCGGAACCGGCTTGGGCGGCGCGGTCGGCGGGGCGGTGAGCGGTGCCGGTCGGGCCGTGTCGGGCATCGGCAGCGGCGTCTCCGGCGCCACGAGCGACCTCGGTGGCGCGGTGAGCGGGCTTGGCACGGGCCTTGGCGGGGCGGTGAGCGGCGTCGGCGCGGTGGGACCGCAGCCCTCAAGGGGCGACGCGACCACCTCGGTCACCGGGCGCGCGCCGGTCGCGGCCAATGTGGTCGGCCTGCAGATCGAACTGCTCAAGCGCGGCCAGCGCCCGCTCGGCTTCGGCCGCAGCACCAGCGGCAACATCGCGGATGTGAACGCGAATGTTCTGGGCCGGCGCGGCGTCAATGCCGATGTTGCGGTCGGCACGTCGCGCCAGCGTCCGCTCGGCGTCGATGCGCGCGTCGGCGCGCTCGGCCCACGCGGGGTCAACGCCAATGCCGACGCGACGCTTGGTGACCGTCGGCCCGCCTCGCGGGGCCTCGCCGACGCCAATGTCGGGCTGAACGCGCTGGGGCCGCGCGGGCTGAACAGCACCAACCGCGCCACCCTCGGCGGCCGGCAGGCGGTGGATGTGGCAAGCCGCACCACGCTCGGCGGCCCGCGCGGCGTGCGCGCCAATGCGGATGTCGATGTCGGCGGCGAGACCACCTCGGCGGTGGGTGTCGATATCGGCATCGGCGGCGGTGGCCCCGGTGGTCCGGGCGGTCCCGGTGGGCCGGGTGGTCCGGGTGGTCCGGGCGGTCCCGGCGGCCCGGGCACGCCCGGCGGCCCCTCCGCCGGGGGCGGCGGCGCGGCGACGGGAGGCAATGCCAACCGTTCCGACATGGCCGCGAAGAAGACGCGCTGCACGGGCGTCCTCTCCGAGCCGCGCGCCTATGACGCCGGCATCGTCGCCCTGTGCCGCGACCTTATCGGCGGCTGATCGATGAACCGAGGGCCGTCCCGGAATCCGGGGCGGCCTTCGCCTTTCACAGGCCCGTCTCGACCGCCGTCGCCTTTCCATAGGGAACGTCTTCGCGCCGCCGCGATTGCAGAGGAGTATTCCGTGGCTCCTCCAATCCGGTTTCCCCCATGGCCCAGCTTCTCGTCCTTCTCAACGCCAATGCCGGCACGCTGCTGGACCGCGACGCGGAGGAGGTTCGGCGCCACATCGCCGATGCGCTCGATGGCGGGGGTCGCACCGTCGAGGTCCGCCTGCTGCGCGGCAAGGAACTGGTGAAGGCCATCCGCGCCTCCGGCAGCGGCGAGCATGACACCGTCATCGTCGGCGGTGGCGATGGCAGCGTCAGCCTGGCGGTGCAGAGCCTCGAAGGTTCCGGCAAGACGCTGGGCATCCTGCCGCTCGGCACGCTCAACCTCCTCGCCACCGATCTCGGCATGCCGCGCGACCTCGATGCGGCCTTAGCGGCGCTCAGCAACGCGCGGGTGGGCGAGATCGACCTGGCGACGCTGAACGGGCGCCGCTTCCACACCATTTCCGGCATGGGCTTCTTCAGCCAGATGGCCCGCGCCCGCGAAACCGCCCGGCGTTGGAAGCTCTGGCGCTTTTTCGCCGTCGCCATCGCCGCCGTCTTCGCCTTGCGCCGCAGCGGCCGTTTCGATCTCGATGTGACGGTGGACGGCACCGACCATCACTTCCAGGCCTTCGCCGCGCTCGCCTCGATCAACCGCTTCACCGGGCCGGGCTGGCGGCGCGGCCGGCTGGACGAAGGCGTGCTCGAACTGCATGTGGCGGAAGATCGCGGCGGGCTCGCCCTGCTGAAGGCCGGCGCCGACATGGTCACCGACAATTGGCGCGACAATCCCGGCATCATCAGCCTGACCGGCCGGGAAATCGTGCTGCGCCGCGCCAACCGCGCCCGCGTGTGGGTGTCCACCGACGGCGAACTCGGGCGGGAGGACATGCCGCTCACCTACCGGATCGTGCCGCGCGGGCTGAAAGTCCTCATCCCGCCGCCTGCCGATGGCGAGAGCGCCGTCGTCGGGGCCACTGAAGCGGCCACGACACGAGCCGAGGCGCTTCAGAGTGGCTCGATCTCATAGACCACCGTGACGCCGGCGCGCACCTGCGTCTCGCCGGCTTCCACCGGCACCGAATCCATCTTCTCCGCCCGCGCCGCCATCATCATCATGCGCGGCATGGGCTGCGGGCCGGCCTCGCTGTTGATCGACACCACGCGCACCAGCCGCACCCCGGCGGCGCCGGCGATGATCTCGGCCTGGTGGCGGGCATCCTTCACCGCCTCGGCGCGGGCCGCATCCTCCAGCTTGCCGGGCTCGGCGAGGTCGAAGGCGATACCGTTGATCTGGTTGGCGCCATTGGTCACCAGCTGGTCGAGCAGATCGCCGAGCTTGGCGAGGTCACGCAGCCGCACCGTGACGGAATTGGTCACCTGATAGGAGGCGATGCGCAGCGGATCGCCGTCCTTCTTCTGCGGCGCGTATTGCGGCTGCACCGAGAAACCGGAGGTCGAGACATCGCGCCCCTCGACACCGGCGGCCTTGATCGCGGCGATCATCGTCGCCACGGCGGCGGAATTGGCGTCGAGCGCCTCGCGCGCGGTCTTGCCCTCGCTCACCACGCCGGAGGTGAGCGTCGCTCGGTCGGGAACGGCGCTGGCCGTGCCTTCGCCTGACACCGCGAGCGTCGCCCGCCGGGCATTGGGCGCGAGATCCTGCGCGGCGAGCGGCGACAGGCTGGCGAACAGCGCGGCGGTGCCGAGAACGGCGGCGCAGGCGGTGGCGCGGAGGAGCTTCATGTCGTTTTCTTTCCTGAAACCGGCCGGGGCGGCGGATTTAAGCGCCCGCCCGCCCCCATGCCGGCAGACTGACGATGCGGCACGCCAGAGCACCCCGCGAAGGCGGCGGGAATGCGGCGGCGGGCGACGCCTTCCCCGGCGGGCCCCTGCCACGCGCCGGGCACGGCACCCCTCACGTCAGATGTCGGGGTGGACGGCCGGCGCAAGGCGGTTGGCGCCGACGCCACGCTTTGCTAGTTTCCCCCGCCCGCCGCGCCACCGCGCGCCGCCGGCCGGGCCTGTAGCTCAATGGTTAGAGCCGACCGCTCATAACGGTCTGGTTGCAGGTTCGAGTCCTGCCGGGCCCACCAAATCATTCAATAGGTTAGCGGGTCTGCGCAAAGATCCGGTCGGCGCCCCCCAACGAAACACCAAAGCGCGCCGCTCTTCGCTCAAACGCCTCGCCTCCCCCACCCGCCGCTTCCAATGCCGGCGGCAAAATGGCACTGTGCCGGCCTTCGCGTTGGGTCTACATCCTCGTCCATGCTCAAACTGTGCTTTCTTCTCATCGGTGCGCCCTCGTTCCGGGCCCGGTGGTATGTCATCGCGATTCTCGGCGGGGTCTTCGTGACGCTTGCCACGCTGCTGGCCATCGACGCGTCGGATGGCGTCACCTTCGTCACACGCGAGGCTCTCGGCCTCATCTTCATCGTCAACGGGCTGGCGGCGCTGCTCGTCCTGCTGGGGCGGATGCGCGGGGCGGCGCGCTCGCTGCTCTTCCTGAAGGCCGCCGCGCTGATGCTGCTGGGGGTGCTGATCATCCAGCCGCCGGTCTCGACAGAATGGGCGCTCGCCCTGCTGTTCGGCCTCGCTTTTGCGCTCGACGGAATCGGGCGGATCGCCACCGGGCTGGTGGTGCGTTTCGCCGGCTGGCGGACGATGGCGCTCATCGGCGCGCTGGAAATCGCCGTGGCCGGTCTCATCATCACCGAATGGCCGCTGCCGCATAACCGCAACATCCCCTTCTGCATCGCCCTGCTGCTGGCGCTGTCCGGCTGGCTGCTGCTGCGCATCGGCTTCATGTTCCGCACGCTGGAAAGCGAGGCGGCCATTCTCGCTTTGCCGATCTTCGGCGGGCGCGGCTGGTACGACAACGCCCCTGTCATGATCGACACGGGCGACGAGCCGGCGCCGGATCAGCCGATGATCGTGCATGTGTGGACGCCGGTCGGCTCCGCCTATGCGCCGGAGCGGCGGCTGCTGGTGGACCGCTACGTCGCCGCCGTCGATGGGCACGGCGTGATCTCCACCGGCCACGCGGCGCTGGAAATGCCGCCGGACCTCTATATCAGCCATTACCCGGCCATGGAGGTGGAGCGCTCCAGCAGCGACTTCATCGCCTCGCTGCGCGCCACCGGCGAGAACGACCTCAAGGGCCGCTTCCAGCCCTCCTACGCCTATGAGTCGGACTGGTGGTGCCCGGCGGACCAGAATGTCGAATTCCGCAACTACAGCCCGCGCCGGCTGCGCGTGTTCTGGGCCGGCTACAAGCAGGACGACACGTATAACCTCACCAACCGCAACTGTTCCGTGGTGGTGGCGCAGGCGCTCGACGCCGCGCTCGAAGGGTCGCTGGCGAGCCGCTTCCCCTGGCTGCGCCTCCTCCGCCTGCTGTCCAATCCCGATATCTGGGTGGCGGCGATGATCCGCACCCGCGCCCATTCGGCGACCTGGACGCCGGGGCTGGTGCTGGACTATGCCCGCACCCTGGCGCGGATCGTCGAACAGAGTGATGTCGCCTGGAGCACGCGCCTGCTCGGCTTTCTCAAGCGGGGCCGGCACGGCCCGATAGATGGCAACGAGGTTCGCCCCGCATGACGACGCCGGTCTCCGCCGAACACCCCGCCAGCCTGCTCTCGCGCGGCGCCGTCATCATGACCGCCATGATGTTCGGGCTCACCTACAGCCTGAGCGCGGCGCTGATCGCGCTCGACCTGACCGCGCGCGGCCTGAGCGAGAGCCTGATCGGCGCCAACGCGGCCATGCACGCGGTCGGCGTGCTCATCACCGCGATGATCCTGCCGCGCATCGTCGCGTTTTTCGGCATACGCCGGCTGGTCATCATCGCGCTGGTGGTGGCGGCGCTGGTGCTGAGCGCCTTCCCGGCGATCCCGCTGATCTGGCTGTGGTTTCCGCTGCGCCTCGTCCTCGGCATGGCGTCGGAGATCCTGTTCGTGCTGTCGGAAACCTGGACCAACAGCCTGAGCACCGAATCCACCCGCGCCCGCGCCATGGCGGCCTATACCGCCGCGCTCTCGGTCGGCTTCGCCCTCGGGCCGCTGATCCTCTCCGTGGTCGGCTCCGGCGGCGCCCTGCCCTATCTCGTCGGCGCCGGCATTTCGCTGGTGGCCGCGGGTTTCATCGCCTCGCCGAAGGTGCAGGCGCCGGTGTTCGACGAACCCGCCACCGGCAGCCCGCTGCGCTTCATCCGCCTGGCGCCGGTCGCCATTTCCGCCGTGATGCTGAACGCGGCGATCGAGACCGCCGGCCTGTCCTTCCTCGCCATCTATGCCGTCAATCTCGGCTGGGAGGAGAGCGGGGCCACACGGCTGATGTCGTGCATGATGATCGGCGCCATCCTGCTGCAGCTGCCCATCGGCTGGCTCGGCGACAAGATGGACCGGGTGAAGCTGGTGATCGCCCTCGCCGCCGCCTCCATGCTGGGCGCGCTGGCCTGGCCGTTCGCCCTGCAGAACGAGATCGCCACCTATACGCTGCTGTTCCTGTGGGGCGGCGCCTTTGTCGGCATCTACACCATCATGCTCACTCTGGTCGGCAGCCGGTTCAAGGGGTCGGAACTGGTCGGCATCTATGCCGCCATGGGGCTGATGTGGGGGCTCGGCGCGCTGCTCGGGCCGCTGCTGGCCGGCTTTGCGATGAACGCCACGCTGCACGGCCTCGCCTTCTTCACCGCCGCCATCTGCGGCGCCTTCACCCTGTTCGTGACACTCAAGGGCCGGGGCGGTAGTTGAGAGCGGCCCTCACGCCCTTGTGGCTCGGCCATGCCTTGACCGCCGACGCCGCAGCGTCATTTCCGAGGGCGAAGCGCCCCGCCGACGGAGAGCGCGCCGCCGAGGCCCGATCATGACCCCTGCTTTCACCATCCCCGCCCTTTCGGCATCCACCATCGCCGCCAGCCTGTTCCTCCCGCTTCCCGCCTCTGCCCAGGCGATGCCGAACTCGCTCACCATGAGCTGCGCCCAGGCGCAGGCTCTGGTCGCGCGCCAAAGGGCGGTGGTCATCAGCACTGGGCCGGGTCTGTTCGACCGCTACGTCACCGATGCCGGCTATTGCCAGTCGCAGCGCTCCAAGCCCGCCTGGATTCCCACGCGCGACAACCCGCAATGCCTCGTCGGCCAGGAATGCCGCGAGCGCCGCTTCCGCTGGCGGTGAGCCCCATCTCCCGCACGAGCTTCGCGCCACAACGGCGAGACGGTTGCGCGATACGCGCACGGGGGGCATAAGCGCGGCAAAGAGTTTGGAGGAATTCCATGCCCGCCTATCGCTCGCGCACGTCCACCCATGGCCGCAACATGGCCGGAGCCCGCGGCCTCTGGCGCGCCACGGGCATGAAAGACGGCGATTTCGGCAAGCCGATCATCGCCGTCGTCAACTCCTTCACCCAGTTCGTGCCCGGCCATGTCCATCTCAAGGACCTCGGCCAGCTGGTGGCGCGGGAGATCGAGAAAGCGGGCGGCGTCGCCAAGGAATTCAACACCATCGCGGTGGATGACGGCATCGCCATGGGCCATGACGGCATGCTCTATTCGCTGCCCTCGCGCGAGATCATCGCCGACAGCGTGGAGTACATGGTCAACGCCCATTGCGCCGATGCCATGGTCTGCATTTCCAATTGCGACAAGATCACGCCCGGCATGCTGATGGCGGCGCTGCGGCTCAACATCCCGGCCGTCTTCGTTTCCGGCGGGCCGATGGAGGCGGGCAAGGTGCTGCTCTCCACCGGCGAGAAGAAGGTGGACCTGATCGACGCCATGGTCGCCGCCGCCGACGACCGGGTGAGCGACGCGGATGTGACGGTGATGGAGCGCTCGGCCTGCCCGACCTGCGGCTCCTGCTCCGGCATGTTCACCGCCAATTCCATGAACTGCCTCACCGAAGCCCTCGGACTCGCTTTGCCGGGCAATGGCTCGGTGCTCGCCACCCATGCCGATCGCGAGCGGCTGTTCGTCGAGGCCGGCCATCTCATCGTCGATCTCGCCCGCCGCTATTACGAGCAGGAAGACGAGAGCGTGCTGCCGCGCGCGGTCGCCTCGTTCAAGGCGTTCGAGAACGCCATGACGCTCGACATCTCCATGGGCGGCTCCACCAACACGGTGCTGCACCTGCTCGCCGCCGCGCATGAGGGCGAGGTGCCCTTCACCATGGCCGATATCGACCGGCTGTCGCGCCGCGTGCCGGTGCTGTGCAAGGTGGCCCCCGCCGTCGCCAATATTCATATGGAAGACGTGCACCGCGCCGGCGGCATCATGGCCATTCTCGGCGAACTCGACCGCGCCGGCCTCCTCCACACCGATCTGCCGA
Organism: Ancylobacter polymorphus; assembly: GCF_022836935.1. Lineage (NCBI taxonomy): Bacteria > Pseudomonadati > Pseudomonadota > Alphaproteobacteria > Hyphomicrobiales > Xanthobacteraceae > Ancylobacter > Ancylobacter polymorphus. The sequence goes on along the minus strand of NZ_CP083239.1, from coordinate 2,752,820 downwards.
CCGTCCACGCCCCCACGCTGGGCGACGCGCTGGAGCGCTGGGATGTGGTGCGCAGCAAGAGCGAGCAGGTGCAGAATTTCTACCGCGCCGCGCCGGGCGGAGTGCCGACGCAGGTGGCGTTCAGCCAGTCCCGCCGCTGGGACGATCTCGACCTCGACCGCGAAGCCGGCGTCATCCGCGACGCCGCGCATGCCTATTCCAAGGATGGCGGCCTCGCCGTGCTGTTCGGCAATCTCGCCGAGGATGGCTGCATCGTGAAGACGGCAGGGGTGGACGAGAGCATCCTCAAATTCACCGGCACCGCCACCGTGTTCGAAAGCCAGGACGACGCGGTCTCCGCCATTCTCGGCAACCGGGTGAAGCCGGGCCAGATCGTGCTCATCCGCTATGAGGGGCCGCGCGGCGGGCCGGGCATGCAGGAAATGCTCTATCCCACGAGCTATCTGAAGTCGAAGGGCCTCGGCAAGGCCTGCGCGCTCGTCACCGATGGCCGCTTCTCCGGTGGTTCCTCGGGTCTGTCCATCGGCCATGTCTCGCCGGAAGCGGCGGAAGGCGGCACGGTCGGGCTGGTGCGCGAGGGCGACGTGATCGAAATCGACATTCCCAACCGCCGCATCCACCTCGCCGTGGACGATTCCGAACTCGCCGCCCGCCGCGAGGAGCAGCAGGCCAAGGGCTGGGTGCCGGCGGCGCCGCGCAAGCGCAACGTCACCACTGCGCTCCGTGCCTATGCCGCGCTCGCCACCAGCGCCGCCAAGGGCGCCGTGCGTCAGGTGCCCTGAGCGGCCACTCGCGCGGCGACAAGGCCGACAGACGAAACGGAGGCGGGGCCGCAGGCTCCGCCTTTTTGCATCCCCCTTCACGATCCCGCAGGGAGGCCGACATGGCCGATGACGACGATTCCTATGTCTATGACGAAGCCACCGGCGAATGGCGCCCGGCCTCCGAGGTGAAGGCCGCCGCCGCGGCCGCCCTTGAAGTGCGCGACGCCTCCGGCAACCTGCTCGCCGACGGGGATTCCGTCGTGCTGATCAAGGACCTTAAGGTGAAGGGCGCCGGCCAGACGCTGAAACAGGGCACGGTCATCAAGACCATTCGCCTCACCGACAACCCCGAGGAAATCGACTGCCGGCACGAGGCCATCAAGGGGCTGGTGCTGCGCACGGAATTCGTGCGCAAGCGCGGCTGAGCACGGCGGACGGCGTGGCGCGCGGCACGGTGGCATGGTAGCGTCTGCCGTGCCCTCCACTGCGCAGGTTCTCCATGCGAAAGCCCGTCCTGAGAAAGCTCGTTCTCGCCCTCTCCCTTGCCGCACCCGTGCTTACGGGCCTGCCGCACGCCGCACTGGCGGAGAAGATCGACCTCTCCACCACCACCTGCGGCCAGTTCCTGGAAAGCGACAAGACCGAGATCATGCTGACGTTGGCCTGGCTCGACGCCTATTACAAGGATGTCGACGCGCCGCCGGTCATCGACACTGACAAGTTCATCGAAAACGCTGGCAAGCTCGGCGAGTATTGCGCGGCCAACCCGACCATCGGGCTGATCACCGCCGCCGACCAACTATTCGGCGAGTGAGTGCTGGCGCCCCGGTCACGCCTTCGTGAGCGGCCGAGCCATGCAGTGTCCGATCCGGTATTATTATCGGATCGGACGGTAAAATGAACCTGCACTGCCGACGCCATACGAACATTTGCCTGAAAAGCGGTAGCGAATTACGCAGCCACACAAGTTAATGTCGCGGAACTCTGGGAGATCGTCGGGATTATTCCTTCACTCAACAGGAGGATACAGCCGATGATCAACGCCAAGACAGCTTCCGCTGCCGTTCTCGCCGCCATGCTCGCCCTTAGCGGCCCCGCCCTCGCCCAGTCCAGCGGGACGGGCGGCTCTTCGTCGAGCGCGGGTGCGTCGGATTCCGGCGCGGGCACGGGCAACGATGCCGGCACCAACAGCACCGAAAGCCGCATCGGCGCTCCGTCCAACGCGACCTCGGGTTCGGACATGAACGCCCCGGAAGGTCGTAATACGACCACCGGCACCAGCAGCACCGACAATGTCGGCGCCACCACCGACCAGCCGAGCGACACCAAGTCGAACCGCGACTGCTCAAGCACGCAGACCCCCTGCTGACCCGCGCTGTCGTGACATGGGAAAGGCCGCCCACTCCCCGGGGCGGCCTTTTCTCATGCGCGCAGGATTACCCCACCGAGTTGCGAACAAAACGCGAAACGTGCTCTCTGGTTCGCTGATCCGCGCCGGAGATTCGTCCGTCCATGCAGCCCGCTGCCTATCTCGACACGCTCAATCCGCAGCAGCGGCGGGCGGTCGAGCATGGAATAAAGGGGCCCGGCGACACACTTGCCGGTCCGCTGCTGGTGATCGCCGGTGCCGGTTCCGGCAAGACTGACACGCTGGCCCATCGCGTCGCCCATCTCATCGTCAACCGCGCCGATCCGCGCCGCATCCTGCTGCTTACCTTCTCGCGCCGGGCGGCGGCGGAGATGGCGCGGCGGGTGGAGCGCATCGCTGCCAAGGTGCTGGGACCGGAAGCGCGGGTGCTGACCGAGGGGCTGAACTGGGCCGGCACCTTCCACGGCATCGGCTCCCGTCTGCTGCGCGACCACGCGCTCGACATCGGCCTCGACCCCGCCTTCACCATCCATGACCGCGAGGACAGCGCCGACCTCATCAATCTCCTCCGCCACGAACTGGGGTTCTCCAAGACCGAGAAGCGGTTCCCCACCAAGGGCACGCTGCTCGCCATCTATTCGCGCGCGGTGAATGCCGAGCAGAAGCTGGAAGAGGTGATCGGCCGCGCGTTTCCCTGGTGCGCGGGCTGGAACGGCGAACTGAAGACGCTCTTCGCCGCCTATGTCGAAGCCAAGCAGCGCCAGAACGTGCTCGATTACGACGATTTGCTGCTCTACTGGGCCCAGATGATGAGCGAGCCGACGCTGGCGGCCCGCGTGGCCAGCCGCTTCGACCATGTGCTGGTGGACGAATATCAGGACACCAACCGGCTCCAGTCCACCATCCTGCTCGGGCTGAAGCCCGACGGGCGTGGCCTCACCGTGGTCGGCGACGACGCCCAGTCGATCTATTCCTTCCGCGCCGCCACGGTGCGTAACATCCTTGACTTCCCCGGCCATTTCACGCCGCGCGCCGACACGGTGATGCTGGAGCAGAATTACCGCTCCACCCAGCCCATCCTCGCCGCCGCCAATGCGGTGATCGACTTCGCCAGCGAGCGCTACGCCAAGAATCTCTGGTCCGAGCGCGCGTCTGCCGAACGGCCGGTGCTGGTGAGCGTGCGCGACGAGATCGAGCAGGCCAATTTCATCGCCACCCGCGTGCTGGAGAACCGCGAGGACGGTATGGCGCTGAAGCAGCAGGCCGTGCTGTTCCGCGCCGCCCATCACAGCGGGCCGCTGGAAGTGGAACTGACCCGCCGCAACATCCCCTTCGTCAAGTTCGGCGGGCTGAAATTCCTCGATTCCGCCCATGTGAAGGATGTGCTCGGCGTGCTGCGCTTCGTCGAGAACCCGCGCGACCGCGTCGCCGGCTTCCGCGTGCTGCGGCTGCTCTCCGGCCTCGGCCCGGCCACGGCGGGGCGCATTCTTGACGCGGTCGACGCCGCCGGCACGCTGTTGCCGGCGCTGGAAGCGGTGAGCCCACCGGCCCGGGCGGAGCAGGAATGGCCGGGCTTCCTCGCCATGACACGCGAATTGAAGGCGAACAGCGCGGGCTGGCCGGGCGAGCTTGACCTCGTGCGCGCCTGGTACGAGCCACTGCTGGAGCGCCTGCACGAGGATGCCGGCAGCCGGCAGGCCGATCTCGTCCAACTCGCGCAGATCGCGGCGAGCTATCCCTCCCGCGCCCGCTTCCTCACCGAACTGACGCTCGACCCGCCGGACGCCACCAGCGCCGAAGCCGGGCCGCCGCACCGCGACGAGGATTACCTCATCCTCTCCACCATCCACTCCGCCAAGGGGCAGGAATGGAAATCCGTTTTCGTGCTCAACGCGGTGGATGGCTGCATCCCGAGCGACCTCGGCACCGGCACGCGCGAGGAGATCGAGGAGGAGCGGCGCCTGCTCTATGTCGCGATGACGCGGGCGAAGGACAGCCTGCACCTGATGCTGCCGCAGCGCTTCTTCACCCATGGACAGTCCGCGCGCGGCGACCGGCATGTCTACGCCGCCCGCACCCGCTTCATCCCGCCCACCATCCTCTCCCGCTTCGCCATGGCCAGCTGGCCGCCGGCGACGGCGGAAGCGGTGGGCACGCGGGCCACGCCGCAGGCCCCCATCGACATCGGGGCGCGGATGCGGGCAATGTGGAAATAGGGGGTCAGCGTATCCGCACGCCCGGCCCGTGCTCGCCGGGCGGCAACAGCATAATTCCGGCCTGTTCGAGCGTGGTGATGAGCAGCGCCTCCGTCGCGCGGTGGAGCACATGGCGGTGGCGCTCGAAATCGCGCACCGTGCTGCGCGAGACGCCCGCGCGCTCGGCCAGATGTTCCTGCGTCCAGTCGAGAAGCCCGCGTGCGGCGCGGCATTGTTCGGGCGCCAAATCCATCGCTTCTGCCTTGCGTAACGACGACCAAATCAACCATAATGGGCGACATATCGCAAGACTCGAGGATTAACCGCCCGCAGGGAGGCCCCCGCTACCTATGTCCCATGGCACGCTGCTCCTCGTCGCGCTGCTTCTGCCGTTCATCGGCAGCCTCGCTGCGGGGTTTCTGCCGACCCACGCGCGCAACACCGCCGCGATCCTGGCCGGCAGCGTGGCGGTGGCGGGGATCGGCATAAGCGTCTGGCTCTACACCTTGCTTGCCGATGGGGCACCGGTGCAGTTCTGGCTGTCCTGGCTGCCCATGCTGGGACTGGACTTCACCCTTCGGCTCGACGGCCTCGCCTGGCTGTTCGCCCTGCTGATCTTCGGCATCGGCGCGCTCGTCGTTCTGTATGCCCGCTACTACATGTCGCGCGAAGATCCGGTGCCGCGCTTCTTCTCCTTTCTGCTCGCCTTCATGGGCTCGATGGTCGGCATCGTGCTGTCGGGCAATCTCATCCAGCTGGTGTTCTTCTGGGAACTGACCAGCCTGTTCTCCTTCCTGCTCATCGGCTACTGGCACCACACCGCCAATGCGCGCGACGGCGCCCGCATGGCGCTCACCGTCACCGGCACGGGCGGGCTGTGCCTGCTGGTCGGCGTGCTGCTGATCGGCCGCATCGTCGGCAGCTACGACATCGACCAGGTGCTGGAATCGCGCGACCTCATCGTCCAGAGCGATCTCTATGTCCCGGCGCTGGTATTGATCCTGCTCGGCGCCTTCACCAAGAGCGCGCAGTTCCCGTTCCATTTCTGGCTGCCGCACGCCATGACGGCGCCGACGCCGGTGTCGGCCTATCTGCATTCCGCCACCATGGTGAAGGCCGGCATCTTCCTATTGATGCGGCTGTGGCCGGTCATGGCCGGCACGGATGCGTGGTTCTATCTCGTCGTGCCCGCGGGGCTGGTGACGCTGCTGATCGGCGCCTTCATCGCCATCTTCCAACAGGACCTGAAGGGGCTGCTGGCCTACTCCACCATCAGCCATCTCGGCCTGATCACGCTGCTGCTCGGCCTCGGCAGCCCGCTGGCGGCGGTGGCGGCGATCTTCCACACGCTGAACCACGCCATCTTCAAGGCGTCGCTGTTCATGGCCGCCGGCATCATCGACCATGAGACCGGCACGCGTGATCTGCGCAAGCTGAGCGGGCTCTACCGCTACATGCCGATCACCGCCACGCTCGCCATGGTCGCCGCCGCCGCCATGGCAGGCGTGCCGCTGCTCAACGGCTTCATTTCCAAGGAAATGTTCTTCGCCGAGGCGGTGGCGGAGCATACCGGCTCGCTGCTCGACGACAGCCTGCCCTATTGGGCGACGCTCGCGGGCGTGTTCAGCGTCACCTATTCGCTGCGCTTCATCCTCGGCGTGTTCTTCGGCCCGCCGCCGATCGACCTGCCGCACCGGCCGCACGAGCCGGCGCACTGGATGCGCTTTCCCATCGAGCTTTTGGTGCTGATCTGCCTGCTCATCGGCATCGTGCCGGGGCTCACCGTCGGCCCGTTCCTCGCCACCGCCGTGAAGGGCCTGCTCGACGCCACCCCGCCCTATTACAGCCTGGCGCTGTGGCACGGTTTCAACCTGCCGCTGATGATGAGCCTCATCGCCATGGCCGGCGGCGTGGTGCTCTATCTCGGCCTGCGCCGCTATCTCGAAAGCGGCATCGAGGGCCCACCGATCCTGCGCGACTTCAAGGGCCAGCGCATTTTCGAGAAGGTGCTGGCGACGCTGTCCTGGCAATGGGCGCGCGCCGGCGAGGCGACGCTCGGCACGCGGCGCCTGCAGCCGCAGATGCGCATCGTCATCGCACTCGCCGTGGTGGCGGCGCTGGCGCCCTTCATCGCCAATGGCGCGGTGGGCACGGGCGACATGCCCGGCACGCCGCTGCCGCCGGGCTTCGCCCTGCTCTGGCTGGTCGGCGGCGTCTGCGCGCTCGGTGCCGCCTATCAGGCGAAGTATCACCGCTTCGCCGCGCTGGTACTGGTCGGCGGGGCGGGCCTCGTCACCTGCGTCACCTTCGCCTGGCTGTCGGCGCCAGACCTCGCCGTGACCCAGCTTCTGGTGGAGATCGTCACCACCGTGCTGCTGCTGCTCGGCCTGCGCTGGTTGCCCAAGCGCATCGAGGATGTCTATCCCAGCCGTCCGCCGCTGAAAGTGCTGCTGCGTCGCTATATCGACCTCACCATCGCCTGTGCGCTGGGCGGGCTGATGGCGTTCCTCGCCTATTGCCTGATGACCCGTCCGCTGACCCAGAGCGTCTCGCGCTTCTTTGTCGAGCGCGCCTATTCCGAAGGCGGCGGCACCAACATCATCAATGTCATCCTGGTCGATTTCCGCGGCTTCGACACGATGGGCGAGATCGTCGTGCTGTGCCTCGCCGGCCTCACCGTCTTCGCCCTGCTGCGCCGTTTCCGCCCCGCGCCGGAGAGCATCGAGCAGCCGGAGCAGCAGCGCATCCAGCACGCCTACGATGTCGCCACGCCCGACCGCTCGCCCGGCGACACGGTGGCGGACTACATGCTGATCCCCCGGCTGATCATGCACTGGCTGTTCCCGGTGATCGCGGTCATGGCGGTGTATCTGTTCATGCGCGGCCATGACCTGCCGGGCGGTGGCTTCGCCGCCGGCATCACCCTCTCCATCGCCTTTGTGGTGCAGTACATGGCCAGCGGCACCCGTTGGGTGGAAGACCATCTGCGGGTGCTGCCGCTGCGCTGGATGGGGATGGGCCTGCTCACCTCCTGCGCCACCGGTGTCGGTTCCTGGTGGTTCGGCTATCCCTTCCTCACCTCGCATTTCCAGTATGTGGAGCTGCCCTATATCGGCAAGGTGCCGGCGGCCTCCGCGCTGGTGTTCGACCTCGGCGTGTTCGCCCTGGTGGTCGGCGCCACGGTGCTGATCCTCATCGCCCTCGCCCATCAGTCGCTGCGCAGTTCGCGCGCGGCGCAGGCCAGCGAGGGAGGCGAGTGATGGAAATCGTCCTCTCCATCGGCATCGGCCTGTTCACCGCCTCGGGCGTGTGGCTGCTGCTGCGCCCGCGCACCTATCAGGTCATCATCGGCCTTGCGCTGCTTTCCTATGCGGTGAACCTGTTCATCTTCGCCATGGCCGGCGGCGGGCTGCGCGTCGACGGGCCGCCCATCCTCGCGCCCGGCGGCGTCGGCGACCCCGCGAAGATCGCTGACCCCATCCCGCAGGCGCTGGTGCTCACCGCCATCGTCATCGGCTTCGCCATGACGGCGCTGTTCCTGGTCGTGCTTATGGCCGCGCGCGGACGCACCGGCACCGACCATGTCGATGGGCGGGAGCCGGACTGATGACCCCCGCCCTCGATCATCTCGCCATTCTTCCCATCGTGCTGCCGCTGGCCGTCGGCGCGCTCATGCTGCTGTTCGACGAGCGGCGGCGGCGGCTGAAGATGACGCTCAGCCTCGCCACGGTCTTCGCTCTGCTCGCCATCGCCGTGACCATGGTGGTGATGGTCGGCCTGCCCACGGGCGACCGCTGGTCGACCCTCATCGTCTACCCCCTCGGCAACTGGCCGCCGCCCTTCGGCATCGTGCTGGTGGTGGACCGGCTGGCCGCGCTGATGCTGCTGGTGACCGCCGTGCTGGGCTGCACCACGCTGCTCTTCGCCCTCGCCCGCTGGCACACGGCGGGACCGCGCTTCCACACGCTGTTCCTGCTGCTGCTCACCGGGCTCAACGGCGCCTTCCTCACCGGCGACCTGTTCAACCTGTTCGTGTTCTTCGAAATCCTGCTCGCCGCCTCTTACGGGCTGGTGCTGCACGGCTCGGGCACGGCGCGGGTGCGGGCGGGGCTGCACTATATCCCGATCAACCTCGTCGCCTCCTCGCTGTTCCTCGTCGGCGTGGCGGTGATCTATGGCGTGACCGGCACGCTGAACATGGCCGATCTCAGCCGGATCGTGCCGACGCTGGCGCCGGAGTCGCGCACCCTCATGGAAGCGGGCGCGGCGGTGCTTGGCATCGCCTTTCTGGTCAAGGCCGGCATGTGGCCGCTCAGCTTCTGGCTGCCGACCACCTATGCCGCCGCCTGCGCCCCCGTCGCCGCCATGTTCGCGATCATGACCAAGGTCGGCATCTATGTGATCCTGCGGCTGTTCCTGCTGTGCTTCGGCGACGAGGCCGGCGCGTCGGCGGATTTCGGTGCCGACTGGCTCTATTATGGCGGCATGGCGACGCTGCTGTTCGGCGGCATCGGCGTGCTCGCCTCGCAATCCATGCAGCGGCTCGGCGGCTATAGCGTGCTGATCTCCTCCGGCACGCTGCTCGCCGCCATCGGCACCGGCAACAGCGCGGTGATCTCAGGCGCGCTCTATTATCTCGTCGCCTCCACCTTCGCCATCAGCGCCTATTTCCTGCTGGTGGAACTGATCGAACGCGGCCAGGCCGCCGGTGCCGACGTGCTCGCCGTCACGCTGGAGATTTTCGGCGATCCGGAGGAGGATATCGAGGACGAGGACGAGGAGGTCGGCGTCGCCATTCCCGCCACCATCGCCGTGCTCGGCGGCGGCTTTGTCGCCTGCACCGCCGTGCTGGCCGGCCTGCCGCCGCTCTCCGGCTTCATCGGCAAATTCGCCATGCTGTCGGCGCTGCTGAACGAGGCGGGCGAAATCCCCTTCGACCACTGGCTGTTCGTCGCGCTGCTGATGCTCTCCGGCCTCGCCACCCTCATCGCCATGACCCGCAACGGCATCCGTACCCTCTGGGTGCCGGCCGAGACGGACATTCCGCGCGTGCGCGCCATCGAGGCTATTCCGGTCGGGGTGCTGCTGCTGCTCTGCGCGGTGATGACCTTCGCCGGGGGCCCGACCATGCGCTACATGGAAGCCACGGCGCAGATCCTCTATTGGCCGAGCGAATATGCCCGCGATGTGCTCGGTAGCCAGCCGGCGGGCCATAGCACGAGCGATTCGCGCGCCAGCGGCCACGGCCCGTCCGGGGTCGACACGACGGGAGCCACGCCATGAACGGGCTGCGCCGCGTCATCCCCTACCCGCTGCTGTTTCTCGCCCTGCTGGTCATGTGGCTCCTGATGACGCAGAGCCTGTCGCTGGGCCAGCTTCTGCTCGGCGCGGTGGTGGCGCTCGGTGGCTGCTGGGCCATGACCGCGCTCGATCCGCCACCGGCCCGGCTGCGTCGCCCCGCCGCCGCCGCGCGTCTGGCCGGGCGGGTGTTCGTCGATGTGTTCCGCTCCAATCTTGCGGTCGGCAGCATCATCCTCGGCAATGAGGACCGGCGCACCCATGCCGGCTTCATGCGGCTGAAGCTGGATTTGAAAAGCCCCTATGGCCTCGCCATCCTCGCCATCGTGCTCACCTGCACGCCGGGCACGCAATGGGTGCGCTACGATCCCGCCACCGGGCTCCTGCTGCTGCATGTGCTCGATCTCGTCGACGACAAGGAGTGGGTGCGCACCATCAAGGGGCGTTATGAGGGGCTGCTGATGGAGATCTTCGAATGAGCGTCGCCATCCTCGGCTGGTCGATCACGCTGGCGCAGGTGCTGCTGACCCTCGCCATGGGCTGCGCCGCGCTGCGCTTCATTCGCGGCCCGCGCGCGCAGGACCGCATCATCGGCCTCGACACCTTCTATGTGAACGCCATGCTGCTTCTGGTCACGCTCGGCATCCGCAGCGGCACCACGCTCTATTTCGAGGCGGCGCTGGTCATCGGCCTGCTCGGCTTCGTCGGCACGGTGGCGCTGGCGAAATTCCTCATGCGCGGCGAGGTGATCGAATGAGCGCCGCTCCCGACCTGCCGCTCTGGGCGGCGATTCTCGTCTCGTTCTTCGTCGTCGCCGGCGCGCTGGTGACGCTCATCGGCTCGATCGGCCTGTGGCGCCTGCCGGATTTCTACGCCCGCCTGCACGCCCCCTCGCTCGGCGCCACGCTGGGCACCGGGGCGATGCTGGTCGGGTCGATCATCTGCTTCTCCGTGCTGCAGCAGCGGCCGCTGATCCACGAAGTGCTGATCGGCCTGTTCGTCACCATCACCACCCCGGTTACGCTGATGCTGCTCGCCAGCGCCTCGCTCTACCGCGACCGGGTGGAAGGAAACGACGCCGCGCCCAAGGAAGACCCGGCGCCGACCGAGCTCTGAACCGCCTCAGCGGCGGGAATCCTCGGGCTTTTTCGGCGTGCCGTCCGCCGAGCCATCCACCGTGTTCAGCGTCTCCGGCGCGAATCGGCCACCATCGCGCCGGGCGGGCTCGCCATCCACCGGGGAATTGTCATTGTCCACCTCGTCCAGCGGCGGGGTCAAAGGGTTCGAGACCGCCGTGGTGCGGTCATCGAGCACGGCGTCGACATTGGCGGGGTCGACGACGACGGGGTTCTGGTCGAGCGTACGGGGATCGCGCACCATCGTAGGGCCTCCATGAGTGTTGCCAGAGGCAACAAGCGGGGCCGCCTGCGGTTCCCTCGTCTGCCCGCCGGGAATACCGGCTCAGGCGTGAAACAGCCGCCGATAGAGAGTGGAGCGGTTCACGCCCAGCCGGCGCGCGGCCTGCGAGACATTGCCGCCGCAGGCCTCCACCGCCTGCCGCATCGCCTCCACGGTGAGCGCGTCGAGCGTGCCGACGGGCGGCGACGCCGCGGGTGCGGCGAGAATGTCCGGCGGCAGCATGTCCTCGCCCACCGGGCGGAACGGATCGGCAAGCGCCGCCAGCGCCTTGAGCGTGCCGGCCAGCTGGCGGAAATTGCCCGGCCAGTCATAGGCGGCAAGCCGCGCCTCGCAGCCTTCCGACAGCGTCAGCCGCTCATCCGCCACCAGCCGCCCCCACAGCGCGCGGACGATCCCCGCCCGGTCCGGCAGGCGGCGCAGCGGCGGCAATTCGACGGTGTAATGGGCGATGCGGAAATACAGGTCCTGGCGGAAGCTGCCGGCTTCCACCAGCAGGCGCAGATCGCGATGGGTGGCGCAGAGCAGCGCCACGTCGATCTTCACCGGGCGCCCGCCGCCGAGCGGGGCGACCTCGCGCTCCTGCAGCACCCGCAGCAGGCGCGATTGCAGCGCCAGCGGCATGTCGCCGATCTCGTCGAGAAATAGAATGCCGCCATCGGCCTCGCGCAGCAGGCCCCGCCGCCCCTGCCGGCGCGCGCCGGTGAAGGCGCCGTCCTCATAGCCGAACAGTTCGGATTCGATCAGCGTCTCGGGAATGGCGGCGCAGTTGACCGCCACGAACGGCCCGCCGGCCCGGGCGCTCTGGCGGTGAATCTCGCGCGCCGCCATCTCCTTTCCGGTGCCGGTCTCGCCGCGGATCAGCACCGGCACGTCCGCTGCCACCATGCGCACCGCGCGGCCGAGCGCCGCCCGCTCCTCCGCCCCGAGCAGCGGCCCCTCCTCGCGCGGCGCACGGGGACGCGGCGTCGGCTGCGGCCGGGCGCGGGCGCCCTCGAAGCGGCCGAACAGGGTGCGCCCGCCCGGCTGGCGCAAGGCGTGGGTATCGCCGTCCGAGCCCGGCAGCCGTTCCAGCAATTCGCCCGCGCGCTTTTCGCCCAGCGCCGACCAGTCGGCCCCGACAAGGCCGAGCCCGGCGCGGTTGGCCGCGACCAGCCGGTCGTCTTCGAACACCAGCACGCCTTCGCGGGAGGTGCCGAGCAGCGCCCGGTCGGCCTGCAGGCGCAGCACCCGGCGGTCGGAAAAGCCCTCGTCAAAGAAACGATGCTCGATCTGCTCCACCGCCAGCCGCACGAGGCCGAGCGCATGGCGGTGGTCAACCGCCGCCGGGCCGGACATGTCGAGCGCGCCGACCGTGTGGCCATAGGGATCGAGGATCGGCGCGGCCGAGCAGCTCAGAATCGCGTGGGGGTCGTAATAATGCTCGCCGCCATGCACGGCGATCGGCCGCCCCTCCACCAGCGCCGTGCCCACCGCATTGGTGCCGGTGGAGCTTTCACCCCACAACACGCCCGGCCGCAGCGCCACCTGCGCCGCCCGCGCGGCGAAATCGGCGTTGCCGAGCGCGTCGAGGATCATGCCCTCCGCATCGGTGAGAATGACCACGCAGCCGGTCTGCATGGCGTCGGCATAGAGGCTTTCCACCTCCGGCCGGCACAGCCGGCGCAGCCGCTCATGCCGCTCGGCGATGGCGCTAAGCTCGTGCGCGGTCAGCGGTTCGAGGCGCGGCAGGGCGGCGTTGTCGAGCCCACGCTCCGCGCAACGCTTCCAGGAGCGCAGGATCGGCTCGGGCAGCAGCGCCGCCAGCGGCCGGTCATGCAGACCCTGCTGGAAGAACTGCCGGCGCGCGGCCAGCACGGCACGCGGCGAGACCTCTTGGCGCATGCGATCCTCCTGGAGTGTTGCAAAATGCCACACATGTCGCAGGTCTTGTTGTTCTTTCCGACAGTTTCTACCAAGTTTTCCGGCGGCGTCTATCGGTAGAATCCTCACGCCCTCGCGAGTACTCGTCTAAAGCGAGGTATTTCAATATTTTGCCGTGTCGCAACGACGATTTTTTGCGCTGCGATAGGCCGGCTGGCACGGGCGCTGCAATCTTGAGTGTCCCTATCGGGAGGATCCAATGAACAAGCCAGAACTCGCCATCACCAAGCAGTCCCCGTTCAAGGCCCGCTACGGCAATTTCATCGGCGGCCAGTTCGTCGAGCCGGTGTCCGGCCGCTATTTCGACAACACCTCGCCGGTGACCGGCGGCAAGATCTGCGAAGTCGCGCGCTCGGAAGCCGCCGACATCGACAAGGCGCTCGACGCCGCCCATGCCGCCAAGGCCGCCTGGGGCAAGACCTCGGCCGCCGAACGGGCGCTGATCCTCAACAAGATCGCCGACCGCATGGAGGAGAATCTCGACCTCCTCGCGCTGGCCGAGACCTGGGACAATGGCAAGCCGATCCGCGAGACGACGGCGGCCGACATTCCGCTCGCCATCGACCATTTCCGCTATTTCGCCGGCGCGGTGCGCGCGCAGGAAGGCGGCATCAGCGAGATCGACCACGACACTATCGCCTATCACTTCCACGAGCCGCTCGGCGTGGTCGGGCAGATCATCCCGTGGAACTTCCCCATCCTGATGGCGGTGTGGAAGCTGGCCCCGGCGCTCGCCGCCGGCAACTGCGTGGTTCTGAAGCCCGCCGAGCAGACCCCGTCCAGCATCATGGTGCTGGTGGAACTGATCGCCGACCTGCTGCCCCCGGGCGTGCTCAACGTGGTCAACGGCTTCGGTCTTGAGGCCGGCAAGCCGCTCGCCAGCTCGAACCGCATCGCCAAGATCGCCTTCACCGGCGAGACGACGACGGGCCGGCTGATCATGCAGTATGCCAGCCAGAACCTCATTCCGGTCACGCTGGAACTGGGCGGCAAGTCGCCGAACATCTTCTTCGCCGACGTGGCGGCCGAGGATGACGACTTCTTCGACAAGGCGATCGAAGGCTTCGTCATGTTCGCGCTCAACCAGGGCGAGGTCTGCACCTGCCCGAGCCGCGCGCTGATCCAGGAAAGCATCTATGACCGCTTCATGGAGAAGGCGCTGAAGCGGGTGGAAGCCATCATCCAGGGCTCGCCGCTCGACCCGGCGACCATGATCGGCGCCCAGGCCTCCTCCGAGCAGCTGGAGAAGATCCTCTCCTATATCGACATCGGCAAGCAGGAAGGCGCCGAGGTCCTCATCGGTGGCGAGCGCAACAATCTCGGCGGCGACTTCGCCGGCGGCTACTATGTGAAGCCCACCGTGTTCAAGGGCCACAACAAGATGCGGATCTTCCAGGAGGAGATCTTCGGCCCGGTCGTCTCGGTGACCACCTTCAAGGACGATGCGGAAGCGCTGTCCATCGCCAATGACACGCTCTACGGCCTCGGCGCCGGCGTGTGGACCCGCGACGGCAACCGCGCCTACCGCTTCGGCCGCGCCATCGAGGCCGGCCGCGTGTGGACCAACTGCTACCATGCCTACCCCGCCCATGCGGCGTTCGGTGGCTACAAGCAGTCGGGCATCGGCCGCGAGAACCACAAGATGATGCTCGACCACTACCAGCAGACCAAGAACATGCTGGTCAGCTACTCCCCGAAGAAGCTCGGCTTCTTCTGAGGCCAGGGCGCCCTCGCCGTCCCTCATGGCCGGGCTTGACCCGGCCACCCAGGCTTAACGACCCGCAGGCAGAAGGCTGGGTCCCCGGACCAAGCCCGGGGATGAGGAAGCGGGGGCGCTCCCCCCATCGTCCCCGGGTGTGTCCCGGGGACGATGGGGACATGCGCCTGATCTGGCCGAAACGGCCATGGGTGACGCGCAATGTCACTTCGCCCTCACGACCAGGGGGACCGGCCTGCGTGCTTCGAGACGCGGCGCGGCGCGCCGCTCCTCAGCATGACGAGGATTTGGGACGGCGCCGTCTCGGACTACCTCGTCATCCTGAGGTGCCCGGCCCCGCCGGGCCTCGAAGGACGCACCACCTCTCCACTTCTCTCTTCGCATGGAAAGGCGTCCCTCACGCCGCCCTCCGCCGAGCCGGCACCGCTTCACCGCTTTCTCCGGCGTTGACCCGATCCTGCCGGCGCCCCACCTCTCACTCGGATGTTCAGTCCCCGGGATGAGGGACAGGAAGGGAGCCCCCATGGACACGCAGACCGCGCCGCCGTCGGCCACTGAAGTCACCATCCCCCGCGTCCTCGCCACCGAGGCGGCACTGGCGCTGATCGAAACCTTGAAGGCGCAGCACGGCCCGCTGCTGTTCCACCAGTCCGGCGGCTGCTGCGACGGTTCCTCGCCCATGTGCTACGCGAAGGGCGATTACATGTTGGCCGACCGCGACGTGCGGATGGGCATCATCGGCGGCGCGCCCTTCTATATGAGCCCGTCGCAGTTCGAATATTGGCAGCACACCCAGCTCATCATCGACGTGGTGCCGGGGCGGGGCGGCATGTTCAGCCTGGAAAACGGGCGCGACGTGCGCTTCCTCACCCGCTCGCGGCTGTTCACCGACGAAGAGCTGGACCGCCTCGCCCCGCTCGCCTATGGCCCGGACGCCTGACCGCGGGGGTCCACAGCAAGTCCCGCAAAAGTGCGTCGCGGTTTTGCGATAGGAATTGCGTCTAATCAGAGAGTTAGAGCCGTTCCGGTGAATGTGAGTTTACCGGAACTTCTCTAGCGCGGCGTCAGCGCCGTCACCGCCAGCGCGGTGGCCGCCGCCCGGTTCTCGACGCCGATCTTGGCGTAGATCTGCTCCAGATGCTTGTTCACCGTGCGCGGCGACAGGCCGAGAATCTCGCCGATGTCGCGGTTGGCCTTGCCGCGCGCCAGCCATACCAGCACCTCCGCCTCGCGGAGCGTCAGATTGAGCTTGGACTTCAGCACCTGCTCCGGCGGGATGCCGGAATCCTCGACAATGCGCAGCAGCAGCTCCTCCGGGCCGATCTGCCCGACATAGGACAGCTTCAGCCGGCGCGGCGAGCCCTCGACCGACACCTCCACCGCCGCCATCTCGCCGCTGCCGCCATCCCCGTTGCGCCCCTCCAGCCAGCGACGCACCGGCTCCGGTAGGGTGAAGCTGTCGCCCGGCGCGGCGGCGCTGAGCGCGGTCAGCAGCGTGGTCGCCTGCGGCGTCGACCACAGGACGCGCCCGGCTCGATTGGCCGAGAGCAGATAGCGCCCGGCGGCATCGAGCGCGGCACGGGCGCTGTGGGTCTGCCGTGCATTGGCGAGATGCACGCGGATACGGGCGATCAACTCGTCCGGCGCGATCGGTTTGGTCACATAATCCACCCCACCGGCCTCGAGCCCCTTCACGATCTGCTCGGTTTCCGACAGGCCGGTCATGAAGATGACCGGCACATGCGCCACCGCCTTGTTGCGCTTGAGCTGCCGGCACGCCTCGAATCCATCCATCCCCGGCATGATCGCGTCCATCAGGATCACATCGGGGGTGATACGCTCGACCAGCGCCAGCGCATTGGCGCCCTCGGTCGCGACCAGCACGGTGGTCCCCGCCGCCTCCAGCGCGTCGGTGAGCAGGCTGAGGGTTTCGGGCGAATCATCCACCACAAGGACGATGTCGCGGCGCTCCACGCTAGGCATCATTGGCGCGCATCGCCTCCAGGACGGACATGTATTGCTTGAGATCGAAGGTTTCCATCAGCTCGCGCATATGGGCGACGAAGGCCTTGCTGTCGGGCGAGGCGCTTTCGATCTCCCGCAGCTTGGCCTGGATGCCGCGCACATAGCCGATCTCCCCCAGCTTCATCAGATCGTCGAGATGCACACCGGCCGGCGCCCGCAGCTCGCCCGGCTTGGCGGCCTCGCCAGCGACCAGCGCCGCGAGTTCGCCATCGCCCACCCATTCGAGGTCGAGCAGCGCCGCCATTTTTTCCAGCAGCGTGCGCAGATGCACCGGCTTGACCAGATGGTCGTCATGCTGGGCGAGGCCGTCGCCATGGATTTCCCCGGCATTGGCCGAGATCATGATGATGCGCAGCCGGCCGAAGCCTTCGTCGCGCAGCTGCCGCACCACCTCCCAGCCATTCAGCCCCGGCATGGAGATGTCGAGCAGAAGGAGGTCCGGCTCCCATTCGCGCACCATGTCCAGCGCCTGCACCCCATCGGCGGCGGCAAGCACGGTGAACCCAAGCGGCACCAGCAATTCATGCATGAGGTCGCGATGGGCGACATCGTCATCGGCCACCAGCACGGTGCGGCGCGGGCCGGTATAGCCGGCGATATGGCGGTGCTGGATCGGGCCGAGGCGCGAGGGGTTGGTCACCTCCGACAGCATCATCTTGACGCGGAAGACGCTGCCCTCCCCCGGCGCCGATTTCAGCGCGATCTCCCCGCCCATGATCTCGGTGAGCAGCTTGGTAATGGTAAGGCCGAGGCCGATGCCGGCGGTGGAATAGGTGCCCGCCCGCTCCCCGCGCTCGAACGGCTCGAAGATGCGCTTGTGGTCGGCGGCGGGAATGCCGATGCCGCTGTCCTCGATCTCGAACTCCGCCACCTGGTTGCGATAGGAAACGCGCAGCGCCACCCGGCCGCGATCGGTGAACTTGATGGCATTTGACAGCAGGTTGATGAGGATCTGCCGCAGCCGCTTCTCGTCGGTAAACACCACCGCCGGCAGGCGCTCCGGCCGCACATAGACGAAATCGATGCCCTTGGCGGTCGCCTGCAGCCGGAACATGTCGACCAACTGGTCGAGAAACTCGCCGATCCGCACCTCGTCCCGGGTGAGATAGAGCCGGCCCGCCTCGATCTTGGAAATGTCGAGCAGCCCGTCGATCAGGCCGGAGAGATGCTCGGCCGAGCGGCGCACCACGCGGATGGCGTCGCGCCGGTGCGGGGGAATGGCGACATCGCGCTCCAGCAGCTGGGCATAGCCGAGAATGGCGTTGAGCGGGGTGCGCAATTCGTGGCTGATGCCGACGACATAACGGCTCTTGGCGAGATTGGCGGCCTCGGCGGCTTCCTTGGCCTTTTGCAGCTTGGCGTCGGTGCGCTTATGGGCCTCGATCTCGCGCATCAGCAGCGCGGTCTGGCGGTTGCTCTCCTCCTGCGCCACCCGCCGGCTTTCCTGCGCCAGCACGAACAGCCAGGCAGCGACGCCGGCGATGATGAGCAGGATGAAGTAGAGCGTGAACAGCACATTGCCGACCGTCTCCGCCTGATCCGGCGGGGCGAAGGTCGACTGGAAGTAGATCACGCCCAATATGCCACCGATGACGGTCGCCAGCAGCGCCATCACGCCGATATAGTGGCCAAGGCGGGAATTGAGCTGCGTCACCATCCAGGCCGGCAGCGTTGCCCGCAGCGCCGCCAGAATCTGGTCGGGGAAGCGCGCCTCCTCCTTGCAGCGATCGTTGCAGCGCGCATCGAGCGAGCAGCACAGCGAGCAGATCGGCCCGGCGTAGACCGGGCAATGCGCCATGTCCTCCGGCTCGAATTTGTGCTCACAGATGCAGCATTTCAGCGTGTGGCGCGCCTCCCAGTTCTTCGCCGTCCGCCGCGCGATGTAGTAGCGCCCGCCTGTGGCATAGGCGATGCTGGCGGCGGTGACGAAAGACACCACCAGGGCGAGGAACGGCGCGAAGGCCTTCAGCGTCGGGCCGAGAAAGCCGGCAAAGGCGATGACGCCCACCAGCGTGCCGGCCAGCAGCGCGCCGACGCCGACGGGGTTGATGTCGTAGAGATGCGCCCGCTTGAACTCGATGCCCGGCGGGCTCCAGCCCATGGGCTTGTTGACCACGAGATCCGCCACCAGCGCCGCCACCCAGGCCACGGCGATGATGGCGTAAAGGCCGAGGATCTGCTCCAGCACCTTGTAGATGCCGAGCGCCATCAGCATCAGCGCGATGGTGACGTTGAACACCAGCCACACCACCCGGCCCGGATGGCTGTGGGTGAGGCGGGAGAAGAAGTTCGACCAGGCGATCGAGCCCGCATAGGAATTCGTCACATTGATCTTCAACTGGGCGAGGATGACGAACACCCCGGTGAAGGCCAGCGCCACCTCGGGCGAGAACACGGTCTTGAACGCCACCAGATACATCTGGGTCGGCTCGGCCGCGTGCAGGAACGGTATGCCCTGGGTGACGGCGAAATAGGCCAGAAACGAACCACCCAGCATCTTGATGCCGCCGGGGATGATCCAGCCCGGGCCGGCGCTGAGCAGTGCCACCCACCACAGCGCATTGCGCCGCGCCTCGGTGCGCCCGGGTGCCCGGCGCGGCAGGAAGCGCAGGAAATCCACCTGCTCGCCGATCTGCGCCACCAGCGCGAACACCACCGTCGTCGCCGTACCGAACAGCACGAGATCGAAGGAGCCGTCAGGATGGCCGAAGCGGCCGGTATAGGCGGTCCAGCCGGCGAAAGGGGTGTCGTCGAGGGCGAGGATGAAGACGAAGGGGATGATGTTCAGCACAAGCCAGACCGGCTGGGTCCAGAGCTGGAACCGGCTGATGAAGGTGATGCCGTGCGTCACCAGCGGGATCACCACCAGCGCGCTGATGAAATAGCCCACCATCAGCGGCACGCCGAAGCACATCTCCAGCGCCAGCGCCATGATCGCCGCCTCGATGGCGAAGAACAGATAGGTGAAGGAGGCGTAGATGAGCGAGGTCAGCGTCGAGCCGATATAGCCAAAGCCGGCGCCACGGGTCAGCAGGTCGATGTCGACGCCGAACTTGGCAGCGTAATAGCTGATCGGCAGGCCGGCGGCGAAGATGACGACGCAGACGAGAAGGATCGCCGCCACCGCATTTTCAAAACCATAGGCGAGCGTGATCGCGCCGCCGATGGCCTCCAGCGCCAGAAAGGAAACGGCGCCGAGTGCGGTATTGGCGACCCGCAGCGCCGACCAGCGCCGCCCGCTCTTGGCCGTGAAGCGGAGCGCGTAATCCTCCAGCGTCTCGTTGACGACCCACTGATTGTAGCGACGCCGAACGCGAACGATCTTCTGCTCCGCCGCCATGGGGGTGTGCCTCGCCGTGCCAACGCCAGACATGCTTCCGTGCCCACCCTCCCCAGGGATTTTCTTGTTTGTTGCACCGCGACGGCGGCGGGTTGCCACCCGCGCCGACGCCACCCCCAAGCATAAATCATTCCACACGCCGGTCAGGCCGAAGACAGATTAACGCAGCGCCTTGTCCCGCATTTAATTACCTTTTCCTTCGCCATCACAGCATTAAATGCCCAATAATCGGGCTAATCAGCGCCGGTTCTGTCCACTTTCCCTACACTTACCTCGCGCGCGCGCGAAAAAACCTATTCGACGCGAGGGAAAAACCTCCGCGCCGGACATACGATCCATTTTCGCCTTCACAGTGCGCGAGACACGACGTTTCCCCTATACGTCAATCGACGTATTGCTGCATCGCGACATCGCCCGCCACGATCCGGCCAATGCAAGCACAAGAGAAGCTTGTTGAGGCCACGTCAAACCCGTGGAGGGGAATCGTATGTCTTCGAAGAATGATCCGACGAACACGTTTTCAGCGACGCGGCGCAAGCTCTTGATGGGTATTGCCGCGCTCCCGGCCGTGCCTGTTCTTGCGTCGACCGGCCTTTTTTCCACCCCGGCACAGGCCCAGGCCCCGGCGACATCGGCGGTGAACACCACTGGTCTCGCCGTGACCGACACGGAAGTCACCGTCGGCATCCTGCATTCCGTCACCGGCACCATGGCGATCTCCGAGACCGGCTCGGTGCAGGCGGAAAAGCTGGCGATCGAGCAGATCAACGCCATGGGCGGCGTGCTCGGCCGCAAGATCAAGTTCATCCAGGAAGACGGCGCCTCCGACTGGCCGACCTTCGCGGAGAAGGCCAAGAAGCTGCTGGTCAACGACAAGGTCGCGGCCATCATGGGCTGCTGGACCTCGGCCTCGCGCAAGGCGGTGCTGCCGGTGGTCGAGCAGTATAACGGCATGCTCTACTACCCGACCTTCTATGAAGGTCTGGAGCAGTCCAAGAACGTCATCTACACCGGCCAGGAAGCCACGCAGCAGATTCTCGCCGGCCTGGACTGGGTGCAGAAGACCAAGGGCGGCAAGACCTTCTATCTCATCGGCTCGGACTATATCTGGCCGCGCACCTCGATGAAGATCGCCCGCAAGCACATCGAAGGGCACCTGAAGGACTCCTCGGTCGTCGGCGAAGAATATTTCCCGCTCGGCCACACCCAGTTCAATTCCGTCATCAACAAGATCAAGCTGAAGAAGCCGGACGTGATCTACGCCGCCGTTGTCGGCGGCTCCAACGTCGCCTTCTACAAGCAGCTCAAGGCCGCCGGCATCGACCTCAACAAGCAGACACTGCTGACCATCTCCGTCACCGAGGACGAGATCGACGGCATCGGCGGCGAGAACTTCGCCGGCGCCTATAGCTGCATGAAGTATTTCCAGTCGCTCGACAACCCGAACAACAAGGACTTCGTCGCCGCCTTCAAGAAGATGTGGGGCGAGAAGACCGTGATCGGCGACGTGACGCAGGCCGCCTATCTCGGCCCGTGGCTGTGGAAATTCACCGTCGAGAAGGCCGGCTCCTTCGATGTCGACAAGGTCGCCGAGGCCTCGCCCGGCATCGAGTTCACCAAGGCGCCGGAAGGCTACGTCAAGATCCACCCGAACCATCACCTCTGGTCGAAGACCCGCGTCGGCCTCGCCCAGCCGGACGGCCAGTTCAAGGTGGTGTTCGAGACCCCGGACCTGATCGAGCCCGATCCGTTCCCCAAGGGCTACCAGTGATCGGCTGACGCTCCCACCCGGAGAGGGCCGCGCCCTCTCCGGGACTTCACGCCGTTGATGCCAAGCGCGCGCTCGCGCGCCCGCCGGGGGATTCCTGAATGTTCGCTGACTATTCGCTGGCCGAGCTTGGCTCGATTTTCGTGATGCAGGGCTTTGCCGGCCTCATCCTGTTCTCGGTCTTCGTGCTCATGGCGCTCGGCCTCGCCATCATCTTCGGCCAGATGGGCGTCATCAACATGGCGCATGGCGAGTTCATGATTCTCGGCGCCTATGTCACCTATTTCACTTCGCAATTCTTCCTGAACTATGTGCCGGGCCTGTTCGGCGCCTACTTCTTTGTCGCCATGGTGCTCGCCTTTTTCGCCGCCGGCGCGCTCGGCATGGCGGTGGAATGGCTGATGATCCGGCGATTGTACAAACGCCCGCTCGACACGCTGCTCGCCACCTGGGGCCTCAGCCTCATTCTTCAGCAGGTCTACCGCTCCGTCTTCGGCCCGCGCGAAGTGGGCGTGGAACTGCCGAACTGGATGATGGGCTCAATCTCGCTCACCGACTCGATCGAAGTGCAGATCAACGGCCTGTTCGTCATGGGCCTTACCATCGCCATCACCGTTGCCGTCGCCCTGCTGATGTACAAGTCGGCCTGGGGCAAGCAGGTGCGCGCCGTGGTGCAGAACCGCGTCATGGCCGGCGCCGTTGGCATCAATACCGAGAAGATCGACCGCTACACCTTCGGCCTCGGCTGCGGCATCGCCGGCGTGGCCGGCTCGGCCTTCACCATGATCGGCTCGACCGGCCCGACCTCCGGCCAGCTCTACATCGTCGACACCTTCCTGGTCGTCGTCTTCGGCGGCGCGCAGAGCCTGCTCGGCACCATCGCCTCCGCCTTCACCATCTCGCAGGCCCAGTCGACCATGGAGTTCTTCCTCTCCGGTTCGATGGCCAAGGTCCTCACGCTGCTCGGCGTGGTCATCATCCTGATGCTGCGGCCGCAGGGCCTGTTCGTCATCAAGGTCCGTCGCTGAGGAGGCGCATATGAGCAAGTCATCCGGCCGCACCTTCTTCCTGCGCCCGCAGGACATGATCGGGATCGCGATCCTGGCCTTCATCCTCCTCGTCGTGCTTCCGCTGGCGCTGGACAATTTCCGCCTGCAATTCGTCGGCAAGTACCTCACCTACGCCTTCGTCGCGCTCGGCCTGGTGCTGTGCTGGGGCTATGCCGGCATCCTTTCCCTCGGCCAGGGCGTATTCTTCGGTCTCGGCGGCTACTGCATGGCCATGTTCCTCAAGCTGGAAGCCTCCAGCGTCGAGAACACCAAGATCCAGACCACGCCCGGCATTCCGGACTTCATGGACTGGAACCAGATCACCGCGCTGCCCTGGTTCTGGGAGCCCTTCAAGAGCTTCACCTTTTCCACCGTCGCCGTCGTGCTGGTGCCGGCCTTCTTCGCCCTCATCCTCGGCTTCGCTCTGTTCAAGCGGCGTGTGGGCGGCGTGTATTTCGCCATCATCACCCAGGCGCTCGCCGCGATCATGACCATCCTGATCATCGGCCAGCAGGGCTATACCGGCGGCATCAACGGCATCACCGATCTGCGCACCCTGCACGGCTGGGACATCCGCACCGACAGCGCCAAGACGATCCTCTATTTCGTCTGCGTCGGCCTGCTGCTCGCCTGCATCCTGCTGGCCTTCTACGTGAAGTCGTCCAAGCTCGGCCGCATCCTCGTCGCCATGCGTGACAAGGAGGACCGCGTCCGCTTCTCCGGCTACGACGTGGCCAGCTTCAAGATCTTCGTCTTCTGCCTGGCGGCGGCGCTGTCGGGCATTGGCGGGGCCATGTTCGCGCTGCAGGTCGGGTTCATGTCGCCGTCCTTCGTCGGCATCGTGCCGTCGATCGAGATGGTCATCTACACCGCGGTGGGCGGGCGCCTCTCCATCCTCGGCGCCATCTACGGCACGCTGCTGGTGAACTGGGCCAAGACCTCGTTCTCCGAGAGCTTCCCGGAACTCTGGCTGTTCGGCCTCGGCGGCCTGTTCATCGCCGTGGTGCTGATCTTCCCGAACGGCATTGCCGGCCTCTGGCAGAGCTACATCGCCCCGCGCCTCGGCCCGCTCTTCGGCGGCGCCGCCCGCCGGACGCCCCCCGCCGCGACGCCGCCCGCCGCCCCGTCCCCCGGGACGGCCGCCCCCGCCGCCGCCGAATAGGAGCCGGAGCCATGAACAGCCAAGTCATCACCGACTCCATGAACAAGGACTTCGTCCTGGCGGTGGAAGGACTCACCGTCTCCTTCGACGGGTTCAAGGCGGTCAACGACCTGTCCTTCTATGTCGACGAGAACGAGATCCGCGTCATCATCGGCCCCAATGGCGCCGGCAAGACCACGGTGCTCGACCTCATCTGCGGGCGCACCAAGGCCACCACGGGCTCGATCCGGTTCAAGGAACGCGAGTTGACCCGGATGAAGGAGCACGAGATCGTCCGCGCCGGGGTCGGGCGCAAGTTCCAGAACCCGTCGATCTATGAAGACCTCACCGTCTTCGAGAATCTCGAAATCTCCTATCCCAAGGGCCGCTCGGTGCCTGGCGCGCTGACCTTCCGCCGCGACCGGGCGGTGAAGGAGCGGGTGCAGGAGGTGGCGGAAACCATCTTCCTCGCCGACCAGCTCGACCAGCGGGCCGAATATCTCTCGCACGGCCAGAAGCAGTGGCTGGAGATCGGCATGCTGCTGATCCAGGACCCGGAACTCCTGATGCTCGACGAGCCGGTGGCCGGCATGAGCGTCTCCGAGCGCAAGAAGACCGCCGAACTGCTCAATACCATCATCAAGAACCGTTCGGTGATCGTGATCGAGCACGACATGAAGTTCGTCGAGGACATCGCCCACAAGGTGACGGTGCTGCACCAGGGCAAGATTCTCTCGGAAGGCTCCATGGCCAAGGTCCAGGCGGACCCGAAGGTCATCGAAGTCTATCTCGGCCATTGAGGGGGCGGATCATGCTGAACGTATCGAAGCTGCACGTCTCCTATGGCGAGAGCGAGGTTCTGCACGGCCTCAACTTCACCGTGGCGCCGAACGAGATCATCGCCATCATGGGCCGCAACGGCATGGGCAAGACCACGCTCATGAAGTCGCTCATGGGCATCGTGCCGACCAAGAGCGGCGCGGTGAGCGTCGGCGCCACCGACATCACCCGGCTGAAGAGCTATGAGCGCGTCAAGAACGGCGTCGCCTATGTGCCGCAGGGCCGCATGATCTTCTCCACCATGACGGTGCAGGAGAACATCGAGACCGGGCTGATCCCGCGCGGCGAAAGCAAGGTGCCGCCGGACATTTACGAACTGTTCCCGGTGCTCCTGGAAATGAAGGGCCGGCGCGGCGGCAACCTCTCCGGCGGCCAGCAGCAGCAGCTCGCCATCGCCCGCGCGCTCGCCACCGCGCCGAAGGTGCTGCTGCTCGATGAGCCGACCGAGGGCATCCAGCCCTCGATCATCCGCGACATGGCCCGCACGCTGAAGCGCATCCGCGACGAGCGCGGGCTGTCCATCGTGGTGTCGGAACAGGTGCTGTCCTTCGCCCTCGACATCGCCGACCGCGTGCTGGTGATCGAGAACGGCGAGATCGTCCACGAGGACCGGCGCGCCGATGTCGACGAGGCCAAGGTCGCCCGCTTCCTGTCGGTGTGAGCCCGGCCGGACCGCCTTCACCCTTTGCCAAAGATCCCAGCTTGCCCACGTGGAGTGAGACGCATGACCGAAACGCTGATCAAGATCGACCTGAACCAGTCGGCCTACGACAACGACATGGTTCACAACCGCTGGCACCCGGACATTCCGATGGTGGCCTGGGTGAAGCCGGGCGACGATTTCATCGTCGAGACCTATGACTGGACCGGCGGCTTCATCAAGAACAACGAATCCGCCGACGATGTGCGCGACATCGACCTGTCGATCGTGCACTTCCTCTCCGGCCCGATCGGTGTGAAGGGCGCCGAGCCGGGCGACCTGCTGGTGGTCGATTTGCTCGACATCGGCGCCATGCCGGACAGCCAATGGGGCTTCAACGGCTTCTTCTCCAAGAAGAATGGCGGCGGCTTCCTGACCGACCACTTCCCGCTGGCGCAGAAGTCGATCTGGGACTTCAAGGGCATGTACACCTCCTCGCGCCATGTGCCGGGGGTGAATTTCGCCGGGCTGATCCATCCCGGCCTCATCGGCTGCCTGCCCGACCCGAAGCTGCTCGACACCTGGAACACCCGCGAGCAGGCGCTGATCGACACCAACCCGACCCGCGTGCCGCCGCTCGCCGCCCCGCCCTTCGCCGCGACCGCCCATATGGGCCGGCTCACCGGCGACGCGCGGGACGCCGCCGCCGCCACCGGCGCGCGCACCGTGCCGCCGCGCGAGCATGGCGGCAATTGCGACATCAAGGATCTGTCGCGCGGCTCCAAGATCTACTTCCCGGTCTATGTCGAAGGCGGCGGCCTCTCCATGGGCGACCTGCATTTCAGCCAGGGCGACGGCGAGATCACCTTCTGCGGCGCCATCGAAATGGCCGGCTGGGTGCACCTCAAGGTCGAGGTGCTGAAGGGCGGCATGGCCAAGTACGGGATCAAGAACCCGATCTTCAAGCCCTCGCCGGTGACGCCGAACTACAAGGACTATCTGATCTTCGAGGGCATCTCGGTCGACGAGGCCGGCGGCCAGCACTATCTCGACGTGCACATCGCCTATCGCCAGGCCTGCCTCAACGCCATCGAGTACCTGAAGAAGTTCGGCTATTCCGGCGCCCAGGCCTATTCGATCCTCGGCACGGCGCCGGTGCAGGGCCACATCTCCGGCGTGGTCGACATCCCGAATGCCTGCGCCACGCTGTGGCTGCCGACCGAGATCTTCGACTTCGACATCAACCCCACCGCGGCCGGACCGACGAAATTCCTCGACGGCTCCATCGACATGCCGCTGTCACCGGACCTTTGACCCCCTCTGACGTCCGGTGCATGCGGGGCGATGCCAAGGCGTCGCCCCGCTCCCTTCATCTTAGAAATGAGGGCGATGCCAAGACATCGCCCCGCTCCCTCTCAGGAAACGCCCAAGGGGTCGCGCTCAAGACCCGCACACAGGGACATGCCGATGCCCGTCTATGAATATGAATGCGAAAGCTGCGGCGATTTCACCGCGATGCGGCCGATGAGCGAATATCAGGCCCCGCAGCCCTGCCCGGATTGCGGCGCACTGGCCCCGCGCGTGATGCTCACCGCCCCGCATTTCTCCGGCATGTCGCGCGAGAGCTTCACCGCCCATGCCACCAATGAGCGCGCCAGCCACGCGCCGATGACCACGGGCGAATATGCGGCGAAGAAACACCCGTCGAGCTGTTCTTGCTGCACGGGCGGCATGAAGAGCCGCTCGAAGAAATCCAAGACCGCCACCGCCGCCTCAGGCGCCAAGAGCTTCCCCTCCGCCCGGCCGTGGATGATCAGCCATTGAGGCGCTGAGCGCCCATGCCGGACCGGCGTCATCCCGGACGCGCCAAAGGTGCGATCCGGGATCGCGCGGACATTGGAGAGCGGTCCCGGCGCTCGCTACGCTCGGCCGGGATGACGGCAGGATCAGACCCGCTCCCCTCACTCCCCAATCGCCACGCCTTCGCGGCGCGGGTCGGCGGCACCGAGCAATCCGTCGGGCGTGATCGCCACCGCCTGCACGCCCGAGGTCATCGCCCCGGTCTTCACGCTGAAGCCGAGCGCGGCGAGGCCCGGCGCCAGCGCCTCCGCCGCCGTTCCCGCCTCGATCTCCACCGCGTCGAAGCGCGCCAGCACATTGGGCGCGGCGATGGCATCGGGCAGGCTCATGCCCCAGTCGAGATGGGCGAACAGCGTTTTGGCGACATAGCCGATGATCTGGCTGCCGCCGGGCGAACCTAGCGCCAGCACCGGGCGCCCGTCCTTCAGCACGATGGTGGGGGTCATCGACGAGCGCGGCCGCTTGCCCGGCTCCACCCGGTTAGCCACCGGCACACCGTCCTTTTGGGAGCGGAAGGAGAAATCGGTCAATTCGTTGTTGAGCAGGAAGCCGCCCACCATCAACCGCGACCCGAACCCCGCCTCGATGGTCGAGGTCATGGAGACGATGTTGCCCTGCGCATCGACAATGGTGATCTGCGTGGTGGAGGGCAGTTCCGGCGCCAGCCCGTCCGCACGCTCCGGGACGATGGCGGCGTGGTCCCAGGTGGGGTTACCGGGCGCGACCTCGGGCAGCGCGTCGTCGCCTTCCAGCAGCTTGGCCCGCTGGGCGAGATAATCGCGCGCCAGCAGCCCCTTGGTCGGCATCGGCACATAGTCGCTGTCGGCCATGTAGCGCTCGCGGTCGGCGAAGGCGAGGCGCGAGGCATCCGCGATCAGCCGCCACGCCTCGGGCGAGCTCGGGCCGAGCGCCTTCAAATCATAGGGTTCCAGCAGGCCGAGGATCTGGCCCAGGGTGAGTGCGCCGGAGCCCGGCGGCCCCATGCCGCAGACCTCCAGGCCGCGATAGGCGCCGCACACGGGCGCGCGCTCCTTCACCTGGTAATCGGCGAGGTCCTCCTCCTCCAGCAGGCCGGGATTGGCCGCGCCGCGCACCGCCGCGACGATCGCCGTCGCCAGCGCACCGTCATAGAACGCCGCCGCGCCACCGTCGCGTAAGCTGCGCAGCGTCTGCGCATAGGCCGGGTTCTTCAGCACCGTGCCCTCGGCCAGTGGAGCGCCGGCGGCGTCGAGGAAATAGGCCTTTGCAGCGGGATCGCGCGCCAGCGTGTCGACATCGCCGGCGATCAGCCCGGCAAGGCGGGGCGAGACGGCAAAGCCGTTCTCCGCCCGCTCCAGCGCCGGGGCGAACAGCGTCTCCCAGCCGAGGCGGCCATAGCGGCGATGCACCGTCTCCAACAGCGCCGGCGTGCCCGGCGTGCCGACCGAGCGCCCGCCGACCACGGCCTCCATGAAGGCGAGCGGCTGGCCCTGCGCGTTCTGGAACAGCGTCGGCGTCGCCGCGCGCGGCGCGGTCTCGCGCCCGTCAAAGCTGGTGAGCGTGCGGGTCGCGGCGTCCCAATAGACCAGAAAGCCGCCGCCGCCGAGGCCGGAGGATTGCGGCTCCACAAGGCCGAGCATCAGCTGCACCGCGACCATGGCGTCGACGACGTTGCCGCCCGCGCGTAGCATCTGCGCGCCTGCCTCCGCCGCCAGCGGGTTGGCCGCCGTCACCATCCAATTCCGGCTGGTGGCGGCTTTTGGCGCGGTGGCCAGCGCCCCGGCAGCCTCCGGCGCCCGCACGTCGGAAGCCTGCTGCGCCTGTAGCGGGCTCATGGTCAGCACCAGGGCGATAAGCCCGTGCCACAGCTTCATCTGCGTCCCCTCCCGCCTGTCGTGCACTCAAGATTGCGCGCCGTAACGCGATGTGAACAGCCGATTCCCACCCCGCACTGCAACAAGCGCGTGACCTTTTGGCGAATCGGTCTAAGCTTCAGTTGTCGTCAACAATCGAAAGGAGGTGATCCAGTGTCTGATCGTCTTGATCCGCGGTCGTCGGTATCCGTGACCTGGACGCTTGCCTCTTCTGAGGTTCGTTCCGCGTGATGCGATACGTCGCGCTGCCCTTCTAGGCAGTTACCGGACCGAACCGCGGTCTGACATGGGAAGGGCTGCCCTCGCGGGCAGCCCTTCTTTCTTGTCTCCCCGCCCATTACCGCAAGGACTACTTTGCCGAAGCCGATCCTCATCTATATCGACGCCGATGCCTGCCCGGTGAAGGACGAGACCTACCGCGTCGCCGCCCGCCACCGGCTCAAGGTGTTTCTCGTCGCCAATTCCTGGATCGCCATCCCGCGCGACGCCGAGGTCGAGCGCGTCATCGTCGCCGCCGGGCCTGACGTCGCCGATGGCTGGATCGTCGAGCGGGTGGAAGAGGGCGACCTCGTCATTACCGCCGACGTGCCTCTCGCCGCTCGGGTGGTGGCGAAGGGGGCGGAGGCCATCGGCCCGACGGGGAAACCCTTCACTGCCGCCTCCATCGGCATGCAGCTCGCCACCCGCAATCTGATGGCCGATCTGCGCGAAGCCGGCGAGATCACGCGCGGACCCCGCCCCTTCTCCCCGCGCGACCGCTCGGAATTTCTCCAATCGCTGGAACGCGCCGTGCAGCGTTTGAAACGAAAGGGCTTTGTGGCGGGTTGAAGGGGCAGAAACCAGGAGACGCCGATGCTGCAGGCCTGCCTCAACGGAGCGCGCGACCGCGCCTTCCATGCCTACACGCCGCTGACCCCCGCCGAGCTTGCGGCGGACGCCGCCGCCGTTGTCGCCGCCGGGGCGAGCGAGCTGCACCTGCACCCGCGGGACGCCTCCGGCGCCGAGACGCTGGACCCCGCCGCCGTCGCCCCCGCGCTTGAGGCCATCCGCGCCCGCGTGCCGGATGTGCCCATCGGCCTGTCCACCCATGCCGGCATCGCCCCCGGCGGCGCGGCGCGGCTGAAGGCGGTGAAGGGCTGGACGGTTCTGCCGGACTATGTGTCGGTCAATCTCATCGAGGACGACGCCCCCGAGATGATCGCGCTCGCGCTGTCGCGCGGCATCGGCGTCGAGGCGGGGCTGTGGTCGGTGGCGGATACGGAGCGCTTCATCGCCCTGCCCGAAGCGAAGAAATGCCTGCGCATTCTCATCGAGATCAATGAGCAGGATGTCGACGAGGGGCTTGCCGTCGCCGCCGCCATTCGCAAGCTGCTGGCCCGCGCGAGCCTCGACGTGCCGGTGCTGCAGCACGGCTATGACGCGACCGTCTGGCCGCTCTATCAGGATGCGCTGATGCGCGGGCTCGACGGGCGTATCGGGCTGGAAGACGGCAAGCATCTGCCCGATGGCAGCGAGGCGGCGGATAATGCGGCGCTGATCAAGGCCGCCTTCCGCCTCGCCCGCGTGCCGCCCAACCTGCCGCCGGAAGCCGTGCCGCCGCTGGCGGGGTGAAGCTGCTGTCAGCCGCGCCGAGTCGGGATCAAGTCCGCCATGCGCCGCTCGTCCGGACGCTCGCTGCCGGCCAGCCCGGCCGCCACGCCGGCGCGGTCGGCCTCGGAGCGGTTCTGGCTCATCTTGCGCTTGCCTTCCAGCCGGGTGATCG
The DNA here is from genome assembly GCF_022836935.1 of Ancylobacter polymorphus. Classification (NCBI taxonomy): domain Bacteria; kingdom Pseudomonadati; phylum Pseudomonadota; class Alphaproteobacteria; order Hyphomicrobiales; family Xanthobacteraceae; genus Ancylobacter; species Ancylobacter polymorphus. Next base: position 2,721,860 of record NZ_CP083239.1, on the reverse strand, counting down.
GCAGCCGCAGCCCGACAATGCCGCGAAGCTGCGCGGCAACGAAGGCCTCCGGCGCATCGCTCACCGACCAGGGCTCGGCGCGCTTCTGCTCATACAGCGTGGTGAGCCGCGTCACCGCCTCCAGCAGCCGCGCGGGATCGTCGAAGAACTCGGCCACGCCATAGGCGTGCACGGCCTCATAATTCCACGTCGGCACCACCTTGCCGTGCTCGGCCTTGGCGGCGTACCAGCTGGGCGTGATGTAGGCGTCCAATCCTGAAAACAGCACCAGCGCCTCGCCGATCGGCGCCGCTTTCCATTGGCCATTGGCCCGGGCGAGATGCCCGTAAAGCACGCCGTGCTCCCCCTCGCTCGCGTCGAGAAACAGCGGCAGCGGCGTCGCCATCAGCCCCTCGGCGGTGGCGGTGACCAGCGTCGCCAGCCGCGCCTCGCGCATGATGCTGCGCAGGATCGTCGGGTCGTCTTCGCGGAAGGCGGGCGGCGTATACATGACGAACCCCGGCAGGGATGGCGGCTGCCGGCACTCTACAGCCGGCCCGCCGCGCCGCCTATTTCATCTCCACTTCGACGAAGCTCATCGGCGCGTCGCCGGCATTGCGCACATCGTGGCGGATGCCGGCGGGGCGCGAATAGGCGGCGCCGGCCGCCATGGCGATTTGCGTCACCACCCCGTCGACATCGATCTCCATCAGCCCGTCGGTGACGAAGACGATGGCATAGTCCATCGCGTGCTCGTGCCAGCCCGTGGTGGCGCCCGGCGCGAAGTCCCAGCGGGTGATGCGCACCCGCGCATCGTCCGCCAGCTGGGTCGCGACGGCCGGAATGGTGCAGGCGAAGGCCATGAGGTCTATCCCGAGTTCCGCAGCCCGGCGGAGATGCCGTTAATGGTGAGCTGGATGCCTTGCAGCACCTTCTCGTCGGTATCGCTGGCGCGGTATTTGCGCAAGAGGCCGACCTGCACATGGTTCAGCGGGTCGATATAGGGGAAGCGGGCGCGGATCGAGCGTTCCAGCAGCGGGTTGGAGCCGAGCAGGGCCGGCTGCTGCGAGATCGCCAGCAGCGCGTCGATGGCGCCCTGATGCTCGGCGCGGATGCGGCCGAAAATGCTCTCGCGCAGTTCCGCGTCCTCCACCAGCGCCGCGTAGCGCGAGGCGATGGCGATGGAGCTCTTGGAGAGCACCATGTCCATGTTGGACAGCTGGGTGCGGAAGAACGGCCATTCCTGGTACATCTCCTGCAACAGCGGCAGGCCGTCGGGGTGCGCGTCCAGCCACTGGCGGACGGCCGTGCCGAAGCCGTACCAGCCCGGCAGCATCAGCCGGCACTGCGCCCAGGAAAACACCCAGGGAATCGCGCGCAGATCCTCGATCCGCCGCCTCTTCTTGCGCGAGGCCGGGCGCGAGCCGATGTTCAGCGTCGCGATCTCGTTGATGACGGTGGATTCCCAGAAATAGTCCTCGAAGCGCGGGGTCTCGTAGACCAGCGCCCGGTAAGCGGCGAAGGCGGCGTCGGAAAGCGCCTCCATGACGGTGAGATATTCCTCGCGCGGCGCCATGGCGTCGCCGGAAAGCAGCGTCGCTTCCATCGTCGCCGCCGCGAGGATTTCGAGATTGCCGCGCCCCACCGCCGGGTTCGAGTACTTCGACGAGATGATCTCGCCCTGTTCGGTGATGCGGATCTGCCCCTGCACCGCCCCGCCCGGCTGGGCGAGGATGGCGTCGTAGCTCGGCCCGCCGCCGCGCCCCACCGAGCCGCCGCGCCCATGGAACAGGCGCAGCCGCACCCCATGGCGCTTGAACACCTCGATCAGCTCGATCTCGGCCTTGTAGAGCTCCCAGCCGGAGGTGAGGAAGCCGCCATCCTTGTTGCTGTCGGAATAGCCGAGCATCACTTCCTGCACGCCGCCGCGGCTGTCCACCAGCTTGCGGTATTCCGGCAGGCGGAACATCTGCTCCATCACCTTGGCGGCGTTGCGCAGATCGCCGATGGTCTCGAACAGCGGCACGATATGCACCGCCGAGGCGCCGGCCGGGTCGACCAGGCCGACCTCCTTCAGCAGCAGCGCCAGCTCCAGCATGTCGGAGACGCTCTCTGCCTTGGAGATGATGCAGGTCTGGATCGCTTCCGGCCCGTAGATGTCGTGGATGCGGGCGCAGGTGCGCAGCATGGCGAGCTCGCCCACCGTCTCGTCGGAATAGCCGGCGAAGGGCGAGGTGAGCGGGCGCGCCGTGGTCAATTCGCGCAGCAGCAGCGCGACGCGGGTGCCCTCCGGCAGCGCCTTGTAGTTCGTGCCGGGCGCGGCGACTTCGAACAGTTCGGCGACGCAGCGCTCATGCACGTCGGAGTTCTGCCGCGAGTCGAGCACGGCGAGGTGGAAGCCGAACGCATCCACCGCCCGGCGCAGGGCCCGCAGCTTGCCGCCGGCGATGACGCCGGACTTATGCGCCTTGAGCGAGGCGTCGATGATGTCGAGATCGGCGCGCAACTCGGCCGCCGAACCATAGGGCCGGGCCGGAGGCATCTGGGTAATGCCCAAGAGATCGGCAACTTCCAGCCGGAAGGCGGTGGCGCGCAGGCGCGAGGCGATGGCGGTCACCGCGAGGCGGTAGGGCTCGTTGCGCCGGTGCGGCGAGAGATCGGGCGACGCGTCGACCAGCGCCAGCAGGTCGCTCGACACGCTTACCCGGATGGTGCTGATGGAGAGTTCGGCGCCGAGGCTGTCCAGCTCTTCCAGATAGAACCGCACCGCCTGCGCGGACTGCATGCGCATCGTCTCGCGCGTCACCTCGGCGGTGACGAAGGGATTGCCGTCGCGGTCGCCGCCGATCCAGCTGCCCATGCGCAGGAAGGAGGCAATTTCCGGCGCCTCCCCGGTGCGGCCTTCCATTGCCGCCAGCCGGTCCTCCAGCGCGGCATAGAGCGTCGGCAGCTGGCGCAGGAAGGTGTAATCGTAATAGGAAAGCCCGTTCGCCACCTCGTCCAGCACGGTCAGCTTGGTGCGGCGCAGCAGGTTGGTCTGCCACAGCATCAGCACGCGCCGGCGCAGTTCCGCCGCCGCCATTTCCTGCTCTTCCGGCGTTGGGTCGCGGCGGGCGCGGTCGGCCAGCAGCTCCGCCACCTTCATTTCATGCGTCAGGGTCGAGCGGCGGCGCACCTCGGTCGGGTGGGCGGTCAGCACCGGGCTCGCCAGCGCGGTGGTGAAGAAGGCGCGCAGATCGTCGGTGGAAATGCCGGCCTCGCGCGCCCGCTCCAGCGCCCGCGCCACCGTGGCGGGGCCGGCCGCGCTGCCATTGGCCGCCGCCGCGCGCATGCGGCGGATGACGTTCTGGTCCTCGGCGATGTTGGCGAGATGCGAGAAATAGGAGAAGGCGCGGACGATGGAAATGGTCTGGTCCGGGCCGAGATCGCTCAGGATCGCTTCCAGCTCGTGCCTTGCGCCCTCGTCCTCCTCGCGGTGAAAGCGGGTGGAGACGCGGCGTATGTGCTCCACCAGCTCATAGATCGCCTCGCCCTCCTGGTCGCGCAACGTGTCGCCCAGCACGCGGCCGAGCATGCGGATGTCCTCACGCAGCGACAGGTCGAGTTCGCCATCGGCTTCAGGCTCGGCATCGGAAAGGGCGATGGTCAGGGCAACGGACATGGCGATACTCCTTAAGGCGTAGACAACTTAGCAATTAGCATGCCGTCGATGACACCCGTGCGGGCGCGCTTATCCCCGGCAAGGCGGGGCGCATCGCGGCGGCAGACCGTCACGGGCGGATCGAGTTACCTGCGGATGGCGCGGCACACGGGAAGGTGAGGCTTGCGGGCCACACACCCACAGGTTTCTCAGGCTCGCCCCAGAGCCGCCGCGATTGTGAACGAATCCCCCGCCAGGATGAACACCATGCTCAGGAAAGCTTCATGGTTGAGGGTTCATAAAGAGCACATGAAGCGCCGACCTGCGGCGGTGCTTTTCGAAACAACCGGCCGAAAGCCGTGTTGACCCGATAAGCCGGGCCGCGAGGCCCGATTTAATTCACTGCGTAACGCGTATCAGGAAGGACGACCCAAATGCCCCCCGTCATGAACCGCAACGAGGTTCAGGCTCCCCTCGCTTCCCCCCAATCCAAGGCTTCCTACACCGGCGCCGTCTCGCCGCTGCGTCCCGCCGACGCGCGCGAGAAGAAGGCCGTGAACGTGCCCGTGGGCTCGATCGCCGCGATCGAATCGCAGCTCGGCTTCTGACGCCGCGCCCTTTGCGGACCCCTTCCCGCGCGACGCCACCCCCGGCGCCGCGCTTCGATCCCGAATGAGCCCCTGCCCCTCGGCGGCAGCGCCTCATCACAGGATTGTGTGTCGCCCGCAAAGCGCGGTTTTGCGCTGGCTCGCCGCGACCTGACGGCCCTGCGCGGCAGCGGCGCAGCCCCAAGGCACTGGATTCCGGGCGGCCTCTTCCCATATGGGTGACGTTGCGGCAACTCCGCACCAAACCCTTCGAGAGAGGCCAAGCCCTTGCTTTTCCCGCGTTCGCGTCCCTTCGCCCTGCGTCTGATGATCGGCGCGCTGTTTGTTGCCGCCGGCGTATTGGTGGCCACCGACTTCGCCGAGGCCCGCGCCGGCCGCAGCGGCAGCTTCGGCAGCCGTGGCACGCGCAGCTATTCGACGCCCGCCCCCACTCCCACCGCCCCCACCGCCCAGCCGCTGCAGCGCTCCGCGACGCCGCAGAACCAGGCCGCTACCGCGGCCCGCGCTCCCGGCGCGCAGCCCGGCGGCTTCTTCAACCGTGGCGGCTTCATGGGCGGGCTGATGGGCGGCCTGCTCGGCGCCGGCCTTTTCGGCCTGCTGATGGGCTCGGGCTTCTTCTCCGGCCTGGGCAGCCTCTCCGGCATTCTCGGCCTGCTGCTGCAGGTGGCGCTCATCTTCATCGTCGTCCGGCTGGTCATGGGCTGGCTGCGCTCGCGCAACCAGCCGTCCTATGCGGGCGGCGCGCGGCCCGACCCGATAAACCGGGATGCGATGAACGGCGCCGGCCCGGGCCCGCAGCCCGGTGCCATGGGCGGCGGCACGGCCGCGCCGCGCGCGGGCTTCGGCACCGCGCCGCGCGGCAAGCCGCTCAAGCTGGAAGGATCGGATTTCGACACGTTCGAGCGCACCCTCACCGAGGTGCAGGCCGCCTATAGCCGCGCCGACAAGGCCGCTCTTTCCACGCTGCTGACCCCGGAAATGGCTGGCTATATGGCCGAGGAGCTGGACGAGCTGGCGCGCGACGGGCTGGAGAACCGCGTCACCGATGTGAAGCTGCTGCAGGGCGACCTGTCGGAAGCCTGGTCGGAAGGCGACGCCGAGTACGCCACCGTCGCCATGCGCTACGAGCTGAAGGACGTGACGCTCGACAAGGCCACCGGCCGCGTCGTGCAGGGTGATCCGGACCGGCTGGAACAGGCGGTGGAGTTCTGGACCTTCGCCCGCCCCCCGCGCGGCCAATGGAAGCTCAGCGCCATCCAGCAGGGCTGAGCGGCCTCATATCCGAGACACGAGAAGGGCGGCCCGCGAGCCGCCCTTTTTCATGCGCGTCAGAATTCCAGCGGGTCGCGGCCGAAGCGGTTCGGCCCACGCGTGCCGCGCACCATGAACCAGAAGAAGATGACGATGGCGCCGATGCCGGTGAGGATCAGCAGCAGCCACCAGCCGGAGAAGTCCATGTCGTGGAAGCGCCGCACGCTCACCGCGATGGAGGGGATCAGCAGGGCGAGCGTTGCCAGCGTGGTCAGCGGAGTGAAGGCGTCGATCTCGCCAAAGGTCAGCAGCGAGAACGCCCCGAACAGGGCGGTGTCGAGCACGCCGGCGGCGATGTTGACGAGAATCTGGAAAACGACGAACCACCAATATTCCGAGCGCGGCGCGCGCCCGGAAAAGGTGGCGTACTTGCCGAGAACGCTGGAAATCGCCTGCGTGAAACTCATGTCTTCCCCCGTGCCCCATTGGCGCGAAGCCATATTCTTGGCACGAAAGGCGCGGAACACCATCCCCCGCGCCGCCTCGCCCGGCGCCGGTCTGCGGGAGAGCGGCTTTTGAAGATCACCATTGAAACCGACCCGGGCGTCGAGGTCCGCGATCTCATCGACCGTGGCCTCGATATCTTCAACGAGGCCAAGGCCGGCCCTTTGGGGGCGTCGCAGCTTTGGGTCATCGCCCGCGATGACGCCGGGGTTGCGACAGGCGGGCTCAAGGCCAGCACCTATTTCGGCTGGATGCACATCACCTGGCTATGGGTGTCGCCGCAGGCGCGCGGCAGCGGGATCGGCAGCGCCCTTCTGAACGCGGCCGAGGCAGAGGCGCGCGCGCGTGGCTGCACCGGGGTACATCTGGAAACCTATAGCTTCCAGGCACCGGATTTCTACGCGCGGCACGGCTATGAGCGCTTCGGACAGATCGACGATTATCCGCCCGGCCATGCCAACATCTGGTTGAAGAAGCGCTTCTGAGCGCCCGCCCTCACCGCTTCGGCGCGCGCCGTCCGCCCTTGCGATAGCCCTTGGTCATCGGGTCCGGCCGTTCCGGGCGCACCCAGTCCTCCACTCGCAGCGGCTCCACACGGTCGGTGCCGGGGCCCATATCGTCCAGCGACGGCTTGACGATGCGCGAGGTGCCGGAGGCGAACATGGAAGGCTCGCCCGGCTCGTAGACGGCCTGCGCCTCGTCGGCCCGCGCCTCATGACCGGAGGAGACGTGACCGGGCGAGGAGCGCCGGCCGGACGCGCCGCTCTTGCCCTTCTTCTCCGGCAGATTGGCGGCGCGGCCATATTTGCGCTCGCCGCGATAGCCGCCGGTGCGCTCGTCCACGCTGTCCTGCCGCGCCAGCGGATCGTCGGAGAGCACCAGTTCCGTCGCCTGCAGCCGCTTGATCTCGTCGCGCAGCCGCGCGGCCTGCTCGAAATCGAGATCGGCCGCCGCCTTGCGCATGCGCTTTTCCATGTCGGCGATCACGGTGGCGAGGTTGTTGCCATAGGTGGCCGCGCCCTCGGCGAGGCCGGTATCGACCGTCACATGGTCGCGCTCATAGACGCTGTTGAGAATGTCGCCGATCGCCTTGCGCACCGTCTCCGGCGTGATGCCGTTCGCGGTGTTCCAGGCGATCTGCTTCTCGCGCCGGCGCTGGGTTTCCGCCATCGCCCGCTCCATCGAGCCGGTGATGGTGTCGGCATAGAGCAGCACCCGCCCATCGACATTGCGCGCCGCGCGGCCGATGGTCTGGATCAGCGAGGTTTCCGAGCGCAGGAAGCCTTCCTTGTCGGCATCGAGAATGGCCACCAGCCCGCATTCGGGAATGTCGAGGCCCTCGCGCAGCAGGTTGATGCCGATCAGCACGTCGAAAGCGCCGAGGCGCAGGTCGCGCAGGATTTCGATGCGCTCGATCGTGTCGATATCCGAATGCATGTAACGCACGCGGATGCCGTTCTCGTGCAGATATTCCGTCAGGTCCTCGGCCATGCGCTTGGTCAGCACCGTCACCAGCGTGCGGTAGCCCTTCGCCGCCGTGGCGCGCACCTCGCCGAGCAGGTCGTCGACCTGGGTGCGGGCCGGGCGCACCTCCACTTCCGGATCGACGAGGCCGGTGGGGCGGATCACCTGCTCGACGAAGACGCCGCCCGTCTTCTCCATTTCCCATTTGCCGGGGGTGGCGGAGACATGCACCGTCTGCGGGCGCATCGCCTCCCATTCCTCGAAGCGCAGCGGCCGGTTGTCCATGCAGCTCGGCAGGCGGAAGCCATATTCCGCCAGCGTCGCCTTGCGGCGGAAGTCGCCGCGATACATCGCGCCGATCTGCGGCACGGTGACATGGCTTTCGTCGCAGAAGATCAGCGCGTTGTCGGGCACATATTCGAACAGGGTCGGCGGCGGCTCGCCCGGCTGGCGGCCGGTGAGCCAGCGCGAATAGTTCTCGATGCCGGCGCAGCTTCCCGTCGCCTCCATCATCTCGATATCGAAGGTGCAGCGCTGTTCCAGCCGCTGCGCTTCCAGCAGCCGCCCCATGGCGTTGAGCTCGTCCAGCCGCATCTTCAGCTCGGCCTTGATGCCCTGGATGGCCTGAATCAGCGTCGGGCGCGGCGTCACATAATGCGAATTGGCGTAGAGCTTGACGAATTTCAGGTCCTGCGACTTCTGACCCGTCAGCGGATCGAACTCCTGGATGCTCTCCACCTCGTCGCCGAACAGCGAGACGCGCCAGGCACGGTCTTCATAATGCGCCGGGAAAATCTCGATCACGTCGCCGCGCACACGGAAGGTGCCGCGGCCGAAATCGCCCTGGGTGCGCTTGTATTGCAGCGCCACGAGATCGGCGAGCAGGGCGCGCTGGTCGATGCGCTCGCCCACCTCGATCTTGAAGGTCATCGAGGCATAGGTCTCGACCGAGCCGATACCGTAGATGCACGAGACCGAGGCGACGATAATGACATCGTCGCGCTCCAGCAGCGAGCGCGTGGCGGAGTGGCGCATGCGGTCGATCTGCTCGTTGATCGACGATTCCTTCTCGATGAAGGTGTCGGTGCGCGGCACATAGGCTTCGGGCTGGTAGTAGTCGTAATAGGAGACGAAATACTCCACCGCATTGTCGGGGAAGAAGCTCTTGAACTCGCCATAGAGCTGCGCCGCCAGCGTCTTGTTCGGCGCCAGCACCAGTGCCGGGCGCTGCAGCCGCTGGATGACGTTGGCCATGGTGAAGGTCTTGCCCGAGCCGGTGACGCCGAGCAGCACCTGGTCGCGCTCGCCCTGCTTCGCCGCCGCGCACAGTTCCTCGATCGCCTGCGGCTGGTCGCCATTGGGCGTGTAGTCGGACTTCAGCACGAATTTGACGCCGCCTTCGGACTTCTCCGGCCGCGCCGGCCGATGCGGCACCCAGATCTGGCCGTCCACTTCGGGCCGGCCGCTCTCGATCAGCGCCGAGAGCGCGGCGACGGTGGCGGAGGCGCCCGAGGTCGGCGCCACGCCGAGCTTTTCGGCAAGGGCGGGATCGAGCGTGGCGGATTGCGCGGGCTCGAAGGCGCGCTGTGAGCGCTCGGAGAACCCGCCGGGACGTGCTGCTTTGGCCATGGCCGCAATATGGGGTGCGGCCGCGACGGTGGAAAGCCCCGCCGCGACCGCCGTGCCGCGTTTCAGTAGCCGGTGCCGGTCTTGGTCTTGCCGACGAAGGCGAAGACCATTCCATTGCCCTTGAAGCGGAGGTCGGTCTCGCGCGACAGCGCCGCCTGCACCGCCGGCGCGCTCAGTTCGCCGGAGAGGCTGGCCCCGGTCTTCCTGCGGAAGACGATGTCGCCGACATAGGCCTTGGTGACCTGGACGACCGAGCCGCCGGCGAGTTCTTCGGCCACCTGCGTGCGGCAGTCGGCCTTCTTCATCAGCTTGGCGAAGACTGTGCTCGCATCGGCGAGGCCCAGTTCATAGGAGGACGCATTGACGATCTTGTATTCGTAATAGTCGGAGATCGTGCCGGAAAGGCCCGCCTTGGCGACGGCGACGTTCAGCCCGGATACCGACGCCGAGAGCGTCCGCGTCGCCAACAGATCGATATCCGCGATGGCGTTGCCCTCCGGCGCCGGCACGCCGAACTCGCTGAGTGTGGTGGAAACGGTGCAGATGCGGATGAGATTGACCGGCGCCGAGCCACGGCGGCTACCGCCAATCGGCTTGTAGAGCCCGCCGACATAAATGCCCTTGGTCGGCGGCTCGATATTCGTTGAGCCGGGAATGATTGGAGTTTTGCACCCGCCGAGACACAGGCCTGCGGCTATCACGACCGGAATGAACGCCTTCATTGTAGCCCCCAAGGTTGAAACACCCAAAGGTTGCACAACCGCCACATACTACTCAAGGCATTTCGGCAGCAGGGCACCAGAAGCTGCCACCGAATTCTATTTGCCGCTTTTTTATACAATATTGACCCGTCAAACCGACTCTCAAGCAGCCTCTACGCCGAGAAGGACGACGCGACATCTCATTAAGATAATGAATTATCAGGATTTCTTTTTCATTCAGAAGCGGCACGCTTTCTGCATGCACCATTGCATGCAACGAACAAGGCAGGCCGCTCATGCCCGCAACACCGTCCCACGCCCTCCTCGCCGCCGAGCCGGCACCGCTCGCCTTCGCCCCGGCCCGCGCGGCGCTCATCATCATCGACATGCAGCGCGATTTCCTGGAGCCGGGCGGCTTCGGCGAGACGCTGGGCAATGACGTGTCGCGGCTGCAGGCGGCGGTGGAGCCGTGCAAGGCCGTGCTCGCCGCCGCCCGTGCCGCCGGCCTGCTCGTCATCCACACCCGCGAGGGCCATCGCCCAGACATGATGGACGCGCCGCCGGCCAAGGTGGAGCGCGGCTCCCCCACGGCCCGCATCGGCTGCGCCGGGCCGATGGGGCGCATCCTCATTCGCGGCGAGCCCGGCCACGACATCATCGCCGAACTCGCCCCCGCGCCGGGCGAGCCGGTGCTCGACAAGCCCGGCAAGGGCGCGTTTTACCAGACCGATCTCGAACTGATGCTGAAGAACCGGGGCATCGACACGCTGCTGGTGGCCGGCGTCACCACCGAGGTCTGCGTCCACACCACCATCCGCGAGGGCAATGACCGCGGCTATCGCTGCGTTGCGCTGGCCGATTGCTGCGCCTCCTACATCCCCGAATTCCACCGCGTCGGGCTGGAGATGATCAAGGCGCAGGGCGGCATTTTCGGCTGGGTGTCGGATTCCGCCGCCCTGCTCGCCGCGCTCGACACCTCACAAGCGACGGCGACCTCCGCCAGCGCCGCCTGAACCCGCCTGCCGCCTCCGGCGCCCGGCGCCGCTTTCACCGCGTCCCCGTCATTCGTTCTTCGAGGGATAACGAGCATGTCCGCGACTGAAATGACCCCGATCTCACCCGCCCGCACCGGCATGCGCCCGACCCTGTGGACGCGCGGTGACTGGAATGCCCTGTTCGGCTTCGGCACCAACATCCTCGTCAACATGCTTGTGCTGACCGGCCTGCTGCAATTCGTGCTGAAAATGCCGCCCGACATCGTCTTCGGCCGCATCCTGCCGGCGGTGGGGCTGATGATGTTCCTCTCCACCGCCTATTACGCCTGGCTCGGCTACCAACTGGCCAAGCAGACCGGGCGCGACGATGTCTGCGCCCTGCCCTCCGGCATCTCCGTGCCGCACATGTTCGTCGTCACCTTCGTCATCATGTTGCCCATCGGCGCGGCGACCGGCGATCCGATCCAGGGCTGGGAAGCGGGGCTGGTCTGGGTGTTCTTCCAGAGCTTCATCCTGATGATCGGCGGCTTCGTCGCGCCCTATATCCGCAAGATCACCCCCCGCGCGGCGCTGCTCGGCACGCTGGCGGGCGTGTCCATCGCCTTCATCTCCATGCGCCCCGCCTTCGAGATCTTCGCCACGCCGGTCATCGGCCTCACCTGCTTCGCCATCATCATGGTGAGCTGGTTCGGCGGGGTGAAGTACCCGCGCGGCATCCCCGCCGGCCTCATTGCCATCGCGGTGGGCATGGCCATCGCCTGGGGCTCGAACCTCGTCGGGCTCAACTATGGCGGTATGAGCCTCGCCAATGTCGGCGCCGCCTTCGCCACCTTCGGCTTCGCGGTGCCGCTGCCAGCCTTCGACCATGTGTTCCACGGCTTCAGCTATCTCGGCGTCATCCTCGTCACCGCCATCCCCTTCGGCATCTATGATCTCGTCGAGGCGATGGACAATGTGGAGAGCGCCGAGGCGGCGGGTGACCATTACCCCACCACCCGCGTGCTCACCGCCGATGGCGTGGTCAGCCTCATCGGTTGCCTGATGGGTAACCCCTTCATCAACGCGGTCTATATCGGCCACCCCGGCTGGAAGTCGATGGGCGGGCGCATCGGCTATTCCGCCGCCACCGGGCTCATGGTCATCGTGCTGTCCTGGTTCGGCATCATCGCCCTTTTGCTGGCGCTGATCCCGGTCGTCGCCATCTCGCCGATCCTTCTGTACATCGGCATGCTCATCGGGGCGCAGGCGTTCCAGACCACGCCGGCCAAGCACGCCCCCGCCGTGGTGCTGGCGCTCACGCCCCACCTCGCCGCCTGGACCAAGCTGCTGATCGACAATTCGCTGGCCGTGGCCGGCACCTCAGCCGCGACTCTGGGACTGGAGAAGCTCGGCGCGGTCGGCGTGCTCTATCACGGGCTGGAAGTGATGGGCGGCGGCGCCATTCTGGTCGGCTTGGTGCTGGGCGCCATCGGCGTGTTCGTGGTCGAACGGCAGTTCGTCAATGCCGCCGCCTTCGCCCTCGCCGGCGCCGTCCTCACCTTTTTCGGCTTCATGCACGGGGAAAGTGTCGGATTCGGCGTGACACCGGGGGTAGCATTTGCTTACCTTCTGGTTGCCGGCTTCCTCTTCGCCTGCGCCAAATACGCGGCGCTGCAGGGGGCGCCCGCCGGAGAGACGGCGGCCGGGCCGCAGCCGGCACCGGCGGAATAGACCTTCGCTTCGATGCTGGGGGGTATCGAAGCAGCTTGAGACGGCGCGGCACATCCCGCAGGATGTCCCGCGCCGCTCTTGCTTCCGGCCCCTTTCGGAAGCCGGACCGCTCCCGCCCCTGCCGTCCGCGAGGTCTCCATGTCGTTCCTGCTTTCCTTCGACCCGGCCACACTCGGCGCGCCGGAGGAAACCGCCCCGCCCGCCGACCGCCTCCTCTCCGGCGATCCCCGCCACCGCACCTGGAACGCCGAGACGCTGCCGGACGGCGCGCTGTTCGCCGGCATCTGGGAATCCACCCCCGGCGCCTGGCGGGTGGATTATGAGGAGTGGGAGTTCTGCTCGATCCTCGAAGGCGTCTCCATCCTGCACGAGGACGGCGAGGCGCCGGTGACGGTGAAGGCGGGCGACACCTTCGCCCTGCGGCCGGGCTTCAAGGGCGTGTGGGAAGTCGTCGAGACCACCCGCAAGCACTATGTCATCCGCCTCATCTGACGGCGGTGCGCAAATCCGGCGAAGTGTGGCCTTGCCGTCATTGACCGCGCGGCAGGCGCGACGCATCTTCGCCGCAGACTCTGTAGGAGACGCGCGATGCCGGCCGACATGAAGCATGCCAAGGGACGGGTGACGCGGGCGATGGCGCGGACCGCGGCCGGCGCTGGCGCGCTCTTCCTGCTCGCCGCCTCGCTCGGCAGCGCCGAGGCCGCGAATTTCTTCGAGAAGAACTTCTGGCTGTCCGGCCCGAACTACAGCGGCAACGTGCCGGCCTGCGACACGCCCGGCGCGCTGTCGAAGATCCGGAGCGACTTCGCCACCACCGAATCGCGCTTCTGGAACTCCAAGCTCACCATCGACCGCATCGACGATGTGCGCGAGGTGGCGTTCCGCCCGTGGGGCGAGCAGTATATTCCCCGCCGCTACTGCCGCGCCGAAGTCGTTATCTCCGGCATCGAGGGCACACCGCATTTCGAGAGCGAGGGGGCCTATGGCAGCGGCGCCTATGACGGCCACATGACCGGCAAGGCGGCGGCTCAGCCGGTGGGCAAGGCCCATGGCAAGGCGCCCGGCCTGCCGCGCACCCACACCGTGTGGTACTCGATCATCGAGGATGGCGGCTTCCTCGGCGCCTCCTGGGGCGTGGATTTCTGCGTCGAAGGCTTCGACCGCTCCTGGACCTACGCCCCGAATTGTCGCATGGCCCGTCCGTGAGGCGGGCGCGGGCGGCGGGGCTTGCCCTCGCCGCGCTGCTTTTCGCGCCGCTCGCCGCCAGCGCCCAGACCAAGGGCGAACCCGGCCAGTTCGACCATTACGTTCTCGCCCTCTCCTGGTCGCCCTCCTATTGCGAAGCCATGGGCGCGCGCGCCGAGCCCGCGCAATGTGCGACCGCCCGGCCTTTCGCCTTCGTCATCCACGGGCTGTGGCCGCAATATAAGCGGGGCTGGCCGGAGAACTGCGTCGCCCCCGCCCCCTTCCTCCCGGAGCCGCTGCTGCGCTCCATGCTCGACGTGATGCCGAGCCGCCGGCTGGTGCTGCACCAGTGGCGCAAGCACGGCACCTGCGACGGCACCGATTCGGCGGCCTATTTCGCCACCGTCCGCCGCGCTTACGAGCGCGTGACAATTCCCGAGGCCTTCCGCCGGCTCGACGACTACCGCATGGTCTCCCCCGGCGAGGTTGAGGCCGCCCTCCGCGCCGCCAATCCGGGCCTGGAGCCAGACATGATCGCCGTCGCCTGCGACGGCCGTCGGCTGACCGAAGTGCGCATCTGCCTCAGCCGGACGCTGGAATTCGCCCCCTGCCCGGATGTCGACCGCCGCGCCTGCCGCGCGGAGCGGGTGGCGATGCCGCCGCAGCGCGAGGGCGAGGGCGCGCCACAGAGGACCGAATGAACTACCGCCACGCCTTCCATGCCGGCAATTTCGCCGATGTCGTCAAACATGTCGTGCTTGCGCGCATCCTTGCCTATCTCGGGCACAAGGATGCCGCCTATCGCGTCATCGACACCCATGCCGGCGCCGGCCTCTACGACCTCACCGGCGACGAGGCCCGCCGCACCGGCGAGTGGGAGGGCGGCATCGGCGCGGTCCTGCGCGCCCGCTTCACCCCGGCGGTGACCGAACTGCTCGCCCCCTGGCTCGACGCGGTGCGGGCGGTGAACCCGCCGGCGGCGGACGATGCCGCGCTGGCCGCCGCGCTCTCCCGCTATCCCGGCTCGCCGCTCATCGCCCAGGCGCTGACCCGTCCGCAGGACCGGCTGCTGTTGTGCGAGACCCAGCCCGGCGTGCGCGCGGCGCTGGAGGAATCGGTCGGCCGCGACGCCCGCGCCAAGGTGCTTGCCACCGATGGCTGGCAGGCGCTCAGCGCCTATGTGCCGCCCAAGGAACGGCGCGGCGTGGTGCTGGTCGATCCGCCCTTCGAGGAGCCGGGCGAGTTCCACCGCCTCGCCCAGGGACTCGCCGAGGCGCATCGGCGCTGGGCGGGCGGCATCTATCTCCTGTGGTACCCGATCAAGGATGTGCGCGCGGTCGACGCCTTCCGCCGCGAGATCGAGCGCGCCGGCATTCCGAAGACGCTGAACATCCAGTTCGACCTGCGCGCCGTGCGGCAGGCCGACACGATGACCGGCTGTGGCCTCATCGTGGTCAACCCGCCCTTCACCCTCGCCGAGGAACTGCGCAGCGTGCTCGGCGCCCTCGCCCCCGTGCTGGCAACGGACGGCGCCGGGCGCGTGCGCGTCGGCTGGCTGACGCCGGAGCGCGGATCCGGCGCCTTGTAGCCCGCCGCGTCATCATCCGGCATCGGTCTTGCTTCACCCTGGCCCGAACCGACGTAACCGGCGGATGGGCACGCCCGTCCGGGGGTAAGGAGCAGGCGCATGGCGACGATGGGCACCGTCAAATTCTTCAACACCGACAAGGGCTATGGCTTCATCCGGCCGGATGATGGGGGGCGCGACGTGTTCGTGCATGTCTCGGCCGTCACCCGTTCCGGCCTCGGAACGCTGATGGAAGGCCAGCGCGTGAGCTTCGAGATCGAGCCGGACAAGCGCGGCAAAGGGCCGAAGGCCATCGACCTGCAGCCGGCCGACTGATAAGCCTGCCGGCCGAAGCTGCGGCGCCGCCGCGGCCGGGCGCAGGCGTCACCGGGCATCCGGAACGGCGGCGGCTGGCCCCTCAGAAGGTGCCGAACCCGATGAAGCTTCGCTCCTCCCCGCTGTCTCCGTTCGGACGCAAGGTCAAGATCGGCGCCATTCTGTGCGACATCCATCTCGATGTCGTGCCGGCCGACACGACCGACCCCACCGATTCCCTGCGGGAGCAGAACCCGCTCGGCAAGATTCCGGTGCTGCTGCGCGAGGACGGGCCGGCGATCTACGATTCCCGCGTCATCGTCGAGTATCTCGACATGGTGGCGGGCGGCGGCGTGCTGATCCCCGTGAGCGGCGAGGACCGCATCACGGCCTTGACGATGCTCGCGCTCGGCGACGGCATTTCCGACGCCGCGCTGCTGCAGATCTATGAGAGCCGCTTCCGCGACCCCGACACCCACAGCGCCCGCTGGCTCGACCATCAGGCGGGCAAGGTGGCGCGCGGGCTGGCGGCGCTGGAAGCCGCGCCGCCACAGCCACTGCCGGTCAGCGGTGCTGCGCATATCGGCGAGGTCGCGGTCGCCTGCGCGCTCGGCTATCTCGACCTGCGCTTTGCCGGCGCCTGGCGCGCCGGCCATCCCGCGCTGGTGGCCTGGCTCGACGCCTTTGCCGCGCGTGTGCCCGCTTTCGAGGCAACGACGCCGCAAGCCTGATCTTTCACCCTGATCTTTCGGACCGCCACCCGGCCATGAAAAAGGCCCCGGATCGCCGATCCGGGGCCTTTCTCTTTGAGGCAGCGTCAGCCGCGCATCAGAACTTGTAGTTCACGCCCGCGCGGACGATGTTCGCGGTCAGCCCGGTCTTGTAGCCGATGCTGTCGTAATAGTCCTCGCCGAGATCCATGTAGAGATACTCGCCCTTGATCGTCCAGTTGTTGGTGAGGGCGTATTCCACGCCGCCACCGACCGTCCAGCCGGTCTGGGTCTTGTCCGTGGACAGGCCGAACAGGTTGTCGCGCACTTCGGTGTGGCCGTAAGCGAGACCGCCGGTCACGTAGGGGAGGATGTTGCCGAAGGCATAGCCGAGGCGGGCGCGGACGGTGCCGAAATAGTCCATCTTGGACTCATAGCCGGCATAGGTGTCCTTGATGTCGGAGCCCTGGAAGTCGGCCTCGACGCCCACCACGACATTGTTGGCGAACTGGTAGTTCACGCCGATCTGACCGCCGCCGAGGAAGCCCGACGGATCGAGATTGACGATGCCCGCGCCGCCTTCGCCCGAACCCCAGGCATAGCCGGCATTGGCGCCGAGATAGAAACCGGTCCAGGTGAAGGCCGGCTCGACGATCATCGGCGCCGCCTTGGTGGGATAGGGCTGCTGCCGCGCCAGATCGGCCGCGAAGGCGGGGGCGGCGGCGAGGAGGGCGGCCGCAGCGACGCCCGAGCAGAGGATCTTCTTCATGGCTATTCTCCGAAAGAGTCCTGAAACCAGGAAAGGCGTGCGCAATCCCTTGGGCTTGCGTCTCGGAGCATGAAGTAGAAGCGCAGATGGGCAGGCCAAGGGCTGGATTGGGGCAGCCTCGCCGCATTTCCGGCCCCCACCCTCCAAGTGAGAGGCCGGAAGGGGCAGAAAACCGTTCGCATGCAACGGTTTTCGCGCCCTTGGCGGCCATTCACAGAACCGTGAGCGGCGCAACAATTCCGCCATGATCGACTGACGATCCCAGAAAGGGTGTGTCGTGCATGTCACAAATTTAGGGCCTTTGCCGCCGCACGGCAGGGCGACGGCGCGGAATCGGGGCGCCCACGCGCCCCGCTGGGGCTCAGAAACGGTAATTGACGCCGGCGCGCAGCACATTCGCGCTCATGCCGACATCGCGCGGGCCGAAGAAGCTGGCATAGGTCTCGTCGCCGAGGTCGATATAGAGATACTCGCCCTTGACGCTCCAATTGCCACCCAGCGCATATTCGGCGCCGGCGCCGAGGGTCCAGCCGAGATGGTTGCGGTCGTTGGACAGGCCGAGCAGCTGGTAGCTGCCGCCGCCATAGGCGAAGCCGCCGGTGCCGTAGATCAGGAACTGGTCGAAGGCGTAGCCGATGCGGGCGCGCACCGTGCCGAAATAATCGAGCGTGAACACCGAGCTCGACACATCCGCATACTGGATGTCGGCCTCGACGCCGAACACCAGCGGCCCGGCGCCCTGCCAGTTATAGCCCGCCTGCAGGCCCCCGAGAAAACCGTCGACATCCGGCGAGGCGTCGGCCTCGCCCCAGCCATAGCCGGCATTGGCGCCGAGATAGAAACCGGTCCAGGTGAACACCGGCGCCGGCGCGTAGGAGGCCACCGGGGCGGGCGCGGGATAGGACATGTCCGCCGCCGCGGCAGGAACGGCCATCAGGGCTACAAGCCCGAGACCGGCACGGATGCTGTTGTTCATGGTCGTCTCCTGAAATCCTGGCTCAGCCGCCGGCGAGCCAACAACTCTCGCCTGCGCTGAAACAATTCCGAAGAGACGACAAAGATGCGGCTGAAATCTCGCGGAATTCTGGAAGACAATATTATGCTTAATAGACCGTATACTTCATGTATACGGAAGTACCTCCGCATGGTTCACGTCTTGGACCACCGGCCAAGATCCCGGCGCAGGCGCTCTATGGCCTCGCGACGCGTGGAACGGTAAGAATGCGCGCCTTTCGGGCACCGAAGTACCAAGGCGCGGCAGGAAAATACCTATCCGCACCCCGCGCCGTCATCCACTACCGCGACTCGCCCGTAATGTTGTTCGGGCGAGGCGTCGCCCTACCCTGCCCCGCCAACACCCCTGAGACCGCATGTCCTATTCCCCCGCCTCCGCCCCGGCTTCTCCCCGCCCCGTCGCCCTCGTCACCGGCGGCGCGGTGCGGATCGGCCGCGCCATCTCCCTGCGGCTTGCGCAAGAGGGCTATGACATCGCCCTGCATGTGCGCCGGCCCGGCCCGGCGGCCGAGGCCACGGCGGCGGAGATCGTGGGGCTGGGCGGGCGCGTGGTCGTCCTCCCCGCCGAACTGGCGGAGGCGGAGGCGGTGGACGCGCTCATTCCCGCCGCTGTTGCGGCTCTGGGAAAGCTCAGCCTGCTGGTCAACAACGCCTCGGAATTCCAGCCCGACACGCTGGAGACGCTCGACCTCGCGCGGTGGGAGCGGCACATGGCGGCAAATCTGCGCGCCCCGGTGCAGCTCGCCCGCGCCTTCGCCGCGCAATTGCCGGAGGGCGCGCGGGGCGGCGTGGTCAACATCATCGACCAGCGCGTGCTGAAGCCGACACCGGCCTATTTCTCCTACAGCGTTGCCAAGGAGGCGCTGTGGTCCGCCACCCGCATGATGGCGCAGGCGCTTGCGCCGCGCGTGCGGGTCAATGCCGTCGGCCCCGGCCCGACGCTGGCCAATGGCCGGCAAGACGACAGCGCCTTCGCCCGCCAGTCCGCCTCGGTGTTGCTGGGGCGCGGCCCGCAACCGGAGGAGATTGCCGACGCCGTCGCCTATCTCGCCCGTGCGGCCAGCGTCACCGGGCAGATGATCGCGGTGGATGGCGGCCAGCACCTCGCCTGGCGCACCCCCGACGTGGAAGAGGATTGAGACCGGGGCTCAGCGCTTGCGCGCGTCGCTCAGCGTGAACCAGCCGATGCTGGTCATGACCAGCACCGCGCCGGCGATTTCCGCCGGGCTGGCGCTCTCGCCGAGAAACAGCACCGCCAGCACCATGGTCGCCACCGGGCTCACCGTGCTGATCATGGAATTGGCCTGCGCCGAGATGCGCTTCAGCGCCGCGTTCATCAAGAAGGTGGGCAGCACCGTGGCGCCGATGGCCACCATCACCGCCAGCATGAGCCCGTGCGGCGACACCATCAGCGCGTCCACCGGCCGTACCAGCGCGAACTGGCCGATCGCCATCACCGAGGCCGCAATCATGGCGATGCAGGTGAACAGCGCCGAGCCGACCTTCTGCAGCAGCGAGCGGGCGCACAGCAGATAGAGCGCGAAGCTGATCGCCGCCAGCGTCACCAGCACCGCGCCCTTCACCACATCCGAGCCCATGACGCTGACATTCTGCAGGAAGATCAGCGCCAGCCCGCCATAGCACACGGCGAAGGCCAGCATCGCCTTGGGGCGGATCGGCTGGCCGAACAGCAGCGCGCCGAACAGCGCGACATAGATCGGGTAGGTGAAGAGGATCAGCCGGCTGAACGAGGCCGAGGCATATTGCAGCCCGGCGAAGTCGAGATAGCTCGCCAGCCAGTAGCCGAGCGCGCCCACCAGCATGGACTGCACCACCAGCTTTCCGCCCGGCAGAGGCTCGCCCATGCCGCGCAGGCGCAGCAGCGCCAGCGCGCCGATGACGAGATAAAAGGGCAGCGAGAATGCCATGCGCAGCGCCAGCAGCGTCTCCGGGTCGATGCCCTCGGCATAGGCGAGCTTGATGATGATGCCCTTGGACGCGAACAGGGTCGCCCCGGCGGCACCGAAGGCATAGCCGGCCCAAGGCAGCGGCGGGGTGGAGACGGCTTGGCTCGATGCGGACATGAAGCTCCCATAGGCGCTTTTTCCCGCCCACGCACCCTCCCCCGGCGCAGGACGGCCCGGCGCCCGACGCATGTTCCAGCCCTGTGCCGCAACGGAAACAGCGCGGGAAGACGCGCCGGGCCCTGCCGGCCTCGACCGCGAAAAGCCGTGCCCCCGGCGCGCCCGCCCCTGTCCTATTCGCGCCAGTGAACCGCCACGAAAGGCGCGTGCCGGCAATTCTGGTAGCTGCCCTGCATGACATGCTGCGGCTTCATCTTGCCGGCGAAGGAGACGATGCGCGCCCCAGCCGGGGGCATGGCCTCCCCCTTGGGGTTGTCGTGGTCGGCATAGGCGTTGCAGTCCTGGCGGAAATAAACCACCCGGCCCTCCTCGAAGAAGGGCATCTCGTCGAGGTTACGGTCGAGCCAGCGCTGGTCGGAGATATGCCCCGGAGCGCCGCGATGGTGCTGGCAGGTCGCCACCGCCATCGCCGGATCCGCCACCAGCCGGTCCCACACATGGGTAAGGGTCCCGATGCGGTGGCGAAGGATCGCCGCATGCCCGCGCGTATTGCCGCTCTGGTTTCGGCCGCGCACGATGAGGAAATCCTCCTCCGGACGATCGGCGAGAAAGTCCACATTGCCGATCAGCACCATGTCGATATCGGTCTGCACCACGAGTTCGCCGTTCAGCCCGAGATAGTTATCGCTGAACAGCAGCAGCTTGCGGCCATTGCCGAGGTCCCAGTCGCAGAAATCGTAGCTCGGCAGCGGGTGCACCTCGATATCCGGCCGCAGCCCTTCCGGATCGTCCGTGACGCAGTGGAAGACGTGCGGCACGGTGAGGTGCCGAAGGAACATCGCCCGCAGCCGGTTGACATCATCGGCGCTGTAAAGATCGCCCCATTTGAAGCAGTTCACGTGCAGAAACATACCCGCCCCCTGAGGCATCCGATCGGTCGTGTTCAGTCCAAGCCCGGCGCGGCCGTGCGCTTCTTGCCCAGCGCGTAGCGGATCTCCTCGTCATTGCGGCGCAGATGCTCGGTGACGAAGGCCCGCTCGGAGGCATCGAGCCGCTGGCCGCACAGCAGCCGGGCGATGATCTCCGGCTGGTAGAAGCGCAGCGCCGCCGAGAGCACGAAGGCTTCGTCCACCAGGTCGGGCGTGGTGCTGGGCGAGCAGATGTCGGCGATATTGTCGGACCCCAGCCGCACCGCGACCCCGCGGCTCAGCAGTTCGAGGATACGTGGCATGCAATTGCCGGTCGGGGCCTGCAGCGGGCGCAGCATCCGCATGCCCAGCGCCGCCGAGGGGCAGGCGATGAGACCGATGTTCAGTTCGGCCATGGCGTCGGCGAGGCGCCAGAACCGGGCGTCGTCATAGGTCGAGGGCGAGACCATATGCACCGCCCACACCATGGGCTCGCCCTCCGGCGATTGCGGCGCGCCATGGCGGCGGATCGTCTCGATCAGCCGCTCCGTGCCGCACTCGCCGGCCTCGAACCGCTGATCCGTATGGACGTGGAGCATCTTGCCGAGCTCTTGCGCCAGTTCCAGCACGCGCCGGCAGTGCTCGGTGAAACCGATATGGCTGGGATAATCGTCAATATCGTCCGCCTCCGGCAGGCAGCCGATGAAATCGGCCCGCCGCGCGCCCTCGGCGAAAATCTCCCAGCGGGCGGGGTCGGCATCGTCGAAACCGAAAGGGGTATAGGCCCCCAGCCGCAGATCGATCCGGTCCGCCCAGCGCACCTTGATCTCCTGCATCCAGCCGAGATCTTTGAGGCCGACGCGCGGATTGGGCGTGACATCGACCATGGTGTCGGCCCGGCGTGTGTCCACCGCGACCATCTCCGCCAGCGCGTCCTCCACACGGGCAAAGAAGTCGTCGCGATCAAAGGCCGGCCCGGCATGCAGGTCCGCGATCATCGCATGCTTGCGCTTCAGCGAGACGTGGAAGTCCTCCACCATGCGATGCCCCGTGCCGGGCAGGTACCGGTCATCGAAAGTGCCGGCTCGGTCGAGGTGCA
The DNA here is from genome assembly GCF_022836935.1 of Ancylobacter polymorphus. Classification (NCBI taxonomy): domain Bacteria; kingdom Pseudomonadati; phylum Pseudomonadota; class Alphaproteobacteria; order Hyphomicrobiales; family Xanthobacteraceae; genus Ancylobacter; species Ancylobacter polymorphus. Next base: position 2,699,728 of record NZ_CP083239.1, on the reverse strand, counting down.
AATGCGCGTTGAACATCCCGCCGCCGCGACGCACCCCCTGCCGCAGCTGTTCGTACCAGACCCTCGACACCTTACCTGCCCCCTATCTGCCGCCCCGACCCTGCGGTTCCAACGCCGGCACCTCATCGCGGCGGCGGCGGATCATCTCGACCAGATCGAAAATGTGCGGCTCGTGAAAGAACTGCCCATGCCCCCCCGACACCAGATCGATGGTGAAATCGCCGACGAAATGCGCGCGGAATTCGGCGGCGGGGTCTTCGTTCCAGAGATAAGGGTTGCGGCTGCTCTCGCGCCCGAAACTCAGGGCCACCCGCCCGCCATAGCGCTCCGGCACCATCTTCTCGTGCAGCACCAGCAGCGCGACCTCCCGTCCGGCGGCAACGACGTGGCGGGCGACGTGGAAGGCGATGGTCGCCGCCTGGCAGTTGCCGCCGATGAAGAGCGGCCCCTGCGCCACGGTCCGCATGATCTCGCCGGCATAATGGGCGGCCAGCCGGTCAATATTCTCCGGCGACTTGACCATCGCCTCGTGACCGGAACGCATACCGAACACCGGCTGATCGTCGCCGATATATCGCGCCAGTTGCTCAAACTCGGTCCCGTTCTGCAGGCACCAGAACAGAGGCCGCCTTTTTCCGCGCAGATTGAGCCCGACGATGAGGGCGCCCGGGAAGGGGCGCTCTCCTTTCCAGCTCGCCGTATAGGCATGCAGCCGGGCAAGAATCTCCGGGTCGAGGCCACTCTCCACCACAGGGGGCCCGTCACCGATGCCGTCGTCGCCCTCGATGGCCGCAGCAAAGGCCGCCACCGTTCCCAGCTTCATGAGCACCTCGGCGGAAAGCCGCCGGCCAAGGCGCTGTTCCAGATCGGCGAGCATCCGGACCGCGAGCAGCGAATGGCCGCCCAGATCCCTGAAATGCTCGTCGCGTCCGACGGGACGCTCCAGCCACATTATCTCGCGCCAGAGTTCCGCGATCGTCTCTTCGAGAGCGGATTGCGGCGCGAGGAACGGGCGTTGCCGGCGTGTCAGCGCGCTGTCGCGCAGCGCCTTAAGGTCCACCGCACCTTCCGGCGTGCGCGGCAGCGCGGCGAGCGAGGTGAGTTCGATCGCCGGCAGCAGCCCGCCGATCGCCTCGCCGAGCCATGCCTTCAGTTCGTCCGCCGAGGTTCGGTTGAACTCGTTCAACACGACCCAGGCCGACAGCGTGCCGTTGGCCTCATCCGCGAGCACGGCCGCATCGTCGACGCCGGGATGGCCGGTCAGCAGCGTCCTGAGCCGATCACAGGACACCTGAGGCGGGGCGAGTTCCGCAATCGGCAGGTGGGAGTCATCGCCCGCGACGGCGGCGAGCACCTCGCCAAGCAGGTCGCCGAAGGCCAGAGCCCCGGTGCGGCCCATGACATCGCCGCGATAGCTGATCTGGCAGGACAACGCGGTGCCATCGGCCTCGAACTGGAGAGCGAGGGCAAAATCCGCGCTCTCCCGCTCCACCGGCACAAGCGCAACCGGCCTGTCGTTGATCCGCAGCGCGCCCTGACGGCGCTCCTGCCACGCCGCCATGACATGGTTGATCGGGGTGCGCGCCAGCCCGGGCGCCGCCATCATCTCGGCACCGGACAGGAAACGATGACCGTTGGCGGCAAAAAGGCCGCGTGCCAGCTCCGCCACGATGTCCGAGGCCGTGGCGGCCGGCGGCAGCGGCACGGAGAGGGGGACGAGGCGGCTGAGATAGCCGATCACCTCCGCCGCTTCCGGCTGATCGCGATTGGCCAGCGGGGTGCACAACAGGACGCGGTTCTGACCGGTCACGCGGTGCAGCGCCAGTGCCGCCCCGGTCAGCGCCAGCGCACCGACCGGCTGGCGGATGTCCCCCGCCCGCGCCCGCAGCGCCTCGGCAAGATCGGGCGCGAAGGTGATGCGCACGGAGCCGTCGGCCTCGGGCGGGCCGGCCAGACCCGGCAAGGAAGCGGGAGGATGGGGCTCCGGGAAGCGTTCGCCCCACCACACGCGCGAGTGCTGCCCGCGCGGGCCTTCGGCCATCTGGCGTTCCCAGGCCGCGATATCCGCGCACTGGACACGCGGCGGCGACGCGGCCGGCGGAGGCGCAAGAGCGATGGTCGGCATCGCCAGCAGTTCCGACAGTTCGGAGAGGAACACGTCGCGCGAGAAGCCGTCGAAGATGAGATGGTGAAAGACGAAGAGGAGGACGGTGCGCGCCGGGCCGAGCGTGAACACGCAATAGCGCCAGAGCGGCCCGCGCTCCAGATCGAACGGCCGCGCCGTGGCACGACGAAGCGCCTGCGCCACCTCAGCCGGCAGGCCCTCGCCCCCGCGCGTCGCCGTCGCCGCAAAGGCCACGGACTCCTCAATGGTGATCCGCGCCATGCGCGGCCGCAGGACGGGCCCCGCAGCCTCGGCGGGAAAGCAGAACCGCAGCGCTTCGTGCCGGTCATGAAGCGCGTTCACCGCATTGTAGAGGGCGTTGGGGTTCAAGGCGCCCGCCAGGTCGATCGCGACCGGGACGTGATAGACACCGTCTGCGGCGCGGGCGCGCGCGAGCGCAAGCAATGCCTCCTGCGCGAAGGTCAAGGCGCGCGGCGCCTCAGCAGGCCGACGCGTTACGCCGGCCGAGGCCGGAATTTCGGCCGCCCCGGAAGGGGCAAGCAGCGCGATGAGCGCCTCTCGCTCGGCCTTGAGCCGTGTGCGCAGCGTGTCGTCAAGCCGGTCGGCCGGCGCACTGCAGCACAGCCGCCCGTCTTCGACCCACAGGCGAATGCCGCTCTCGCCCAGTTCTTCGAGCAGGCGCAACGCACCCGTTGCTCCGCGGCCCGACGACTCCCCCACCAACCCGTGCACTGACGCCCCCGCCAACGAGCTGCACACGGCCCTAAGGCCGCCCTACCCCACTGCCTTGTGCGACGAGCCAGGAAGCGGGTCAATCGCCTGCTTTCCCATGCGTGAGTTATATTTCGAAAACGATGCGATCTGCGCCATCCGCAAGGCGCTCCCCATGGCCGAGGCGCTCGGCGAGGCGCCACGTCTCCTCGCAGAGGAAGTCGCGGTCATAATCGCGCTTCCAGCGATGGGCGCTCTCCCGCTCGATGCCGCGATGCGCGTGGAATTTGGGATCGCCGATCATGCGCGAGCCCGGCCGCAGCCCATCGGTCATGCGCTGCGCGGGGTCGCCAAGCGGGTCGAGCATGGCGGGTTCGAAGTCCAGGCCGAGCGCCGTGCAGAGCCGCGCGCACGCCGCCTCGGGCTGCTCGACAAGGTCCTCGTAGCGCAGATGCACCTGCCGCGCGTCCGGGATACCGTCGAGAAAGCCGAGCACATTGGCGTGGATGCTGGCCCAGATGAGTTCCGCCAGCTGGTGCGAGGGCAGCGGACAGGTCGCGTCAGCCCCGGGACCCGCCAGACGCGGCCACCACAACTGGCCGAGCCGTGCCTCGTCGAACGAACGGATCATCCCATAGGGGTGGCGGCTGAGATGAATATAGACCGCGTTATCGAACACCGTCTCGGCGGCATCGAGAACATGCGGATAAAGCCCATAGAACGGCGTCTTGTCGACCAGCCGCCGGGTGCCGATCGCGGCCTGCAATCGCCCATAGACCTCCGCCGCCGACGCACCCGCGCTTTCCATCTCGTCCACCAGCGCGGCGGCCTCATCCGGCCCGAGCCCCATCGCCCCGACAAAGGCGCGCGGCAACCCTTCCAGCTGCGAGCCATGGGCGGCGCCATACCATGCCCGCCGCGCCGCGAGATCGGGATGGCTCAGCAGATAGAGTTCGGGCGGCGCGAAGAGCTGCGTGTGGCCGGCCAGCATCGCACGCAGAAGCGTCGAGCCGGAGCGCGGCGGGCTCAGAACGAACACCGCTGGCGGATTGCGGGAAGCCTCGGCGCGACGCGACGGCAGCGGATCGGCCAGCGCACGGCGAAACACCGCGCGTTCGGCATCCGTCACCGGCGGGAGGACGATGTCCCGTCGGTGAAATTCCTGTCCGATGGCACGCGCGGCGAGTTCCGGATAATGCGTGGCGAGGAACGTCGCCTGAAGGTCCGGCGTGGGCGCCTCATAGACCGATGAGACGTAAAGAATGTGCTCGGGAAAACGGGCCTGGATGAGGGTAGCGGCCTGCGCCGCCTGAAGCGACGTGCCCCCGCACTGGAAGAAGTCTTCCTCGCCGCCCATCGTGTCCTTGCCGAGCACCCCGGCCCAGATTCCCGCGACCCAGCGGGCCAGAGGCCGTCGCGGCCAGTCCTGCGGCGGCGATGCGGGCGCGGCCGGCGCCGCCGGGGCCGTGGCGAAGCGCTCGACCAGAAGGTGACGCTGCAGCTTGCCGCCGGCGGTGCGCGGGATCGCCTCGACAACATGCAGCCGCGCCGGCACCCGCCCATGCCCGAGCAGGGGGCGAAGCGCGGCGCGGAGGGCGTCGCGATTGAGGGTTCCGACCAGCGAAGGCGCGGGGACGAGAGCGGCCTCGATCTCCTCGCCGAGCATTGGGTGCGGCACGGCAAAGGCGGCCGCGTCGGCGATGCCGTCCAGCGACAGCAGCGCCGCCTCGATCTCCGCCGGGCTGATCTTCTCGCCGCCGCGATTTATGAGATCCTTGAGCCGCCCGAGCAGCCACAGATGGCCATCCGCATCCAGCCGCCCGAGATCGCCGGTGTGGAACCCGTCAGCTCCGAAGACGGCGGCATCACCGGCCGCGGCGGCGAGATAGCCGGGGGAGACCTGCGGCCCGCGCACCACGACCTCGCCTTCCTCGCCCGGCGCCGCCACCTCTCCCGAGGGGCGGCGGATGACGATGTCCGGCCCCACGCACCGCCCCACCGATCCGGCGCGCTGGAGCGCCGGCTCCAGCGGATTGCTGGCGATGACCCCGGCGGTCTCGGTCATGCCGTAAATCTCGACGATTGGAACGCCGAGCTTTTCGGTCGCCTCGTCCTTCAGCGCGGGCGGCAAGGGTGCCGAGACTGAACGTAGAAACCGGAGCGAGGACGGCGGCACACCGGCGGCGAGCGGCGCATCCACAAGCGCGCGGATCATGCTCGGCACCAGCTGGGTCCAGGTCGGCGCCAGCCCGCAGCCGGCCTCGAACGCCGCCCGCGAGAACGCGCCGGCGCAGATGACGCTTCCGCCGGAGAGAAGCGGCGCGGCGATCAGGTCCCACAGGCCGCCGATATGAAATTGCGGAAGCAGGTTCAGGCCGCGGTCGCGCGCGGTCAGGCCGAGCGATCCGATCAGCGCAGCGGCGGCGGCAAACAGGTTCGTCTCGGTGAGAGGCACCAGCTTGGGCTGCGCCGTCGTTCCGGAGGTCTGGAGGATCATCCGCGTGCCGGCGGGAGCGGCCAGCGGATCGTCGCCGTCGACGGCAAGCGCCTCTCCCGAGGCGGGCCCGAGGCGCGGCCAGCCGGCGACATCAGCCGGCGACCATTCGACGGCGAGGGTGGGGACGCCGAAGGACGCGGCAACGGCTTCGGGCGTGCCGGGCAGCCCCGGCCGGAAAACGAGCAGATGCGGGCGCAGGCGCCGCAGCGCCGAGGCGATCTCGGCGGCGGTGAGTTCCGGGTTGAGCGGCACCGCAATGCCGGTGCGCATCGCCGCGAGGCAGAGCGTCGCCGCTTCCGCGCCCGCCGGCACGAGAAAGGCAATGCGCGCGCCCCGCCCCGCCCCGGCCTGTTCAAGCCGGCGGGCGAGCCCTGCGATGCAGGCGGGCAGATCCCCCCAGCGCAGCGGCGGCCGGTCTCCTGTGGCGAGCATGGCGGCCGCTTGCGGCTGCCGGCGCGCCCACAGCTCCAGTGTGTGCCAACCGAGAGCGTCCGCCGGCTCGCTCACGCCGCAAAGGCCCGCTGCTCATGCGTGCGGATGGTTTCCTGCAGGCGCCCCATGGCGGGATCGACCGTGGCGTCGGCCCGGATCCGCAGGCTGAAATTGAACGAACGCCGGGGAAGCGCGGCGGCGGGATCGAGGGCGGAAACCCCATGCCACGCACGGTCCGTCTTGGCGAAGAAGAACAGGCGGTTCGGGCGGAAGGCGCTGGAGCCGATCAGTTCCACCTGTTCCCGGTGAAGGAAGAAATTGCTGAAATTGATCTCCTGCGCCGGGTTGAGCGGGCGATAAAGTTCGGTCGCGCCGCCCCAGCCTTCACGCCAATCGGGCTGCGCGAAATACAGGACGAAGATCAGCAGCTTGTCGACGGAGTCGGAGTGCGGCGGCAGCAAGGCACCGTCTTCGATGCTCGAAAACTCGCATTGAAGTTCCACCTGTTCGGGCGTCAGCTTCTGGCGAAGGCTGAACAGCTCGCGATACGGACCGGCGGGCAGCGTGTCGAGCGGAACGAGTTGCTTCGTCCATTCCAGGCAATGGCTGAGAAAATCACGCGTTGACAGCGCGTGGAGGAAACCCTTCCACAGCGGATCGATGCCATCGAGCAGCGTGGGGACGGGGGGCATGCGGAACAGGATCCGCTTCTTGCCCATTTTCAGCGTGTCGAGAGCCGGATGCTGGTCGGGCATGACGAAGCGGCGATCCAGCGCCTCATAGATGTCGGCGGGCAGATAATTGTCGATCCAGCCATAAGGAAAGGGGTCGCGATGCAGTTGCGCAACGCAGGCACCGGGCGGGGCGATCGTTACATCCACCATGGCAGCTACCGAACTCCGGTGATTTTCGTTCGATTATTATAATAGCCACCGTCGGGACGCCAGATCGGAACACCGCAGATGGTAACGTCACCGCTCCCGCGTGTCGGTCGGCACCGAGGCTTCGGCGGAACGTCACGCCCTTCCCGCCCTTTCTGCCGTCGCCCGGTCGTCGCCTCAGCCGCTCGGGGGCGCGAACGCGGTATCGGAAGGAGCGGAGGCGGCCTGCGACCGGATGAGGAACGGCAGTTCGTCCCGCCGGGTCGCGCACATCGCGTTGAATGCGTGGCGTATCCGGTCGAGCGTCTCCGTCGCCACGGTCGGGTCGCGGCTCTCGTCGCTGAGGATATCGAGAGCGTCAAAGGTGTCGGCCAGCCAGGGGTTGAACAGGCGCAGTTCCGGCTCCGTCACCATCTGGCGCCGAAGGCGTTTGTCGAGGAAGGCGTCGATCTCGGTGGCGACTTCTGCGGGCGCGACCGGCCATTCCAGTTCAAGCGCCCGCCCCACCCGTGCCATTGTGCCGGGCCAATCCTCGATCAACCGGTCGTAGCGCAGGAACACCCGGCGCTGATCGCGTGTCTCGGCCTCCGCGTCCAGGACATGGCGGAGCCAGAGGAGGAGACCATGTTCCGTGGTCATTGCGTCGCCACGCTTGGCAAGGGAGGCGACCACTTCCAGCGGATTCCGGTAGGGGATCACGATGCGCGGGCTGAGCCCGCCGGTCGCCAGGGCATCCAGCCAAAAGGGCACCATCCGGCAGATGCGAGGGTCCTTCACGGTGCTGATGCGGCTCAGATCGAATTCCTTTCCCAGCACCGCCAAAAGCTTGCGGGTGCGGGCCCGGTTAGCCACCAGCCGCAGCGCCGTCCAGTCGTCCCATCGGCTGCCGGCCTCCCTCAGCATATCGTCATGCAACGCGCATAGACGCGCCGACTCCCAATAGCCGGTTGGGTTGTCCTCATGCCGCGCCATAGGGATCCTGGGCATGGCGAACCCCAGCTTGCCCAGAACGGCCGTGGTCGCCGACGTCCCGCTGCGATGCATGCCAAGGACGAGAATGAGAGGTCTCGTGCGGCGGGAGCGGAATAGACTGAAGCGCATGCCCGTATGCGGCTCCGATAAGGCCGGTATCGCCATTGCCGACAGGTAAAATGGGAAGAACACTAAGCCGCTTTTTATTCCCGGCGACAAGTTCCACCAGCAAATCACTGCCGGGAAAGCGATGAGTTCAGCCAGGGATTTCAGCGGCAGAACGCCGAACGGCACCTCTCGGGCGCGTCGGTCCATACACCAAATCCCGACCGCCGATTCCCCCGGGTATCAGGGGTCTCGCCAATCGGCGGCGGAGAGCGAAGACGGCGTCGTTTCCGGCGCCCGGCGCATGTTCCAGCCCTATGCCGCAACGGAAACAGGCGCGGGGAAGAGGCACCCGCCCCCTGTTCGCCCGCGCCGCAGATGCGTATCTAGGGACACATGATTGCCCGACCGACCCGCGACATGCCCGACCTCGACACCGACGATGCCGACATCGCCGAGCTCGACCAGGACGAGGCCCTCATTGCCGACCTAGCCGAGGAGGCCGAGCCCGCGCCGGGCTCCGTCGCCATGGGCCGCGCCGCCATTGCGCGCGCCCTCAAGCACGCGCCGAGCGGGCCCGGCGTGTACCGCATGCTGGGGCCGGACGGCACGGTGCTCTATGTCGGCAAGGCCAAGAGCATCAAGCGCCGCATCGTCGCTTATACCCGCCCGACCGGGCTGACCGCCCGCATCATGCGCATGGTGGCGGCCACGGCCGAGATGGAATTCGTCTCCACCGGCACCGAGACCGAAGCGCTGCTGCTGGAAGCCAACCTGATCAAGCAGCTGCGCCCGCGCTTCAACGTGCTGCTGCGCGACGACAAGTCGTTTCCCTATATCCTCATCACCCGCGACCATGTCTCGCCGCAGATCACCAAGCATCGCGGCGCCCGCAACCGGCCGGGCGACTATTACGGGCCCTTCGCCTCGGTCTGGGCGGTGAACCGCACCATCAACGCGCTGCAAAAGGCGTTTCTGGTGCGCTCCTGCTCCGACAGCTTCTACGAGGCGCGCACCCGCCCCTGCCTGCTGTTCCAGATCAAGCGCTGCGCCGGCCCCTGCACCGGCGAGGTCAGCCACACCGACTATGCCGAATATGTCCGCGAGGCGCGCGACTTCCTCTCCGGCCGCAGCAAGGCGGTGAAGGAGCAATTGGCGCGGGAGATGGAAGCCGCCTCGCAGGAGCTTGAATTCGAGCGCGCCGCCGCCCTGCGCGACCGCCTCGCGGCGCTCTCCGCCGTGCAGGGCACGCAGGGCATCAACCCGCGCTCGGTGGAAGAGGCGGACGTGTTCGCCATCCATCAGGAAGGCGGGGCGACCTGCGTGCAGGTGTTCTTCTTCCGCACCGGCCAGAACTGGGGCAACCACGCGCTCTATCCCCGCGCCGACCGGACGCTGGAGATCGGCGAGGTGCTGGAATCCTTCCTCGCCCAGTTCTACGAGGACAAGCCCTGCCCGCGCCTCATCCTGCTCAGCCATGACATTGCCGAGCGCGAGCTGCTGGAAGAGGCGCTTTCCACCCGCGCCGGCCATCGCGTGGAGATCGCGGCTCCCAAGCGCGGCGAGAAGCGCGAGCTGGTCGAGCACGCGCTGCAGAACGCCCGCGAGGCGCTCGGCCGCAAGCTGGCGGAAAGCGCCAGCCAGGCCCGGCTGCTGGAAGAGCTCGCCCGCGCCTTCGCGCTCCAGGGCCCGCCGAAGCGGATCGAGGTCTATGACAACAGCCACATCATGGGCTCGAACGCCGTCGGCGGCATGATCGTCGCCGGGCCGGAAGGCTTCGCCAAGAGCCAGTACCGCAAGTTCAACATCCGCTCGACCGAACTCACCCCGGGCGACGATTACGGCATGATGCGCGAAGTGCTGACCCGCCGCTTCTCCCGCCTCTTGAAGGAGAATCCGCGGGCGGTGCCCCTCCCTTCCCCCTCTCCCCTTGGGGGAGAGGGTTGGGGTGAGGGGGAGCCGCCTCCGGAACCGGCACGCGCGCCCCCCCTCACCGACCCGCTTCGCGGGCCACCTCTCCCCGACGGGGAGAGGGAAGCCGACGACATGCCGTCCGCCGCCTCCTCCGCCTGGCCGGACCTTCTGCTCATCGACGGCGGCCCCGGCCAGTTGAAGGCGGCGCAGGAAACCCTCGCCGGCCTCGGCGTCACCGATGTGCCGATGGTCGGCGTCGCCAAGGGGCCGGACCGCGACGCCGGCCGCGAGACCTTCTATGTCGCGGGGCGCGAGCCCTTCCGGCTGGAGCCGCGCGACCCGGTGCTGTATTTCGTCCAGCGCCTGCGCGACGAGGCGCACCGCTTCGCCATCGGCTCGCACCGCGCGCGGCGCAAGAAGGACCTGACCCAGGCCGGGCTGCAGGAAATTCCCGGCATCGGCCCGACCCGCAAGCGCGCGCTGCTGCACCATTTCGGCACGCTCAAAGCCATTGAACGCGCCTCGCTCGCCGATCTCGAAGGCGTGCCGGGGGTGAACGCGGCGACGGCGCGGGCGGTTTACGACTTCTTTCATGCCAAGGCGACATGAAGGACTGGAACGGCCATGCGCGTCATGCGATGGCCACAGCCCTGACGCATCGTGATAAGCCTGCGGCAGGCAAGGCTGGGGACCGGGACGCGATTGACGCGGCCGGCTCGCATGTTTACCTGCCTGTGAGGGAGCCGGCGCAGTATGGTCGATGTCGCATCTAACCCGCAGACGGATCGGGAGCCGGCCAAGGTGACGCGCGGACACGCCATGTCGCTGCCCAACATCCTCACCTATGGCCGCTGCGTGGCGGTGCCGCTGGTGGCCGCCTGCCTGTTCTGGTCCGACATTCTCGAAGGCGGCCTGTGGCTGCGCTGGGTCGCCGTAGCCCTATACGCGGTCGCGGCCATCACGGATTTCTTCGACGGCTATCTCGCCCGCGCCTGGTCGCAGCAATCGGCCATCGGCCGCATGCTCGACCCGATCGCCGACAAGCTGCTGGTTTCCGCCTCGCTGCTGATGCTGGCCTCCGACGGCACGATTCGCGGCTGGTCGCTGTGGGCGGCGCTGGTGATTCTGTGCCGCGAGATTCTTGTCTCCGGCCTGCGCGAATTTCTCGCCGAACTGCGCGTCAGCGTTCCCGTCACCCGCCTCGCCAAATGGAAAACCACCGCCCAGCTGGTGGCGGTCGGCGTGCTGCTGGCCGGCCCGGCGGCGGACCTCGTGGTGCCCGGCATCACCTTGTTCGGCATCGGCCTGTTGTGGATCGCGGCGCTGCTGACACTCTATACAGGCTGGGACTATTTCCGCGCCGGCGCCCGCCATCTGATCGGGGACGACGCGTGAAGGTGCTGTATTTCGCCTGGGTGCGCGAGCGCATCGGGCTGGAGGCGGAGGAGGTCGCGGTGCCGGAAGGCGTCGCCACCGTCGCCGAACTCGCCGCCCATCTCGCCGCCCGCGGCGAGGGCTATGCCCGCGCCTTCGAAAATCCGCGCATCGTCCGCGCGGCGCTCGACCGGCGGCACGCACGGCCCGACACGCCGCTGGGCGACGCACGCGAGATTGCCTTCTTCCCGCCCATGACGGGCGGCTGAACCAGCGAGGTGAGCATGTTCACCGTCCGCATCCAGGCGCAGGATTTCGACCCCGCGCAGGAGGCCGCCGCCCTGTCGAAGGGGCGCACCGACGTCGGCGCCGTCGTCACCTTCACCGGCCTGTGCCGCGCGCAGGACGCCCCCGGCGGCGCCCCGCTCATCGCGCTGACGCTGGAGCATTATCCCGGCATGGCGGAGGAGGAGATCGGCCGGCTGGTCGAGCAGGCCCGCGCCCGCTGGCCGCTGATCGGCGCCACCGTCATTCACCGCTATGGCCGCATGGTGCCGGGCGACAATATCGTGCTCGTCGTCACCGCCTCCGCCCACCGCGCCGCCGCCTTCGAGGCGGCCGAATTCCTGATGGACTGGCTGAAGACCAGCGCGCCGTTCTGGAAGATGGAAGAGCGCGACGAGGGCACCGCCTGGGTCGTCGCCAAGGACGAAGACGACGACGCGGCGGAGCGCTGGAACTAGCCGATTTTGCCTCCGCCCTTCGGCCGGGATGACGGCAGGAGCCCAGGCAAACGAAAAATGCCGGCCCGAGGGCCGGCATTTCCATCATGCGCTCTCAGCAGCCCTCAGGCCGCTTCCGCCTTCTTCGGCTGCACCTCGGACATGTAGTCCTCCAGCAGCGTCTTGGTCACCGGGCCGGGCTGGAAGTGCTGGCCGGCGATCTCGGACACCGGCGTCACCTCGGCGGCGGTGCCGGTGATGAAGCACTCGTCGAAGCTCGCCAGCTCCTCCGGCATGATCGCCCGCTCCACCACCTCGATGCCGCGCCGCTTGGCGAGCGCGATCACCGTCTGGCGGGTGATGCCATTGAGGAAGGCGTCGGCTTCTGGCGTGTGGACCACGCCGTCCTTGACGAAGAACACATTGGCGCCGGTGCATTCGGCGACACGGCCGCGCCAGTCCAGCATCAGCGCGTCGGCGAAGCCCTCGCGCTCGGCGGCGTGCTTGGAGATGGTGCAGATCATGTAGAGGCCGGCGGCCTTGGAGGTCGAGGGCGCGGTCTGCGGGTCGGGACGGCGGTACTTCGCCATGCCGATGCGGATGCCCTTGAGCCGCTGCGCCGGGTCGAAATAGCTCGGCCATTCCCACGCCGCGATGGCGAGGTGGATTTGGTTGTGCTGGGCGGAAACGCCCATCATGTCCGAGCCGCGCCAGGCGACGGGGCGCAGATACGCGTCCACCAGCTTCTGCCGGGTCAGCAATTCGCGGCAGGCGGCGTTGATCTCGTCCTCGCTGTAGGGAATCTCGAAGTCGAGCAGTTCGGCGCTGTGCTTCAGACGCGTCGTGTGCTCGTCGAGCTTGAAAATCTCGCCGCCATAGGCGCGCTCGCCCTCGAACACGCAGCTGCCATAGTGCAGCCCGTGGGTCAGTACGTGGACCTGCGCGTCCTGCCAGGGCACGAAGGCGCCGTCATACCAGATCCAGCCGCTGCGTTTGTCGAAAGGTTCGCTCGCCATGGTTAAGTCTCCCAACCGGTGCGCCGGCGCGCCATGGGGAGGCGCCGGAGCCCTTCTTTCCTTCGGCATGGTGGCTACGGCCTGTCCGGCGAGAGCGCAACGCTTTGCCTCGCGGCCGAAGTCCCGTTATCGTCGCCGCTCGGCACGAGCGGGTACGACTTTGTCCTGTTCCGAGGCGGATCGGGCGGCGTGCCGAACGATCCTTTCGTTGAACGGGACATCTGGGTAACGATCATAACGAAAAAAGTCAACATGGCTGACATAAATGTCTCGCTGACAGCGCGCACCGGCAAGAGCGAGCCGGGGGCGGCGCGTGGCTCGTCGTCCTCCGAGGGCGAGCCGATGCTCGACCTGATCGAGCTGTTGTTCTTCGCCTATCGCAATTTCGTCAGCGATCCCGACGAGATCCTGCAGGGCTTCGGCTTCGGCCGGGCGCATCACCGGGTGCTGCATTTCGTCAACCGCCATCCCGGCATGCGCGTCACCGACTTGCTCGACATTCTGCGCATCACCAAGCAGAGCCTCGGCCGGGTGCTGCGGGAGCTGGTGGACCAGGGCTTCATCGACAGCCGCGCCGGCGCGTCCGACCGCCGCCAGCGCCTGCTCTACCTCACCCCCAAGGGCGAGGCGCTGACCCAGGAATTCGTCGCCATCCAGTCCCGCCGCATCCGCCGGGCGCTGGAGGAGAGCGGCGGCGAGTCGCGCGAGCTGGTGCGCCGCTTTCTTGTCGCCATGATCGACCCGGAAGATCGCAGCTCGACCGAGAAGCTGATCGCCCGCGCCGACCAGGCCGTGGAGGCGCGCAGCGCCGCCCGCGGCCGGACGGCCGGCTGACGGGAGGACCGCCATGCTCGACGCCCGCCTGAGCCCGGCCGAAGCGGCAAGGGAATCCCGCACCATGCCTGCCGACGACGCCTTCCACCTGCTCATCGTCGATGACGACCGCCGCATTCGCGACCTGCTGTCGCGCTTCCTCACCGAGCATGGCTACCGCGTCACCACGGCGGAATCCGCCGCCGATGCGCGCGCCCGGCTCGGCGGCCTCGCCTTCGACCTTTTGATCCTCGACGTGATGATGCCGGGCGAGAACGGCTTCGACCTCGCCCGCTCGGTGCGCGCCGATTCCCCCGTGCCCATCCTCATGCTCACCGCCCGCTCCGAGCCGGGCGACCGCATCGAGGGGCTGGAGATCGGCGCCGACGATTATCTCGCCAAGCCGTTCGAGCCGCGCGAATTGCTGCTGCGCATCGGCAACATCATCAAGCGCGCCGCCCCGCCGCCGGCGCAGGCCATCGAGGCCGTGCGCTTCGGCCCCTTCACCTTCCATCTCGCGCGCGGCGAACTCACCCGCGACGGCGAGCTGGTGCGCCTCACCGACCGCGAGCGCGACATGCTGCGGGTGCTGGGCGAGGCGCCGGGCCAGACCGTGCCGCGTCAGGACCTCGTGGCCCCCGGCGTCGCCGCCGGCGACCGGGCGGTGGACGTGCAGGTCAACCGGCTGCGCCGCAAGATCGAGCGCGACCCGGCCAATCCGGCCTATGTGCAGACGGTGCGCGGCGTCGGCTACCGGCTGGTCGTCGCTCCTTGAGCCCCCGCGACACCAGCGTGGTGGGCGCCGCGCGGGCGCGCCTGCGCCTCACCCAGCGCCGCATGCGGGAGAACAATGCCCGCTTCGGCGCGTGGTTCAACCGCGTCATGCCGAAGGGCCTGTTCGCCCGCTCGCTGATCATCATCGTCACCCCGGTGGTGATCCTGCAATCGGTGCTCGCCTTCGTGTTCATGGAGCGGCACTACAACACGGTGACGCGACGCCTCTCCGCGGCGGTGTCGCAGGACATCACCGCCGTCACCCAGCTCGCCGTGGCCTTCCCCACCGAGGAAGACCAGGACAAGATCAAGCGCATCGCCCAGCTCACATTGGGCCTCACCGTGGATTTCCTGCCCGGGGAGCGCCTGCCGCCGCCCGGCCCGAAGCCCTTTTTCTCCACCCTCGATTCCGCCTTCACCAGCGAACTGGCCAAGCGCCTGCACCGGCCGTTCTGGACCGACACGGTCGGCAATTCCAACCTCATCGAGGTGCGGGTGCAGCTGGACGACATGGTGCTGCGGGTGTTTGCCCGCCGCAGCCAGGCCTATCTCTCCAATTCGCACATCTTCCTGTTGTGGATGGTGGGCACCGCGCTGGTGCTGATGGCGGTGGCCATCCTGTTCCTGCGCAACCAGATCAAGCCGATCGAGGCGCTGGCCGATGCCGCCATCGCCTTCGGCAAGGGCCGCGACGTGCCCGGCTTCCGCCCGCGCGGCGCGCGCGAGGTGCGCGGCGCGGCGCTGGCCTTCCTCGAAATGAAGCGGCGCATCGAACGGCAGATCGAGCAGCGCACCACCATGCTCGCCGGCGTCAGCCACGACATGCGCACCATCCTCACCCGGTTCAAGCTGGAATTGGCGCTGCTCGGCGACAGCGCCGACACCGAGGCGCTGCGCAAGGATGTCGACGATCTCCAGAGCATGCTGGAGGCCTATCTCGCCTTCGCCCGCGAGGATGTGGCGGAAACGCCGGCGCTCGCCGACATGGCGCGGCTGATCGAGGAGGCGCGGTTCAACGCCGAGCGGCAGGGGGCGCGGGTGAGCGCCAGCTATAGCGGCGACCCGCTGGTGATGGTGCGCGTCGACGCCTTCCGCCGCTGCCTCGCCAATCTCGTCGGCAATGCCGGCCGGCATGCCGCGCGCATCGAAATCACCGGCACGCGCGACGAGCGCTGGCTCACCATCACCGTCGACGATGACGGGCCGGGCATCGCGCCCGATCTGCGCGAGGATGTGTTCCGTCCGTTCTTCCGGCTGGACGAGGCGCGCAATCAGGATGCTGGCGGCTCCGGCCTCGGCCTCACCATCGCCCGCGACGCCGCCCGCGCCCATGGCGGCGATGTCATTCTCGGCGAAAGCCCGCTCGGCGGCCTGCGGGCGACGATCCGGATTCCGGTGTAGACGCGAGCCTCAGAACAACCGCGCGCCGTTGGGCACATCCTGGTCCGGCTTGAACAGCACCACCGCGCCGTCGGCGTCGGGAAAGCCGAGGGTGAGCACCTCGGACATGATCGGGCCGATCTGGCGCGGGGGAAAGTTCACCACCGCCGCCACCTGCCGCCCGATAAGATCCTCCGGCGCGTAATGCACGGTGATCTGCGCCGAGGATTTCTTGCAGCCGATATGCGGGCCGAAATCGATCACCAGCTTGATCGCCGGCTTGCGCGCCTCCGGGAAGGGCTCGGCCTGGATGATGGTGCCGACGCGGATATCGACCTTGAGGAAGTCCGCGATCGTGATCTGTTCGATGGGGGCAAGACTCATGATGAACGCCTCAAGCTGAACGCCACAAACCCCGCACCAGAGGCGGCGCGAGGTGATTCCGGCGGTCAGTCTACGCGAAAGCCCGGCGTCGCTGTCACGCCATCACGGGCGCGTCCGGCGGAACCGGGGTCTCCGGCGCGGCGGGTGCGTCGGTTCCCCGGCTCCCACGGCGTCCGCCGGTGGCGAGGCACACCGCTCCCTCGATCAGGCCGAGCGCCCGCTCGCCGCGCGCCAGCTCGCGGTCCAGCGCCGCCATGGTACGGGCGAGCGCGGGATCGTCGTCGGAGAGGAAAGTCTGCAGCACCCGGCCGAACACCAGCGCCAGTCCCTGCGCCCGCACCGCGCCCTTCAGGCCGGCGGTGTCGATGCGCGCCGCCGCCAGCATCCATTGCTGCGAGCGCACGGAAAGCTTGTTCAGCGCAAGGGCGAAGAACGGGTTGCGTCGCGCCGAGTCCATCAGCGAACGCAGCGCCGCCTTGTGCGACGCCAGCACGTCGAGCCGGCGCATCAGCACATCGACCAGACGGTCACGGGCCGGCTCGTCCGCCATGTCGTCGGTGGGGGCGGCCAGCACCTTGGAATCGACCTCGCGCAGGAAGCCGGAGAGCATGTCGAAGGTGGAACCGAAGGCGGCGCGCAGCTCCGCAAGCGGCATCTTCGCCTCGTCCGCCACTTCGCCGAGGCTGATGCGCTCGAAAGGTTTGCGCGCCAGCAGCCGCATGAAGCTGTCGAGGGCGAGGGCGCGCCCCTCGCTCACCTTCTCGGTGGTCGCTTTCGTTCCCGGGGAGCGTGCCATGATGACCTCCATTCCTGAACGTTGCCTCACCCTGATGTAGGGTGCGGCACCGCACGGGAGAAGCCCCCGCGCGGCAAATCCCGGCAGGGTTCGCGCACGAAAGCGGGAGCGCTCAGCCTGCGAGTTCGCGCGAACGCCGCGCCGCCGCCGCCACCGCCTCGGACAGCAGCGGGCCGAAGCCCTTGTCCTCGTCCATCAGCACGGCGAGCGCCGCCGCCGTGGTGCCGTTGGGCGAGGTGACATTGCGGCGCAGCTGCGCCGGGTCGATGCCGGTGCGAACCATCAGCTCGCCCGCCCCCGCCACCGTCGCCCGCGCCAGCCGGTCGGCCATGTCGGCGGGCAGGCCCGCCTGCGCCCCCGCCGCCGCCAGCGCCTCGGCCAGCAGGAACACATAGGCCGGGCCGGAGCCGGAAACGGCGGTGGCGACATCGATCAGCGCCTCGTCCTCCACCCATTCCACCCCGCCCGTGGCGCGCAGCAGCGCGTCGGCGATGTTCATCTGGTCGGGGCTCACGGCGCCATTGGCTACCGCCACCGTCACCCCGCGCCCGATCGCCGCCGGCGTGTTGGGAATGGAGCGGACCACGGCCGCCCCGGCGGGAAAATAGGATTCGAGAAAACCGAGCGTGCGCCCCGCCATGACCGAGACGATGAGCGTGCCGGCATCGGCCAGCCCGGCCACCCGGGCGAGCACGTCGGGGGCCACCTGCGGCTTCACCGCCAGCAGCATCACCGCCGGCGGGCCGCCATTGAGCGGGTTCAGCGCCACGCCGCGCGCCTCGATGAGGGCAGCAACTTCCGCCGGCGGCGCCGGGTCGATCACCGCCGCCCGCGCCGGATCGAGCCCGAGATCAAGCCAGCCTTCCAGCATGGCACCGCCCATCTTGCCGGCGCCGACAAGCAGCACCCGCCCGGGAATGTCGGAAAGTGTGGCCATTGTGGAACTCCCCTGCCCGCGCGAGCGCGCGTCTTCATCCGCGCGAATGCGCGCCGTCAGCGGTCTTACTGCCGCCGTCGCGCCGCTTTGGCAATGGGAGTGTGCGCCGGATCGGCGGGCCTGTGCGTCAGGCCTCGCCCACCGTCTCGAACAGGGTGGCGTCCATCGCCTCGCGGGCGGTCTTGCCGGCCCAGACGACGAACTGGAAGGCGGGGAAATAGCGTTCCACCGCCTCGATGGCGCATTCCATCAGCACCTCGCACTGGCGGTCGGTGGCTTCCGCCCCGGCCAGCAGCAGCGCGTGGCGGAACATGATGACGCCTTCCTTCGACCAGAGATCGAAATGGCCGACCCACATCTGCTCGTTGATGAGCGAGAGCAGGCGCAGCACCTCGGTCTTGCGCTTCTCCGGCACCTTCAGGTCGAAGGCGCAGGCGATGTGCAGAGCCTCGACCTCGTCCATCCACTGGAACGAGACATGGCAATCCGTCCACCGCCCTTCGAGGGAGATGGTGATCTCGTCCTCGGCCGAGCGCTCGAACGCCCATTCGTTGAGCGCGGCCATGCGCTCGACGAGATCCAGCGGGTTGAGGCTGATGTCGGTCTCGAAGTCACTAGTATGGGTCATGCTCGACCTCGCGAGGGTGGGACGCGGAGGGGGTCGAACGCACGCAACGCGACGGCTGAGGCAAGCCGTTCAAGAATCGAACGAATCGCCGTCGTCCCAACTATATCGCGCTGAATCCGTACCTCGCTACGACCGTTGTACCATGGTCCGTATAAAAACGGGCCATGGCGAAAATTGGCACCATTGACTTGTCGCGGGATTCGGCCCGGCGCGGCAAGCGCCGTGTCGAAGCGTCCACAAGCCAGGCGGATGAACGGCTCAACCAAGCGAATCGGGCGGATCGATCGTCGCCTCAAGCTTCGACTCGCGGGCCTCCAGCGCGGCGATGCGGGCGGCGAGCCGCTCATTCTCCTCGCGCGCGGCGGCGGCGAGTTCCTTCACCGTCTCGAATTCCTCGCGGGTGACGACATCGAGCTCGCGCAGGATGCGCTCGGCCTGGGCGCGCATCACGCCTTCCGCCTCGCGGCGCACGCCGGTGGCGACGCCGGCCGCGTCGTTCATCAGCTTGGCAAAATCGTCGAAGATCCGGCCGGTGGTCTGGGTCATGGTCATCTCCCGGGATGAGGCCGGTACTATGCCGTGCCTTTGCAGAAACAATGGGGCGGCCGGGCGGTGATCGCAAGGGGAGCGGCCTTTGCGCGGTGCGCGGCGGCCACAGGCGCCTTGATCCCGTCACGCAACGGGGGCAAAGCGAAGATGCCGCCTTCCGCACGTCCGCCGCCGGCCGCGCGCCCTTCCGCCGAGAGGTCCGATGCTGCTCACACCGCCGCTGCTCGCTTTGCCCTTCCCGAACATCGACCCGGTGCTGATCGAGCTCGGCCCCTTCGCCATACGCTGGTACGCGCTGGCCTATATTGGCGGCTTGCTGTTCGGCTGGTGGATGGCCAAGCGTCTGTGTTCCAGCCCGGCGTTGTGGGGCGGGCAGGCGCCGATCAAGCCGGAGGAGTTCGACGACGCGGTGGTGTGGATCGCGGTCGGCGTCATCCTCGGCGGGCGCATCGGCTATGTGCTGTTCTACAACCTGCCCTTCTATGCCGAAAATCCGTTGCAGGCCTTCACCCTGTGGCATGGCGGCATGGCGTTCCATGGCGGCTTCCTCGGCTCCATCCTCGCCATGTACCTGTTCTGCCGGCGGCGCGGCCTGCCCTTCGTCTCCATGCTGGATATCGCCGCCTCGGTGGTGCCGGTCGGCCTGTTCCTGGGGCGGCTGGCGAATTTCATCAATGGCGAATTGTGGGGCCGGCCGACCGATGTCGCCTGGGCCTTCGTCTTCCCGCATGGCGGGCCGGAGCCGCGCCATCCGAGCCAGCTCTATGAGGCGGGGCTGGAGGGGCTGGCGATCTTCCTCATCCTGCAGCTCGCCATCCGCGCCGGCGCGCTGGCCCGGCCGGGCACGGTGGCCGGCATGTTCGTGTTTCTCTATGGCTGCGCCCGCATCTTCGTCGAGTTCTTCCGCGAGCCCGACCCGCAGCTCGGCTATCTCTTCGGCGGCTGGCTGACCATGGGCATGCTGCTCTCCCTGCCCATGCTGGCGCTGGGAAGCTGGCTCATCTGGCGCGCCCGCCAGCGCCCGGCGCTGAGCGCAGGTGCCGCATGAACGCGCTGGCGGAACAGCTCGCCCGGCAGATCGCCCTCACCGGCCCGATCACCGTCGCCGATTATATGGAACAGTGCCTGTTCCACCCGACGCTCGGCTACTACACCACGCGCGAGCCCTTCGGCACGTCAGGCGATTTCATCACCGCGCCGGAAATCAGCCAGATGTTCGGCGAGCTCATCGGCCTGTGGGCGGCGGAAACCTGGCTGCGCCTCGGCTCGCCCGCACCTTTTGTTCTTGCCGAATTCGGCCCCGGCCGCGGCACGATGATGGCCGACATGCTGCGCGCCACCGCCCGCGTGCCCGGCCTGCATGAGGCCGCCCGCGTGGTGCTGTTGGAAGCCTCGCCCCGCCTGCGCGCCCGGCAGGCGGAAACGCTGCGCGGCCATGCCGTCGAATGGGTGGAGCGGATCGAGGCGCTGCCGCCCGGCCCGCTGATCGCGCTCGGCAACGAATTCGTCGACGCGCTGCCGATCCGCCAGTTCGTCCGCACGCCGGACGGCATCGCCGAGCGCATGGTCGGCCTCGATTCCGCCGGCACCCTCGCCTTCGGCCTGCGCCCTGGCGCCCGGCTCGATGCGCGCGGCGAGGCCCGCCTCGCCGCCGCCCCGCTGGGCGCGGTGCTGGAAACCTGCCCGCTCGGCCTCTCCATCGCCGCCACGCTCGGTGCCCGCATCGCTTTGAGCGGCGGCGCGGCGCTGCTGGTCGATTACGGCCATGCCGGCGAGCAGGAGCGCGGCGGCGGCTTCGGCGACACGCTGCAGGCGCTTTATCGCCGGGCCTTCGACGATGTGCTGGCCCATCCCGGCGAAGCGGACCTTACCGCCCATGTCGACTTCGCCGCCCTCGCCCATGCCGCCCGCACGGCCGGCGCACGGGTGTTCGGCCCCATAGGCCAGGGCCCGCTGCTGGAGCGGCTCGGCCTGGACGAGCGCGCCTTCCGGCTGAAGCGCGCGGCGAGCGAGGCCGACCGGGAAATGGTGGAGGCGGCGCGCCTGCGCCTCGCCGGCACGGAGGAGGGGCAGATGGGCGCCCTCTTCAAGGCGCTCGCCCTGGTGCATCCTGCGCTCGACATGGTGGCCGGATTCGCCCCCTCCGAACTGTTCGAGGACAATCCCGCATGAAGGTCGAATCCCCCGCGCTGAGCGGCCTGCCGGGCATCCGCCACGCCTTCTTCACCCGCGAGGGCGGCGTCTCGCAGGGCCTCTATGCCGGGCTCAATGGCGGCACAGGCTCGCGCGACGAGCCCGCCCATGTCGCGGAGAACCGCGCCCGCATGGAAGCCGCGCTCGGCGTGCCGTCCGGCCATTTGCTCACCGCCTGGCAGATCCACTCGCCCGATTGCGTGATCGTCGACCGGCTGTGGGACGAGCGGCCGAAGGCCGATGCGGTCGCCACCGCCACGCCGGGCATCGCCGCCGCCGTCACCATCGCCGATTGCGGGCCGGTGCTGTTCGCCGACCCGCACGCCCGCGTCGTCGGTGCCGCCCATGCCGGCTGGAAGGGCGCGGTCGGCGGCGTGCTCGACGCCACGCTCGCCCGCATGGAAGAACTCGGCGCCCGCCGGGAGAACATCGTCGCCGCCATCGGCCCGCTGATCCGGCAGGAAAGCTATGAGGTCGGGCCGGATTTCATTGAAACGCTCACCGGCCTCGACTCCGGCAATGCGCGCTTCCTCATCCCCTCGCCCCGGCCGGACCATGCGCTGTTCGACCTGCCCGGCTACATCGCCGCCCGGCTCACCGCGCTGGGCGTCGGCACCATCGACGATCTCGGTCTCGACACCTATGCCGACGAGGCGCGCTTCTTCTCCTATCGCCGCGCCACCCATCGCGGCGAGCCCGACTATGGACGCCTGATCGCCGCCATCACCCTGGTGTGAGCTTCGCCATGACCCTGCATTTCACCGCACCGGAATTCGAGCGCCGCCGCCAGCGCCTGCTGACCGTTCTGGCGGAACAGCGGCTCGACGGGCTGCTGATGTTCCAGCAGGAGTCCATGTACTGGCTCACCGGCTATGACACGTTCGGCTTCTGCTTCTTCCAGGCGCTGTGGCTCGGCGCGGATGGGCGGCTCGCGCTCCTCACCCGCTCGGCCGATCTGCGGCAGGCGCAGCACACCTCGCTGATCCAGGATATCCGCGTCTGGACCGACCGCGCCGACGCCACGCCGCAGCAGCAATTGCGCGCCATGGTGACGGAGCTGGGCGGCGCGGGCGGGCGCATCGGCGTGGAATATGAGAGCTATGGCCTCACCGCCGCGAATGGCCGGAAACTGGACGCCGCCTTTGACGGCATCGCCACGCTCATCGACGCCTCGCGGCTGGTGGACCGGCTGCGGGCGGTGAAGTCGGCGGCGGAAATCCTGTATGTCCGGCAAGCCGGCAAGCTGGCGCTGGCGGCGCGCGAGGCGGCGCTCGCCACCATCGCGCCGGGCGTCGACGAGGGCGAGGTGCTGGCGGCGATGCAGGGCGCCATCTTCAAAGGTGGCGGCGATTATCCCGCCAATGAGTTCATCATCGGCTCGGGCGCCGACGCGCTGCTCTGCCGCTACAAGAGCGGCCGGCGCGTGCTCGGCGACGAAGACCAGCTCACGCTGGAATGGGCCGGCGCCTATCGCCACTACCATGCGGCGATGATGGAGACGGTGGTGATCGGCCCGCCGCGCGACCGGCATCTGGAACTGTTCGCGGCGGCGAAGCAGGCGCTGGAAGCCTGCGCCCACGCCATGGTGCCCGGCCGCACCGCCGGCGAGGTGTTCGCCGCCCATGCGCATGTGATGGACGGGCACGGGCTGGAAAAGCACCGGCTGGCCGCCTGCGGCTATTCGCTGGGCGCCAAGTTCACCCCTTCCTGGATGGACCCGCCGATGTTCTACGAGAACAATCCCTGGGTCCTGGAGCCCGGCATGGTGCTGTTCGCGCACATGATTCTGATGGACAGCGACACCGGCACCGCCATGTGCCTCGGGCGCACCTATCTCGTCGGCGTTAACGCTAACGAGGGCTTAACGCCCGCCCCTCTGGACCTGATCGTTAATTAGTTTTAACCCTTTCCCGTCCGCTGGCGACGTTCGCGGCCCTGCTTCGGCAGGGACACGCGGCGCGACCAGCCCACAGGGAATGGTTCATGCTCGCTCGCTTCCGCCCTCTGGGCCGACGCCTCACGACGACCGCGGTTCTCCTTGCCGCCCTCGCCCTCGGCGCCTGCCAGACCAATGGCGGGGGCAACAAGCCAGTGGCGGCGACCGCCATCTCCTCGGGCAACAAGACCATCGCCTTCGAATCCATCGACGGCCCGCCGGAGCCGGTGTTCAACCGGCTGGTGGCCGACCTCTCCGACCAGGCCAAGGCCCGGCAGATGCCCGTCGTCTCGCGCGGGTCGCAGGCGGCCTACCGGGTGCGCGGCTATCTCGCCGCCACCGTCGCCAATGGCAAGGGCGAGGTCGACTGGGTGTGGGACGTGTTCGATGCCGACAGCGACCGCGTGCTGCGCGTCGCCGGCCGTGAGAAGGTCGGCCCCGGCAAGGATGTCTGGAACAATCTGGACGACGCCACGGTGCAGCGCATCGCCGCCCAGAGCCTCAGCGAAATCTCGACCCGCCTCGCCGGCGGCACGCCTGCGGGCGCGTCCACGACCCCGGCCGCCGCGCCCGAACTCGACCCGGCGGACGCTCCGCCGGTCAACCCCGGCGACGGTCCCGTCGTCGCCAGCGCGGTGCCGGACGACATCCCCGCCGATGTCGTAACGGCACCTTCCGCGACCGAAGGCGCGAGCAGCGCCCTCACCTTCGCCTCGCATCCCTGAACCCGCGTGGCACCTATGCGGCAACGCATGGGACAAGCGGGCGCGACGCGGCTCTGGAACCTTTACAGGCCGGGCCGGCCCGCCTATCAGGTCTGCGCGACGGCCATAAGACGGCCGGCGGAAGGTTGACGGCTGGGAGCGCGCCGGGAATGTCTGACAATAACGGTTCGATCAAACTCGTCGCCGGCAATGCCAACCGCCCGCTGGCGGAAGCGATCGGGGCCTATCTGCGCACCTCGATGACCAAGGCCGTGGTCCGCCGCTTCGCGGACATGGAAATCTTCGTCGAGATCCAGGAGAATGTGCGCGGCAAGGACGTGTTCGTCCTGCAGTCCACCTCCTTCCCGACCAATGACCATCTGATGGAGCTGCTCATCATCACCGATGCGCTGCGCCGCTCCTCCGCCCGCCGCATCACCGCCGTGCTGCCCTATTTCGGCTATGCCCGCCAGGACCGCCGGTCCTCCGGCCGCACGCCGATCTCCGCCAAGCTGGTGGCCAACCTCATCACCCATGCCGGCGCCGACCGCGTGCTCACCGTCGACCTGCATGCCGGCCAGATCCAGGGCTTCTTCGACATTCCGACCGACAACCTGTTCTCCGCCCCCGTCATGGTGGCGGACATCAAGTCGCGGTTCGAGCTGTCCGACATCACCGTCGTCTCGCCCGACGTGGGCGGCGTGGTGCGCGCCCGCGCGCTGGCCAAGCGCATCGACGCCCAGCTCGCCATTGTCGACAAGCGCCGCGAGCGCCCCGGCGAGAGCGAGGTGATGAACGTCATCGGCGATGTCGAGGGCAAGCGCTGCATCCTCGTCGACGACATCATCGATTCCGGCGGCACGCTGGTGAACGCGGCGGACGCGCTGCTGGCGCGCGGCGCCACCGAGGTCTACGCCTATATCACCCATGGCGTGCTGTCGGGCGGCGCGGTCTCGCGCGTCACCGCCTCGAATCTCAAGGAACTGGTGATCACCGATTCGATCCAGCCGACCGAAGCGGTGCGGGTGGCGCGCAACATCCGCGTCATCTCCATCGCCAGCCTGCTGGCGGAGGCCATCGGCCGCACGGCGCATGAGGAAAGCGTCTCCAGCCTGTTCGACTGAGCGGGCGCGGAAATACCGCCTAACCCCTTGATGTTGAACGGGCGGCGTCAAAATGCTGCGCTGCGCCATCTTGCGTCCACAGTTCGGCTGCACCCTGTCCGCTCGCTGAAACCGACCGGACTGTTCTGATGCCGCGTACCCCCTTGCCGCGTCTCTCCTTGCCGCGCCCCTTCGGGATCCGCCTCGCGCCCCTCGCCCGCCGCGTCGCCCCCGCGACGGGCCTGATGCTCGCCCTGGCCTTGCCCGCCGCCGCCCAGTCCATCGGCACTGTGACCAAGCCCGGCCTGCCGGACCCGTGGTTCGGGGTGATCATGATCTCGCCCTATGACGAGGCGGCGGCCGAAGGCTCGGCCTATGACGCCGCGCACGACGCGGCGGAAGCGACGGCGGAAGCGGCACAGCCCACCCCGCCGGCCGTCGCGGACGCGCCCGTGACCTTCGATCCCGCGCAGGAAACCGCCGTCATGCCCTCGCTGTGGGAGACCATCGAGCTCGGCCTCGGCGGGCCGCCGGAGGAGCCGGAGCCGGAAGCGCCCACGCCCTACCAGCTCATCGAACAGCGCAGTGCCCCCGTGCAGCGGGCGCGGGCCCAGCTGCCGACGCAGATGGAACTGCGCCAGGGCGCGGCGATCATGTCGGTTTCCTCCAGCGCCAACGCCACCGCTCCCGCCTCGGGCGCGCTCGCGACCACCAGCACCAGCGGCTCGGGCGAGCTGAAAGGTCGGCTCGGGCTGGAGCAGGACAATCTCACCGTCTACAGCACCGGCACGGTCGGCGCCTCGGCCGGACCGAACCCGGCTTCCGCCTCGCTCTATGACAATATCGCCGTCGGCAGCACCGTGTCGGTGCCGCTGGCGCCGCTCGGCCTCGGCGCGGAACAGCTCGGCACGAAGGTCGAGGTGGACAAGGGGAACAACGTGGTCACCGGGGTGGAGCTGCGCGCGCCGGCCGGCCGTGCCGAGCGCTACATCTCGGTGGAGCGCTCGCAGGCGCCCGGTTCGGAGGCGAGCGGCCTCGTCAAGGCGGGCGTGCTCGGCAAGTTCTGACCCCGCCACGCGGGCCGCGCATTGCCGGCCAAGGCTTTTGCTGCTATGAGCCCGCCCGGTTCCGGCCTTTCCGCACCCCTGGAGGCGCGCCGGGGCTCACCGTACCAAGCCTGAAGGAACGGGCCGCGCAAGCGGCCTTCTCCTTTTGCAACCATTTGAGGACAATCATGACCGCCATCAAGGAACTGAAGGCGCAGGCGCGCACGAAGGTCGGCAAGGGGGCCGCTCGTGCAGAACGCCGCGCCGGTCGCGTACCCGCCGTCATCTATGGCGACGGCAAGGCCCCCGTCGGCATCACGCTCGATCATATCGAGATCAACAAGATCATCTATGCCGGCCACTTCCTGACCACGCTGTTCAACGTCGAGGTCGAGGGCGAGAAGCACCGGGTGATCCCGCGCGACTACCAGCTCGATCCGGTCAAGGACTTCCCGCTGCACATCGACTTCCTGCGCGTCGCCGTTGGCGCCAGCCTCGCGGTCGACGTGCCGGTGCACTTCCTGAACGCCGAGACGGCCCCGGCGATCAAGCAGGGCGGCACGCTGAACATCGTCAGCCACACCGTTTCCCTCAACGTGCCGGCGGACGCGATCCCCGACGCGATCGAGGTCGATCTCTCCGGCTACAATTTCGGCGACTCGATCCACCTCTCGGCGGTCAAGCTGCCGGCGGGCGTGACCTGGGCCGGCCATGGCGACGACACGCTGGCCACCATCACCGCCCCGTCGGGCCTGAAGGAAGCCGAGGAAGACGAAGCCGCGGCTGCCGCGGCGGACGCCGCCAAGGGCTGACGCCTTTACGGCTGAAACGGCTGATCCGGGCGGCCCTTCGCGGTGCCGCCCGCCCATCCCGCGAGGAGAGCCGGAAGCCCGCTTCCGGCTCTTGTCGTTTCGCGGCGAGGCATGAACTGCAGGAGGCGCGCGGTGCTGCTGTTCACCGGGCTCGGCAATCCCGGGTCCAAATATGCCGGCAACCGGCACAATATCGGCTTCATGGCGGTGGACGCCATCGCCCGCCGGCACCGTTTCTCGCCCTGGCGCCGCCGCTTTCAGGGCGCGGCCTGCGAAGGCGAGATCGAGGGCCAGAAGGTGCTCGCCTTGCTGCCGGAAACCTACATGAACGAGAGCGGCCGCGCCGTCGCCGAAGCCCAGCGCTTCTACAAGATCGAGCTGCGCGACGTGTTCGCCTTCCATGACGAGCTCGACCTGCCGCCCGCCAAGGTGCGCTACAAGGTCGGCGGCGGCAATGCCGGGCATAATGGCCTGCGCTCCATCACCGCCCATTGCGGCAATGACTATGCCCGCGTGCGGCTCGGCATCGGTCATCCCGGCGACAAGGCGCTGGTGCACAACTATGTGCTGAGCGACTTCGCCAAGGCCGAACGCGACTGGGTAGAGGCGGTGTGCGACGGCTGCGCCGAACTTGCCGGCCTGCTCGCCACTCACCGGCTGGACGAGTTTCAGAACCGCATGCACCTGTTTCTGGAAGCGCGCGGCGTCGGCCCGGCGGAAAAGCCCGGCAAGAAGCCGGGCTGAACACCGGACAGCACCCGCCGGGGCACCCCTCACTTGCACTCGCCCGCCATTCTGCCTAACCACGGCGGCAATTGTTCCTCTCGACCGAGCATCGCATCATGGGCTTCAAATGCGGCATTGTCGGCCTGCCCAACGTCGGCAAGTCGACCCTCTTCAACGCGCTGACGCAGACGGCGGCGGCGCAGGCGGCGAACTACCCGTTCTGCACCATCGAGCCGAATGTCGGCGACGTGGCGGTGCCGGATGCGCGGCTGGAAACGCTGGCGCAGATCGCCGGCTCGCAGCAGATCATCCCCACCCGCCTCACCTTCGTCGACATTGCCGGCCTGGTGCGCGGCGCTTCGAAGGGTGAGGGCCTCGGCAACCAGTTCCTCGCCAATATCCGCGAATGCGACGCCATCGCCCATGTCGTGCGCTGCTTCGAGGATTCGGACGTCACCCATGTCGAGGGCAAGCTCGCCCCGGTATCCGACATCGAGACCATCGAGACCGAGCTGATGCTCGCCGACCTCGAAAGCCTGGAAAAGCGCGCGGCCGCGCTGGAGAAGAAGGCCAAGGGCGGCGACAAGGAAGCCAAGGAACTGCTCGACCTGATGAACCGCGCCCTCGTGCTGCTGCGCGACGGCAAGCCGGCGCGTCTGGTCGAGGTGAAGCCGGAGGAGGAAAAGGCCTTCCGCATGCTCGGCCTGCTGTCCTCCAAGCCCGTGCTCTATGTCTGCAATGTCGAGGAAGCCTCGGCCAAGAACGGCAATTCCCTCTCGGCTGAGGTCTTCGCCCGCGCGGCGGAGGAAGGCGCCAAGGCTGTCGTGGTCTCCGCCAAGATCGAGAGCGAGATCGCCGTGCTGCCGGCCGAGGAGCAGAAGGACTATCTCGAAGCCATCGACCTCGAAGAGCCCGGCCTCAACCGCATCATCCGCACCGGCTACGAGCTCTTGAAGCTCGTGACCTATTTCACCGTCGGCCCCAAGGAAGCCCGCGCCTGGACCATCACGGCGGGCACCAAGGCGCCGGGCGCGGCGGGCGTCATCCATTCCGATTTCGAAAAGGGCTTCATCCGCGCCGAAACCATCGCCTTTGACGACTATGTCAAGGGCAAGGGCGAGGCCGGCGCGCGCGATGCCGGGCGGCTACGGCTGGAAGGCAAGGAATATGTCGTCGCCGATGGCGACGTGCTGCATTTCCGCTTTAACACCTGAACCGGCGCGGCGCGCCATGACCGCCCCCGGCAGCGCGCCCCTGCTCCGCCCCGCCCGCCCCGGCGAGGGCGGCGCGCTTTTCGAGGTGACGCGCCTTTCCGTCGCCGGCCTCGCGCGCGGGCATTATGCCGCCGCGCAGATCGACGGCTGGATGGGGGCGCGCACCCCGGCCTATTACGAGGCGCTCATCGCCAAAGGCGGCGTGGTGGTGGCCGACCGTGGCGGCGTGGTGGTCGGCTTCGTCGATGCCGAGCCGGGCGAGATCACCCGGCTTTTCCTGCTGCCCGACGCCGCCGGCGCCGGCCTCGGCCGCCGGCTGCTGGAGATCGGCCTCCAAGCCGCCCGGCGCGGCCATGACGGCCCGGTGAAGGTGGAAGCGACCGTCAACGCCGAAGGCTTCTACCGCCGCCACGGCTTCCGCACGCTCGGCCAGGGCTTTTTCTCCCACGGCGTCGGCGGCGACCCGATCGCCATCGTGAAGATGGAACTGTAGCCGACCCACCCCTCCCCGCTCTTGACCTTGCCGCGCCGCTCGCCTGTCATGGACGGGCGCAGAGGGGGACGCGATGCTGTTCTGGGAGGATTTTCAGGAGGGGCATGTGGCGACCTGCGGGCGCTATGTGGTCGGGCGCGAGGAAATCCTCGCCTTCGCCCGCGACTATGACCCGCAACCGATCCATCTCGACGATTCCGCCGCCGAAGCGACGCGGCTCGGCGGGCTCTCGGCTTCCGGCTGGCATCTGTGCTGCATCTTCATGCGCCTCGCCGCCGACGGCTTCCTCATCCGCAGCGACTGCCTCGGCTCGCCGGGACTGGAGGAGGTGCGCTTCCTCAAGCCGGTGCATCCCGGCACGGTACTGAGCCTGCGCCGGCATGTGCTGGAAACCCGCTCCTCGAAAAGCCGGCCGGAAATGGGCCTGGTGAAGTTTCGCTTCGAACTGCTCGACGCCGCCGGCGAGGTGATGGCGGACCTTGTCGGCACCATCCTGTTCGGCCGGCGCAATCCCGGCTTCCGGCCGGCCTGAGGGGTGTGATGCGGTTCTTTGAGGATATCGAGATCGGCGCCCGCACCCGGCTCGGCGCGCACAGCTTCACCGAAGACGAGATCGTCGCCTTCGCCCGCGCCTTCGATCCACAGCCCTTCCATCTCGACGCGGCGGCGGGTGCGCGCACCCATTTCGGCGGTCTGGTGGCGTCGGGCTGGCATGTGGTGGCGATTTCCGCGCGGCTGCGGGCGCAGGCCTGGGCCCGCGAGCATGAGCTGCTGCGGCGCGAGGGAAGGCCGGTGCCGCGCCTTGGTCCCTCCCCCGGTTTCAAGGATCTGCGCTGGCTGCGCCCGGTGCGCCCCGGCGACACGCTGACCTTTCTCAGCGAGGTGACGGCGAAGAAGCCGAGCGCGAGCCGCCCGGAATGGGGCCTCGTCTTCACCCGCGAAACCGCCACCGACCCCGCTGGCACGCCGGTGATGGAGTTCACCAACAGCCTGTTTGTGGAACGGCTGGAGGGGTGACGGGGGCCTGCGCTCCGCCTCATGCCCGGGCTTGACCCGGGCCCCCAGAGACGCCTCCGCGTGCCAAGCCCTCGAACACGCCATGCGAATGCGGAAAGCTGGGTCCCCGGGTCAAGCCGGGGGATGAGGGCGTGAGGGGATTGGGCCTTACTCCCCTTCCCTCATGCCCGGGCTTGACCCGGGCACCCAGACTTCACACTCTGACCGACGAGGCGTGACAGGCCATGAAGCCGCACTGGGTCTATATCCTCGCCAGCCAACGTAACGGGACGCTCTATGTCGGCGTGACCCGAGATCTTCCCAAGCGCATGCACGAGCATCGGACAGGCCTGTTCGGCGGGTTTACCGAGCAGCATGGGGTGAAGACGCTTGTGTTTGCCGAGCCGCACGACACCGCCATGGCCGCGATCCAGCGCGAAAAGAACCTCAAGCACTGGCCGCGCCGCTGGAAGCTTGCCCTGATCGAGCGCGACAATCCCGACTGGCGGGACCTTTACGACGACCTGCTGTGACGGCCAAATAGCTGGGTCCCCGGGTCAAGCCCGGGGATGAGGGCGTGTGGGGATGAGGCCAAACTCCCCTTCCCTCATGCCCGGGCGTGACCCGGGCACCCAGAGACGGCTCCGCTTGCCAGGCTCTCGACCACTCCATGCGGATGCGGGAAGGCTGGGTCCCCGGGTCAAGCCCGGGGATGAGGGCGTGAGGGAATGAGGCCAAACTCCCCTTCCCTCATGCCCGGGCTTGACCCGGGCACCCAGAGACGCCTCCGCGTGCCAAGCCCTCGCTTAAGCGATACGGATACGGGAAGGCTGGGTCCCCGGGTCACGCCCGGGGATGAGGGCGTGTGGGAATGAGGCCATGCTACCCTTCCCTCATGCCCGGGCTTGACCCGGGCACCCAGAGACGCCTCCGCGTGGCAAGCCCTCGAACACGCCATGCGGATGCGGGAAGGCTGGGTCCCCGGGTCACGCCCGGGGATGAGGGGACAGAATCGGATTCAGCGCTCGCGCCGTCACGGCCACTTCACCACCGGCGGCATGGAGGAGAGGATCGAATCCACATTGCCGCCGGTCTTCAGCCCGAACAGCGTGCCGCGGTCATAGAGCAGGTTGAACTCGACATAGCGCCCGCGGCGGATCAGCTGTTCCTCGCGCGCGGCCTCGTTCCACGGTGTCATCATGTTCGCGCGCACGAGGCGCGGATAGACATCGAGAAAGGCGAGGCCCACCGCCTTGGTGAAGTGGAAATCCGCGTCCCGGTCGCCCGAGTCCAGCCAGTCGTAGAAAATGCCGCCAATGCCGCGCATTTCCTTGCGGTGCGGCAGATAGAAATACTCGTCGCACCACTCTTTATAGCGGGCATAGTCGATGTGCGGGCGCCCCTCGCAGGCGCCGCGCATCGCGGCGTGGAAAGCCACCGAATCCGGGTCTTCCTGGGTGCGGCGGGCGTCGAGCACCGGGGTCAGGTCCGCCCCACCGCCGAACCAAGCCTTGGTGGTGACGACGAAGCGCGTGTTCATGTGCACGGCCGGCACATGCGGGTTCGCCATATGGGCGATGAGCGAGATGCCGGTCGCGTGGAAGCGCGGGTCTTCCTCCGCGCCGGGGATCTGCTTGCGGAATTCGGGCGCGAATTCGCCATGCACGGTGGAACAGTGCACGCCCACCTTCTCGAACAGCCGCCCGCGCATCAGCGACATCACGCCGCCACCGCCCGGCGCGCCGGAATGGTCGGTCCGCTGCCATGGCGTGCGCTCGAAGCGGCCCGGGGCGCCGGGATAGAGCGCTTCCGGCGCCTCAATCTCCAGCGCCTCGAAGGCGGCGCAGATGCGGTCGCGCAATTCCTCGAACCAGGCGCGGGCGGCGGCCTTGCGGGCCTCGATGTCGGCGGCGGTCTCGGCACTCATGACGGCTCTTCCTGCGGATGGACGCAGGCCCGCTTCTAGCCTCTCCCGCCGCGCGCCGGAAGGGCGGGCTACACCATCGTGCCGGAGACCGCGCCGATGGCGGCGGTGGCGGCCATGGCCAGCGCGCCCCAGAAGGTGACGCGCAGCGCCGCCTTCACGGGATCGGCCCCGCCCGCCTTCGCCCCGGCGACGCCGAGCAAAGCGAGGAAGGCCAGCGCGGCGCCCGACACCGTCAGCGGCAGGCCGGAGAGCGGCATCAGCAGCGCGGTCGCCAGCGGCAGCGCCGCGCCGGCGGCAAAGCTGGCGGCGGAGGCCAGCGCCGCCTGCACCGGGCGGGCGGCGGTGATCTCGTTCATGCCGAGTTCGTCGCGCGCATGCGCCTCCAGCGCGTCCTTGGCCATCAATTGCCGCGCCACCTGGCGGGCGAGCGCCGGATCGAGCCCGCGCCCGACATAGATCTGCGCCAGTTCCTCCTCCTCGCCGGCGGGGTCGGCGGCGAGCTCGGCGGTCTCGCGCGCGAGGTCGGCACGCTCGGTGTCGGATTGCGAGGAGACGGAGACATATTCGCCCGCCGCCATCGACATGGCGCCCGCCACCAGCCCGGCAATGCCGGCGAGCAGCACGGCGTCGCGCTCAGCATTGGCGGCGGCGACACCGACGATGAGGCTGGCGGTGGAGAGGATGCCGTCATTGGCCCCCAGCACGGCGGCACGCAGCCAGCCGGCACGGTCGACATAGTGATTCTCGGCGTGGCGCGGGCGCATGCGGGGTCTCCGTCGGTCAAGGCGCAATCGGCAAGGCGCGGGAGGCTGCGCCGGAACCATTACATTCTTATGATACCGCCGGCCCCCAGGGGAAACCGTCCCCCGCCGGGGGACACAAAGGTGCCGCATCGCGAGCGCAGAAGGCGGCCCATGCTGACGCGCATCTTCACCCTGTTCGAGAAGCTGGTCGACCCCTTCCATCCCGCGCCCATCGGGCAGCCGCCGGAAGGGTTGATCGCGTTTTACTGGCACTTCGTGCGCCAGACCGGCTGGGTCTACGTCGCGGCGCTCGGCGCGGCCTTCGTCGTCGCGCTGATCGAGGTCTCGCTGTTCCGCTATATCGGCCAGATCGTCGACCTTCTGCAGGCCTCCAGCCCGCAGACCTTCTTCACCGACCATGGCGGGCTGCTGCTGTGGATGGCCTTCGTCGTCGTCGTCGCGCGCCCCTTGGCCAATCTGCTGCACGATTTGCTGGTGCGGCAGACGATCACCGCCAAGGTCGGGCCGATGATCCGCTGGCAGTCCTATCGCTGGGTGATCCGCCAGAGCGTCGGCTTCTTCAGCAACGACTTCGCCGGCCGCATCGCCACGCGGGTGCTGCAGGCCGGCCCGGCCCTGCGCGGCTCGGTGGTCGAGGTGATCGACGCGCTGTGGTACGCCGGCATTTACGCGGTGAGCGCGGTGCTGCTCTTCGCCGAGGCCGACTGGCGCCTCGCGCTGCCGATGGTGGCGTGGATCGGCCTCTATGTGCTGGCGCTCGCCGTCTTCGTGCCGCGCATCCGGCATCTGTCCAAGCGCACCGCCGAGAGCAATTCGGCCCTCACCGGGCGGGTGGTGGACAGCTACACCAACATCCTCACCGTGAAGCTGTTCGCCCATTCCGACCGCGAGGACAGCTATGTCCGCGCGGCGCTGGCGCGCAATGTCGACGACAACAGCCGCCAGCAGCGGCACATCTCGCGCATGGCCTTCACCATCAGCGTGCTGAACAGCCTGATGCTGGGCGCGGTCGGCGCGCTCGGCATCTGGCTGTGGTCGGTGGGCGCGATCAATCTCGGCGCCATCGCCCTGTCCACCGGCCTGTCGATCCGCATCGTCAACATGTCCGGCTGGATCATGTGGGTGGTCACCGGCGTGTTCGAGAATGTCGGCACGGTGCAGGAGGCCATCACCACCCTGTCGCGCCCGCGCGAGGTGGCGGACGCGCCCGCCGCCCCGGCGCTGCGTGTGAGCGAAGGCGAGATCCGCTTCGAGCGCGTGTCGTTCCACTATGGCAAGGGCGGGGGCGTGATCGACGACCTCTCCCTCACCATCCGCCCCGGCGAGCGCGTGGGGCTGGTCGGCCCCTCCGGTGCCGGCAAGTCGACGCTGATGAGCCTGCTGCTGCGCTTCTACGACCCGGAATCGGGGCGCGTGCTGATCGACGGGCAGGATGTGCGCGGCGTGACGCAGGATTCGCTGCACGCGCAGATCGGCGTGGTGACGCAGGATACGTCGCTGATGCACCGCTCCGTGCGCGACAACATCGCCTATGGCCGACCGGACGCCAGCGAGGACGCCATCCGCACCGCCGCGCGGCGCGCGCATACGGACAGCTTCATCGACACGCTGTCCGACCCGCAGGGGCGCGTCGGGCTCGACGCCCATGTCGGCGAGCGCGGGGTGAAGCTCTCCGGCGGCCAGCGCCAGCGCATCGCCATCGCCCGGGTGCTGCTGAAGGACGCGCCGATCCTCATCCTCGATGAAGCGACCTCGGCGCTCGATTCGGAGGTGGAAGCGGCGATCCAGGCCAATCTCGACGAGCTGATGACCGGCAAGACGGTGATCGCCATCGCCCACCGCCTCTCCACCATCGCCCGCATGGATCGGCTGGTGGTGATGGAGCACGGGCGCATCGTCGAGAGCGGCACCCATGCCGAGCTGGTGGCGAAGGGCGGCCTCTATGCCCGGCTCTGGCACCGCCAGTCCGGCGGCTTCATCGACGCGGACGAGGTCGAGGCGGCGGCGGAATAAGGGCGTTCTAGCCGCCGGCCTCGTCGACCCAGGCGATGGAGAGGATTTCGAGGCTGCGCCCCCCCAACTCGACCACGTCGCCGACGGACTTCCCCATCAGGGCGAGCGCGACGGGGGAGCCATGCGAGATCGTCGCCCGCGACGGGTCGGCCTCATCCTCGCCGACAATGCGGTAGGTCTGCACCCGGCCATCTTCCCGCTCGAAACTCACCGTGTGGCCGAAGGCGACGACCTCGTGCGAGGCGGGAGGCGGGGAAAGCTGGGCCGTCTCCACGCGCTGGGCATAGTAGCTGACATCGCGCAGCGGAATCGCCGCCTGCCGGCGCCGCTCATTGACATCGTCCAACGCGTTCGCGGCCGCCAGCGCCTGCTGCGCGGCGGCGAGTTCCGCCTGCAGCCTCGCGAGCCCCGCCTGCGTCACCAGATTGATTCGCCCCGAAATCGGCCGCGGCGGCAGAATGGTCTCCGACGCCGCCTCGGCGCTCTCTTCCTTCGCAAACGCAACGCTCACGTCGCCGGGCTCCTGTCAGGCGTTCACCATGTGCTGGCCCACAGCTAGCACCGCGCGGGGCGGAGGGGCTATGGGCCGTATACCGAGGACGAAGGCTCAGGCAGCCTCGCGCGGGGTTATGTTCGCGAGCTCCGGCCGTTCCGCCTGCGTCTTGGCGAGATCGAACGCGGTCTGGAGATTCATCCAGAATTCCGGGCCGGTGCCGAAATAGCGGCCCAGCCGCAGCGCCGTGTCAGCCGTGACCGGCACGTCCTCGCGCGCCAGCCGCTCGATGCGGGTACGCGGCACGTGCAGCGCCTTGGCGAGGCCATAGGGCCTGAGCCCAAGCGGCAGCAAAAACTCCTCGCGCAGGATTTCGCCGGGATGGATGGGCGGAGTTGGGCCGATCATCGCGCGCTCCTCAGTGATAGTCGGTGATCTCGACCTCGGCCGCATTGCCCTCGCGCCAGAGAAAGCAGATGCGAAACTGGTCGTTGATGCGGATGGAATGCTGGCCGGCACGGTCGCCCTTCAGCGCTTCCAACCGGTTGGCCGGCGGCACGCGCAGCGACTCCAGCGTCACCGCGGCGTTGAGCATGGCGAGCCGGCGCTGCGCCACCCGCACCAGATCGGCAGGAAAACCCTTGCCGACACGGCCACTCCACACCGCCTCCGTTCTCTTGTCCCTGAAACTGACGATCATCGTGGCGTGCGGCGTGGACGACGCAGCAAACGTATCTCAACATGATACGTCGCGCAACATCAGCTCCGCACCGCCCCCAATCCCCCCGTCTGCCGCAGCGCCTCGCCGAGAATCATCGCCCCCGCCAGCGCGACATTGAGCGAGCGGGCGCCCGCCACCAGCGGGATGACGATTCGCGCATCGGCCGCCTGATGCACCTCCTCCGGCACGCCGGCGCTTTCGCGACCGAGCAGCAGCACGTCGTCGGGCGCGAAGGTGAAGGCGGTGTAGGTCACCGCGCCGCGCGTGGTGCACAGAACGAGGCGCCGCCCCTCCCCGGCCCGCCAGACCTCGAACGCCGCGAAGCTCGCATGGCGGGTGATGGCGGCGCGGTCGAGATAGTCCATCCCCGCCCGGCGGAAGCCGGCATCACCGACAGGAAAGCCCGCCGGCTCGATAATGTGCAGCGACAGGCCGAAACAGGCGCTCATGCGCGCCAGCGTGCCGGCATTCGGCGCGATATCCGGCTGATAGAGCGCCAGCGCCAGCGTCATGAGAAACCCCTCCCTCGCCCGGCCGCGACGCGGCAGGAGTGCGTTGCCTAGGCCAGCCACCGGCCCGGCGGCAAGGCTGGTGGCGCCGGAATCTGCGCCCGCCGCGCGGCGTGCGGCGCCCGATGCGACCGGCCGGCCCGCCCCGCCGGGCGCGAAGACCCCTCGCGCGCTGGGGGCAGGACGGGTTGCCGCACTGGGTTCATCTGGACAAGGGACGGCCCGGATGCAATTAGAGGCAATCGAAGGTAGGGTCGACCGCGTGCCACGCGGACGCCTGCCTGTTTCGTGCGAGCGCTGGGCGCCGCGACGGACGGCGGGCCAAGGCAGCGGTGACGGGTTCGAGGGGAAAGGAAACCATCGTGGCAGCAACTGAGACGGCGGGTACCACGCGCCGCGACTTTCTCTACATCGCCACCGGCGCCATGGGCGCGGTCGGCGCCGCCGCACTCGTGTGGCCCTTCATCTCCCAGCTTCAGCCCGACGCTTCGGTCCTCGCGCTGTCCTCCACCGAGGTGGACCTGTCGCAGGTCGCCGAAGGCCAGATGGTCACGGTGAAGTGGCGCGGCAAGCCGGTCTTCGTGTGGAACCGCACGGAGAAGGACATTGCCGAGGCCAAGGGC
The DNA here is from genome assembly GCF_022836935.1 of Ancylobacter polymorphus. NCBI lineage: Bacteria > Pseudomonadati > Pseudomonadota > Alphaproteobacteria > Hyphomicrobiales > Xanthobacteraceae > Ancylobacter > Ancylobacter polymorphus. Next base: position 2,662,445 of record NZ_CP083239.1, on the reverse strand, counting down.
GTGCAGCTCACCGCGCTGCTCGATCCGATCGCCCGCAATGCCAATCTCGCGGCGGACGCCCCGGCGACCGACGAGAACCGCGCCGGCGAGGGCCACGAGAAGTGGCTGGTCGTCATCGGCATCTGCACCCATCTCGGCTGCGTGCCGATCGGCCATTCCGGCGAATATGACGGCTGGTTCTGCCCCTGCCACGGGTCGGAATACGACACGGCCGGCCGGGTCCGTCGCGGGCCGGCGCCGACCAATCTCGAAGTCCCGCCCTACAAGTTCGTGTCCGACACGAAGATCTCCATCGGCTGAGCCGGCGTTCAGGGATATTCAAAGATGAGCGGACATTCCACGTTCGAGCCGAAGCACCCGGCGCTCAAGTGGTTCGAGAGCCGGCTGCCCCTGGTCGGCCTGATCCATTCCTCCTTCGTCGCCTATCCGACGCCGCGCAACCTGAACTACTGGTGGACCTTCGGCGGCATCCTGTCGCTGATGCTGGTCTGCCAGATTCTGTCGGGCGTGGTGCTGGTGATGCACTACACGCCGCACATCACGCTGGCGTTCGATTCCGTCGAGCACATCATGCGCGATGTCAGCTATGGCTGGCTGATCCGCTACATCCACTCGAACGGCGCCTCGATGTTCTTCATCGCGGTGTACATCCACATGTTCCGCGGCCTCTATTACGGGTCCTACAAGGCCCCGCGCGAGGTGCTGTGGATCCTCGGCTGCATCATCTATCTGCTGATGATGGCCACCGCCTTCATGGGCTATGTGCTGCCGTGGGGCCAGATGAGCTTCTGGGGCGCCACCGTCATCACCAACCTGTTCTCCGCCTTCCCGGTCGTCGGCCCGACCATCGTGGAATGGCTGTGGGGCGGCTTCTCGGTCGATAACGCGACGCTCAACCGCTTCTTCTCGCTGCACTATCTGCTGCCCTTCATGATCGCGGGCGTCGTCGTCCTGCACGTCTGGGCGCTGCATGTGGTCGGCCAGAACAACCCGACCGGCGTCGAGCCGAAGAGCGCCAAGGACACCGTGCCCTTCACCCCTTACGCGACCATCAAGGACGCGTTCGGCATGGTGTGCTTCCTCATCTTCTTCGCCTGGTTCCTGTTCTACATCCCGAACTATCTCGGCCATGCCGACAACTACATCCCGGCCAACCCGCTGGTGACGCCCGCGCACATCGTGCCCGAATGGTACTACCTGCCGTTCTACGCCATGCTGCGCGCGGTGCCGGACAAGCTCGGCGGCGTGCTCACCATGTTCGGCGCGATCATCGTGCTGTTCTTCGTGCCGTGGCTCGACACGTCGAAGGTGCGCTCGGGCGTGTACCGTCCGCTGTTCAAGCAGTTCTTCTGGATCTGGATCGCGGTGTGCATCGGTCTCGGCTGGCTCGGTTCCAAGCCGGCGGAAGGCGGCTATGTCATCGCCGGCCGCATCCTGACCATCTACTACTTCGCCCATTTCCTCATCATCCTTCCGCTGCTCGGCCTGTTCGAGAAGCCGAAGGCGGTGCCGGCCTCCATCACCGAGGCCGTGCTGGGCAAGAACAAGGGCGCGGCACCGGCCTCGGCGGGCGTCTCGGCGCCACAGACCAAGGGTTGAGCGGATCATCATGAGCACCACCATGTCCTTCCGTTCCACTCTTCTCCGTCCGCTCGCCGTCGCCGCGCTGGCGTTCGGCCTGGCCGCCCCGGCGCTTGCCGCCGAGGGCGCGCCCAAGCCCCCCCGCGAGGAGTGGAGCTTCGCCGGTCCGTTCGGCACGTTCGATCAGGCGCAGCTGCAGCGCGGCTTCCAGGTGTTCAAGGAAGTCTGCGCCTCCTGCCACGCGGCGCACCTGTTCTCGTTCCGCAACCTCGCCCAGCCCGGCGGTCCCTCCTTCAGCGAGGCGCAGGCCAAGGCGGTGGCGGAGAGCTACCAGGTGCAGGACGGGCCGAACGATGCGGGCGACATGTTCGACCGCCCCGGCCGGCTGTCCGACCGCTGGCCCTCGCCCTTCCCGAACGAGCAGGCGGCCCGCGCCTCCAATGGCGGCGCCTACCCGCCGGACTTCTCGACGCTCGCCAAGGCGCGCACCTATGAGGTCGGCTTCCCCGGCTTCCTGATCGACATCTTCACCCAGTATCAGGAGCAGGGCCCGGACTACATCCACGCCCTGCTGGTGGGCTATGAGGAGCCGCCGGAGGGCTTCGCCCTGCCGGAAGGCGCGCATTACAACAAGTACTTCCCCGGCCACGCCATCAAGATGCCGCAGCCCATCTCCGACGGGCAGGTGACCTATTCCGACGGCTCGCCGGAGACGCTCGACCAGTATTCGCGCGACGTCACCGCCTTCATGATGTGGATGGCGGAACCGCACCTCGAAGCGCGCAAGCGTATCGGCTTCCAGGTGATGATCTTCCTCATCATCTTCGCCGGCCTGCTCTACTTCACCAAGAAGAAGGTGTGGAAGGACGTCGCGCACTAAGGCGCCCCCCCTCCCGCCAGACACCGACACGCGAAGGGCCCCGCAAGGGGCCCTTTTGCATTTGTGCCGTCCCTCATCCCCGGGGGTGACCCGGGGACCCAGCCTTGCCGCCCCTCCCGCACTCACGTCTCAGCCCCGGGAGAACCGTATCTGGGTGCCCGGGTCAGGCCCGGGCATGAGGAGTATGGGCGGCCCGGAGAAGGCGGAGCGCGACCCGCCCCGCCCGCACGCCCTCATCCCCGGGCTTGACCCGGGGACCCAGCCTTCCCGCCGCTCACCACTCCCATCTCAGCCCCGGCCGGAATGTCTCTGGGTGCCCGGGTCAAGCCCGGGCATGAGGAGTATGGGCGGCTCCGGAGAAGGCGGAGCGCGACCCGCCCCTGCCGCACGCCCTCATCCCCGGGCTTGACCCGGGGACCCAGCCTTCCCGCCGCTCGCGCACTCACCCCTCAACCCCGACTGGGGCCGTCTCTAGGTGCCCGGGTCAAGCCTTCCCGCCGCTCCGCCACTCACAGCAGCCCCGACTGGCGCCGTCTCTGGGTGCCCGGGTCAAGCCCGGGCATGAGGGAAAAGAGGGGCATGCCCGCGCTGAACCCTGGCACGCCCCCGCCACACCCCGGCAGGGGGCGCTGGCGTTCAGCCCACCGCCCCCGTGACGATCTCCGCCAGAGCCGCCTCGCCGGAGGGGAAGCCGGCCTCGACCCACGCCTCCTCCGCCCGCCTCAGCGCCGCGCCGAGCGCCGGGCCGGGGGCCATGCCGCGCGTGAGGAAATCCGCCGCCTTGAGCGGAAACACGGGTAGCGGCCAGTCGGCGGCGATGGCGGCCAGGGCGCGCCAGCCTTCATCGTCAAGCGGCGCCCCGGCGCGGGCGAAGGCAATCAGCGCCCGGTCCTGAAACGCCTGCCGGCCCATGCGGTACAAAAACGCCTTCTGCCCCTTCTCGCACATGCCTGGCGTCGGTGCCGGGCCGGCCAGCGCGGTAAGCCGCGCGGCTTCGGTGTTGGACAGCCGCAGCCCCTCGCGCAGCGCCTCCGCGTCCGCGGGCTCGCGCACGCCAAGCGCGCCCAGCCGCCGCACGGCGTCGGGCGGCAGCCCCAGCGCCGCCTCCACCTCGGCGAGGCGGGCGAAGGTGGCGACGGCGCCCTCCCGCCCCAGCACCGGCGCCAGCAGCCCGGCCGCCTGCATCTGCGCCAGCGTCTCGGCGGCGCGGGGGGCGACAAGCAGCTTCATCAGCTCCGCCCGCACCCGCTCGCGCGAAAGCTGGCCCAGCCCGGCGCGGTGGCGCGCCGCCGCCGCCAGCGCGTCCGCATCGAGCGGTCCCCGGCCGAACGAGGCGTGGAAGCGGAACAGCCGAAGGATGCGTAAGTAATCCTCGCGGATGCGGGTATCGGCATCGCCGATGAAGCGCACGCGCCCGGCCCTGGCATCTTCCACGCCGCCGACGAGATCGACCACCGCGCCGGTGCGGGTGAGGTAAAGCGCGTTCATGCTGAAGTCGCGCCGCTGCGCGTCATGCTCCCAGCTGCGGCCGAAGACGACGCGCGCCCGCCGCCCGTCGGTCTCCACATCCTCGCGCAGCGTGGTCACTTCATAGGGCTCGCCCTCGGCGATGACCGTGATCGTACCGTGCTCGATGCCGGTCGGCACCGGCTTCAGCCCGGCGGCGTGGGCGCGGCGCGTGATCTCGTCCGGCAGAGCGGTGGTGGCGATGTCGATATCCGAGCGGAGCCCGCGCCCGATCAGCCAGTCGCGCACCGCGCCGCCGACGATGCGCGCCTCTTCGCCGTCCCCATCGAGCGCGGCGAGCACGCGGGCCAGGCCCGGGCGCCCTTCAAGAAGCGGGTTCATTCGATATGCCCCGGCACCATCACCCCGTCCTTCCAGGTCGGCGGCACATAGCGGCCGGTGGTCGGCCCGCGCGAGGAGGATTCGAACACATAAAGGCTGCCCGCCACCAGCAGCACGGCGATGACGGAACACACCAGCATCGCCCGCAGCGACCAGCCGGAAAGCCAGGAATCGACCTTGCGGCCGTAGCGCAGATACAGCGCGAAGGCGAGGAAAGGCAGGACGAACAGCGCGAGCTGGGCGAGGATACGGGCCATCAGGCGTAGATCCTCTCGTAAAGGCTGCGCAATATGCCGGCGGTGATGCCCCAGATGCGGCGCTTCTCATAGGTCATGGCGTGGAAGGTGCGGACCATGCCGAGCCATTCGCGGCTTTCGCGCTGGTGGTTGCCGTCATTCATCAGAAAATCCAGCGGCACCTCGAAGGCTTCGTCCACCTCGCCGGGGTTCAGCGTCAGCCCGAAATCCGGCTGGACGAGCCCCACGACAGGCACGATGCGATAGCCGGTGCGGGCGAGATAGGGGTCGAGATAGCCGAGCGGGTCCACCAGATCAGCCGCCAGCCCCACCTCCTCCTGCGCCTCGCGCAGCGCCGCGCCGAGCGGGCCGTCGTCCTGCGGGTCGATCTTGCCGCCGGGAAAGGCGATCTGCGCCGCATGGCTGGAAAGATGCGCCGAGCGCAGGGTGAGCAGCACGGTCGGCCGCTCGCGGGCGATGATCGGCACCAGCACCGCCGCCCCGCGCACCGGGCGGGCATCGACCAGCGCGCGGAATTCCGGCGTCAGCTCATGGTCGCCGCGCACCGGGTCGCCATCGAGGTCCGGCACGGCGAGCAGGCGGGCACGGGCGCGGGCGAGAAAGTCGCCGAGGTCGAGCGGCGCCGCGTCGGTCGTCTCCGGCGTCGTCAGCACGTTCACAGGCAAGGCGTTCATCCCTCCTCGTCCAGCTCTTCGGCGGGCGCCAGCGCGAAGAACGCCCCGCCCGAGGCGACGCCGAAGACGCGCCGCCCGTCCATCACGCGCTCTTCCGCCCGCTCGGCGAGATCGAGGAAGACGGCGCGGGTCAGCCGCGCCCACAGGCCGCGACGGATATAGACATAGGGTCGCGGCTCGCCATCCGCCCGTATGTCGACCCGCAGCTTATGGTCGCGGTCGCAGGCGACGACATCGTCGAGATTGGTGCGGAAGATAAGGCGCGGCGCGCCCTCCCCCGCCCCTTCCGGCTCCACCGCCATCGCGACGGCGAGGAAGGGCGCGTCCTCCACCCGGATGCCCAGCTTCTCCACCGGCGTCACCAGCACGTAGCGTTCGCCCTCGCGCCGCAGCACCGAGGCGAACAGGCGCACCAGCGCCGGGCGGCGGATCGGCCGGCCCTCATGGTGCCACACGCCCTCGCGGTCGATCACGATGTCGATCTCGCCACAATCGGGCGGATTCCACCGCTCCACCGGCGGCAGGGCTTGCGCGGGGCTGTTTCCGAGCGCGCGCACCAAATCGTCAATCCGCGCGGAAGTTTCTGAGTTCATGGGGAAATCCCTGTCACACGCATGCAATCGCGCAGTCGTGATCCCCCGCCCGATAGTCGACGCGGTTGCAGGATAGCGTAAGCTCAGCCCTGCGGAAGCCCAAGCCGGCGCGCGAATCCCTCGCGCGGTTGTGCGTTCCACGCGTTGCACTCGTTCGTGTTGCAGCGCACAATCGGCGCGGGGTGGAAGCGACGGGGCGTCTCGCGGTGCGGCCTTCGGGCCGGGCGGGGACGCGGGATTTGGAATTGCAGGAGCACGCCATGACATCCGCCACCGGCGAGAATTTCGAATCCCTCGATGACATGATCATCCGCACGGCGGAATCCACCGCCGCCAATGTCCGCGCCGCCCGGGCCGGCATCGGCGCGGTGATTTTCGGCCAGGAAGCGGTGGTCGAGCGCACGCTCATCACCCTGCTGTCCGGCGGCCACGGCCTCTTGGTCGGCGTGCCGGGCCTTGCCAAGACCAAGCTGGTGGAAACGCTCGGCGTGGTGCTGGGGCTCGACGCCCGGCGCGTGCAGTTCACGCCCGACCTCATGCCCTCCGACATTCTCGGCGCCGAGGTGCTGGAGGAAAGCGCCGGCGGGCGGCGTTCCTTCCGCTTCATTCCCGGCCCGGTCTTCGCCCAGCTCCTGATGGCGGACGAGATCAACCGCGCCTCGCCGCGCACCCAGTCGGCGCTGCTGCAGTCGATGCAGGAGGGCCATGTCACGGTCGCCGGCGTGCGCCATGATCTGCCGAAGCCCTTCCATGTGCTGGCGACGCAGAACCCGCTGGAGCAGGAGGGCACCTATCCCCTGCCCGAAGCCCAGCTCGACCGCTTCCTCATGGAAATCGATGTCGATTACCCCGACCGTGAGTCCGAGCGGAAAATCCTGTTCGACACCACAAGCGCGGAAGAGACCAAGCCGCGCGCGGTGATGACGGCGGACGAACTCGCCGCCGCCCAGCGTCTGGTGCGCCGCCTCCCCGTGGGCGAATCCGTAGTCGAGGCCATCCTCACCTTGGTCCGCTCCGCCCGTCCGGGGTCGGAGGCGGGCGACCTCTCGAAGTTCATCGCCTGGGGCCCCGGCCCGCGCGCCTCGCAGTCGCTGATGCTGGCGGTGCGCGCCCGCGCGCTGCTGGACGGGCGCTACGCCCCGTCGGTGGACGATGTGGTGGCGCTGGCCGAACCCGTGCTCAAGCACCGCATGGCGCTCACCTTCGCCGCCCGCGCCGATGGCGAGACGGTGCCGGGCGTGATCGCCAAGCTGGCGAAGCGGATCGGCTGAAGCTGTTTGTAACGGCGGCGCGCGCCGCCAAGCCTGTGTTGTAACGGCGGCGCGAGCCGCCAACCGTGTGACGGAGACCTGACCGGGTGGAATTCGACGCCGATACCGCCGTGCGAGGCGCCGCGCAGGACGCGGCCGGCCTTGTCGCGGCCATGCCCCGGCTGGTGCTGGAAGCGCGCCGCATCGCCGCCAGTGTTTATCACGGCCTGCACGGGCGCCGCCGCGCCGGCACGGGCGAGAATTTCTGGCAGTACCGCCGCTTCAACGATGGCGAGCCCTCGGCCCGCGTCGACTGGCGCCGCTCCGCCCGGGACGATCATCTCTATGTCCGCGAGCGCGAATGGGAAGCCGCGCACACGGTGTGGATCTGGCCGGACCTCTCCGCCTCCATGGTGTTTGCCTCGCCGCTGGTGTGGGAGACCAAGCGCGACCGCGCGCTCGTGCTCGCCTTCGCCCTGGCGGACCTGCTGGTGCGGGGTGGCGAGCGGGTCGGCATTCCCGGCGTGATGCGCCCTTCCGCCTCGCGCCGCATCGTCGAGAAGATGGCGGAATCGCTCATCCACGCCGCCAGCCTGCCGCAAAGCCTGCCGCCCGCCTTCGCTCCCTCGCCGCTGGCGGAAGTGGTGCTGCTCGGCGACCTGTGGAGCCCGACGCGGGAGGTGGTGGCGAGCCTTGGCGGCCTCTCCTCCTCCGGCGCCAACGGCCATGTGGTGCAGGTGTGCGATCCGGCGGAAGAGACCTTCCCCTATTCCGGCCGCGTCGAATTCCGCGAGCCGGAAAGCGGCGCCACGCTGACCATCGGCCGGGCCGAGACGGTGCGGGCGGAGTATGTCGCCCGCGTCGCGGCCCATCGCGACGCCATTCGCCGCGAGGCCGAGCGCCACCGCTGGAGCTTCCTCGTCCACCGCACCGACCGGCCGGCGAGCGAGGTGCTGCTGGCGCTGCATGCGCGCATGAGCGGCGGCCTTGGCGCCGTGCCGCCGCGCGAGGGCGCCGCTGACGAGACGGGGCATGTTTCGGGGCATCTGGCATGACCGGACTTTTCGGGCTGCCCCTCGCCTTCGCCACCCCGCTGCTGCTGACCGCGCTCGCCGCCCTGCCGCTGCTCTGGTTCCTGCTGCGCCTCGTGCCGCCGCGTCCGCGCAAGCTCGCCTTCGCGCCAATGCGCCTGCTGCTCGACATTCCGCCAAAGGAAGAAACCCCGGCCCGCACGCCGTGGTGGCTCACCGTGCTGCGGCTCCTGCTGGCCGCGCTCATCATCCTTGCCGCCGCCGGGCCGATCTGGAATCCGCCCGTCGCCGGCCCGGCCTCGTCCGGCCCGGTGGTGCTGCTCATCGATTCCGGTTGGCCCGCCGCCGCCGGCTGGTCTGCGCGCCTCGCCAGCGCCGAGGGCGTGGTCGCCGATGCCGATCTCGAAGGGCGCGGCGTCATCCTCATCCCCACCGGCGAGCCGCCGCTGGAGCCCCGCGTGATCTCCCCGCGCGAGGCGCGCGAGCGGCTGCGCACGCTCGCCCCCGCGGCCTTCGTGCCCGACCGCGCCCCGGCTTTCGCCAGCCTGGCCAAGGCGCTCGCCGCCGCGCCGGAGGCGAGCGTGATCTATCTCTCCGACGGCGTCGCCCTCGACAGCGCCGGCACCGCCCCGGCCGATCTCGCCGCCATCATTGGCAACCGGCCGCTCACCACGCTGGTCGATGGCGTCACCGAGCCGCTGGCGCTGGCGGCGGCCGACAATGCGGTGGACGCGCTCACCGTGAAGGTGCTGCGCGCCGGCCGCGAGAGCGCACCTCGCGCCGGCATGGTGCGCGCCTATGACATGCGCGGCCTGCCGCTGGGCGAGGCGCCCTTCGCCTTCACCGCCGGCGCCGGCGAGAGCGAGGCCCGCTTCGACCTGCCGGTGGAAATCCGCAACGAGGTGGCACGGCTCGACATTCGCGACGAGGCCTCTGCCGGCGCGGTGCAGCTGCTCGACAAGCGCTGGCGCCGCCGCACCGTCGGCGTGGTCTCCGGCGTCGCCGCCGACCAGCGCCAGCCCTTGCTCGCGCCGTCCTATTACCTCACGCGGGCGCTCGCCCCCTTCGCCGATATCCGCACCGCCGAGGGCACCTCCACTGCCGAGGCGGTGGACCGCTTCATCGAGCAGAAGCTGCCGGTGATCATTCTCTCCGATGTCGGTACCCTGCCGGCGCAGACGCAGGCCCGCCTCGCCCGCTGGGTGGAGGGCGGCGGCGTGCTCATCCGCTTCGCCGGCCCGCGCCTCGCCAATGGCTCGGACGAGCTGGTGCCGGTGACGCTGCGGCGCGGCGGGCGCGTGCTCGGCGGCTCGCTGTCCTGGGAACAGCCGCAGGCGCTCGGCGGCTTTTCGGCCGAAGGCCCGTTCCGCGACGTGGCGGTTCCGAACGACATCACCGTAAACCGCCAGGTGCTGGCCGAACCCGACGGGCTGTTGGCCTCCCGCACCTGGGCGACGCTCACCGATGGCACGCCGCTCGTCACCGGCGAGCGGCGCGGCGCCGGCACGCTGGTGCTGTTCCACGTCACCGCCGACACGTCGTGGTCGAACCTGCCGATCTCGGGCGCCTTCGTGGAAATGCTGCGCCGGGTGGTGGCGCTGGGCGGTGCCACCGCCAGCGAAGCCGCGACGGATGCCACCGGCGGGCCGGTGCTGAGTGGCGAGACGCTCGCCCCCACCCGGCTGCTCGACGGCTTCGGCGCCTTCCGCCCGACCCTGCCCACCGCCAAGGCGATTCCCGTCGGCTATCGCGGCCGCGCCAGCGCCGACCATCCGCCGGGCTTCTACGGCCCGCCGGACGGGCTGGTGGCGGTCAACGCCCTGTTGCCGCGCGACCGGCTGGTGGCGCTGGACCTCTCAAGCCTCGGCCGGCTGGAGCCCTACCGCGACGCCGCCCCGCGCGATTTGCGCGCGCCGCTCTTGGTGGCGCTGCTGGCCCTCCTTCTGGTCGACGCCATGATCGTGTTCCTGCTCGCCGGCGGCGCCTCCCGCCTCACCTCCCGTCGGACGGCCGGGGGTGCGGCCGCGCTGTTGCTGGCGCTCGGCCTCGCCACCGGCGCGCCGGGCGACGCCCATGCCCAGCCCAAGCCCATGACCCCGCCGCTCGCCCAGAGCGCGCAGGCTCCTGCACCGGCCGCCGCGCCGGACAAGCCGATGACGCCGGGCGAGATCGATTTCGCGCTGCAGGCGACCAATTCCACCCGCCTCGCCTATGTCGTCACCGGCGATGCCGAGACCGACGCGGTCAGCCGCGCCGGGCTGAAGGGGCTCACCGATTTCCTCGGTGAGCGCACCGCGCTGGAAGCCGGCGAGCCGATGGGCGTCGACGTCGCGCGCGACGAGCTCTCCTTCTTCCCGCTGATCTACTGGCCGATCGTGCCCGGCGCCGAGCGCCCGAGCCCGCAGACGCTGGCGCGCGTCGACGCCTTCATGAAGCAGGGCGGCACCGTCATCTTCGACACGCGCGACGCCGAGACCACGTTGCCCGGCTCCAACGGCGCCGGTTCGCCCGCCAATGCGACGCTGCGCGCCATTCTGGAGGGGCTCGACATTCCCGAGCTGGAGCCGGTGCCGCGCGACCATGTGCTGACCAAGGCGTTCTATCTGCTGCGCGATTTCCCCGGCCGCTTCACCGGCGGCACCACCTGGGTGGAAGCGCTGCCCGCCGCCGACGAGGCGGAGGAACGCCCGGCCCGCGCCGGCGACGGCGTGTCGCCGGTCGTCATCACCTCCAACGACCTCGCCGGCGCCTGGGCGGTGGACGAATACGGCCAGCCCCTGCTCCCGGTCTCCGATGGCGGCCCGCGCCAGCGCGAACTCGCCTTCCGCGCCGGCGCCAACCTCGTCATGTATGTGCTCACCGGCAACTACAAGGCCGATCAGGTGCATGTGCCGGCGCTGCTGGAAAGGCTGGGGCAGTGAGTTGTTTTCAGGTCACCCCGCCCGCCTCCCTCTCCCCGTCGGGGAGAGGGGGCCCGCGCAGCGGGTCGGTGAGGGGCCACGACGCTGCCGGTGCGTGCAGCCCCCTCACCCCATCCCTCTCCCCCCTGGGGAGAGGGGGTAAAACCCGCGCCGACGGATGCCTCCCATGAATCTCGGCCTCGCCTTCGATCCGCTGATCCCGCTGCCCTGGCTGATCGCCGCGGCGGTGATCGCCAGCGCGGTGGCGCTTCTGGTCATTGTCTCGCGCACGCGCGGCTCGCTGCTGCGCGCGCTCGCCATTGCGCTGGCCGTGCTGGCGCTGGCCAATCCCTCGCTGACCCGCGAGGAACGCGAGCCGCTCTCCACCGTGGTCGCCGTCGTCGTCGACCAGAGCGCCAGCCAGGATTTCGGCGAGCGCACGCAGATGACGCAGGCCGCCCGCGCCGAGCTGGACAGCCGCCTCGCCCGGCTGAAGGAACAGGGCGCCGAGATCCGCTTCATCGACGCTGGCGGCGGCGCCGGCGAGGTGGACGGCACGCGCCTGTTCACCGCGCTTTCCGCCGGCCTCGCCGATGTGCCGCCCGAGCGGGTGGCCGGCGCCATCTTCCTCACCGACGGGCGGGTGCACGACATCCCCGCTACCGTCGCCGCGCTCGGCTTCCGCGCGCCGGTGCATGCCATCATCTCCGGCCATGAGGGCGAGCGCGACCGGCGCGTGGCGCTCACCTCCACCCCGCGCTTCGGCATTGTCGGGCAGAACCAGACCATCGGCTACCGCGTCGAGGACGAGGGCGCCCCGGCCGGGGCGCGCGTCGCCGTCACCGTGCGCCGCGACGGCGAGGTGGTGGCCCGCCCCATCGTCACCTCGGGCCAGCCGGCGCAGGTGGATGTCGAGATCACCCATGCCGGCGCCAACATCGTCGAGATCGAGGCCGCCGGGCTGGAGGGCGAACTCACCCCGGTCAACAACCGCGCCGCCGTCTCCATTGACGGCGTGCGCGACAAGCTGCGCGTGCTGCTCGTCTCCGGCGAGCCGCATGTCGGCGAGCGCACCTGGCGCAACCTCCTGAAATCCGACGCGAATGTCGATCTCGTCCACTTCACTATCCTGCGCCCGCCGGAAAAGCAGGACGGCACGCCGATCAACGAGCTGTCGCTCATCGCCTTCCCGACGCGCGAGCTGTTCCAGCAAAAGATCAAGGATTTCGATCTCATCATCTTCGACCGCTACGCCCAGCAGGGCGTGCTGCCGATGATCTATTTCGACAATATCGTGCGCTATGTGCAGGAGGGCGGCGCGCTGCTGGTTTCCGCCGGCACCGACTACATCTCCGACGGCTCGGTCTATTACACCCCGCTCGACGCCATCCTGCCCGCCGGCCCGACGGGGCAGATGACCGAGACGCCCTACCGCCCGCAACTGACCGAAGCCGGCCAGCGCCACCCCGTCACCCGCGCTCTGCCGGGCTCGGAGAGCACGCCGCCGGCCTGGTCGCGCTTCTTCCGTCTGGTCGACACCGATGCCGCGCGCGGCACCAGCGTGATGGACGGGCCGAACGGCAAGCCCGTGGTGCTGCTCGACCGCGTCGGCGAAGGCCGCGTCGCCTTGCTGCTGTCCGATCATTTCTGGCTGTGGGCGCGCGGCTATGAGGGCGGCGGCCCGCATATCGACCTGCTGCGCCGGCTCTCGCACTGGCTGATGAAGGAGCCGGATCTGGAGGAGGAGCGGCTGCGCATGGTGGCCAGCGGCGGCGACATCATGGTCGAGCGCCAGACCATGGGCGACAGCGCCCCGCCCGTCACCATCACCACACCCACCGGCGCCACGCGGCGCGTGACGCTGGAACCCGCCGCGCCCGGCCTGTTCCGCGTCACCTTCCCCGCCGACATGCTCGGCCTGTGGCGCGCCAGCGACGGCACCCACACGGCGCTGGTGAATATCGGCCCGCTCAACCCGCTCGAATTCGCCGAGGTGACCTCGACCACGCAGACGCTGCGCCCGATCCTGGAAGCGACCGGCGGCGGCGTCTGGCGCATGGCGGACCTCGCCGGCTTTGTCCCGCGTGTCGTCGCGGTGCGCTCGGGCGAGCGCTTCGCCGGCGAGGACTGGATGGGCCTGCAGATGCGCGAGGTTTCCGTCGTGCGCGGGCTCGGCCTGTTCCCGCTCTTTGCCGGCCTGTCCGGCCTGCTCATCCTGCTCGCCGGCGTCGCCGCCGCCTGGGCCCGCGAGGGACGGTAAGGCCGACCCGGCGGCTTGGCTTCTGCATAAGCGGACGCCGGGGCTGGCCCCCGCGCCCGCGACCGGTCATGTTCGTGCGCCAACGAGTCGGAGCACCCATGACCCGCATCTATGGCTTCATCGCCGCCAGCCTTGATGGCTACATCGCCGACCGTAATGGCGGCCTCGACTGGCTCACCCCGTTCGACGATGTCGATTCCGGCTATCACGCCTTCATTGCCGAAATCGGCACGGTGGTGATGGGCCGCGCGACCTATGAGGCGATCATGGCCATGCCGGGCGGCTGGCCCTATGCCGGACGGCGCGGGCTCATCGTCACCTCGCGCCCGCTCGACGACGCCCCTGCCGGCGTTGCCGCCTGGACGGAAGGCGTCCCGGCGCTCATCGACCATGTGCGGACGAACGGAGACGGCGCCGCGTGGGTGGTCGGCGGCGGCGGGCTGCAGGCGGCCTTCATCGCCGCCGACGCCCTCGACCGGCTGGACCTGTTCGTGATCCCCGTGCTGCTCGGGGGCGGCATTCCGCTGTTTCCGCCGGGCGCAACGCCGGCCCGGCGGCTGCAGCTTGAAGACACCGAACGCTACGCCAATGGCATGGCGCGCCTGCGCTACGCGCTTTCCTGAAGCGCCGCCGGGGCGAAGGCCTTGCGCACGGCGCCGCGCACCTCGTCCAGCGGCGTGGCGTCGAGCGGGCACACCAGCACCCGCGCCGGGTCAACCGGGCCGGGCAGGCTCACCTGCCCGCGCGGCACGCGCTGAAAGCCCATGCGGCCATAATAGGGCTCGTCGCCCACCAGCAGCACCAGCCGCGCCGCGCCGTCGCCCTGCGCCAGCACCGCCTTCGCCGCGTCCAGCGCCCGTTCCACCAGCCGCCGGCCGATGCCGTGCGAGCGGAAGGGCGGTTCCACCGTCAGCGGCCCGAGCAGCAGCGCCGGCAGTTCGCCGATGACGATCGGCGTCAGCCGCACCGAGCCGACCAGCATGGTGCCGATGGAAGCGGTGAAGGAGAGGTCGCGCCGGTGCGGATTGCCCTCGCGCAGCCGGAAGGCGGTGCGGGCATAGCGGCCGGGGCCGAAGGTGCGGGCGATCAGCCGCTCGATGGCGGCATCGTCGGCGGGGGTTTCGGGCAGCAGGGAAATGGAAAGCTCGGTCATCGGGACTCTCGGCGCTCAGGATCGGCGGTTCGCCGCACCGAGCGGCCGTGGATCACGGCCGCCGGCGGGCGCGAACGGGCAGGCACACGCGCGCAAAGGCGCGGCGGGCTCGCTCGTCTCGTCGTCGCTGGGCCGGCAACCGGAACATCGGGCTTTCCTCGATCGGACGCGCCCGATAGCACGGACAGCGCGCGAGGTCGAGCCGTTGCCGGGCACGAAGGGCATGGAATAGGCTCCCGGCATGACCGCGCCCGACATCCGCCCCCTCGGCCCCGACACCGCCACCATCGACGCTCTCGCCGCCCTGCTCATCGAGACGGTGGCGGGGGGCGGCTCGGTCGGCTTCATGCATCCCGTGGCGCCGGAAAAAGCCGCCGCCTTCGCCCGCGCCAGCCTGGAAGCGGCGGCGCGCGGGGAACGCATCGTGTTCGGCGCCTTCGTCGACGGCACGCTCGCCAGCACCGTGACGCTGCTGCTCGCTCTGCCGGAGAACCAGCCGCACCGCGCCGAGATCGCCAAGATGATGACCGCGCCTGCCTTTCGCGGCCGGGGCCTGGCCCGCGCGCTGCTGATTGAGGCCGAGCGGCAGGCCACCCTGCGCGGCCGCACCCTGCTGGTGCTCGACACCGCCGAAGAGGAAGGCGCCGCCGGGCTCTATGAGAAAGCCGGCTTCACACGCGTCGGCGCCATCCCGGATTTCGCACTGAAGCCGCATGGCGGGCTGACCGCGACGCTGCTCTATGTGAAGCGCCTCGCCCCGGCCGGCTGATACCGGCATCCGCGCAAGACCGCCCTCTCCTTCGTGCAAACGGGAAAGCTGGCCTCCTCCGCCGCGCGCCCTATTGTCAGCGGCAACAGGGAGAGCGCGCATGGGACTGCTGGTCGAAGGCAAGTGGGTCGACAAATGGTACGACACCAAGAGCACGGGCGGGCGCTTCGTGCGCACCACGACGAGCTTCCGCAACTGGATCACGGCGGACGGCAGCCCCGGCCCTTCCGGTGAAGGCGGCTTTCCCGCCGAGGCCGGGCGTTACCATCTCTATGTCTCGCTCGCCTGCCCCTGGGCCCACCGCACCCTCATCATGCGGGCGCTGAAGGGGCTCGAAGACATCGTCTCCGTCTCGGTGGTCGATCCCTTCATGGGCGCGGAAGGCTGGGTGTTCGCCGACCACGCCGCCCGCCGGAGCGAGGGCGCCACCACCGATGCCGTGCTCGGCAAGCAGCGGCTCTACGAGGTCTATCTCGCCGCCGATCCCGCCTATTCCGGCCGCGTCACCGTGCCGGTGCTGTGGGACAAAAAGCGCGGCACCATTGTCAGCAACGAGTCGGCGGAAATCATCCGCATGCTCAACACCGCCTTCGCCGCCTTCACCGAGGACCGGCACGACTATTACCCCGCCGCCCTCGCCGGCGAGATCGACGCGCTGAACGCCCGCGTCTATGACGCGGTGAACAACGGCGTCTACAAGGCCGGCTTCGCCACCGCGCAGGACGCCTATGAGGAGGCGGTCACCGCCCTGTTCAAGGAGCTGGACGCGCTGGAAGCTCGGCTTGAGGGCCGCGACTGGCTGCTGGGCGAGGCGCTGACCGAGGCCGATATCCGCCTGTTCACCACGCTGATCCGCTTCGACCCGGTCTATGTCGGCCACTTCAAGTGCAATATCCGCCGCATCTTCGACTATCCGAACCTGTCGCGCTTCGTGCGGGCGTTCTACGCGTTGCCGGGGGTCGCGGGCACGGTGAACCTCACCCACATCAAGCGGCACTATTACGAGAGCCACAAGACCATCAACCCCACCGGCGTGGTGCCGGTGGGGCCGGAGGTGTGGTGGGGGTGAGGGGCCTCGCTTCAGCCACTTCCCCGACGGGAATTCGATTGCGCGGTGCGAAGCGGCGCCTATATTCCGTGAGAGGCATTGACCAGATCAGGCATAGCCATGTCGACGAAATCGCAACATGTCGCGCCGCGTGGCGACAAATGGATCGTCCGGACGACGGGTGCCGGCCGCGCCAGTGCGACATTCGCCACCCAACAGGAAGCCGTTGCGCGCGCACGCTCGATTGCCAAGGAGCGCGGCACCGAGCTTTACATTCACGGCACCGATGGCCGCATTCGCGAGCGCTTGTCCTACGGCAAGGATCCCTTCCCGCCCAAAGGGTGATGCTTGTCGGACTTCGCCAGAAGCGTCTTTATCAATTGCCCATTCGATGAAGAATTCGAGCCGATCCTTCAGGCGGTGCTGTTCTGCACGATCTATCTCGGCTTTACGCCGCGGATCGCCACGGAAAGTGCCGATTCTGGGGCGGTGCGGCTAGAGAAAATCAAAACGCTTATCGCGGAGTCGAAATACTCGATCCACGATCTCAGCCGCATTCAGGCACGCCGCCGGGGCGAGCATTTTCGGCTCAACATGCCGTTCGAACTTGGCCTCGACTATGGCTGCCGGCAGTTCTCGGGTGGCGAGCACCGGGCCAAGAGAATCCTCATCCTGGAAGAAAAGCCTTATCGTTATCAGGCCGCCATTTCGGATCTCGCCGGCTGCGACATCCAGGCTCATGCGGGACAGTTTGCCACCGCCATCCGCAAAGTCCGCAACTGGCTGGTGAGCGAAGCCGACATCCGGGCCGATGGCGCCACGCGCATACTCGCGGCCTATGAAGACTTCCAGACGTGGTATTATGAGCAGCAACTGGCGGCAGGGTTCTCCGAGCGCGACATCAGAGATTACCCGACCGCTGAATTGTTGGTGGCGATGAAGCAATGGGTCGCCAGCGATGGGCGCCCCTAGCCCCCTCACTTCCCGTCGAACCACGCCTTCCACTGCGGCACGGCGGTGGCGAAGGTGCCGCGATGGGTGGTCTTGCCGGTCGAGACCGCCTCCACCGCCGGGTTGCCCGTGCCCATCGCCCGCTGATAGGTCTGCGCCAGCTGGCCGAGGCCGGGGGTGATCACCTCGTCGGCCTCGCCGTAGTAATTCCGCACCGGCGACTTGATGACCCAGCGATAGGCGGTGGTCGCCTTGACCAGCCGCCCATAGGCCGACTCGGCAAAGAACTGCGGGTCGAAATAGGCCGGGCGGATCAGCTTCTTGAGGTCGGTGGGAATGGCGGCGGGGTCATAGGGCTCGCGCGCATAGGCCTTGCGGGCGATCTCATAGGTCTCGTCCGTCAGCAGCGCCCGCGCCAGCCCCGGCACGCCATAGTAATTCTCGAACGAGAAAGAGGAGAGGATGAACAGCGAGGTCACCCATGACGCGTCATTGGGGCGGGGAAAGTCGAGAAACCCGCTCAGCGCGACATAGATGTCCACCGGCGCGCTGGCGGTGGCGGCGGCGTCCACCTTCACGCCCTCCGCCTCCAGCTTTTCCAAGAGCGCCATGGTGACGAAGCCGCCCTGCGACCACCCGGCGAGATAGAGCTTCGGCGTGTCGATCTTCAGCGCCGCCAGTACCTGCCGGCTGGCGGCGAGCATGTCGGCGGTGGCCTGCTGGTGACTCGCCTTCACCATATAGCCCTCCGGCTCGGTGGAGAGGCCGAGGCCGAAATAATCGGCGCCGATCACCACATAGCCCTGCCCGGCGAACTGGGCGACCATCAGCGCCGTCTCCGGCGACTGGGCGATGAAGGACGGCACCTCCTGTTTCCCGTACACCGTGCCGTGCTGGTAGGACACCAGCGGGAAGCGGCTGCCGGGCAGATCGGGAATGGCGATCAGCCCCGTGGCCACGGTCGGCCGGTTACCGCGTTCGGGAATGAGGCTGGGATAGGTGACGCGATAGAGCTTCACCGCGTTCTTCGCAGGCGTGTAGCTGACGCTAATGCCGGCAAAGGCCGGAATCTGCTTGTTGAGCACCTCGTTCAGGCGCGCGACATCCCAGCGTTCGAGAAATTCATAACGCACGCCGCCGGCCACAGTGACGGCGCCGGCCTCCTGCGCCCGCGCCGGGGCGGCGATGGCAAGGGCGAGCAGGCTGAAGAACAGGGCGAAAGGCGCGGCGATGCCGCGACGGCGGGAGAACAGGGCCATGATCTGCCGGAAGCTGGGGGGGGTGGCGGGCCGCGGACCGGCA
This sequence comes from Ancylobacter polymorphus, assembly GCF_022836935.1. Lineage (NCBI taxonomy): Bacteria > Pseudomonadati > Pseudomonadota > Alphaproteobacteria > Hyphomicrobiales > Xanthobacteraceae > Ancylobacter > Ancylobacter polymorphus. The sequence goes on along the minus strand of NZ_CP083239.1, from coordinate 2,643,948 downwards.
GGGCGCCGGCACGCCCCCGCCAGATACCACCCTCAGCCGACCAGCGCCACGCTCTCGTGGGCGGAGGCCATCTCCGCCTCGGTGCGCTTGCGGAAGCGCACCATGGTGTACATGCCGAGCGCCACGTCGCGCTTAACGGGCAAATCCACCGTGCCGTTGCGCACCGCCCAATTGTGCAGCCGGGCGAACTGGAATTCCGGGCGCCAGCCGAGCTTGCGGGCGCGGCGGGCGAACCAGCGCTCGAAAGCGGCGCGCGGGCCGTCCTCGGCGCCGAGATGGTTCACCAGAATGATCTCGCCGCCGGGCTTCAGCACGCGGGCCATCTCGTCCAGCGTCTCCTCGGGGTGCGGCACCACGGTGATGACGAACTGCGCCATCACCACGTCGAAGGAATTGTCGGCAAAACCCATATGGGCGCCGTCCATCAGGCAAAGGCCCTCGACATGGGTGAGGTTTTCCTTCGCCACCTTCTCATGCGCCTTGCGCAGCATGGGCTCGGAAATGTCGACGCCGACGATGCGGTTGCTGCGCTTATAGGCCGGCAGGGCGAAGCCGGTGCCGACACCGAAATCGAGGATCCGCCCGCCGATCTTTTCCGCCGCCTGCAGCGCCGCCTTGCGGCCGGGCTCGAACACCGCGCCGAAGACGATATCGTAAATCGGCGCCCAGCCGGCATAGGCCTCTTGAACGGTGGCGTGATCGAGATCGGTCTTCATGCGGTTCCCCTTGCACAACCCCGGGCCGGCGCGCCCATTCCTGCAGCCTTGTCGCGATGCGACGCGGCTGCAGTTTCCTGATCTTGGAGCACTTTCTTATCGATCCGGTGAATTCACCGGATCGGAAAGGGCTCTAACGTAACGTCAACTCAGGCCGAATGTGCCATCATCTCCGCGTCACGTGTCAGTGTGGTGAACGGCGCCAGCTTGCGGCGGATCACGCCGCCGCCGAGCATGCGGGTACCGGCCTCGCCATCCTCGTAGAACACGCAGGCCTGCCCCGGCGCCACGCCTTCCTCGGTGCCGTGCAGCCGCACCTCCACCCCGCCGCCCTCGGCGGGGGCAAGATGACCGGGCACCGGCGCGCGGGAGGAACGCACCTTCACATAAAGCTCGCGCTCGCGCGCGGCGGCCTCCTCAAGCGTTTCCTCGCCGAGCCAGTTCACCTCGTCGATGCGGATGGCGGAAACGCCGAGCGCGGCGCGCGGGCCCACCACCACCTGCCGGCGGCCGGCATCGATGCCCACCACATAGAGCGGCTCGGAAGCGGCGATGCCCAGCCCCTTGCGCTGGCCGATGGTGAAGCGCATCACCCCGGCATGCCGGCCCAGCACCCGCCCGTCGAGATGCACGATCTCGCCCGGCTCGGCCGCCTCCGGGCGCAGCTTCTCGACAATGGCGGTGTAATGGCCATTGGGCACGAAGCAGATGTCCTGGCTGTCCGGCTTGTCCGCCACCTTCAGCCCGAAGCCCTCGGCCAGCGCCCGCACTTCCGGCTTGGTGGTCTCGCCGAGCGGAAAGCGCAGCATGTCGATCTGCGCCTGGGTGGTGGCGTAGAGGAAATAGCTCTGGTCGCGGTTCTCATCCAGCGGGCGGAACAGGCCGCGCCGCCCGCCGTCCATCGTCCGGCTGGCGACATAATGGCCGGTGGCGAGAATGTCGGCGCCGAGGTCGCGCGCGGTCTCCAGCAAATCGCGGAACTTCACCGTGCGATTGCAGTCGACGCAGGGAATGGGCGTCTCGCCGGCCGCATAGGCATCGGCGAAGCGCTCGATCACCGCGTGGCGGAAGCGGCTTTCATAGTCGAGCACGTAATGGGGAATGCCGAGCTTTTCGGCCACGGTGCGCGCGTCATAGATGTCCTGCCCGGCGCAGCAGGCGCCGGGGCGGTGGTGCATCGCCTCGCCATGGTCGTAGAGCTGCAGCGTCACCCCCACCACATCATAGCCCGCCTGCGCGTAAAGCGCGGCGACGACGGAGGAATCCACGCCGCCCGACATCGCGACCACGACGCGCGTCTGGCTGGGGGCTCGGTCGGTGTCGTCGAGACGGATCATGGCGGGGCGGAAACCGGGAGAAAAAAGGACGCGTGCGACGCACTATATAGGGCACCTCGGCGATTTCATGAACCCTGCGCGGCGCGCCCGGGCGTCTGCGGTAACATTTTGCCCAAGCGCAGACGCCGGAGGTGTTGCCGTTGCGGCACGAAAAGTAAACAAACTCCTTCGCAACTATTAACGAAGCAGCAATCACTTAGCGCTCACGGGGTGGTGATTCGCTTAGGAGAATATTTAAATCTCCATCGCTATGCTCACTTTCATTGGTCGTGTGTATTGAGTGAGTGAAACATGACAGAACCCTATCGCCCGAGGGTGAAGTATGTAATCGGGCCGGACGGAAGTCCGTTGACCATTGCCGATCTGCCCCCGCCGAACACCCGGCGCTGGGTCATCCGCCGCAAGGCGGAAGTCGTTGCCGCCGTCCGCGGCGGGCTCCTCAGCCTGGAGGAAGCCTGCAGCCGCTATACGTTGACCACGGAAGAATTTCTGTCCTGGCAGGCCTCCATCGACCGCCACGGCCTCGCCGGCCTGCGCACCACGCGCATCCAGCAATACCGGCAGTAAAGCGGCGACGGCGTCCGACATTTCCGGCCGCCGCCGCCCGACGTCTCCCCATAAGCCCGCAAGCCGGCTTCCCCCTCGGCCTCAGCCCTCCAGCGCCGCGAGATAGTCGCGCCCCGTCAGCATGAACGGTGCATAGCGGCCCGGCCAGGTCTCTTCCCGCGCGCGCCGGCTGGGTCGGCAGCGGGGATCATAAGAATAGAAATCGGCCCAGCTCGCCTCACCGTCGAGCCGGCGCGCATAACCGGCAAGCGCCGGCAAGGTCTCGACGGGATCTTCGGCGCCAAGGTCGAAATTGATCTCGATTTCTTCACCGACATACACCGTCACGGCGGGGTAATGGGCGATGTCGACCAGACACACGCTCACCTTGTCGATCTCATCCACCGCACGAATGAACGCGGAGGGACGTGAGCGTGCATGGAACCCGTGAAGGTCGAGCATGAGGCGAGGCGCCACGCGGCGGGCGACGCCGTGCAGACGCTCCGGCCTGTCGAGCTGCAGGAACTCGACAAAGGGCGCCGCTCCCTCGGGCTGCGCGAAGCTAATTTCAAGATTGCCGTATAGCCAGTAGGGCTGCCGCGTCGCATGCGGCGCCGGCTCACCGATCGTCTTGGTCGGCTCCCCCAGCAGGGCGACGATTTCCTCCATCGAAGCGCCCGGCCGGACAGGCCCGAGGCAGCCAGTGTTGAGAAAATCGACGAGCGACGCGCGGATCATGCCGCAGCTTAGCTGGCGCGGCGGGCCCTCGTCGCCCCCCCTCAGCCGAGCCCGCCCAGAAAATCCGCCAGCGCCGCGCCGGCGGTCTCCACCGTCCCGACATTCAGCACGGTGAGGTCCGGCGGGGCGTCGAGCGCGGGCTCGCGCTTCAGCCGGGCGAGCACGTCCTGCGCGCTCTCGCGCCCCCGCGCGGCGATGCGCGCGGCCAGCATCTCCACCGGCGCGGTGACATGCACAATCTTCACCCGGGCGAAGCGGCGGCGCGCCTCGCTCACCGCCGCGCGCGAGCCATTGGCGACCACGGTGCAGCCGGCGAGAATATCCTCCGCCACCTCCGCCCCCAGCGCGTAGCTGAGCCCGTTGGCCCGCCAGTAGAGCGGGAAGCTGCCAAGCGCGACGCCTTGCGCGAAATCGCGCTCGTCCAGCGCGATATGGTTCTCGGTGGCATCCGCCGGCCGGGTGATGCGCCGGCGGGCGAAGCGCAGGTCGGTGCGCTCGGCCAGCCGCGCGCGGGCATAGGCGAGCAGCGTGTCCTTGCCGGCGCCCGAGGGGCCGACCACCAGCACCAGCAGGCCGGGGCCGAGTTTTTCGCCCACGTCCAGAGCCTGCGCCACCATTGCCTCGCCGTTCACGCCACGCGCTCCCCCTGCCGCCACACCGCCCGCGCCGCCGGGCCGGCCCCGGCCGCCGAGACGCGGATGAAATCCGCCCGCAGCCCCGGCGCCAGCCGGCCGCGATCGCTGAGCCCCGCCGCCTGCGCCGGATTGGCGCTCACCATCGCCACCGCCTGCGGCAGGGTGATGACGCCTTCCGTACGCGCCGGCAGGTCGAACGCCGCCAGCAGCAGGCTGCCGGGCACATAGTCGGAGGAGAGAATGTCGAGCACGCCCCGCCGCGCCAGGCTCTCGGCGGCGACATTGCCGGTGTGCGAGCCGCCGCGCACGATGTTGGGCGCGCCCATCAGCACGCGGATGCCAGCGGCATGCGAGGCGTCCGCCGCGCGGTCGGTGGTGGGAAATTCGGCGATCGCCACCCCGTCCCCGATCGCCTCGGCGACGTGATCGTCGGTGGCGTCGTCATGGCTCGCCAGCACGATGCCCTGCGCGCGGGCCATCTCCACCAGCCGGGCGCGGTTGGGTCGGGCGTAGCGGGCATGCGCCTCCTGCCGCTCGGAAACGATGAGGTCGAGCTCGGCGTCGCTCATGCCGCTCTTCTTCTTGTAATAGCTGCGGAACTGCGCCTCTGTCATGAACTGGCGCTGCCCCGGCGTGTGGTCCATCAGCGAGATCAGCCGCACGCCGGCCTCGTCGAGCAGCGCGCCCGCTTCCTCCACCACGCCGTCGGCGGTCACTTCGCAGCGCAGATGCACGAAATGTTCCGCCCGCAGCACGCCGGCGTCGCCCGCCTCGCGCACCGTGGCGGCGAGCAGCGCCGCGTCGCCATCCATGCCGGCCGCGCGCTTGTCCGGCCACACCCGCAGCGAATCGAACACGGTGGTGATGCCGGAAGCGGCGATCTGCGCGTCATAGGCGGTCACCGCCGCGAAGGCGTTCCAGGTCACGCGCGGGCGCGGGTAGAGATGGCCTTCCACATGATCGGTGTGCAGTTCGACAAAGCCGGGCAGCACATGGTCGCCGCCCATGTCGATGGCGCCGCGCGGTGCCGTGCCCTCGCCGATCTCGGCGATGATCCCGTCGCGCACCACGAGATGGCCGGGGCGCACCTCGTCTTCCAGCACCAGCAGGGCGTTGGCGTAGACCGTCTCGTTCATCATTCCCTCACGCCGCCGCTTTCACGCCGCCACCTGGCCGAAGCTCGTCACGTCGATCACCCGGTCGCACACCGCCTCGCGCACTTCCGCATCGTGGAAAATGCCGAGAATGGCGACGCCGGCCCGCTTCTTCTCCTCGATCAGTTCCACCACCACGGCACGATTGGCCGCGTCCAGCGAGGCGGTCGGCTCGTCCATCAGGAGCAGCGGGCGATGGGCGATGAGCCCGCGCGCGATGTTCACCCGCTGCTGCTCGCCGCCGGAGAAGGTGGCGGGCGGCAGGGCCCACAGCCGCTCCGGCAGGTTCAGCCGGGCGAGCAGCTCGCCCGCCCGCGCCACCGCCTCCTCCGCCGCCACGCCGTCATGGATCAGCGGTTCGGCCACCACGTCGAGGGCGCCGACGCGGGGGATCACCCGCAGGAACTGGCTGACATAGCCCATGGCGGTGTCGCGCAAGCGGATCAGCCGGCGCGGCGGCGCGGTGGCGACATCCACCACCTCGTCGCCATCGCGCACGCGGATCGCGCCGTCATCGACGCGGTAATTGCCGTACACCATCTTCAGCAGCGAGCTTTTGCCCGCGCCCGAAGGCCCGCCGAGCGCCACGCACTCGCCGGCATAGAGGTCGAAGCCGGCGCCGTTGACCACGGGCAGCCGTGCCCCTTCGCGCAGATGCAGGATGAAGGTCTTGGCGACGCCGGAAACGGAAAGGATGGGGTTAGTCGCCATGTCGTGTCTTCCTTGTCAACCCGGCCGAAGCGAAGCGGAGAGCCGGGATCGCGGGCCGACCGCGCGCTCCCGTCGGCAGACGATCCCGGCTCGGCGCGTGCCGCGCCGTCCGGGATGACGGTGAAGAGGGGGGCGCCATGCTCACGCCGCCAGCACCGAGGAGACGAGCAGCTGGGTGTAGGGCTCGCGCGGGTCGTCCAGCACCTGGTCGGTGATGCCGGTCTCGATCACCCGCCCGTGCCGCATCACCACCATGCGGTGCGAGAGCAGCCGGGCCACGGCGAGGTCGTGGGTGACGATGATCACCGCCAGCCCCAGCTCCGCCACCAGCTGGCGGATGAGATCGAGCAGCCGCGCCTGCACCGACACATCGAGCCCGCCGGTGGGCTCGTCCATGAACACGAGGCGCGGGCGGGTGACGAGGTTGCGGGCGATCTGCAGCCGCTGGCGCATGCCGCCGGAAAAGGCGCGCGGGTCGTCATCCACCCGGTCGGCGGCGATTTCGACCTTGGCCAGCCAGTCGATCGCCTCATTGCGGATATGGCCATAGTGCCGCCAGCCGACCGCCATCAGCCGCTCGCCAACATTGCCGCCGGCCGAGACCGCCATGCGCAGCCCGTCCGCCGGGTTCTGCCGCACGAAGCCCCAATCGGTGCGCATCAGCAGCCGCTTCTCGGCGGCGCCGAGGCTGGCGAGGTCGGCCATCCGTCCGTCGCGCAGCCGGTAGGAGACGCTTCCGGCGCTGGCTTCCAGCTCGGTGGAAAGCAGGCCGAGCAGGGTCGACTTGCCGGAGCCGGATTCCCCGACCACGGCCAGCACCTCGCCGGGATAGACCTCCAGCGACACGTCGCGGCAGCCGAGGCGGGCGCCGTAATTCTTGGAAAGACCCTCGGCGATGAGGAGGGGTTGTTCGTTCATGACGCGCCTCTCTTCTACTTCGTCATCCCGGACGGCGCGGCACGCGCCGATCCGGGATCGCTTGCCGATAAAGGCGTGGCAGGCACGCCCGAAGCCCCCTCACCCGGCCCTTCGGGCCGACCTCTCCCCGACGGGGAGAGGTGAAGCGCGCCGTCTGCTCCCTCTCCCCGCGGGGGAGAGAGTTGGGGTGAGGGGGAAGCGCCGGACATCTCGCCCCGATGGCCGGCTTCCTGCCGCCCGTTGCAGTAATCGGTGTCCGAGCAGACGAACATCCGCCCGCCCTTGTCGTCGAGGATCACCTCGTCGAGATAGACCCCGCTCGCCGCGCACAGCGCGCAGGGCTGGGCGAAGCGCTGCACCCGGAAGGGATGATCCTCGAAATCGAGCGAGCGCACCTTCGTGTAAGGCGGAATGGCGTAGATGCGCTTCTCGCGCCCGGCACCGAACAGCTGCAAAGCCGGGCAGTCGTCGAGCTTCGGGTTGTCGAATTTCGGGATGGGGGACGGGTCCATCACATAGCGCCCCGCCACCTCCACAGGGTAGGCATAGGTGGTGGCGATATGGCCGTGGCGGGCGATGTCCTCATAGAGCTTCACATGCATGAGGCCATATTCCGCCAGCGCGTGCAGCTGCCGCGTCTCGGTCTCGCGCGGTTCCAGAAAGCGTAGCGGCTCGGGAATCGGCACCTGGTAGACGAGGATCTGGTGCTCGGCGAGCGGCGTTTCGGGAATGCGGTGGCGGGTCTGGATGACGGTCGCCTCGCGTGCCGAGGTGGTGGTGGCGACCCGCGCCGTCTTCTCGAAGAAGCCGCGAATGGCCACCGCATTGGTGGTGTCGTCGGCGCCCTGGTCGATGACCTTGAGAACATCGTCCGGCCCCAGCACGGCGGCGGTGACCTGTACGCCGCCCGTGCCCCAGCCATAGGGCATGGGCATTTCGCGGGCGGCGAACGGCACCTGATAGCCGGGTACGGCGATCGCCTTGAGGATCGCCCGGCGAATCATCCGCTTGGTCTGCTCGTCGAGATAGGCGAAGTTGTAGGTGATTTCGGGCATGGCCCCGGTCGCGTGGGCGTTCATTCCGCCGCCTCCTTGATCCCGTCCGCCGGCCGCTCGGCTGCCTGTTCCGCGCGCATGCGGCGCACGAGGTCGAGTTCCGCTTGGAAGTCGACGTAATGCGGCAGCTTGAGGTGCTCGACGAAGCCAGTCGCCTGCACATTGTCGCAATGGGAGAGCACGAATTCCTCGTCCTGCGCCGGGGCGCCGGGCTCCTCGCCCAGCTCCTTCCAGCGCAGCGCCCGCTCCACCAGCGCCATGGACAGCGCCTTGCGCTCGCATTGCCCGAAGACGAGGCCATAGCCGCGCGTGAACTGCGGTGGCGTGGTCGCCGAGCCTTTGAACTGGTTCACGCTCTGGCATTCGGTCACCTGCACCGTGCCGAGCGAGAGTTCGAAGCCGAGTTCCGGCGCCTCGAAGATCACCTCGACATCGCCGAAGCGGATTTCGCCGACAAAGGGATGCGAGCGGGCATAGCCACGCTGGGTGGAATAGCCGAGCGCCAGCAGATAGCCCTCATCGCCGCGCGCCAGCGTCTGCAGCCGGGTGGAGCGGTCGACGGGGAAGGAGACGGGCGCGCGGGTGATGTCGAAGGGTTCGGCGCCGTCATCGGCGGGGGCGGCCTCGATCAGCCCCTCCTGCCCCAGCAGGTCGGTGACGCGCGGCATGGCGACGGGGGCGTCGGCGGGCGGATCGGCCTGTCTGGCCTCATCGTCCACCTCACCGGCCTCATCGGTCACACCAAGAGAGGTGTCCAGAAGCCGGTGGGTGTAGTCGAAAGTGGGCCCGAGAAGCTGGCCACCCGGCAGGTCCTTATAGGTCGCGGAAACGCGCCGGCGCACAAGCATCTCAGACGTATCAAGGGCTTGCGCATAGCCGAAGCGCGGCAGGGTGGTGCGGAAGGCGCGGATGAGGAAGATCGCCTCGATCAGGTCGCCGCGCGCCTGCTTCACCGCCAGCGCCGCAAGCTCCACGTCATAAAGCGACCCCTCCGCCATCACCCGGTCCACCGCCAGCGTCAATTGCTGCGCGATCTGGGCGAGGCTGACCGAGGGCAGATTCCTGTTTCCGCGTCGACACTTAGCGAGAAGCGCGTGGGCGTTGCGGATGGCCTTTTCGCCGCCTTTGGCCGCCACATACATGGCTCAACCCTCCTTCACGGTGACGGAACGCGGCAGGCCGGCAACCCCGCCCGCCCCCGCCAGCAGCAGGTCGACCCCGAGCGGAAAGCCCGCCCGATTGGCCGCCATCCGCTCGATAAAGTCCGCCGGCAACGGCGCCGCGCCGAAAGCGGTGCGGCCGTTGATTCCCGGCCCTTCCAGCACCAGCCCGGCGGTGAAGGAGTCGACCTGCAGGATCAGCGTCGCGGAGATGTCCGGAAACTCGGGTGAGCCCTGGGCGAAGTCGAAAAAATCAGGCATGTCAACGGGTTCGGCGATCAGCGCGAAGCGCGCCTCGCGCGCCTCCGCCACGATCGGCGCGCCGGTGTGGAAGCGCAGAAAGTCGACCACAGCGGGCGCGCCCGCGAGGGCGGGATCGAGCCAGAGCGGGGTTTCATAGTCGCACAGCGCCAGCACCAGCGCCGCCGCTTCCGCATTGAGCGGTGCCGGCGGGGTCAACCCGGCGCGGATCGGTTCCACCCGCCCGGGGCGTGACAGCGCCCACATGGCGGCGCGGAAGGTCGCCTGCTGGTCGAAGACGGGATCGGCGAAGCCAGCGGCCATAAGTGTCTGGGACATATCAATCTTCCCCGCGCACGAGGGTGAAGAAATCGACCTTGGTGGCCGCCGTCTCGGCCCGCACCTGCGCCGCCTGCACCGCCAGCCGCGCCCGCACCGGCGCCAGCGCCGCATCGACCTCGGCCCGGCGCGTCTCGTCCTGCCACAGCGCGTCGAGAATGGCGGCGGCGCGGGCCGCCTTCACATCGCGACCGAGGCGATAGGCGAAGCCGCTGGCGCCCCCTTCAAGCCGCACGGCGGCGCGGGAAACCGTCGCCTCGCCGAGATTGAATGCGGCGCCGTCGCCTCCGGTACGTCCGCGCAGCATCACCAGCCCGACCTCCGGCGGCTTGAGATCGGAGGCCACCGGCAGCGGGGCGAAGCCGGCCAGAACGGCTTCAAGCTCGCCCGCCTCGGCCCGCGCCATCAGCGCCATCGCGTCCTGCCGGGGCGAGCGGGAAGCCGCGCCATTGTTGGGTTTTGAAGGGGAAGGCTGCATTGGAAAAATCCGCTGACCTGCCGTCAAGGCCGTTTACATTTCGACGGATTTGTATATTCATCTATACAAACAGGCAAGAGTGGTTTTGCAGCGCGGTAGAAATATGGACCCGACAAACGACAGCGCCGTGACGACGCCCCCCTCCCCGGCGGAAGACGTGGCGCGCGGCACGGGCGTCGCGCTGTGGAAACAGATCGCGGAGCGGATCGAGGCGGATATCATCGAAGGCCGCCTCGCCGCCGGCGCCCGCCTGCCGACAGAAAACGAGCTGGCGGAACGCTTTGGCGTCAATCGCCACACGCTGCGCCGGGCACTGGCCCACCTCACCGAGCGGCGACTGATCGAGGCCACGCCTGGGCGCGGCACCTTCGTCAAGGAGCCGCCGATCCGCTACCCGATCGGGCCGCGCACCCGCTTTTCCGAGATCGTCTCGCGCGAAGGCCGCGCGCCCGGCGGCCGGCTCATCGGCTCGCGCATCGAGCCGTCCTCGTCCGAGATCGCGCAGGCTCTGGGGCTCGCCCCCGGCGCCGAAGTGCTGCGGGTGGACATGATCCGCGAGGCCGATGGCGTGCCGATCACCGTCGCCTCGCACTGGTACGAGGCCGACCGCTGCCGCGACCTCGACCTCCTGGTCGCCGCCACCGGCTCGGTGACACGGGCGCTGGAGACGCTCGGCCTCGGCGATTACCGCCGCCTTGAAACCCGCATCACCGCCCGCCCCGCCGATGAGGAGGATTGCCGCCTGCTCGCCCTCCCCGCCGGCCGCACCGTCATGGTACTGGATGCCATCAATGGCGACGCCCAGCGCCGCCCGATTCAATATTCGCGTGCCCGCTTCTGCGCCGACCGGGTGCAGCTTGTGGTGAAGAACTGAAAGGACCGATCATGGCCGCCCTCACCCGCCTTGAGGACCTCCGCGCGCTCTATGGCGAGGTGCGCGAGCGCAGCCGCCGCAAGGTGCTGCCGGCCATCGATCCGCACTCCCGCACCTTCATCAGCTTCTCGCCGCTGGTCATGCTGTCGTCCATGGGCGCGGATGGCCGCGCCGATGTCACCCCGCGCGGCGACGCGCCCGGCTTCGTCGTGGTCGAAGACCCCTCCACCCTGCTGCTGCCGGACCGGCCGGGCAATAACCGGCTGGACACGCTCACCAATCTGATCGGCAACCCAGCGGTGGGCCTGCTCTTCCTCATTCCCGGCGTCGACGAGACACTGCGCGTGAATGGCCGCGCCGAGATCCACGACGATGCGGACCTGCTCGCCCGCTTCATCGTCAACGGCAAGGCGCCGACGACGGTGCTGCGCATCGCGGTGGAGGAGGTTTACCTGCACTGCGCCAAGGCGTTCATGCGGTCGGGTGCATGGAATCCAGAGAGCTTCCTGCCGCGCGACCGCCTGCCCAGCATGGGCGAGATGATGCGCGACCAACTCGGCATGGCCAGCGCCGAAACCCAGGCGGAGATGCTGGAGCGCTACCGCGCCACGCTGTACTGAGGCCGCGCTCGCACGGGGTGGCGCCCCACCAACGGCCCATTAACCCGATGTCGCCATGATGGGACGCACGGGAAACGGGGACGAAAGCGCGATGGACGACGAGCGCCTGCGGGGCGAGACGCCCGGCCTCTCGCTGCGCGACGCGATTCGCGCCGCGCGGATGGAGGCGGCGGAGCGTTCCGGCGTCATCGTCGAGCTGCGCGACGCGACCCTCGCCCGCCTTTCCATGCTGAACGAACTGCTCGACCCGGTCTTCGCCCAGGTACCGCTGGAGCATGTCGACCTGTTCGACCGCGGCCTCATGCCGGGCGAAATCCCGCGTCTGTTCATCGACATGGTCGCGCATGTGACGCTGGCGCGCGACCGCCGCACCTACCGCTTCCTGCAGGATACGCGCTCAGGCCGCCACGTGCTGGCCGAGAGCGCCAATGCCAACGACATCGTCGACGCGGTGACGCGCTACATCGCCCGCCGGCTGATCGCGCGCGAACAGGCGATGGTCAGCGTCGGCGCGCCGCCGGAGATCGCGGCGGCCGAACCGCACCCGGCGCCGCACCACCCCGCCCCGGCGCCGCCTGCACCGCCCGAAACCGACCGGGCCGAGGGCGGCGGGCGCGCCCTGCCCTTCCTGCTGGGCCTCGTTCTCGGCGCGCTGGTCATGTTCGCGCTGACGAGCTTCTACCCCGAGATCACCGCCCGCTTATCGCTTCCGTGATCACCCGTGTCCCGCGCGAGGCCACGGTGGTCTCGCCCTGCTGGAAGCCGCGCGCCTCCAGCGTGCAGCGCCACGGAAAGCCGCCGTCCGAGACGCGCTCGATGCGGTAGAGGTGGTAGCCGCCCGGCCAGTGGCGGTCTTCCGGCCCGGCGGCGAAGGATGGCGCCTCGACGACCGGAATCAGGCCCGAATGCGGGCCGGGAATCATCTCCACCATCGGCACATGGTCATGGCCGCAAATGACGAGTTCCGCCCCGTGGCGGGCCAGAACCCCGCGCACGCGCTCCTCGTCGATCAGCCGCTTGTGCCCGGCGCGCAGACCCGCAGGGGGGTGATGGATCATCACCACCCGGAACAGCCCCTCGGCGCCCAGTTGGTCCAGCGCCGCGCCAAGCCGCTCGCACTGCGCCCGCCCCACCTTGCCGGTCGCCATGAAGGGACGGGTGGGAATGGCGGAGGACACGCCGATCAGCGCCACCTCGCCGCGTCGGCGCACGAAGGGGAAGGCGCTTTCATCGGTCACATCGCCATTTACCCCGTCGCCACGCATATAGTCGCCCCAGTTGAGGAGCGAATGGTGAGCGGTGGAGCGGACATAGGCGTCGTGATTGCCAGGCACGACCGTCACATCGAGGCCGTCGCCCAGCGATTTGAGGAAGTTGAGCCCGGTGGCGAATTCGGCCGCGAGGCCGACATTCACGAGATCGCCGGTCACCGCGATATGATCGGGCGCCATCGCCTTGATGTCGTCGACCAGCAGGTCGATCGTGGCGACGGAGAAACGGTGCTGGCGGCCGCGCCGCCAGTTGAGCACGCCAAGCGCCCGCTTTCCCGCCAGCTCGGCGAAGCGAGCGCGCGGCAGCGGTCCCAGATGAGCGTCGGTGACATGGGCGAGAACAAACACGCGGGCATCCTTATCAGCCCGGAGCGGGGAAAGGAAAGCGCCGGCGGTCACCCTTTGGGCAGTCCGCCCACGCGAATGACGGCTTTCCAGCGGCTTTTCGTCCGGCTCGTCCACCGCTGGACCCGACTGACCCGCAGCGTCACCCTCGGTGTGCGCGCCGTGGTGAGGGATCAGGACGGCGCCTTTCTCCTGCTGCGCCACACCTATGTGCCGGGCTGGCACCTGCCGGGCGGCGGTGTCGATCGCGGCGAGAGCGCCGCCGATGCCGTGGTGAGGGAACTGTTCGAAGAAGCCGGAATCACCGTCACCGCCGCGCCGCGCCTCCACGGCCTGCTGCTCAACCACCATCTCGGCGCGCGCGACCATGTCGCGGTCTATGTCATCGAGAGCTTCCAGCGCGGCGCCTGGACGCCGAACCGCGAAATCGCCGAGATCGGCTTCTTCCCCGTCTCTGCCCTGCCACCGGACACTTCCCCGGCAACCTGCCGACGCCTTGCGGAAGTGCTGGAGGGCCGGCCCGCCGCCGCGCATTGGTGACACTGTGGGGGGCAATGCGCTTTCCCGCCTTGACACCGTCCGGCCCGCTTCCTTATATCGCGCCACTTCGCGCATCGGTTCGCCGGTTCGCTGTGGCGGGGTAGCTCAGCTGGTTAGAGCACGGGAATCATAATCCTGGGGTCGGGGGTTCAAGTCCCTCTCCCGCTACCACAACCCTCTCTGTGACGATGTGCCAGAACGCAAAAAGCCCGGCCGAAGCCGGGCTTTTCGTTTGTGGCGCTAACGGCGGCTCAGTAGGGCGAGACGCACTGCTGGCGCGGGCCGTTGTAAGGCTGGAACGTGTTGTCCGAAGCGCGGTACGAGCGATACTGGCTGGCGCACCACTGGACATGGGCGTTGCCGCCGCCGGAATAGGTCGGCTGGCTCGCCGCCGCGCCCAGAGCTCCGCCGATGAGCGCGCCGGCCGCGAAGGCACCGGCCGGGAACCACCAGCCATTATACTGGCGGTAGCCGGGGCGGTAATAATTGTAGCCGCGATAGCCATTGTAATAATGGTTGCGGCCGCTGCGCCAATAGCCGTGGCGGTTGCCCTGCCTGTAGCCCTGACGGTAACCCTGGCGATAGCCCTGCCGGTTGCCCTGGCGATAGCCCGGACGGTACTGCACCGGCTCGATATTCGAGGTCGACTGCGCCACCGGCTGCGGGATGAACGGCGCGGACATCGCCGGCATCACGCTTGAGGTGATGACCATGGCCGCTGTCGCGATAGCAATAGAGAGCTTCTTCATAGTAGCTTCCTCCGAATGACAATCGTTACACAGGATGTAACGGCTGTTCCATGAATGCTCCCTGAACGAAATCTGCAGCAAGATTTCAGATTTCTGAACCTGCGTTCAGAATAGTCAGACACGGCATTCCAGAAGCCCAAACGCACGAGGGCGCGCGGAGTTCCCGCGCGCCCTCATCTGGCGGTATCAAGGTCGTGTGAGCGACGCGTCAGTCCGCGCCGGGATCGGCGACAAAACCCGCCGCCGCAATGCCGGCGCTCGCCGCCGCCTCGTCATTCTCCGACGTGTCGCCGGAAATGCCGACCGCGCCGATCACCGCGCCGCTTTCGTCGCGGATCAGCACGCCGCCGGGCACCGGCACCAGCGCCCCGCCCACCACATCCGTCACCGAAGCGACGAAGAAGGCCTGCTCCTTCGCCCGCTTGAAGATCGAGCGCGAACCCATGCCGAGCGCCAGCGCGCCATAGGCCTTGCCATGGGCGACCTCGAAGCGCTTGAGGCTGGTGCCGTCTTCGGCGGCGGAGACCTTCACCGCACCGCGCGCGTCGAGCACGACCACGGCCATCGGCTTGAAATTGCCGGCGCGGCAATGGCCGAGCGCGGTGGAAAGGATGGTCTGGGCGGCGTCGAGGGTGAGACTCATGGACGGCTGCTCCCGCTGCTGGCCGCGCCCGGCGCCGAGCGGCCCGAACCACGGATCATGTCGATGGCCTTTCCGATAAGCGGCCAGAACAGCATGATCAAGGCCAGGGTCGAGATGGTGCCGACCAGCTTGTTGGACCAGAAGATGCCCAGCCCGCCATCAAGCCCGATCATGGACTGGCGGAAGGCGTCCTCCGCCTTGTCGCCCAGCACCAGCGCCAGCGTCATCGGCGCCAGCGGGATGCCGATCTTCTTGAAGACATAGCCGACAATACCGAAGCCGAGCATGAGCCAGATATCGAACATGGCGTTCTGCACCGCGAAGGCACCGACCGCGCAGGAGACGATGATCATCGGCGCAATGGTGGCGAAGGGCACGCGCAGCACCGAGGCGAACAGCGGTACGGTGGCGAGCACGATGATCAGGCCGGCGATGTTGCCGAGATACATCGAGGCGATGAGGCCCCAGACGAAGTCCTTCTGCTCGACGAAGAGCAGCGGGCCGGGCTGGAGGCCCCACACCATCAGGCCGCCGAGCAGCACCGCCGCCGTACCGGAGCCGGGAATGCCGAGGGCCAGCATGGGCAGCAGGGCGGAGGTGCCGGCGGCATGGGCGGCGGTCTCGGGGGCGAGCACGCCCTCGATCTTGCCCTTGCCGAAGCTCGCCCCGTCGCGGGAGAAACGCTTGGCGAGGTTGTAGCCCATGAAGGAGGCGGCGATGGCGCCGCCCGGCGTCACGCCGAGCCAGCAGCCGATGGCGCTGGAGCGCAGCAGCGTCATCCAGTAGCGCGGCAGCGTCATCCAGGTGCGCCAGACGACGGTGAAGCGGATCTTCGCCTCCTGGCCCTTGAAGGCGAGGTGCTCTTCCATCGCCAGCAGGATTTCGGAAATGCCGAACAGGCCGATCACCGCGACCAGGAAGTCGAAGCCGCGCAGCAGTTCGACCGAGCCGAAGGTCATGCGCAGTTCGCCCGACACCGTGTCCATGCCGACCGCCGCCAGCAGAAAGCCGATGGTCAGCGAGATGACGATCTTGTGGCGCGCTTCCTTGCCGAGACCGACGAAGGAACAGAAGGTCAGCATATAGACGGCAAAGAATTCCGGCGGGCCGAAGCGCAGCGCGAAGCTGGCGATCCACGGCGCAAGGAAGGTGATGAGCATCACCGCGACGATGGAGCCGACGAAGGAGGCGGTGAAGGCGGCGGTCAGCGCCTCGGCGGCCTCGCCCTTCTGGGCCATCGGATAGCCGTCGAAGGTGGTGGCCACCGACCAGGCCTCGCCCGGAATGTTGAACAGGATCGAGGTGATGGCGCCGCCGAACAGCGCCCCCCAATAGATGCACGACAGCAGCACGATGGCCGAGGTCGGGTCCATGGTGAAGGTCAGCGGCAGCAGGATGGCGACGCCGTTGGGGCCGCCGAGGCCCGGCAGCACGCCGACCAGAATGCCGAGGCAGATGCCGATGAGCATCAGCACCATATTGTGGAAGGTCAGCAGAACGCCGAAGCCGTGGAACAGGGAATCAAGTGCTTCCATCGGGCCCTCCTCAGAAACCGAATGCCGCTTCGAGCGGGCCCTTGGGCAGCAGAACGTTGAACTGAACGTCGAAGACGTAGAACATCAGCGCCGAGAAGATCAGGCCGGTGAGCACCGACTTCCACGGCGAGAGCTTGCCGATGACGATCATGAACAGCGCCACGAAGATGAAGCTGGCGACATAGAGCCCGATGACCTGCACCAGGAACACGAACAGGATGGTCGGGATGAACACCCGCAGCACGCGGCCGAAGGCGCTGCGGCCGACGAAGATCTCGTCTTTCAGGTCGGGATGGCGCAGCGCCGAGATGATGCCGACCACGCTGGCGCCGCCGAGCAGCACCGAGAGATAGAAGGGGAAATAGCCGGCCTGCGGGCCGTCCGGTGCCCAGCCGGCACCGATGCGCAGATTGTCCCAGCCCAGGAACACGGCGACGCCCAGAAGGAGCGCCATCACCACGACTTCGACGCTGCGCGTCGACACCAGCGCGGGATCCACTCCCACGTTCGGGTCATCGGACATCGGTATTCTCCAGAGAAAAGTGCAGCCGGCCGGACGCCGCGCCCGGCGCTGGCGTCATCGCATCAAGGCAAGCGCCGGCGCGGCCCGAGGGCGCGCCGGCGGCCGCAAGGGTCAGTTGGCGACGAAACCCGACTGGGTCATCAGGTCCTTGTAGAGAGCCTCGTCCTGCTCCAGGAACTTGACCATCTCGGCGCCCTTGAGATCGGACGGCTTGAGCGCCTGCTTCTCAAGATATTCCTTGAATTCCTTAGTCTCGACCAGCTTGCCCAGCATGTCCTGGTAGAAAGCCACCTGGTCGGGGGTCACGCCCGCCGGCAGGAACACGCCGCGCAGCATGATCCACTGGAAGTCGATGCCCTGCGACTTGCAGGTCGGGATGTCCTTCCACGACTTGTCGCCCGCGACCTTGGCCGGGTAGTCCATCGGCTCATTGTCGAACACGCACAGCGCCTTCACCTGCCCGGCGCGCCACAC
This sequence comes from Ancylobacter polymorphus, assembly GCF_022836935.1. Lineage (NCBI taxonomy): Bacteria > Pseudomonadati > Pseudomonadota > Alphaproteobacteria > Hyphomicrobiales > Xanthobacteraceae > Ancylobacter > Ancylobacter polymorphus. The sequence goes on along the minus strand of NZ_CP083239.1, from coordinate 2,626,347 downwards.
GGCGACGTTTTCCGAGGGGTTGTTGACGTTGACCTTGATGTGGTCGCCGACCAGCTGGGTGGCCGCTTCGCCGCCCGACTTGTAGGGGATGTAGCTGAACTTGACGCCCGAGATCCGCTCGACAGCGGCCGCGAGAATGTGGTCTTCGCGCTTGGAGCCGGTGCCGCCGAGCTTGTAGGCGCCCGCCGGCTCCTTCTTCATTGCCTCGACGAGTTCCTGGGCCGTGTTGTAGGGCGCGTTGGCGTTCACCCACAGCACGAAATTGTCGAAGGCGAGTATGCTGACCGGGGTCAGCTTGCGCCAGTCGAAAGGCAGCTTGTTGGCGAGCGGCAGCGTGTAGATGGCCGAATTGGAGATGACCATCTTGTAGGGGTCGCCGGCGCTCGCCTGCATGTCCATCAGGCCCTCGCCGCCATTGGCGCCGCCCTTGAGCGTCACCACGATCGGCGTCGGCGAGAGCTTATTGTTCTGGATCGCCGCCTGCATCATGCGCGCCATCTGATCCGAGGCGCCGCCGGCACCGGCGGGAACGATGATCTCGATCGGCTTGGTCGGCTCCCACGCCGCCATGGCGGACGAGACGGTGAAGCCGGACAGGCAGGCCGCGACCAGCGCGGCGCGTTTGGAGACGAGCTTCTCCAGCATGGACATTTCCTCTCTTGTCGTTGAGCCGGAACGGGCCGGCACCACAGCGTTTCCGTTATATTTTTTGAGTTATGCATTCATAATGCAGAATCGACGCGTCATATCAAGCGGAGTTTTCCCCCTACTCCGCCGCCTCCAACTGCCGATGGGGAAGACCAACACGTGCCGCCGCAAGGCTTTGCGCGAGCACCTGCACCACATGCACCGCGTCGCGGGCGGCGCCGTCATGGATCTGGTGACGGCAGGACGTGCCGTCGGCGACGATGAGCGTTCCCGGCTCCGCCTTGCGCACCGCCGGCAGCAGCGAGAGCTCGGCCATGGCGAGCGAGGTGTCGATGGTCTCGCTGTGATAGCCGAACGCGCCGGCCATGCCGCAGCAGCTCGACTCCACCGTCTCGACCTGCAGCCCCGGCACCAGCCGCAGCGCCTTCTCCACCGCGCCCATGGCGCCGAAGCTCTTCTGGTGGCAATGGCCGTGCAGCAGCGCCTTCTCCGCCAGCGGCGCAAGTGGCAGGTCGAAGCGGCCGGCGTCGATCTCGCGGGCGATGAATTCCTCGATCAGCAGCGCATGGGCGGAAAGCGTCTGCGTCCCCTCCCCCGGCAGCATGGAGGGCAGTTCGTCGCGGAAGGCGAGCAGGCAGCTCGGCTCCAGCCCCACCACCGGCACGCCGCGCGCCACGAAGGGAGCGTATGTGTCGACCACCCGCCGCGCCTCGGCCTTGGCCTCATCCACCAGCCCGGCGGAAAGGAAGGTGCGCCCGCAGCACAGCGCGCGCTTGCTACCGTCCACCGGGCGCGGCATGTGCACGCGATAGCCGGCCGCGGTCAGCACCTCCAGCGCGGCGACGACGTTCTCCTTCTCGAACCAGCGGTTGAAGGTGTCGGCAAACAGCACCACCTCGCGCCCGCCCTCCGGCCCAAACGCCACCGCCTCCTCGCGGAAAGCATCCGCCCGCCAGCGCGGCAGCGTGCGGCGGGCGCTGAACTGGGCGATCCGCTCCGACAATTGCGCCGCCCCCGGCAGCCGGTCGCGCAGGTTGAGCAGCCACGGCATCCGCGCGGCAAGGCCGGCATAGCGCGGCAGATAGGCGACCAGCCGCTGGTGCAGGCTGATGCCCTTGGCCTTCGCCCGCGCCGCCAGTGCCTCGATCTTCATCTTCGCCATGTCGACGCCGGTCGGGCATTCGCGCCGGCACCCCTTGCAGGAGACGCACAGCTTCAGCGTCTCCATCATCTCGTCCGAGGCGAGAGCGTCGGGACCGAGCCGGCCGGAAATGGCAAGGCGCAGTGTGTTGGCGCGCCCGCGCGTCACGTCCTTCTCGTCGCGGGTGACGCGGTAGCTCGGGCACATGACGCCGCCCACCGCCTTGCGGCAGGCGCCATTGTTGTTGCACATCTCGATGGCGCCCTGCAGGCCGCCGCCCTCGCCGGAATAGCCGGACCAGTCGAGCGCCGCCGCGATCGGCGCCACCTTGTAGTCGGGCGCGTAGCGGAAGATGGTGCGGTCGTCGAATTTCGGCGCGCGGACGATCTTGCCGGGATTGTAGAGCCCGTTCGGGTCGAAGCGGTCCTTCACCTCCTCGAAAGCGCGGACCAGCCGGGTGCCGAACATGGTCTCGTGGAATTCCGAGCGGACGATGCCGTCGCCATGCTCGCCGGAATGCGAGCCCTTGTACTCGCGCACCATGGCGAAGGCTTCCTCGGCGATGGCGCGCATCGCCTTCACGTCCTTCTCCAGCCGCAGATTCAGCACCGGCCGCACATGCAGGCAGCCCTCGGAGGCGTGGGCGTACCAGGTGCCCTTGGTGCCGTTCTTCTCGAACACCTCCGTCAGCCGCGCCGTGTAGTCGGCGAGGTGCGGCAGCGGCACGGCGCAGTCCTCGACGAAGGAGACCGGTTTGCCCGCCTGCTTCATCGACATCATGATGTTGAGGCCGGAGGTGCGCACATCGGCAATCGCCGCCTGCAGCCCGGCCTCGCGCACCGGCACGACGCCGCCCCAGCGCGCGCCGTCGCGGTCCCAGCCGAAGCCGAGATCGCCCATCGTGTCGTCCAGCAGCTTCAGCCGCCGCTCATTCTCCGCCTCGTCCTCGGCGAACTCGACCAGAAGGATGGCGTCGGGCGTGCCGCGCACGAACTGCTTCAGCGTCGCCTGGAACATCGGGATTTCGCTGGCGAGCGCCAGCAGCGTCGAATCCACCAGCTCGACCGCGATGGGCTTGAGCTTCACCAGATGCTGCGCCGCGTCCATCGCCTGGTAGAAGCTGCCGAAATGGCAGGCGCCGATCACCTTCTTGCCGATCAGCGGCCACAGCTTCAGCTCGATCCGCGTGGAATAAGCGAGCGTGCCCTCGGAGCCGACAAGGATATGGGCGAGGTTGGTGCCGCTTGCCTTCGGCACCAGCGCGTCGAGATTATAGCCGCCGACGCGCCGCTGCACGGCGGGGAAGCGCGCCGCCACCTCTTCGGCTTCGCGCGCGCCAAGGTCGAACAGGTCGCGGGCGAGCGGCGCCAGCGGCGCGTCCGGCGGCAGGCTGGAAAGGTTGTGGTCCACCGGGCCGAAATGCGCCTTGGCCCCATCCGCCAGCATGGCGTCGATGGACAGCACATTGTCGCGCATCGTGCCGTAGCGCAGCGAGCGGCCGCCGCAGCTATTGTTGCCGGCCATGCCGCCGATGGTGGCGCGCGAGGCGGTGGACACATCGACCGGAAACCACAGCCCGTGCTTCTTCAGCGCCCGGTTGAGGTCGTCGAGCACGATGCCCGGCTCGACCACGCAGCGCCGGTTCGCCACATCGAGTTCGAGAATGCGGTTGAGGTGCTTCGACCCGTCAATGACGAGCGAATCGTTGATCGTCTGGCCGCATTGCGAGGTGCCGCCGCCGCGCGGCGTGACGGCAATGCCCTCGGCCCGCGCCAGAGCGATGGCGCGTTCGGCCTCTTCCGTCGTGCGCGGCACGACGACGCCCAGCGGCATGATCTGGTAGAACGACGCATCGGTGGCGTAGCGCCCGCGGTTGAAGCGGTCGAACCACACATCTCCCGAAACTTCCGCCTTCAGACGCCGCTCCAGTCCGGGCGTCAGCCGTGCCGCCATGATGGTCTCGCTCCCTCATGTCCTTTTTCGCGACGCCGGCGCGCCGCCATGGACTGAAACGCATTTTGCATTCATAATTCATTTATGCAAGATGGGGCGTGGAAGCGGGTCGTCACCAGCCGCCCGCTCGCAGCCGTGAAGAGGCGCGCGCATCAGCGCCGACCAAGGGAGAGAAAAAGATGTCCAGCAATGCCGCCCGGGTGGCGGGTCGTCATTTCCTGCAGATTCCGGGCCCCACGCCGGTGCCTGATCGCATCCTGCGCGCGATGGACATGCCGACCATCGACCATCGCGGACCCGAGTTCCAGAAGCTCGGCAAGCGCGTCCTGGAAGGCATGAAGAGCGTCTTCAAGACCGCCAACCCGGTCATCATCTACCCCGCCTCCGGCACCGGCGCGTGGGAAGCCGCCCTCGCCAACGTGCTCTCGCCCGGCGACAAGGTGCTGATGTTCGAAACCGGCCATTTCGCCACGCTGTGGAAGAACATGGCGATCAAGCTCGGCCTGCACCCGGAATTCATCGCCTCGGACTGGCGCATCGGCGCCGATGCCGACGCCATCGAGGCGCGGCTGCGCGAGGACAAGAACCACGAGATCAAGGCGGTCTGCGTGGTTCATAACGAGACCTCGACCGGCTGCATCTCGCTCATCCCCGAGGTGCGCAAGGCCATCGACGCCGCCGGCCATCCGGCGCTGCTTCTGGTCGACACCATCTCCTCCCTGGCCTCCATCGACTTCCGCCACGACGAATGGGGCGTCGATGTCACCGTCTCCGGCTCGCAGAAGGGCCTGATGCTGCCGCCGGGCCTCTCCTTCAACGCCCTGTCGCCCAAGGCGCTGGCGGCGGCGAAGAAGTCGACCATGCCCAAGCTGTTCTGGTCGTGGGAGGAAATGCTTCCCCACAATGAGAAGGGCTATTTCCCCTACACGCCCGGCACCAACCTGCTCTACGGCCTCGCCGAGGCCATCGACATGCTGCATGAGGAGGGGCTGGACAACGTCTTCGCCCGCCACGACCGCCATGCCGAGGCCACCCGCCGCGCCGTGCGCGCCTGGGGGCTGGAAGTGCTTTGCCGCGATCCGAAGTACTACTCGTCCTCGCTCACCGCCGTGCTGATGCCCGAAGGGCACGACGCTGACGCCTTCCGCGAGAAGACGCTGAACCATTTCGACATGTCGCTCGGCACCGGCCTCACCAAGCTGTCCGGCCGCGTCTTCCGCATCGGCCATCTCGGCGACACCAACGACCTCACCATTCTCGGCGCGCTGTCCGGCGTCGAGATGGGCCTGTCGGTCGCCGGCGTGCCGCACAAGAAGGGCGGCGTGCAGGCGGCGATGGACTACCTCACCGACTGCGCCCGCGGCACGCTCAGCGCCGCCGCGTGAGCCTCAGCTCCGGCCGCGCGACCTTCGTTGACCTTGCGAAATTCGCCGGCCGGAGCGATTTAGGGGTAGATTTGCGCAGGTGCCGCGCCGGGCGCGCGGCCATTTGGAGATTCGCCATATGGCGATGTCGGACACGGCCATCATTCCGCGGCGCAGCCTGCATGACGAGCTGGCCGCGCAGCTGCGCGACATGCTGATGCGCGGCGATCTGAAGGCCGGCGACAAGATTTCCGAACAGGCGCTGTGCCAGCGCTTCGGCGTCTCCCGCACCCCACTTCGCGAGGCATTGAAGGTGCTGGCCAATGAGGGGCTAGTCATCCTCTCCCCCAATCGCGGCGCCAGCGTCGCCCGCGTCTCGCCCGACGAGGTGGACGAGCTTTTCCCCATCATGGGGGCGATGGAGGCGCTGGCCGGCGAAGCCGCCTGCGCCCGCGCCACCGATGCCGACATCGCCCGCGTGCAGGCGATGCATGACGAGATGCTGGTGCATTACCGTGCCGGCGACCCGGCCGCCTACCTCAGGCTCAACCGGCGCATCCACGAGGCCTTCTTCGACATCGCCGGCAACCATGCGCTGGCCCAACTCTACCAGACGCTGATGGTACGTATCCACGCGGTGCGCTTCGTCGCCCAGAAGTCCAGCGAGCGCTGGCGCGAGGCGGTGGACGACCATGAGGAGATGATGGCCGCCCTGAAAGCGCGGGATGGCGCCCGGCTCGGGGCCATCCTCAAGCTGCACCTGCGCCACAAGGCGGCGATGGTGCATGAATCGCTGGAAGGCACGGATTCGCAGGCGGCGGAATAGGCGGGCGACCTCCAGACCGAACGTCATCCCGGCCGCAGCGAAGCGGAGAGCCGGGATAGCTCTCCGTCCTGCAGGCGATCCCGGATCGGCCTATGCCGTCCGGGATGACGCTCTAACAATTTCCCTCATGCCGCCTTCAGCGCGGCCGCATCCTTCAGCGCGGCTTCGAGCGCCGCCTCGCGCCGGCCGGCGGCGATGCCCTCGGCGATGATGAGTTCGGGCTCGACCCCGATGAAGCCGAACACCCAGCGCAGATAGGTCTCCGCGTGCTCGGCCACGGCGGCGAAGGACGGATCGGCATAGCTGCCGCCGCGCGCCAGCGCCACGATCACCCGCTTGCCCTTGGCGAGCCCCTCCACCGCGCCGCCCGCGCCATAGGCGAAGGTCTTGCCCGGCACGAGGATGCGGTCGATCCAGGCCCGCAACTGGGTGGGGACCGAGAAATTGTACATCGGCGCGCCCACCACCACGATGTCCGCAGCGAGGAAGTCGTCGAGCGCCTGCTGGCTCGCCGCATCGCCCTTGCCGCCGGACAGCGGATGGTCGGCCGGCATGGAGGCGGGCGTCGCGTGCGGCAGCGGGGCGGCAGCGAGATCGCGATACACGACGGTAAGCGAGGGATCGGCGGCGGTGAGCCGCGCCACGATGGCGGCGCTGACCTGCCGGCTCACCGAATGGTCGCCGAGAATGGATGAATCGAGGTGAAGGAGGGTCTTGGACATGATGCCACCGTGATTGGCTGGTTACGATTTGTAACTGACCCAACTAGATACCTGCGATAAACTCCGCAAGAACGCACATCGCTCACCCTGAGGCACACGGAAGTGACTGAGGAACATCCACCTTTCCATACTGAGGGCTGCCTCGCGGTCAGCCGCGTGCTGGCCCGCGTCGGCGACAAATGGAGCGTGCTCATCGTCATGCTGCTGGCCGGCGGGCCGCGCCGCTTCAACGAGATGAAGCGCATGGTCAACGGCATCTCCCAGCGCATGCTCACCCTGACCTTGCGCGGGTTGGAGCGCGACGGGCTGGTCTCGCGTACCGTCTACCCCACCATTCCGCCGCGCGTCGATTATGAGCTGACCCCGCTCGGCCATTCCCTGCGCGGCCCGGTGATGGCGCTCGGCCAGTGGGTGGAAGCGAACCTCGATGAGATCGCGCAGGCACAGGCGGCGTTCGACCGGCGCACCGCGCCCGATCCCGACGAGCGGCCGTTGCAGCGCGCGGCGGGGCTGTGACCGCCGCGCCGGGGTGCGCCCCGACGATAATTATTGATGCAATCTGACCGGCGCGCTAGGCTGAACGCCCACCCCGCCGGAAACGCCCATGCCCTCCTCGCCGATCATCCGTCATTCCCTGCACGAATCGCTGGTCGCTCCGCTGCGTGAGATGATCCTGCAGGGCGAATTGCGCCCTGGGGAAAAGGTGCCGGAGGAACAGCTTTGCGAGCGCTTCGGCGTCTCGCGTACCCCCATCCGCGAGGCGTTGAAGGTGCTGGCGGCGGAAGGGGTGCTGCAGATCCTGCCGCATCGCGGCGCCATCGTCGCCCGCATCACCGAGGAGCAGATCGACGAGCTTTTCCCGATCATGGCCTCGCTGGAGCGACTGGCCGGCTTGCTGGCCTGCGCCCAGGCCTCGGATGAGGACATCGCCCGCGTGCGCGCCCTGCACGACGCCATGATGGGGCATTTCGAGAAGGACGAGGAGGCGGAGTATCTGCGGCATAACCGGCTGATCCACGAAGCCTTTTTCGCCATCGCCGGCAATGCCACCCTCTCCGCCTATTACCAGCAGATCCTCACCCGCATCCATGCCTGCCGCTTCGTGGTGCGCAAGAGCCGCTATCACTGGGCGGCGGCGGTGGAGGAGCACAAGGCGATGATCGAGGCGCTGGAGGCGCGCGACGCCCCGCGCCTCGGCGCGCTGATGGAACGCCACGTCATGGGCACCACCGCCGGCATTGCCCGCGCCTTCATAGAGCGGATGCGCGCGGGCGCCGGCGACCCTTCGCCGCGCAGCGGGTCCGTGCCGGCCCCGCAGGAGGCCTGAGCAAAGGGCTCACATGGGCGTGAACGACCAATCTATAATTATTGATTTAAAATCATAAGTGAGCGGAGAGAGACCCCATGAGCGACGTACTCGATCAGGCGCCGCCGGACGCCGCGCCGGCCTCCGAGGCTGCTAAAGCGCCGCGCCCGCTGCCGCTCGCCGGCGTGCGGGTGCTCGATGTCAGTCAGGTGATGGCCGGGCCCTATAGCTGCATGCTGCTGGGCGATCTCGGCGCCGATGTCATCAAGATCGAGCCGCCCGGCACCGGGGACCAGACGCGCGGCGCCATGGGGTTCAAGATGAAGGGCCCGGATTCCATGGGCTTTCTCAACATGAACCGCAACAAGCGCTCCGTCGCCCTCAACCTCAAGAGCGAGGCCGGGCGCGAGGCCTTCTATGAGCTGGTGAAGACCGCCGACATTCTGGTCGAGAACTACCGACCCGGCGTGATGAAGAAGCTGAAATGCGATTACGAGACGGTGCGCGCCTATAATCCCCGCCTCGTCTACGCCTCCATATCCGGCTTCGGCCAGACCGGCCCCTGGGCCGGCCGTCCCGGCTTCGATCTGATGGCGCAGGCCATGTCGGGCGTGATGAGCGTCACCGGCCATCCCGGCGGCCCGCCGGTCAAGGCCGGCGTGCCGGTGGCCGATATCGGCTGCGGCCTGTTCGCCACCTATGCCGTGCTCGGTGCCTATATCGGCGCGAAGAACACCGGCGAGGGCCAGTATATCGACGCCTCGCTGTTCGAGGCGGCGCTGGCCTTCTCCGTCTGGGACATTTCGGAATATTGGGGGCGCGGCACCGAGCCGATCCCGCTCGGCACCGCCAACCGCATGACCGCGCCCTATCAGGCGGTGAAATCGCAGGACGGCTATTTCGTCATGGGGGCCACCAGCCAGAAGCTGTGGCTGCAGCTGTGCGAGACGCTGGCGCGGCCGGATCTGGCCGCCGATCCGCGCTTCGCCACCATCCCCGACCGTCTCGACAATCGCGAGGCGCTGATCGCCGAGCTGGAAAAGACCTTCGTTACCCGGACCTCGGACGAATGGGTCGAGACCCTGCTCGCCGTCGGCATTCCCGCCGGCACCATGTACACCTACCCCCAGGCCTTCGAGAGCGAGCATGGCCGCCACCGCCAGATGCGCATGGAGATCGACCACCCGCATGAGGGCAAGGTGTCGAATATCGGCTTCGCGGTGAAGCTCACCGGCACGCCGCAGCAGGTGCGGCTCCATCCCCCGCTGCTGGGCCAGCATACGGACGAAGTGCTGCGGGAGATCGGCCTCGACGAAGCGGCGGTGGAAAGCCTGACCACGCGCGGAGCCTTCGCCCCATGAGCGCCCCCGACACCGCAAGCCCCTCCCCTGCCGAGGGCCGCGTCCGCTTCTCCTGCGAGGGCGCGGTCGCTCACCTCGTCTTCGACCGACCCACGGCCCGCAACGCCATGAGCTGGCGCATGTATGAGGAGATGGCCCACGTCCTCGCCGCCATCGCGGCCGATCCCGCCATCCGCGTCGCGGTGCTGCGCGGCGCCGGCGGCAAGGCCTTCGTCGCCGGCACCGATATCGAGCAGTTCCGCGGCTTCTCCGGCGAGGACGGCCTCGCCTATGAGGCGAAGGTCGAGCACTATATGCGCCTTCTCGAACAGGTGCCCGTGCCGACCGTCGCGGTGGTGGAAGGCTGGGCGGTCGGCGGCGGCATGGCCATTGCCAATGCCTGCGATTTCCGTCTGGCGACGCCCGGCGCACGCTTCGGCGTGCCCATTGCCCGCACGCTCGGCAATTGCCTGTCGGCGGCAAATCTACGGCGGCTGGTCGCCACGCTCGGGCTTGGCATGGTCCGCCGCATGCTGCTCGCCGCCGAGACCCCGACCGCCGAGGAGATGCCCCCCGGCTATGTCGCGATCCATCCGGCTGAAGAACTCGACGCGGCGGTGGACGCGCTATGCGCGCGCCTCGCGGCCCATGCGCCGCTCACCCTGCGCGTCACCAAGCAGATGCTGGATCGCCTCGCCCATCGGCCCGGTGCCGACGACACCGACCTCGTCCGGGAAATCTATGGCAGCGCCGATTTCCGCGAAGGGGTGGAGTCGTTCCTCGCCAAGCGCCCGGCACAGTGGCGCGGGGCGTAACCCGTTTTCGTCACGTCCCAACTGAAAAAGCCGGCGCCCTGTCCGGGTCGCCGGCTTTCATTTCGGCCGTCAGGCGGTCAGCGGATCGGCGGGGCGTACTGGATGCCGCCGGTGCTCCACAGCTGGTTGATGCCGCGCGGAATGCCGAGCGGCGACTGCGCGCCGACATTGCGCTCGAACACTTCGCCGTAATTGCCGACGCTCTTGACGATGCGCATGGCCCAGTCCTTGGTCAGGCCCAGCTTCTCGCCATAGGCGCCGTCCGAACCGACGAAGCGCCGCACATCCGGCTTGGCGGACTGCGCCGCCTGGTCGAGCGTCACGGTGCTGATGCCGAGTTCCTCCGCGTTCACCAGCGCGTAGAAGCTCCACTTGACGATGTTGAGCCAGTTGTCGTCGCCCTGCCGCACCACGGGGCCGAGCGGCTCCTTGGAGATCACGTCCGGCAGCACGACATAGTCGGCGGGCTTCGGCAGCTTCAGCCGCAGCGCGTAGAGCTGCGACACGTCGGTGGTCAGCACGTCGCATTTGCCGTCGGCATAGGCCTGCACCAACTCGTCGACATTGGGCAGCTGGATCAGCTCCAGCTCCATCTTGTTCTGCTTGAAATAGTCCTGAACGTTGTCGACGCTCGTGGTGCCGGCCTGGGTGCAGACCTTGGAGCCGCCCAGTTCCAGCGCGCCCATCACATTCTTGGCCGCCGGCACCATGAAGCCCTGGCCGTCATAATAGGAGACGGCGGCGAACAGCAGGCCGAGATCGGCCTCGCGCTGCATGGTCCAGGTGGAATTGCGCGAGAGCAGATCGACCTCGCCCTTCTGCAGGGCGGGGAAGCGCGCCTCGGCCGAGAGCGGCACATACTCCACCTTGGCGGGATCGTCGAAGATCGCCGCCGCCACCGCCTTGCAGAAATCGACATCGAAGCCGGACCACTGGCCCTTGTCGTCCTTGGCGGAAAAGCCGGCGAGACCCTGGCTGACGCCGCATTTCAGCGTGCCGCGCGCCTTCACATCCGCCAGCGTGCCCGCCTGCGCGAAGCCGGCTGAGAGCAGAACGCCGGCGGCGGCCAGCGCGGTTGCGATCCTGTTCATTTTTCCCCCAATGTCGATCGAAAGCCGTGCGGCAGGACGGGCTGCGCTCACAGCTCGGGCGCCTGCCGGATGACCACCTTCGTCCCCACCGGGACGCGGTTGTAGAGGTCCTGCACGTCCGAATTGACCAGCCGGAAGCAGCCGGACGAAATCGCCATGCCGATCGTGTTCGGCATGTTGGTGCCGTGGATGCGGTAGACGGTGGAGCCGAGATAGAGCGCGGCGGCGCCCATCGGGTTGCCCGGTCCGCCGGCCATGAAGCGCGGCAGGTAGGGCTGACGCTGGATCATTTCCGGCGGCGGGGTCCAGTCCGGCCATTCCGCCTTGCGGCTCACCTTCTGCAGCCCGGCCCACTGGAAGCCGTCGCGACCGACGCCGATGCCATAGCGCAGCGCCCGGTTGTCGCCGAGCACGAGATAGAGGAAGCGCTCATTGGTGTGGACGATGATCGTCCCCGGCGGCTCATTGGTGCGGAAATATACCGGCTGGCGGCGGAAGGCCGGGTCCAGCTGCTCCTCGTCGGCCGAGGGCACATAGCCGGGCTTTTCCGGCACATCGACGATCTGGTTGCCCATGCCCGCCGCCGGCCGCATCTGCGCCACAGCTGGGCCGAGGGGAAGCGCGAGGGCCAGCGCCAGCGCCGCCCCGATCAGGCCTGCCCCCACATGATGAAGACGCATGTCATTCCCCTCTGAGAACCGGGCGCACGCGCACGCGCGCCACCGAGTCACGGGTCGCTCCCTGGGTCGGGATCGAAAGAGGATTATGACCTAAAGTCAATCACTGTTTGATGAAATCTGCGCCAGCCCTGCCGGCGCAGATCGTGTCGTGAATCGTCCGCGCTCAGCGCAGGTAGCTGCCCACCAGCGCCTCAAGCCGCTCCTGCCGGCCGGAGCGCGGCTGCGGGTCGAGCCCTTCCGCCGCGACGCGGGCGGCGATCGCGTCCAGCGAGCTGTCGGCGGCGAGCATCGCCTTGTTCGCGGGCGCCTCCCAGCCGGCATAGCGTTCATCGACCGCCTTCTGCAGCGCGCCGTCCTCGATCATGTCGGCGGCGATCAGCAGGGCGCGCGCGCACACATCCATGGCAGCCGCATGGGCGATGACGAGGTCTTCCGGCTCGATCGACTGGCGCCGCACCTTGGCGTCGAAATTGGTGCCGCCGGTGGTGTAGCCGCCCGCGCGCAGGATTTCGTACATGGCGAGCGCCGTGTCCTCGACATTGGTCGGGAACTGGTCGGTGTCCCAGCCGGACTGGGCGTCGCCCTTGTTCATGTCGATGGAGCCGAAAATGCCGAGCGCCGCCGCCATGGCGATCTCGTGCTCGAAGCTGTGGCCGGCGAGCGTGGCGTGGTTGGCCTCGATATTGACCTTCACTTCCTTCTCCAGCCCGGCGCGGCAGAGCAGGCCGTAGACGGTGGAGACGTCGAAGTCGTACTGGTGCTTGGTCGGCTCCTGCGGCTTCGGCTCGATGAGGATCGTGCCCTTGAAGCCGATCTTGTGCTTGTGCTCGACCACCAGGTTGAGGAAACGGCCCATCTGGTCGAGTTCGCGCTTGAGATCGGTGTTGAGCAGCGTCTCATAGCCCTCGCGGCCGCCCCACAGCACATAGTTCGCGCCGCCCAGCTCGTGCGTCACTTCCAGCACGTTCTTCACCTGCGCGGCGGAATAGGCGAACACGTCCGGGTCCGGATTGGTCGCCGCGCCCGACATGAAGCGCCGGTTGGAGAACAGGTTCGCCGTGCCCCAGAGCAGCTTGGTCTTCGACGTCTCCATCTTCTTGGCGAAGATGTCGGCGATGGCGCGGACATTGGCGTTCGATTCCGCCAGCGTCTTGCCTTCGGGGGCGATGTCGCGGTCATGGAAGGCGAAGAACGGCACGTCGAGAATGTCGAACAGCTCAAACGCCACATCCGCCTTGGCGCGGGCCAGCGCCAGTTCGTCCGTGCCATGCATCCACGGGCGCAGGAAGGTCTCGCCGCCGAAGGGGTCGCCGCCCGGCCAGGTGAAGCTGTGCCAATAGGCGACGGCGAAGCGCAGATGGTCCTCCATCCGCTTGCCCAGCACCACCCGGTCCTTGTCGTACCAGTGGAAGGCGAGCGGATCCCGGCTCTCGGGCCCCGCATATGTCAGCTTGTCGATGGAGGGGAAGAAGCGGGCGGTCATGAGGTCACTCCCTTGAGCGCGGGGTACAGCGCCTTGTAGAGCGCGTGGCGTTCCGCATAGGCCTGTTGAAGAACGGGATCGGGTTCGATGGTCTCAAGGCGGCGCGGCGGCAGGCAGATCTCCGCCGGGCTTTCGCCGGTGGCCGCCATGCGGGCGAGCCGCGCGGCGCCGAAGGCCCCTCCCCGCTCGCCATCCTCGATCCGGTTGAGCGGAATGCCGAGCACGCTCGCCAGCACCGCGATCCAGAAGCGCGAGCGCGAGCCGCCGCCGATGACATCGGCCTGGGTGAGGCGCGTGCCGGCGGCGGTCAGCGCGTCGAGGCAATCCTTGAAGGCGAAGGACACGCCTTCCAGCACCGCCTGGGTCAGCGCCGCGCGGCCGGTGTCGTGGTCCATGCCGATGAAGGCGGCGCGGATCGCCGTGTCGTTATGCGGGGTGCGCTCGCCGGAGAGATAAGGCAGGAAGGTGGCGCGCGAGGGCGCCTTGGGCGCATCGCCCAGCGGCGCCAGCAGATCGCCCGGCGCCTCCTTCGCCACCTCCGCCCACCAGCCCAGCGCCGAGGCGGCGGAAAGGATCACGCCCATCTGGTGCCAGGTGGCGGGAATGGCGTGGCAGAAGGCGTGGACGCTCGATTGCGGGTTCGGGGCGTAACGGTCCGTCGTCGCCCACAGCACGCCCGACGTGCCGAGCGAGACGAAGGCGTCATTGGCGCCGATGGCCCCGAGCCCGATGGCGCCGGCGGCATTGTCGCCCGCCCCGCCCGCCAGCACCGGCGGCGTCTCCATGCCCCAGCGCGCCGCCAGTTCCGGCTTGATCCGCCCGGCCGCCGCGCTGCCCTCGACAAGGCGCGGCATGTGTTCACGCGAGAGATAGGTGGCGGCGAGCGCCTCGTCCGACCAGTCGCGCCGGCCGACATCGAGCCACAGCGTGCCCGAGGCGTCCGACATCTCCTCCACCATCTCGCCGGTGAGGCGGTAGCCGACATAGGCCTTGGGCAGCAGCACCTTGGCCGTGCGGGCGAACAGGTCCGGCTCATGTGTGCGCACCCACAGGAGCTTGGGCGCGGTGAAGCCGGGGAAGGCGAGATTGCCGGCGATCTGGTGCAGCGCTGGGAAGCGCTCTTCAAGCTCGCGGCATTCGGCGGAGGAGCGCCCGTCATTCCAGAGAATGGCGGGGCGCAGCACCTTGCCGAAAGCGTCGAGCAACACCGCGCCGTGCATCTGGCCGGAGAGACCGATGCCGCGCACGGCGGCGAGCGCCGCCGGCTGTTCCGCCTTCAGCTTGTCGATGCTGGAGAGCGTCGCCTGCCACCAGTCCTCCGGGTTCTGTTCGCTGAAACCCGGCTGCGGACGCGAGATCGCCAGCGGCGTCTCCGCCGTCGCGAGGACGTTCTGCCCATCATCGACGAGCACCGCCTTGATGGCGGAGGTTCCAATATCGAGGCCGAGATACATGCCTCACACCCTTTCGGCACAACGGAGAAGGAAGGTCACGGCAGGTTGTCCCGCACGAAGATGTCGATGCGGATGCGCTCCTGCTCGTTCAGCAGCGGCTCGCCGGCGCAATGCGCCAGCAGCACCCGGGCGGCCGAGCGCGACTGGTGGCCGGCATCCTGGTTGATCACCGCGTCCATCACCCCGCGCAGCAGGAAGCGGCGCGTGTCGTCGGTGAGGTCGTGGCCGATGAAGATGAGGTCGCCGGCGCGGTTGGCGGCGGAAACCGCCGCGGCGATGCCGCGATTGCCGGCGCCGACATTGTAGACGCCGATCAGGTCCGGCACCTCGCGCAGCATCTGCGAGACGATGGCCTCGTTGCGCTCGTCCTCGTCGAGGCTCTCGCGCACCGGCAGCACCTTCAGCGCCGTGTATTCGCCCGCCATCACCTGGGTGAAGCCGAACTGCCGTTCGGCGTGGTCGCGCAGGGCCGGCGTGCCGACGATGAGGCCAATGGAGCCGCGCCGCCCGCGGGCGAAGCGACCGAGCAGGGTGGCGGCAGTGCGGCCGGCGGCGATGTTGTCGATGCCGACATAATGCAGGCGGTGCGAGGACGGCACGTCCGACACCAGCGTCACCACGGCAATGCCGGAGGCCGCGAGGTCGTCGATCGCCGCCCGCACGCGCGGATGGTCGAGGGCGACCACCGCCACCCCGTCATAATGGCCGATCAACCCCTCAAGCGCCGTCGCCAGCGTTTCCGGCGCGAACACGTCGACCCGAAGCGTGTCGATATAGGCGTTGTTGGCGGCCAGCCACGTCGCGGTGTTGGACACCTGCTCCCCGAGCATGCGCATGAACACATTGGCGCCGGCCGGCAGCACGAAGCAGAAACGGTAGGTTTCCCCCCGCGCCAGCCGGGCAGCGGCGAGGTTCGGACGGTAGCCGAGGCGGGCCACCGCCTGCTTCACCCGCTCCGCCGTGATGCCGCGCACCCCCGCGCGGCCATTGAGCACGCGGTCGGCGGTGGCCAGCGACACGCCGGCCTCCCGGGCGACATCTTGCAGGGTTATGCGCGAAACACCTCTGGACATGGCATCATGTTGCCCTCAAAATCTGAGGTACGCAACTCAGGCTGTGGATCGCCGCTTTAGACCAAAGATCGACAAGCGCCCGGCATCACGATTTGTTACCTTGACCATCAGCACCTCGCTGAGCGAGGTGAAACCCTACCGCCGGCGTCCGCGCCGGCCAACCACTTGACGGCGATCGGATCTCAATGAGGTTCGAACGTCAGGATAACGACCGCGGCAGGCATCGCCCCTTCGGGGCGGCACGCCCAGCCACCGGCACCCGCCTGTCGCACCCCTTTGGGAGGAAGAGATGAATCTGAAACTGACGATTTCCGCCATGGCCCTCACCACGGTTCTGGCGATGGGCGCTGCCCATGCCCAGCAGCCCGTGGTCGGCGTGAGCTGGTCGAACTTCCAGGAAGAGCGCTGGAAGACCGACGAGACCGCGATCAAGAAGGCGCTCGACGCCGCCGGCGCCAAGTACATCTCGGCCGATGCGCAGTCCTCCGCCGCCAAGCAGCTCTCCGATGTCGAGGCGCTGATCGCCCAGGGCGCCACCGCCCTCATCATTCTGGCGCAGGATGCCGACGCCATCGCCCCCGCCATCACCAAGGCGCAGAACGAGGGCATCCCGGTGGTCGGCTATGACCGGCTGATCGAGAATCCCTATGCCTACTACATCACCTTCGACAACAAGGAAGTCGGCCGCCTGCAGGCCGCCGAGGTGATGAAGGTGAAGCCCAAGGGCAATTACATCTTCATCAAGGGCTCGGCCTCCGATCCCAATGCCGACTTCCTGTTCTCCGGCCAGATGGAAGTGCTCAAGCCCTCCATCGACAAGGGCGACATCAAGAATGTCGGCGAGGCGTATACGGATAGCTGGCTTCCCGCCAATGCCCAGCGCAACACCGAGCAGATGCTGACCGCCAACAACAACAAGGTCGACGCCGTGGTCGCCTCCAATGACGGCACCGCCGGCGGCGCCATCGCCGCGCTCGCCGCCCAGGGCCTCGCCGGCTCGGTGCCGGTGTCCGGCCAGGACGCCGATTTCGCCGCGCTGAACCGCATCGCGCTCGGCACCCAGACCGTGTCGGTGTGGAAGGATTCGCGCGAGCTCGGCAAGCGCGCCGCCGAAATCGCCATCGACCTCGCCAAGGGCACCGATCCCAAGGCGGTGAAGGGCACCACCACCTTCACCGGCGGCCCGAAGGGCGTGGCGATGAACTCCACCTTCCTCAAGCCCGTTCCGATCACCAAGGACAATCTCGACGTGATCATCGACGCCGGCTGGGTGCCGAAGGCGACGGTCTGCCAGGGCGTGAAGCCCGGCACGGTGAAGGCCTGCAACTGATCCGGCAGCCGCCGGTCCGGTAACGATCCGCGCGGCGGGGGCTCACCCCGCCGCTGCGCAGGCGTCACCGCACCCAGCGCGCGGCGGGGAGAGAACGCTCATGACAGACACCACCACCACGACGCCGGCCCCCGCCTCGCGGGCCTCCGGCTCTGCCCCCGCCGCCGCGCCCACCAGCTTCATCGGCGCGCTGGAAATCGATGTCCGCTTCCTCGGCATGCTCGGCGCCCTCGCCGTCATCTGGGTGGTGTTCGATTTCCTCGCCGGCGGCACGTTCCTCACCGCCCGCAATCTCTGGAACCTCTCGGTCCAGAGTTCCTCCATCGCCGTCATGTCCACCGGCATGGTGCTGGTGATCGTGATGCGCCACATCGACCTGTCGGTGGGCTCCATCCTCGGCGTCACCGGCATGATCATGGCGGTGTTCCAGGTCAATTACCTGCTGCCGACCTTCGGCTTCAACCACCCCGCGGTGATCGTCCTCACCCTCGCCGCCGGCATCGGCATCGGCGCCGCCATCGGCGCGCTGCACGGCTTCGTCATCGCCTATCTCGGCGTGCCGGCCTTCATCGTCACGCTGGGCGGCCTGCTCGTGTGGCGCGGCGCCGCCTGGGCGGTGGCCGAGGGCAAGACGATCCCGCTGGTCGACGACAATTTCAAGCTGCTCGGCGGCGGTGCCAATGGCTCGGTCGGCGAGATGTGGAGCTGGGTGATCGCCGTCATCGCCTGCCTCGCCATCGCCTTCGCCGCGGTGCAGGCGCGCCGCCAGCGCCAGCGCTTCCACTTCCCGCTGAAGCCCGTCTGGGCCGAGTTCACGCTCGTCATTTCCGGCTGCCTCGCCGTGATCGCGGCCACGCTGGTGGTCAACGCTTACACGCTCCCACCCGCGCTCGCCCGCCGCTATGCCGAGGCCGCCGGCCTCACCGTGCCGCCGGAGGGCCTGTCGATCAGCTTCGGCTACGCCATTCCCGTGCTGGTGGCCGTCGCGGTCGGCATCGTCATGACCTTTGTGACCACCCGCACCCGCTTCGGCCGCTATGTCTTCGCCATTGGCGGCAATCCGGAGGCGGCGGAACTCGCCGGCATCAACACCAAGCGGGTGACGCTCGCCGTGTTCGCGCTGATGGGCGCGCTCGCCGCCATCGGCGCCGCCATCTCCACCGCACGCCTCAACTCGGCGACCAATGCGCAGGGCACGCTGGACGAACTCTACGTCATCGCCGCGGCGGTCATCGGCGGCACCTCGCTCGCCGGCGGCTCCGGCACCATCGTCGGCGCCATGGTCGGCGCGCTGGTCATGCAGAGCCTACAGTCGGGCATGGTGCTGATGCGCGTCGACACGCCCTATCAGAACATCGTGGTCGGCATCGTGCTGGTCGTCGCCGTGTGGATCGACACGGTCTATCGCAAGCGGATCAAGTGAGGAGCGCGACCATGAACGCTGTCACGTCGCCCGTCGCCAATCCTGGCGCCTCCCGCATGACCGGCACCCCTGCCGTCGACATGCGCGACATCTGCATCTCCTTCGGCGGCATCCGCGCCGTCGACGGGGTGTCCGTCGATCTCTATCCCGGCGAGGTCGTCGGTCTGCTCGGCCATAACGGCGCCGGCAAGTCGACGCTGATCAAGATCCTCGCCGGCGCCTATCGCCCGGATGCCGGCGAAATCCGCATCAATGGCGAGAAGGCCGATATCGGCAATCCGCGCGATGCCAAGCGCTACGGCATCGAGACCATCTACCAGACCCTCGCCCTCGCCGATAATGTCGACGCCGCCGCCAATCTCTTCCTCGGCCGCGAGCTGATGACCCCCTGGGGCACGCTCGACGACGTGGCCATGGAGGCGGCGACGCGCGAGGTGATGGGCCGGCTCAACCCGAACTTCCGCAAGTTCAAAGAGCCGGTGCGCGGCCTCTCCGGCGGCCAGCGCCAGTCGGTGGCGATCGCCCGCGCCATCCACTTCAACGCCAAGATCCTGATCATGGACGAGCCCACCGCCGCGCTCGGCCCGCAGGAAACGGCGCAGGTGGCCGAGCTGATCAAGCAGCTCAAGGCCGAGGGCATCGCCATCTTCCTCATCAGCCACGACATTCACGACGTGTTCGACCTCGCGGACCGGGTGAGCGTGATGAAGAACGGCAAGTTGGTGGGCACCGCCCGCACCTCGGACGTGACCAAGGACGAGGTGCTCGGCATGATCATCCTCGGCAAGAGCCCGCCTGGCGCGCTGGCCGGCCCGGGCGCCGCCGCCGACTGATCGTCCCGACGCGGGGGCTGGGGAGCGGCGGCGTGCCGCTGTTCCGGCCCCTCCCCACCTGTGCTATGAGGCGGGCAAGGGAGCACGCCGTGTCCGCAACCGACGCCACCGCCAAGGCCATCCGCCCCGCCGATGCGCCGCTGCGCCGGCTGGCTCTGGTGCTGGCTGTCGCCTATGTGCTGGTGTTGCAGGCGCTTCTCGGCGGCATGGCGAGCGGCGCCCATGCAGCCGGCTTCCTCACCGTCGACGCCTTCGGCCAGACGCTCTGCCTCAACAGACATGGCGTCCCCGACGCGCCGGGCGAATCCGGGCGCCATACACCCGATTGCTGCCTCACCGGCTGTCAGAGCGCCCCCGCGAGCGCCCTGCCGCCGCCGGTGGCGACCACGCCCGTTCTCACGGCCAGTCCTGCGCAGGCCCGCACGCTGGCGCCGCGCACCGCGCGCCTCGCCTTTCTCCCCGAGCGCTCGCCCCGCCATACACGGGCCCCTCCCGCCGCCTGACGCCGGAACACCGCTTTCGATCGTCATCAATGCGCCGGCCATGTGCGCGGAATGCGCCTGCCGGCAGCCCGGGAGACCTCACATGATCACCACCGTTCTGCGCCGCGCCCTTCGCCGCACCGAGGACCGCGTCGGCTTCGCCACCCTCGCCGCCGCGCTCGGCCTGCTCGTCATGCAGCCCGCCTTCGCCCATGAGTACAAGATCGGCAGTCTCGAAATCGAGCACCCCTGGGCGCGCATGACCCCGGCCGGCGCCAAGGTCGGCGGCGGCTACCTCACCATCGAGAATGAGGGCAAAGAGGCCGACCGCCTCGTCTCCGCCACCGCCGAGGTGGCCGGGCGCGTGGAAATCCACGAAATGGCCGTCAAGGACGGCGTCATGACCATGCGCATGCTTGCCGACGGGCTGGAAATCCCGGCCGGCGGCGAAGCCAAGCTGGCGCCCGGCGGCTTTCACCTGATGTTCATGGATCTGAAGCAGCCGCTGAAGGAAGGCGAGAGCTTCAAGGGCACGCTCACCTTCGCCAAGGCCGGCACGGTGAACGTCTCGTTCAAGATCGAGGGCATGGCCGGGCCGAAGGGTTCGGAAGCCGCCGGTCAGGATGGGCACAGCCACCAGCACGGCACCCCCGCCAACTGATCCTCATCAGCGGACCGCCCGCCGCGCGCCTTGAGGCCGGCCCTCCCCTGTGAGGGCCGGGGCTCGGCGCGTGCGTGGCGTGCCCTTTTCCGGAACCTCTCCGATGAACACCACGACTCTGTCTGCCGACCGCACGCTCGGCGCCGAGGAGCGCTCGGCCAATCTCTACCGCGCCGTCTGGCGCTGGCATTTCTATGCCGGCCTGCTGGTGCTGCCCTTCATGATCCTGCTGGCGGTGACCGGCGGGCTCTATCTCTTCCGCGAGGAGATCGACAATGTCTGGCACCACCAGCTCAAGGTCGTCGAGGCCCGCGCCACGCCTGTGGAGGCCCCCAGCGCCTGGATCGACGCGGCGCTCAAGGCCCGCCCCGGCACGGCGCTGAAGATCATCTCGCCGGTCGACGCCACCGCTTCGGCCGAGGTGGTGATCAAGACCCCCGAGGGCGCCCGCCGCTCGGTCTATGTCGACCCCTACGATTCGCGCGTCCTCGGCGAATTGAAGGATCGCGGCACCATCATGTGGCTGATGCGCCGGCTGCACAGCCTGGCCGAGTTCGGCCCCATCGCCAACGGCATCATCGAGATCGTCGGCGGCTGGTCGATCCTGCTGGTCGCCACGGGCTTCTATCTCTGGTGGCCGCGCAAGCAGGCCGGCGGCGTGGTGAGCGTGCGCGGCACGCCGGGCAAGCGCATCTTCTGGCGCGATGTTCACGCCGTCACCGGCGCCTTCGCCGGCGTGCTCATCGCCTTCATGTCGCTGTCGGGCATGCCGTGGTCGGTGTTCTGGGGCGACAAGGTCAATGAGTGGGCCAACAGCTCCAATTACGGCTACCCCTCCGGCCTCTACGTCAACGTGCCGATGTCGGACGAGCACCTCGCCCACGCCAACGGCCCCACCACCTGGTCGCTGGAACAGGCGAAGATGCCGGAATCGACCCCGGCTCCCGGCGCGCCCATCGGCATCGACAAGGCGGCGGCGATCGTGAACGGTCTCGGCGTCTCGCCAGGCTACACGCTGAGCCTGCCAGGCGGTCCCACCGGCGTCTATTCCGCCACGGTCTATCCCGACGACCTGTCCAAGCAGCGCGTCGTCCATCTCGACCAGTACACCGGCAAGCCGCTGATCGACTTCTCCTATGCCGATTACGGCCCGGCGGCGAAGGCGATGGAATGGGGCATCAACTTCCATATGGGCCAGGAATTCGGGCTGGCGAACCAGCTGTTCCTGCTCGCCTTGTGCCTCGCCATCATTCTGATGGCGGTGTCGGCCGGGGTGATGTGGTGGAAGCGCCGGCCGGCCGGTTCGCTCGGCGTGCCGCCCGCGCCCACCAGCGCCGGGGTGATGTGGGGGCTGATCGCCATCATGGCCGTGGTCGGGGTCATTTTCCCGCTGGTCGGCGCCTCGCTGGTGGTGATGGTGGCGCTCGACCTCGTCTTCGCCCGCCGTCGCCCGAAGCTGCGCACCGCCTGAGCGGGTTCCAGCCGCGCGCCTCTTCCCCTAACATTGCGCGGGGCAAGGGGCGCGCATGGCCGGAACGAAGACGACGACCGCCGACACGGAAGGCGCGGATGCGGGAACGCCGCGTCCGCGCGACGGGCTGTTCATCCGCGTCTATTTCGGCGATGGGCGCCATCTCGGCCCCGGCATGATCGAACTTCTGGAAGCGATCCGCCACGAGCGCTCGATTCTCTCCGCTGCCCGCCGGCTCGGCATGAGCTATCGCCGCGCCTGGCTGTTGGTGGACGAGATCGGCCGCAATTTCCGCCAGCCCGTGGTCGAAACCCATCCCGGCCGGCGCGGCCATGGCACTGATCTAACCGCCTTCGGCGAAAGGCTGATCGCGCTTTATCGCGAGGTCGAGCGCGCCAGCGCCGCCGCCAGCCGGGACGCGGTGGACGAACTGCGCGCCGCGCTGGCGCCGCAGGACGAAGAGGCGGGCAAAGACGGGTAGCGGGGAACCCGCGAGCGCCCGGCCCGTTGTCCCACCGGCGGGCGTTCCGCCCTGGGGGACACCATGCAGACGCT
The DNA here is from genome assembly GCF_022836935.1 of Ancylobacter polymorphus. NCBI lineage: Bacteria > Pseudomonadati > Pseudomonadota > Alphaproteobacteria > Hyphomicrobiales > Xanthobacteraceae > Ancylobacter > Ancylobacter polymorphus. Next base: position 2,603,696 of record NZ_CP083239.1, on the reverse strand, counting down.
GCTTATCGTCATCCTGATCCTCGTGCTGCTCAGCGGTTTCGGCGTGTTGCGCGCCCGCTCGGCCCGGCTGCGCCTGGTGCTGATCGTGCTGACCATCGGCCTGCTGATCCTCGCGGTCATCGGCTTCGTGCGCGACGAGCAGGCGGTCGGACCCGGCGTGGCGCCGATCATTCAGGCGCCGTGACGCCGCCAGAACTGAGAAAATCCGGGTTACGGCTGTCGACCGCCACCGATTTCACCATCGCCCACACATCGAGCCCCGGCCGCAGCGCCAGCCGCGCCACGCTTTCGCGCGTGACCATGGAGGCGAGGCGGACGCCGCCGACGTTGAGGCCGACATCGGCATAGGGCCCTTCCTGCGCCACCACCTCTTCCACCACCGCCGGCAGCAGGTTGGAGACCGAGACGCCCTCGGGTTTCGCCAGGGCGATGGCGACATCGCGCGCCCGCACCCGCGCCCGCACCTTCTCGCCCACCGCTCGGTCCACCTGCGGCACGCGCAGTTCCCCGCCGGCAAAGGCGAGGCTGGACAAAGCGAGATCGGCATCGTGCCGGGCAACGACGCATTCCAGCAGCGTGCCGAGGTCGAACCGCCCGACCACTGGCAGCATCTCCGGCCGGGAGAGCACCTGCGCCACCGGCCCCGCCGCCACCTGCCGCCCGTCACGCAGCGCCACCAGGGTGTCGGCAAGGCGCAGCACCTCGTCGAGCGAATGGCTGACATAGAGGATGGGCAGGCGCATCGTGTCGCGCAGCCGCTCCAGATAGGGCAGGATTTCCGCCTTGCGCGCCTCGTCCAGCGCCGCCAGCGGCTCGTCCATCAAGAGCAGGCGCGGCTGCGCCAGCAGCGCCCGGCCGATGGCGACGCGCTGGCGCTCGCCGCCCGACAATGTGTGCGGCCGGCGCGCCAGAAGGTGGCCGATGCCGAGCAATTCCACCACCGCCTCGAAGCGGATGGGGCGTTCCGCCGCCCGGCAGCGGCGCTCGCCATAGCGCAGATTGCCCTCGACCTTGAGATGCGGGAACAGCCGCGACTCCTGGAACACATAGCCGACGCGCCGCGCCTCGATCGGCACGTCGATGCCGCGCGCCGCGTCGAAGAACACCTCGCCCCCGACCACGATGCGCCCGGCATCGGGCCGCACCACGCCGGCCACCGCCTGGATGATGGTGGTCTTGCCGGCGCCGGAACGGCCGAACAGCGCGGTGACGCCCTCGCTCGGCACGGCGAAGCCGCAGTCGAGCGCGAAACCGCCCGGCCGGGCGAGGCGCAGATCAACCTCGATCATGCCTATCCCCGCCCGATCATGACGCGGATGCGCCGGTCGACGAGGCTCGCCAGCAGCAGCGAGCCGAGCGCCAGCACCACGGAAACCAGAGTCAGCCGCAGCGCCATGGCGTCGCCGTCCGGCATATGGGTGGCGCTGTAAATGGCGAGCGGGATGGTGCGGGTCTGGCCTTCGACATTGGAGACGAAGGTTATGGTGGCGCCGAACTCGCCCAGCGCCGAGGCAATGGCGAGCAGCGCGCCGGAGAGGATGCCGGGCAGCATCAGCGGCAGCGTCACCGAGAAGAACACGTCGAGCCGTGAGGCGCCGAGCGTGCGCGCCGCCGTCTCCAGCCCCCGGTCCACCGCCTCCAGCGCCAGGCGGATGGCGTTGACGGTGAGCGGAAAGCTCACCACCGCCGCCGCCACCGTCGCCCCTGCCGTGGTGAAGATCAGCCGGATACCGAACCAGGCGTCGAGATACTGGCCGAGAAAGCCGCGCGCGCCAAGGCTGACCAGCAGCAGATAGCCCACCACCACCTTGGGCAGCACGAGGGGGAGATAGACCAGCCCGTCGAGCAGGCTCTTGCCGGGAAAGCGCGCGCGCGCCAGCACGAAGGCGGTGAGTACCGCGAGCGGCAGACTCCAGAAGGTCGCCCAGAACGCGACCTTCAGGCTGAGCGTGACCGCCGTCCATTCCTCGGGGGTGAGCATGCCTAAGGCCCTTGATCGCACATCCCTCACAGCTCGCTGCGCGAGCACCTCAGGATGACGTGGTTCTCATGATACGACACGCTGCGTCATGCTGAGGTGCCGGCCAGAAGGCCGGCCTCGAAGCACGCAGGCGGCCGACCAACGGCTCGCCTCACTTCACCACGAAGCCGTACTTCGCATACACCGCCTTGGCCTCCGGCCCCACCAGGAAGTCGAAAAAGGCCCGCGTCGCCGCAGTGTCCTGCCCCTTGACGATCTCGAACGGGTACTCGACCGGCGGATGGCTGTTCGCCGGGAAGGTGGCGACCACCTTCACATTCTTCGCCACCGCCGCGTCGGTGGAATAGACGATGCCGGCGGCCGCCTCGCCGCGCTCGACCAGCGCCAGCGCCGCGCGCACGCTCTCGGCGCCGACGACGCGCTCCTTCACCTTGTCCCACGCGCCGAGAGTGGTCAGCGCGGTCTTGGCATAGATGCCGATCGGCACGCTGTCGGTGATGCCAGTGGCGATGCGGCCATCGGCGCCGAGGAAGGCCATCCAGTCGAAGGCGGCGCTGATGGTCACATCCTTGGCCTTGTCCGCCGGCATTATGAGCACGAGGCTGTTGCCGATCGGGGTAACGCGGGTGGCCTTCAGCGTCAGGTCCTTGCTCTCGGCATAGTCCATCCATTTGTTGTCGGCGGAAGCGAAAATCCCCGCCGGTGCGCCGGCCTCCAGCTGCTTGGCCAGCGCCGAGGAGGCCGCGAAGGAGAAGGCGACCTCCGTGCCGGTCTTCGCCTTGTAGAGCTTGCCGATGTCCTGAAACGCATTGGTCAGGCTGGCGGCGGCGAAGACGGTGACGGGTGCCTCGGCCCGCACGGGCGCCGGGAGCGCTGTGCCGAGAAGGGCGGCGACGGCGGCAGCGGCAAGGCTGCGCAGGACAAGGCGGCGAGACGTCATGGCGGGCCCCCTCATATATCCCGTGATATACATGTATCCGTCCATATACATGATTGGCCGCGTGATGCCAGCACCGATCCGCCCGGCGACGGCGCGTCGGAAGTCCTGTGAACGGGGAGACCCAGAGGCTGCGGAAGTCAGATGCCCGAAAGAGCCGGGCGCGGCCTCAATCGATCATGCCGGTATGGCGCGCGGTGGCGGCGGCGACCTGCTCGGCGGCGCTCAGCAATTCCAGCGCCGGCACAGCGCCGTGGCCGCAGGTCACCTGCGGGCCGCCGCGCATGCGCCGCCGGCCGCTGGCATCCTCTTCCAGCGCGAATTCGTAAATGTGGTGGGCGACGCGGTGCATCACCCGGACCGTCGACGGCGAGAGCGTGACGACATCGAAATCGGTGTGCGGCATGGTCATCTCCCCTGTGGCCGCCAGTTCGGCGGGCCGGCGGCCGCGTGGGCGCGGCTCGGTTTGTCGGCGTCCGCCCTGCGGCGGAATGGAGCAGGAACTTTCGTCGAATAATGACGTTGCGACAATGGTAAATCCACAGGCGGCGCCGTTTTTGGCGCGTCCGGGCCGTGGCCCGGCTGTGGATTTACCTGCAACGGCCCCGCCTGCGGGCATCCCGTGAAGCCATGCCTCGTGGACTGGGCGACGCCTGTCGGTTCTCCGAAGCGGGCGCCGGGCCACCAAGTCGGAGACGCGTAAATGAGCCGAAACATGATGCTGATCGTGGCAGCGATCGTCCTGGTGATCGCCGCCTATGCCGCCGTCCAATATTCCGGGCGCATGACCCCGCAGCCCACGGAAAACCCGACCCCGCCGGCTGCCCAGCCCTCGGTTCCCCCGGCTGCCGATCCGATCACCCCGCCGCCGCCCGCGCCGGAAGCCACCCTGCCGCCGCCGAATGATCCGGCGGTGCAGCCCTCGACCCCGCCGGCCGCGTCGCCGGAACCCGCGCCCGCCACGCCGGCCGAGCCGGCTCCGTCTGCCCCGGCGCCCACGACCCCGTAAGGCTCACGCCTCCCCGCCGCGCTCGCCCGACATGGCGGCGAGCGCGGCCCTGGCGCGCGGGCTGTCCAGCACCGTCTCCACCGTCTGCGCCAGCCGCCGCCGCCAGTTCGGCCGCTCCTTGTCCGTGCCCGGCAGGTTCACCGCCACCGTCTCGCCGGCGAGATCGTCGAGCTGCGCCAGCGCCAGCGCCGCCTTGGTGCGCGAGACGAAGGCGTGAATCGCCGCCAGCAGCGCATCGTCGAGCGGCGCTCCCGCCGCCGGCAGCGTGGCAATCAGCCCCTCCTCAAGCAGCGCCGCGCATAGTCGTTCGCGCTCAGCGGCCCGCTCCACCAGCCCCGCCGCATAATCCGCCGCGTCGATCAGGCCGAGCGTTTCCCGCTCCTTCAGGTCGATCCCCTCCCACCAGCCGGCCAGCGTCGGCAGGTCATGGGTGGAGACGCAGGCCGCCGCCAGCGCCGGATAGTCCTCCGGCGGCGTGAACACGCCCGCCTTCTGCTCGAACCACAGCACGCGGTAGGACAGCATGCGCTCGGCGGAAAGCTGGTCGCGCATGCCGAAGGGCACAGTGCCGAGATCCTCGCCGATGACGAGGCACTGCGCCCGCGCGCTTTCCAGCGCCACCTGCGCCGCCAGCGCCTCGAACGGCATGGCGAGATAGGCGCCGTCCGCCCCGCTGGCCCCTTCGGGAATGAGGAACAGCCGCCGCAACCCCATCACATGGTCGATCCGCAGCGCGCCGGCATGGCGCATATTCGCCAGCAACAGCCCGGCAAAGCGGAGATAGCCGTCGCGCTGCAGCGCCAGCGGGTCGAAGGGCGGCAGGTTCCAGTTCTGCCCTTCCGGCCCCAGCGGATCGGGCGGCGCACCGATGGTGACGCCAGGCATCAAAAGGTCGGCCTCGGCCCAGGCTTCGGCGCCGTCCAGCGTCGTGCCCACGGCGAGGTCGCGGTAGAGGCCTAGCGAGAGCCCTGCCGCGCGCGCCCTCTCCGCCGCAGCGGCCAGCTGCCGGTCGGCCACCCATTGCTGCCACAGCGCGAAGCGGACCTCGTCCGCATGGGCGCGGCCGAACGCCTCCACCGCCGCGCCGCCGACCTCGCTCAGACCGCCCGGCCAGTCGCGCCAGGGGCGGCGGGGATGGGCGCCGGCAATCGCCTGGAACAGGGCGAAGCGGCGCAGCGTCTCGCCGCCTTCGGCGATGAAACGGTCGAAATCGGGGTCCGGCCCGCGCTCGAAGCGCGCGAAGGCGGCCCGCAGCGCCGCCTCCTTGGCCGCCCACACGCCGGCATAGTCGACCGACGGTGTGGCGGCGAGCGCGGCGAAATCCGCCATCTCCGCGCCGAGCGCGGCGACATCGATATAGATCGGGTCGAGGAAGCGCCGGTCGGACGGCGAATAGGGGCTGGTGCGCTCCCGGTCGTCCGGGAACAGCGCGTGCAGCGGGTTCAGCCCCAGCGTGCGCGCCCCCGCCTGTGCCGCCCGCTCGCCGAGTTCAGCCAGCGCGGTGAAATCGCCAATGCCCTGATCCGCCTCGCCCCTGCGCAGCGTGTAAAGATGCGTGCCAAGTCCGAACAGCCGTCCCCCTGCCTCAAGCACACGTGGCAGATGGCTCGCCGGCGGCGCGACGGTGATCCGGCACGCATCCGCGCCGAGGCGCAGCACATGCCGGCCCGGCGGCAGGGCGGGCAGCGCCACGGCGCGCAGCGTCGCCAGCCGGCCGTCCGGCCGCTCCACGCTGCGGCTCTCGCCGTCCTCGGGGCGGATGGGAAAGGCGATCTCCTGCCCATCCTCCAGCGTCACGGAAAGGTCCAGCCGGCGCGGCGCCTGTGCGGCCTCGCCCGCCAGCGTCAGCAGCGGCACTGTCCCCTCGCGCAGAAGGGCGGCGAAGGGAATGGCGCGGTCGAAATGCTGGGCGGACAGCCGGGCGAGGCTGTCGCTGACCTCGCCGGGGGTGCCGGCCGGCAGGTCCAGCGCGGCGAGCAGCGCGCGCTTGGTATCGTCGCCCACCTTCTGCGCCTTGCCATCGGCGGTGAACCACTGGCCATCGATGCCGGCCGCAGCGGAGAGCTTGTCGAGCCGCTCCAGCGCGGCGGCGCGGCGCGGTGCGGCCGGCTCAGTGGTCTCGACGGCGATCAGCACCGCGCGCGGTGCGACCTCGGTGGGCTCCCCCTCCCCGGCCTCCGGCCGGGCGGTGTCGGCGGCGACGCGCCAGACGAAGCCGTCGCGCGGTTCGGGCAGAACCAGCGGCTCCGCTTTGTCTGAGGCGTTGAGCGCCACCGCCACGCGGTCCGCCTCTTCCTCCGACATGGCTGGGGCGTAGAACACCGCCACCAGCGCGCGGGTGGCGCCGTCGTCCCAGCGCACCGTGCCGCCGGAGGGCGCACGCCAGTCGACATCGGCAATGCCGCTGCCATCGGGCGGGCGCCCGGTCAGCGGGGCCTCGCCGCGCAGCGCGCGATGGGCAAGGCGCAGCTTCACCAGCCGGGCGGTGAAGGCGGCAAGCTCCGCATCCATCGCCGACCAGTCGAGCCAGGTCAGCTCATTGTCCTGTGCATAGGCATTGTTGTTACCGGCCTGCGTGCGCCCGCATTCGTCGCCCATGGTCAGCATCGGCGTGCCGCGCGCGGCGAGCAGCGTCGCCAGCAGCGCCCGCGCATCGCCGCGCCGGGCGGCGTTGATGGCTGGATCGTCGGTGCCGCCCTCGACGCCGTGGTTCCAGCTCACATTATTGTCGGTGCCGTCGCGGTTGTGCTCGCCATTGGCGTCGTTGTGCTTGCCCGCATAGGCGACGAGATCGGCCAGGGTGAAGCCGTCATGGGCGGTGACGAAATTGATGCCGCGCGAGAGCGGGCGGTGGCGCCCGGCGAAAATGTCGGCAGAGCCGGCCAGCCGCGTCGCCAGCTCGCCCACGACGCCGGCATCGCCGCGCCAGAAATGCCGCGCCGTGTCGCGGAAATGGTCGTTCCATTCGCCCCAGCCCGGCGGAAAGCGCCCGACCTGATAGCCGCCCGGCCCGATATCCCAGGGTTCGGCGATGAGCGCGAGATCGCGTAGCGCCGGGTCCTGCTGCATCGCGGCGAGGAACGGCGCCTCCATGTCGAAGCCGGCTGGCCGGCGCCCCAGCGTGGCGGCGAGGTCGAAGCGGAAGCCGTCGAGCCCGCAGGCGGCCCAGCGCCGCAGCGCATCCATGGCGAGGCGCAGCACCGGCGCCCGCTCCAGCGCCAGCGTGTTCCCCGTGCCGGCATCGTTGATGAGGCGGGAGGGATCGTCGGCGGCGTGGCGGTAATAGGTCGCGTTGTCGAGCCCGCGCAGGCTCAGCGTCGGCCCGAAGGCGTCGCTCTCGCCGGAATGGTTCAGCACCACATCCAGCACCACAGCGATGCCGGCCGCGTGCAGCGCGGCGATGGTGCGGGCGATTTCCTCGAAACCGCCGGGCGCGAGGCGCGGATCGGGCGCGCCGAATACGACGGGATTGTAGCCCCAGTAATTGCTCAGCCCCAGCGGTGGCAGATGCCGCTCGTCGATCCAGGCCATGGCGGGCATCAGCTCCACCGTGGTGACGCCGAGCCGCACCAGATGGTCCAGCGCCGCCGGTTCGGCCAGCCCGGCAAAGGTGCCGCGTAAGCCGGGCGGAACCGCCTCCTGCCGCATGGTGAAGCCGCGCACATGCAGCTCGTACAGCACCTGCCGGTCCCAGCGGAACGGCGAGCGCGGCGCGACGGGTCCGGCTTCCGCCCCCATCACGATGGCTTTCGGCAGCGCGAAGGCGCTGTCGGTCTCGTCATGCAGCGCGCCGCTGGCGCGGTTGTCGAACAAGGCGGCATCGAGCCGGAACGGCCGGTCGAGCCGGCGCGCATAGGGGTCGACCAGCAGCTTGGCCGGGTTGAAGCGGTGGCCCTCCTTCGGCGCCCACGGCCCCGCCGCGCGCAGGCCGTAGCGGGCACCCGCCGTCACCCCGGCAATGTGACCGTGAAACACGTCGCCGGTACGCTCCGGCAGGCCGATACGGGCGATCTCCACCTCGCCCGCCGCGTCGAACAGGCAGAACTCGATGCGCGTCGCATGGGCGGAGAAAACCGCGACATTGATGCCGCGCGCGTCGAGGGTGACGCCGAGCGGCTCGGGGCTGCCGGGGGCGAGGGTAAGGTCGCTCACCCCGCCCGCTCCGCCGCCAGCGTGCGGAACAGCGTGTTGTACTGGCCGGCCGCCCGCTGCCAGGATACGTCGGTCGTCATCGCATTGCGCTGCAGCTTCTGCCACAGCGCCTTGTCCTGCCACAGCGCCGCCACCCGCTTGAGCGCGATCTGCAGCGCCGGCGCGGTGACGGGCGAGAACTGCACCCCGGTGCCGACGCCGGCGCTGCGCGCCATCTCGTTCACGTCGATCACCGTATCGGCGAGCCCGCCGACGCGCGCCACCAGCGGCAGCGCGCCATAGCGCAGGGCGGAAAGCTGGGTGAGGCCGCAGGGCTCGAAGCGCGAGGGCACGATCAGCACATCCGCCCCCGCCTGGATGCGATGCGCCACGCCCTCGTCATAGCCGAGCTGCACGCCGACGCGGCCGGGATGGGCATGGGCGGCCGCGGCGAAGCGGCCGGCAAGGTCGGCGTCGCCCGCACCGAGCAGCACCATCTGCGCGCCGAGGCCGAGCAGCGTATCGAGGCTGTCGGCCAGCAGATCGAGCCCCTTCTGCCAGGACAGGCGGCTGACCACGCCGAACAGCAGCGCCTCCGGGTCGGCCTCAAGCCCGAACGCCTCCTTCAGCGCCACCTTGTTCGCCGCCCGCGCCTTCAGCGTCTTGGCGTCGAAGGGCTTGGCGATCAGCGTATCGGTGGCGGGGTTCCAGCCAGCATCGTCGAGCCCGTTGAGAATCCCCGACAGAACGGAGGCGCGGGCATTGAGCAGGCCGTCGAGGCCCATGCCAGCATCGGGCAGCAGGATTTCGCCGGCATAGCCCGGGGAGACCGTGGTGATGCGGTCCGCCAGTTGCAGCCCGGCCTTGAGATAGCCGACCATGCCGTAATACTCGACGCCGCCAAGCCCGAACGCGTGCGGCGGCAGGCCGAGCATGGGGAAATCATGGGCGGGAAACTGCCCCTGAAAGGCAATGTTGTGGATGGTCATCACCGTGCCGGGCCGCCTTGTGCCGGCATAGTGGAGATAGGCCGGCGCGAGCCCGGCCTGCCAGTCATGCGCATGGACGATATCGGGCACGAAGCCGGCGATCAGGCCGAGCCCGACGCCGGAGGCCACCGCCCCCAGCGCCGCGAAGCGCCGCGCATTGTCGCCCCAGTCGGCCCCGTCCGGCCCGGCATAGGGGCCGCCCGGGCGGTCATAGAGATGCGGCGCCTCGATGACGAACAGGTCGAGCCCGCCGCCTTTGGCCGCCAGCAGTGTCGCCGGCCCGCCGAACAGATCGTCGAAACGGTGCGCCGGCGCCGCCTCGGTCAATTTCGCCATCACGGCGGGATAGCCGGGAACGAGCGTGCGAACCTCGACATCGTGCCGCGCCAGCGCCGCCGGCAGCGCGCCGGCCACATCGGCGAGGCCGCCGGTTTTGATCAGCGGAAAGACTTCCGAGACGACGGAGAGAACCTTGAGGGATGACACGTCAGACCCGCGCCCTGTGCCGTTAGAACCGAAGCCGCCGACGGCCTGAACCGCCGGCGCGGGTTGAGTGTAAAGCAGCTTCTTGTCGATCGGATTTCCCAACCCGACCGACGCGAGCCCCCTAGACCGACAGCTTGTCGATCATCTGCTGGGTAATGAGGCAGATGCCCTTTTCCGTGCGGCGGAAGCGCTTGGCGTCCAGCTCCGGGTCCTCGCCGACGACAAGGCCCTCGGGAATGCGCACGTGCGAATCGATCACCACATTCTTCAGCCGGGCGGACCGGCCGATCTCGACATAGGGCAGGATCACCCCGTTCTCGATCGAGCCATAGGAGTTGATCCGCACCCCGGTGAACAGCAGCGCCCGGCGCAGCGACGAGCCGGAGATGATGCAGCCGCCCGACACGAGCGAGGAAATCGCCTGTCCGCGCCGGCCCTCGTCATCATGCACGAACTTGGCCGGCGGGGTGATCTCGGCATAGGTCCAGATCGGCCAGTCGCGGTCATAGAGGTCGAGCTCCGGCACCACGCCGGTGAGGTCGATATTGGCCTCCCAATAGGCGTCCACCGTGCCGACATCGCGCCAATAGGGCGCCGTCTCCTGGTCGGAACGCACGCAGGACCGCGAGAAATGGTGCGCCGAGGCGGTGCCGTTCTTGACGATGTAGGGGATGATGTCCTTGCCGAAATCATGCGTCGACAGCGGGTCGGCGGCGTCGCGGCGCAGCTGGTCGATGAGGAATTTGGTCTCGAAGACATAGATGCCCATCGAGGCCAGCGCCTTGTCCGGCCGGCCGGGCATGGCCGGCGGGTCCTTCGGCTTTTCCAGGAAGGAGATGATGCGGTCCCGGTCATCGACATGCATCACGCCGAAGGCGCTCGCCTCGTGCCGCGGCACTTCGAGGCAGCCGACGGTCACGTCGGCCCCCGAGTCGACGTGCTGCTGCAGCATGATCTCGTAGTCCTGCTTGTAGACGTGGTCGCCCGCCAGAATGATGATGTGGCGGGTGTCATAGGCCTCGATGATGTCGAGGTTCTGATAGACCGCATCCGCCGTTCCCAGATACCACATGGTTTCCGAAACACGCTGGCTGGCGGGCAGCACGTCGAAGCTCTCATTGCGCTCATGGCGCAGGAAGTTCCAGCCGCGCTGCATGTGCCGGATCAGGCTGTGCGCCTGATACTGGGTGGCGACGCCGATGCGGCGGATGCCGGAATTGATGGCGTTGGACAGGGTGAAGTCGATGATGCGCGACTTGCCGCCGAAATAGACCGCCGGCTTGGCGCGGCGGTCGGTCAGTTCCATCAGGCGGCTGCCGCGGCCGCCGGCAAGGACATAGGCCATCGCGGAGCGGGCCAGGGGTGCGTTGGGTAGCGTCGGCCGTGCCATGTCGCGTGGTCTCCCTCAGTTACTCTGTTCCGGCTCGTCGCGTTCGGCGGCGCGCGTTTCCGGTTCCCATTTGAAATACAGCGTGGCGAGCGGCGGCAGCGTCAGCCGCGCGCTGGCGGGCAGCCCATGCGCGGGCTCGTCCGTGGCATCGACGCCGCCGAGATTGCCCATGCCGGAGCCGCCATAGAGATCGGCGTCGGTGTTGAGGATTTCGCGCCAGCGCCCCGCGCGCGGCAAGCCGACGCGGTAGTCGTGACGCGGCACGGGGGTGAGGTTGGCGACCATCACGACAGGCGCGTCGTCATTCTCGCCGAAGCGCGCCCAGGCGAACACCGATTGCGCGCTGTCGTCGACCACGATCCAGCGGAAGCCCTCCGGCTCGCAGTCGCGCACATGCAAGGCGGGCGTGTCGCGGTAGATCAGGTTGAGGTCGCGCACCAGCAGCTGCATGCCGCGATGATAGGGCCCCATGCCGACGAGATGCCAGTCGAGCGAGCGCTCCTCGCTCCATTCCCGGCGCTGGGCGAATTCCTGGCCCATGAACAGCAGCTTCTTGCCGGAATAGGCCCACATCATGCCGTAGCAGGCGCGCATATTGGCGAATTGCTGCCAGTCATCGCCCGGCATGCGCGAGAGAATGGTGCCCTTTCCGTGCACGACCTCATCATGGGAGAGCGGCAGTACGAAATTCTCGGTGAAGGCGTAGGTGATGCCGAAGGTCACCCGGTTGTGGTGCCAGGGGCGATAGACCGGATCGAGCGACATATAGTCGAGCGTGTCGTGCATCCAGCCCATGTTCCACTTGAAGCCGAAGCCGAGCCCGCCGGCGAAGACGGGCTGCGAGACGCCGGCCCAGGAGGTGGATTCCTCGGCGATGACCACCGTGCCGGGATGCTCGGCATAGATGATCTCGTTGGCGCGGCGCAGGAACGACACCGCGTCCTTGTTGTCGTTGGAGCCGTCGGGGTTGGGCGACCACTCCCCGTGCTTGCGCGAATAGTCGAGGTAGAGCATCGACGCCACCGCATCCACGCGCAGCCCGTCGACATGGAAACGGTCGAGCCAGTACAGCGCGTTGGCGATCAGCATATTGGCGACCTCGCGGCGGCCGAAGTCGTAGATCGCCGTATTCCAGTCCGGGTGAAAACCGCGCTGCGGATTGGGGTGCTCATAAAGCGGCCCGCCGTCGAAATGCGCCAGCCCGTGAATGTCGGTGGGGAAATGCGCCGGCACCCAGTCGAGGATCACCGACAGCCCCGCCTGATGCGCCTTGTCGACAAAGCGGGCGAAGCCGGCGGGGTCGCCGAAGCGGCTGGTCGGCGCGAACAGGCCGATCGGCTGGTAGCCCCAGGAGGCGTCGAGCGGGTGTTCGGAAATCGGCAGCAATTCGAGATGGGTAAAGCCCATCCACTGCACATAGGGGATCAGCTGGTCGGCGAGTTCGTCATAGGTGAGGAAGCGGTTGTCCTCGCCGCGCCGCCAGGAGCCGAGATGCACCTCATAGGTGCTCATCGGCTTGCGGCGCGCCTCGCCTTCGGCGCGGGCGGCGATATGGGCATCGTCGCCCCACGCGAAATTGTCGGTGCGCGCCACCACCGAGCCCGTTGCCGGGCGGAACTCGCCGGCAAAGCCGAACGGGTCAGCCTTGAGCGGCAACAGCCGGCCATCGGCAGCGACGATCTCATATTTGTAGATTGCCCCTTCGGTCACGCCGGGGGCGAAGATCTCCCACAGTCCGCTGTCGACGCGCTTGCGCATCTGGTGGCGGCGCCCGTCCCAGCGGTTGAAGTCGCCGACGACCGAAACGCGGGCCGCGTTCGGCGCCCAGACGGCGAAGCGCACGCCTTCGACACCTTCATGCGCGTCGGGATGGGCGCCGAGCCGCTCATAAAGCGTGCGATGCGTGCCTTCGACCAGCAGATGGTCGTCGAGCGGGCCGAGCATCGGCGGGAAGGAATAGGGATCGTCGAGTTCCCACGTTCCGCCCTCATTGCGGGCGCGCAGGCGGTAGCGCGCCCAGGCGGGGCGGTCGGGCACCAGCGCCTCGAAGAAGCCGGCCGGGTGCCGGCAGTCGAAGGTCGCGAACACCGCGCCGTCGGGCTCGATCGCCTCGAGCGCCTGCGCGTCCGGCACGAAGGCGCGCAGCACGAGGCCCTCCTCGGACTGGTGCGGACCCAGCAGCGCGAAGGGGTCGTGATGGCGGCCTGCGACGAGAGCGTCGACCTCCCGTGCGGGTGCCTGCCATGCCTGCATCACTGCCAACCCTTCCTGAGCCGAAACACCGGGGACAAGCCCCGCGCGCAGTGAAGGTTCCTCTACCGCCAACACAAAGTCCACTGGTCGCAGCCGCTCGTCGCGGCATCAGGTTAATGGCGGGCTTACCGGGGCGCGGCCCCGATGGCCGCCGTGCAACGGCCGCCGGGCGGAACCCGGCGGCCGGCCGCGTCAGCGCACCGGGCGCACTGGCACGTTCCAGATGTCCTTGGCGTATTCGGAAATGGTCCGGTCGGAGGAGAACCAGCCCATATTGGCGGTGTTGATGGCACTCGACGTCCACCATGCCGCCCGGTTGTTCCAGCGCGCGTCCACCTTGCGCTGGGCGTCCCAATAGGCGTCGAAGTCCGTCGTCACCAGGAAGTAGTCGTGGTAGCGCAGCGCGTCGACCAGCGGCTTGAAGCGGTCCGGCTCGTCCGGGGAGAACACGCCGGAGCCGACCGCGTCCAGCACCTCGCCGAGATGCTGCGAATTGCGGATCGAGCCCGCCTCGTCGATGCCGGCGGCGCGGCGCTGCTCCACCTCCTCGGCGGTGAGGCCGAAGATGAAGATGTTGTCGTCGCCGACATGCTGTTTGATCTCGACATTGGCGCCGTCGAGCGTGCCGATGGTGAGCGCACCGTTCAGCGCCATCTTCATGTTGCCGGTGCCGGAGGCTTCCATGCCGGCGGTGGAGATCTGCTCGGACAGGTCCGCCGCCGGGATCACCACCTCGGCGAGCGAGACATTGTAGTTCGGCAGGAACACGACCTTCAGCAGGTCCTTCACCGTCGGGTCGTCATTGACCACCTTGGCCACGTCATTGGCGAGCTTGATGACCAGCTTGGCCATCTGGTAGCTCGCCGCCGCCTTGCCGGAGAAGATCTTGACCCGCGGCGCCCAATTGCGCGCCGGATTGGCGCGCATTGCGTCATAGAGCGCGATGGTCTCCAGCACGTTCAGGAGCTGGCGCTTATATTCGTGGATGCGCTTGATCTGCACGTCGAACAGCGCGCCGGGGTTCACCTTGATGTCCAGCCGGTCGCGGATCAGCCGGGCCAGCGCCACCTTGTTCTGCCGCCGCACCGCCATCAGCCGGTCGTGCAGCGAGGAATCCCCGGCGAGCGCTTCCAGCTTCTTCAGCTGCGTCGCGTCGTCCAGCACCGCCGGCCCGCACACATCCACCAGCAGGTTGGTGAGGCCCGGATTGGCCTGGTAGAGCCAGCGGCGGAAGGTGATGCCGTTGGTCTTGTTGTTCATCCGCTCGGGGAAGAGGCGGTAGAAATCCTTGAACACCGTCGTCGTCATCAGGTCGCTGTGCAGCGCCGCGACGCCATTGATCGAGTGCGAGCCGAGGAAGGCGAGATTGCCCATGCGCACGCGCCGGCCATGGTCTTCCTGGATCAGCGACACCGAGCCGAGCAGCGCGTCGTCGCCGGGGAACTCGGTGCGCACCCGCTCCAGATGCTTGGCGTTGAGCAGGTAGATGATCTGCATGTGGCGCGGCAGCACCCGCTCCATCAGCGGCACCGGCCAGGTTTCCAGCGCCTCCGGCAGCAGGGTGTGGTTGGTGTAGGAGATGGTCCGCACCGTGATGTCGAACGCTTCGTCGAATTCGATGTCGTTCTCGTCGATCAGCACCCGCATCAGCTCCGCCACCGCGATGGCGGGGTGGGTGTCGTTGAGCTGGATCGCCACCTTGTCGGGCAGCGAGCGCACATCGCCGAAGCTGTCGACATGGCGGCGGATCAGGTCGTGCAACGAGGCGGCGGTGAAGAAATATTCCTGCCGCAGCCGCAGCTCCTGCCCCGCCGGCGTGGCGTCGGAGGGGTAGAGCACCTTGGAGATCGCCTCGGCCTTCACCTGGTTCACCAGCGCGCCGACATGGTCGCCCTGGTTGAAGGCGTCGAGCCGGATCGGATCGGCCGCGCGGGCCGACCACAGGCGCAGCGTGTTCACATGCCGCCCGCGCCAGCCGACGATGGGCGTGTCATAGGCGACCGCCTCCACCGTCTCGGCGGGATGCCAGACCTGCTTCTTGCGGTCGCCGCCCATGGCCACGGACTCCACCGAGCCGCCGAAGCCGATGTCGTAATAGACCTCCGGCCGCTCGAATTCCCAGGGGTTGCCGAAGGACAGCCAGTCCTCGGGATATTCCTGCTGCCAGCCATTCTTGATCATCTGGCGGAACAGGCCGTTCTCGTAGCGGATGCCATAGCCATAGGCGGCGATGGAGAGTGTCGCCATGCTGTCCATGAAACAGGCGGCGAGCCGGCCGAGGCCGCCATTGCCCAGCGCCGCGTCCGGCTCCACCTGGCGCAGCCGGTCGAGATCGACACCGAGATCGCCCAGCGCCGAGCGCGCCGTCTCCAGCATCTCGATATTGGTCAGCGCGTCGAACAGCAGCCGGCCGATGAGGAATTCCAGCGAGAGATAGTAAACCCGTTTGCGCCCTTCCGAATAGGTCTGGCGGGTGGAGGTGATCCAGCGGTCGACGATGCGGTCGCGGGTGGCGAAGGCGGTGGCGAGAAACCAGTCGCGGTCGCTCGCGGCGGCGGGGTTCTTGCCCACCGCATAGGTGAGCTTCGAGATCACCGCGGCACGGAACTTGGCGACCTCGTCGCCCTGCGCGGAAAGGGTGCGGGCGGGTGTCTCCGGCGTGTCCAGCATCTTCTCTTCGACCTCGACTGACATGTGCAGCTTGTGCTCCCCTTGCGGTCACTCCCCGCGAAACGGGAAGCGGCCGCTCATCTCACCCCTGCCGGATGCAACCTTTTGGCCAACTCAGCCGGCGCGGGGTTCCCTCTGAAACGCGGCCAGGGCGAGCACCAGCCATCCGAGGATGAGCATAGTACCGCCGATCGGCGCGGCCATAGGAAAAACAACGATGTCCCACAGCGCGCGCAGCGCCAGCGCCCCGCTGAACAGCACCGTGCCCAGCGCGATGATACCGGCGCCGACACTGGCGAAGGACCAGCCCGGACCGCGCAGCGCGGCCAGGGCGCAGCCTCCCACCACCGCGCTGGCGCCCAGCATGAGGAAGGTGGCGGCCGTGGTCAAATTCGGGGCGGCGTTCACATGCGCGCCGGCCGCCGCCGCAGCCACCCCGGCCGCGCCCATCAGGCCGGCGACAAAAACGAGGAAACGGCGAAAGGCGTTCATGGGTCGGCTCCGCTTGACTGGCCGTCCGTGGCGATGACGTGGAAGAAGGTTCCCGAAACGCGCCCCCGGCGGCTTCCTGAAGGACCCATTTCCTTACCCTGTCCATCGCTCAGCGCGACCAGCGGCGCATCGTCGCCGGCTTGTGTGACGCTGGCATAATGGAACTCGTGGCCGCGCAGCCTTGTCCCCGCCGGCCCCAGCGCCGAAGCGTCGAGCGTCACCGCGCGGCGATAGCCGAGATTGAGCCGGCGGCGGGCGAAGCTGGTGGCGTGGCCGAGCAGGCCGAGCATCGGGTGGCTCCGGCCCTCCGCGTCCTCGATCGCCTCGCCCAGCACCATGAAGCCCCCGCATTCGCCGTGCACCGGCCGGGTTCGGGCAAAGGCCCGCACCCCATCGAGAAAGCGGAAGGCTTGCGCGAGCCTTTCCCCATGCAGTTCGGGGTAGCCGCCGGGCAGCCAACAGGCATCGGCATGGTCGGCGGGCGCCTCATCGGCGAGCGGGGAAAAGGGCAGGATTTCCGCCCCCGCCCGGCGCCAGCCGGCCATCAGATGCTCATAGGCGAAGGAAAAGGCGACATCGCGCGCCAGGGCGATGCGCTGGCCGGGCGGAGCCAGCGCCACCGGCGCCGGGCCGGCCGGGGTCACCGGCGCCCCCAGCGCGCAGAGCGTAGCAAGGTCGATGTGCTTTTCCGCCCGTTCCGCCAGCGCCGCCAATTGCGCCGCGAGCGCGGGGTGCTCCTCCGCCTGCACGAGGCCGAGATGGCGCTCCGGCAGCCGCACCGCCCCGTCGCGCGGCAGGCTGCCGAGAATGGGGAGGCCGAGCGCTTCGATGGCCGTGCTGGCCTGCGTCCGGTGCCGCTCGCTCGCCACCTGGTTGAGGATCACCCCGGCGATGCGCACGCGCGGGTCATGGCCGGCAAAGCCGCGCACCACGGCGGCGGCCGATTGCGACTGGCCGGAAATGTCGAGCACCAGCACGACAGGCAGGCCGAGCCGGGCGGCGAGGTCCGCCGCCGCGCCGCTGCGCCCGGCCTCGCCCTCGATGCCGTCGAATAGCCCCATCGAGGCTTCGATGATGACGGTATCGGCCGCCTCTGCCACCTCCGCCGCCAGCGCGTCGATGAGGGCGGGCGGCATGGCGAAACTGTCGAGGTTGAGCCCCGGCCGCCCGGTGGCGGCGGCGTGGAAGGCGGGGTCGATATAGTCCGGCCCGGACTTCGCCACCCGTACCCGCACGCCGCGCGCCCGCAGCGCCGCCGCCACGCCGAGCGTCACCGTGGTCTTGCCCGAACCGGAGCGCGGCGCGGCGATGATGAAGGCGCGGGCGGTCATGCGGCGGCTCCGGGGAGTTCGCGGCTGCCCCCTCTCCCCGACGGGGAGAGGGATGGGGTGAGGGGCAGTCGAGCGCGGCAACTCAGGCACCCCTCACCGTCCCGCTGCGCGGGCCACCTCTCCCCGACGGGGAGAGGCAAAGGCAAGCCGCGCCCCCTCATTCCCGCCCCCGGAAGCGGCGCTGATAGGCGGCGTCATAGAGCGCGCTCTCGCGGAAATCCTCCGGCGCCAGCGCCTTACCCACCATGATGAGCGCGGTGCGCTCCACCGGCGCCGCTGCCACCTGCGCGACGATATCGCCCAGCGTGCCCCGGATCACCCGCTCGCGCGGCCGGCTCGCCTCCACCACCACGGCGACGGGGCACACCGCGCCATAGAGCGGGGTCAGTTCCGCCACCACCTCACCCAGCGCGTGAATGGCGAGATGGATGGCGAGCGTCGCCCCGGTCGCGCCAAAGGCCGCCAGTGTCTCGCCTGCCGGCATCGCCGAAGCGCGGCCGGAAACGCGGGTGATGACCAGGCTCTGCGCCAGCCCCGGCACGGTGAATTCGCGCCCCAGCACCGCGCTCGCCGCCGCGAAGGCCGGCACGCCGGGGGTGAGCGTGTAGGGAATGGCGTGTTTCTCCAGCCGCCGAATCTGCTCCGCCACCGCCGAATAGATCGAGAGGTCGCCCGACTGCAGCCGCGCCACATCCTGCCCCAACGCCTGCGCCGCGACGAACTCCGCCTCGATCTCGTCGAGCGACAGCGGCGCGGTATCAACGATGCGCGCGCCCGCCGGGCACCAGGCCAGCACCTCCGGCGGCACGATGGAGCCGGCATAGAGGCACACCGGACAGCGGGCGATGAGGTCGCGCCCGCGCAGCGTCATCAGGTCGGCCGCGCCCGGCCCGGCGCCGATGAAATGCACGGTCACGGTGCTTCTCCCTTCTCCGCCTCGCGCGCGAAGGCGCAGGTCACCGGCCCCAGCACGAAGCGCGGCCCGATCAGCGTCGAGCGCCGCCCGGCCACGGCCAGTGCCGAGGCTTCCGCCACCGAGGGCACGCCCATCAGCGCCACGACCCGGTCGGAATGGCTCATCGCCCGCGTGCCCGCCGCTTCCAGCTGGCGCTGCGGCACCATGACCAGCAACAGGCCGAGATCGAGCGCCGCCTTGATGATGCCGGCCTCGCTGCCCTTCGCCGCCGGGGTCGCCATCAGCGAGATGTCGCACAGCTTCACGCCGTGGCGCTCCATCGCCCCGCGCACAGCCGCGCACACCTCCTCCGAGGTGACGCCGCGCCGGCTGCCGACTCCGGCGACGATCACGGCGCGCCCCCCGGCTTCACCCAGCTCCATTGCGTCACCGGCATCGCCGGCCGCCAGCCGGTGAGCCCACCCACCGGCACGGCGCGGGCGACGGAGAGGCGCGTGAGGTCTCCCCCCAGCGCCGCATGGCGGGCGATGAGCAGCGCCTCGGTCTCCAGCGTCACCGCATTGGCGACCAGCCGCCCACCGGGCTTGAGCGCGGCCAGCGCGGCGTCCATCACGCCTTCATCGCCCGCGCCACCGCCGAGGAAAATCGCGGCCGGCGCCGGCAGGCCGGAAAGCGCCTCGGGCGCACGCCCCTCGACGATCTCCAGTCCGGGCACGCCGAGCGCGGCCGCATTGCGCCGCGCCCGCGCCGCCCGCTCCGGGTGCTCCTCGATGCCGATGGCGGCGAGCGAGGGGTCGGCCAGCATCCATTCAATGCCGACCGAACCGGCGCCGGCGCCGATGTCCCACAGAAGTTCCCCCCGGCGGGGCGCGAGGGCGGAAAGCGTCACCGCGCGGATCTCGCGCTTGGTCAATTGCCCGTCATGTTCGAACAGCGCGTCCGGCAGGCCCGGCGCCCGGGCAATGATGCGCGCGCCCTCCCCCGCGGCCACCTCGATGGCGAGCACGTTCAGCGCGTCGATATCATCGAGCGCGAAGCCCTCGGCCCGAGCGCGGCGCACAAGCTCGCGCGGGCCGCCCAGCGCTTCCAGCACGGTGAGATGGGAGCCGCCAAAGCCGCCTTCCGCCAGCAGGCGCGCGATCTCGCCCGGCCCGGCGCCGTCCGAGGTCAACACCAGCAGCCGCCGACCGGGGTAAAGATGCGCCCGCACCAGATCGAGCGAGCGGCCATGCACGGTAAGACAGGTCACCTCCGCCAGCGGCCAGCCGAGCCGGGCGCAGGCGAGGCTATAGGCGGACGGCGCGGGAAACACCCGCATCTCCTCCGCCGGCACATGCCGCGCCAGCGTGGCGCCGACACCGTGCAGGAACGGGTCGCCGGAAGCCAGCACGCAGACCCGCCGCCCGCGTAGCGCCAGCACCGCCTCGATGCCGCGCGCGAACGGGCTCGGCCAGGCCCGCGCCTCGCCCTTCACCGCATCGCCGGCCAGCGCCAGATGCCGCGCCCCGCCGAACACGATTTCCGCCGCCTCCACCGCCGCCCGCGCGGCGGGGGAAAGGCCATCGAGCCCATCCTCGCCGATGCCGACAAGGGTGAGCCAGCGGTCGTCAGCGGTTGACGCGGCGGAGGCGATGGTTTCACGGTCGGGCATGAACGCATCCGATAAGAGCCGGGAGGCCGGCGTCCCGCGCCTGCTCATCCTCGGCGGCACCAATGAGGCCCGCGACCTCGCGGCACGGCTCGCCGCGCGCGGGGGATTCGCGGTGAGCCTGTCGCTGGCCGGGCGCACGCGCAACCCGCTGCCTGTGGAGGCCCCCACCCGCTCCGGCGGCTTCGGTGGCGTGGAGGGTCTCGAAGCCTATCTGAAAACCGAGGGCATCGACGCGGTGATCGACGCCACCCATCCCTTCGCCGCCACCATGTCGCACAACGCCGCTGAGGCCGCCCGCCGCGCCGGCGTGCCGCTCATCGCCCTGCTGCGCCCCGCATGGCAGCGGCAGCCCGGCGATCTCTGGACGCAGGCCACGGACATTGCCGAAGCGGTGGAAAAGCTCGGCCCCGCCCCGCGCCGGGTGCTGGTGGCGCTCGGCCGCAATGAGGTGCGCGCGCTGGAGGCCGCGCCGCAGCACGCCTATCTCGTGCGCAGCATCGACCCCGTCGACCCGCCGCTCGCCCTGCCGCAGGCGCGCTATATCGAGGCGCGCGGGCCGTTCCCCGAGGCGGACGAGCACGCGCTGCTCAAAACCCACCGCATCGACGCCCTCCTGTCCAAGAACAGCGGCGGGGAGGCGACCTATGGCAAGATCAAAGCCGCCCGCGCGCTCGGCATCGAGGTGATCATGGTCACCCGCCCGCCCCGGCCCGAGGTCGAGACGGTCGACAGCGTGGACGGGGTGTTGGACTGGCTGGAGACACTCAGCCGAACCTCCTAGCCCTCTCCCCGTCGGGGAGAGGGTTGGGTGAGGGGCGCCTGCGGGCAAGGGCCGGCCCTCCCCCTCACCCCGACACTCTCCCCGACGGGGCGAGGGAGTGACGGCCACCGCCCGCATCACTCCTCCCCGGCGCGGCGCGGCGTGTAGACCAGCGCCGGCAGGCCGGGGCGTTCCACCAGCCGCGTCTCCGGCGAACCGACGATGATGCAGGTCGCCATGTCGGCCATGTGCCCGCGCGCATGGCCGAGCGGCACCACCCGCATCCGCTCGTCCGGCCGCCCCACCGCCCGGCCGAAAATGACCGGCACGCTCGCCGGCAGCTCGGCGCGCAGAATCTCGAAAGCGGTGTCGAGCTGGTGCGGGCGGGCTTTCGACACCGGGTTGTAGAACGCCATGGCGAACCCCGCCTGCGCCGCGAGGCGCAGCCGCTTCTCGATCACCTCCCAGGGCTTCAGATTGTCCGAGAGCGAGATGGCGCAGAAATCATGCCCCAGCGGCGCGCCGCACTTCGCCGCCACCGCCAGCATGGCGGTGATGCCGGGCACGATGGCGAGATCGAGCGCCCGCCATTCCGCCGGCCCGGCCTCGATCGCCTCGATCACCGCCGCCGCCATGGCGAACACACCGGGATCGCCGCCCGAGACCATCGCCACCGTGGCGCCGGCGGCGGCATGGGCCAGCGCCGCGCCGGCGCGCACCAGTTCCTCGCGATTGTCGGAGGGGTGGCGCGTCTGCCCCTCGCGCACCGGTACGCGGGCGAGATAGGGTTCGTAGCCATAAAGCGCCTCGGCGGCGCTGAGCGCCGCGCTCGCCTCCGGGGTGAGGAAGCGCGCCTCGCCGGGGCCGAGGCCGATGACGAACAATCTGCCCTTGCTCATGCCCTCGTCTCCCAGCCTGGCACCAGCACGATGGCGAAATAGGGCGCCGGGGCATCCCCGCGCGTCTCCAGCCTTTCGCACAGGCTGCCCGTCATCGTCCCGCGCTCGACATAGAGCGCCCGCTCCAGCCGCCCGGCAATGGCCAGCGCCCGGCGGATCTTCGGCAAATTGCGCCCCACCTTCATGATAACCGCCGCATCGGTGCCTTTGAGCCGGCGCGCCAGTTCGTCCTCGGCAAGCGTGCCCGGCAGAATGCTCAGCACATCGTCGCCCTGGGCGATCGGGGTGCCCGCCTGCGACCAGCAGCCGGACATGCCGGTGACGCCGGCGATGACCTCGGTCGGATAACGATGCGCCAGCCGCACATGCAGATGCATGTAGGAGCCGTAGAACATCGGATCGCCCTCGGAGAGCACCGCCACGGTGCGCCCGGCCGCGAGATGCGCCGCCACCGCTTCCGCCGCCGCCTCGTAAAACCCCGTGATCGCCGTGCGATAGGGCGCCTCGTCCTTCGGCATTTCCGTGGTCACGGGGTAGCCGAGCGGCAGTTCCTCCGCCCCGGCGCGGAAATGCGGATGGGCGATGGCGCGGGCATGGCTGGCATTGCCGAGCTTGGCGAAATAGGCGACCACATCCGCCGCGCCGAGCGCCCGCACCGCCTTCAGCGTGATGAGGTCCGGGTCGCCCGGCCCGACGCCGACGCCGATCAGCCGCCCCTGCGCGATCTCGCTCATAGGCCCGGCCTCGCCAGTGCGTTCACCGCCGCCGCCGCCATGGCGCTACCCCCGAGCCTTCCGCGCACCACCAGCCACGGCACGCCATGCTCGCCCAGCGCCAGCGCGTCCTTGGATTCCGCCGCGCCGACAAAGCCGACCGGGATACCCAGAATCGCCGCCGGCTTCGGCGCGCCGGCGTCGAGCATTTCCAGGAGGCGGAACAAGGCGGTCGGGGCGTTGCCGATGGCGATCACCGCGCCTTCCATCCTGTCGCGCCACAGCTCCAGCGCGGCGGCCGAGCGGGTGGTGCCGAGCCGCTCGGCGAGAGCGGGCACCTCAGGATCGCGCAATGTGCAGATCACCTCGTTCTGCGCCGGCAGCCGGGCGCGGGTGACGCCATGCGCCACCATCTGCGCGTCGCACAGGATGGGCGCGCCGGCCTTGAGCGCGTTGCGGGCGGCCCGCACCAGATCGGGGGCGAAATCGATGGCGAAGGCGGCTTCCACTAGCCCGCAGGCATGGATCATCCGCACCGCCACATCCGCCTCCTCGGGCGTGAAGCGGCCGAGCTCGGCCTCCTCGCGGATGATGGCGAAGGAGCGCTCATAGATCGCATTGCCGTCGCGCTCATAGTCGAACGGGGTGGACACTCAGGCCAGATCCTTCTCAATCGTCTCGCGCAGGCGCGCGGGAGGCACGATGCGGGCGGGCACGTCGCGCGGCGTGCCTTCGACCACGAGACCCGCCCCTTCGTCCAGCCCCACAATGGTCAGCGCCGCTTTTGCCGGGTGCGCGCAGCCCTTCGGACAGCCCGACACATGGAGATCGCGCCCACCCAGCAGCGGCACCAGCGTCGCCGCGAGTTCATGGGTGTCGAGCCGCGCGGAGGCGCAGGCCGGGCGCCCGGCGCAGGCGAAGACACGCCGGCGCGGGTCGCCGGCATCGGTGAGGAAACCGAGCCCCGCCGCTATCGCGCGCAGGGTTTCCGCCGCCTCGGGCGTGAGCCCGACCAACAGCAGCGCCCGCCCGGCTGCGGGCTCGACCTCGGTCACGCCCGCCCGACGCGCGGCGTCGATCAGATTCGCCAGCGCCGCCGCCCGGACCTGACCGAAGGCGAGGCCGATTCCGAGCGCAACGCTTCCGTCGCTGAGCGCGTGCAGACCCACCGGGTCGAAACCCTCCCCCGGTGCGGCGACGGGCGAGGCGAGGCCATAGGCGGCGCGCAGGCTCTCGATCCCCTCCGCCGCCACAAGTTCCGCCATCCGCGCCGTCGGGCCGCACGCCGCCAACCGCTGCAGCAGCGCGACCACCACCGCCGCCGCCCGCGCCTGTTCCATCACGCCGAACGGCGTGCCGGCGAGCGTGAGGGAAAGCCCCCCCTCCGCCGCGCTCACCGCGATATCCGCCTTCAGCCCGCCGAGCCGGAACAGCCCGCCGCCATCCACCACCACGGAGGCCTTCGGCGCCAGATGCGGCACCAGCGGGGCGGCGCGCTCGGAGATCGCCCGCGCCAGCGGGCGCGGGTCGAACCGCCCCTCGGGGTCGCGCCCCGCCAGCGCGCTCACTTCCACCGGAAAGCCCTGTGGCACGTCGATGCCGAGCGCCGCCACCGCCTCGGGAAGACCCGGCACGGTGGCCGGCGTCAGCCCGCGCAATTGCAGCTTGCCGCGCGCCGTCACCTCAAGGATGCCATTGCCGCGTTCCGCCGCCAGAAGCGCCAGCCCGGCGAGCTGGTCCAGCGTCAGTGGTGCCAGAGGCTGCAGCCGCGCCAGCAGCCCGTCGCCGGTTTGCATCGGTTCCGGCAGGCTCGGGCAGGCGCCCCGGCGCATGGAGAGCGCGCTCATTCCGCCGCCTCCCCGGCAAGCTGCGCGAGCCCGGCGCCGACATCGTTGCGGCGCGGGTGCCAAAGGCCCTTGTCGCGCGCGCCGTCGAACCGGGCGGCGATGAAGCGCGCCGCCTCGGGCGAGGCGTCCATCAGGAAGGCGCGCATGCCGGCATCGTCGACATAGGCGCCGTGCAGCGCGTCGATCAGATGGCCGGGCACGGCCCGCGTCGCCTCGGCGAAGCCGATCAGCCGGTCCACCGTCTCCGCCATTTCCGCCGCCCCACGCGGGCCGTGCCGCTTCAGCCCGTCGAGATAGCGCGGGTTCACCCGCCCGCGCACGATCCGCGCCAGCGCCGCCGCCAAAGGGCGGGCCTGCGGCCGGGCGGGATCGGAGGTGTCGAGCACCACGAGGTCCGGTGCGCGGCCGAGCTTTTCCGCCGCCGCCGCGAAACCGCCGATAAAGGCGAGATCGGCATCGCCTTCCAAGAGGTCGCGGCCGGGATCGTCGGCGCCATGCACCAGCATATCCGCCGCCGCCACCCGCGCGGCGAAATCGCCTGTCGCCCGGCCCGCGCCTTCCGCCCCGCCATAGGCATGCGAGGCGCTGGCGAGATAGGCGTCGGCCAGCGCGTCGCGCTCCATTCCGTCGGCGCGGCGTTCCAGCCCGGCGCCATAGGCCCCCGGCGCGGTGCCGAAAATGCGCGCCGCCCCCTCGCCCGCCGCGCGCAGCGGGTTTTCCTCCTCGCTCTCCTCGCGCCGCGCCACCGCCCGCAGCGCGGCATCGAGAAGCGCGATCTGCGCCGGGAACAGGTCGCGGAATAGCCCCGATATGCGAAAGGTGACATCGACGCGCGGGCGCCCCAGCACCGCCGGCGGCAGAACCTCGATGCCGGTGACCCGGCCCGAACCCGGGTCCCACACCGGCCTTGCGCCGATCAGCGCCAGGCCCTGCGCGATCTCCTCGCCGCCGGTGCGCAGCGTCGCGCTGCCCCAGAGGTCGAGCACGAGCGAACGCGGCCAGTCGCCATGCGCCTGCGCATAGGCGCGCACGATCTCCTCTGCCGCCAGCCGGCCGAGATCCATGGCGGTGGGCGTCGGCAGAGCGCGGGGGTCGCTGGTGAACAGGTTGCGCCCGGTCGGCATCACGTCGGTCCGCCCACGCCCCGGCGCGCCGGCCGGGCCGGCGGACACCCGGCGGGCGTCCAGCGCCGCCAGCAGCCCGTCGCGCTCGGCCTCCCCGCAGGGGCCACGGCCATAGACATGGAAACCGTCCTTCAGCCGCATCTCCTTGATGTCGCAGAGAAAGGCGTCGATCTGTCTGAGGGCCTCCTCCGGGTCGGCGCCCGTGTCCAGCCCGGCGTCGCGGGCAAAGCCGGTGCGCGTCGCCTCCTCCACGATCAGCCGGGCGAGGCGTTCGCGGCGGCGGCGGTCGAGCCCGTCGGCCTCGGCATATTCATCCACCAGCCGCTCCAGGCTAGCGGCGTCGTCCGCGAGGCCGGCCTCCTGCGTCGGCGGCGGCAGATGGCCGAGCGTCACCGCCGCGATCCGCCGCTTGGCCTGCGCCGCCTCGCCGGGGTTGGAGACAATGAACGGGTAGGCCACCGGCAGGGCGCCGAGCACGATTTCGGGGAAGCAGGCGCGGGTCAGCGCCACATGCTTGCCGGGCAGCCATTCCAGCGTGCCATGCGCGCCCATATGCACGAGAGCGTCGGCGGTCTGCTGCAGCAACAGGCCGAAGGCGATGAGCCCGTGGCGCGGCGGCAGGGCGGGATCGTGATACTGCGCCCGCCGGTCCGCCGCATCGCCGCGCTCCGGCGCCAGCGCCACGGTGACATGGCCGAAGCGCGCAGCGCGGAAGCGGAAGGCCCCGTCGATCAACTCCGGGTCGTCTTCCGGCGCTCCCCAGGCGGCCTCGACCGCCGCCACCGCCTCGGACGGCAGCGTGGCGAGATGGGCGCGGTAGGCGGCGAGGGAGAGGACGGCGTCGTGCCCCGCAAAGCCCTCTCCCCGGCGGGGAGAGGGTTGGGTGAGGGGTAGAACGGGGGCAGAGGGAAAAGCACCCCTCACCCCATCCCTCTCCCCCGCGGGGAGAGGGGGCGACCCGCCCCTCACCGCCGCCACTAGCGCCGTCTCATCGCGAGGCTCGTCTTCCACCCGGTAGCCGGCGGCCTTCAAATCGGCCAGCAGCGCCCGCACGCTCGCCGGCACGTCGAGCCCCACTGCCCAGCCAGTGCGGCCGGGAGCGCCGGCGTAGTCCGGCATCAGCACGGCGACGCGGCGCGCGCCGCGCGGGGTCTGGCGCAGCCGCACCAGGCGAGAGACGCGCTCTGCCACCTGCGCCACACGGTCGGGCACCGGCGCGTTCACCAGCGCGGCGAAGCCGGGCACGGCGTCCATCTCCTGCGGCGCCTTGAAGGAGAGCGCCCCCGCCAGCACCCGCCCGTCGAGTTCGGGCAGCACCACATGCATGGCGAGATCGGCGCTGGTCAGCCCGCGCACGCCCTCCGTCCAGCCGGTGCGGCTGGTGGTGCCGATGACCGCTTGCAGCACCGGCACGCCGGGCGCGTCCAGCACTGTCGCCTCGCCGGGATCGGCGGCGGCGAAGGCGGTCAGGGTCAGGATCGCGGCCGGGTCCATACCCGCCAGCGCATCGCGCAGGAAGCCGATGGAGACTGGCTCCTTCAGGCTGGCGACGAAGATCGGGCGCGGATCGAGCCCGCGCGCGATCAGCGCCGCACACAGGGCCTCCACCGGCGCGGTATCGCCCGCCAGCGCCATGGAGCGGTAGAAGATGATCGGGATGGCGGCGGCAGAAGCCCCCTCACCCCGACCCTCTCCCCGAGGGGGAGAGGGGGAAGAAAACGGCGGTGGGAAGCCGGCCAAAGCCCTCTCCCCGCCGGTGAGAGGGTTGGGTGAGGGGGACGCCCCGCCCCACGCATAAAACCCGGCCAGCGGCAGGTTCTGCGCCGCGGACGGCGGGGGCATCGCCCGCCCCGCATAAGTGGCAAGCAGCCGCAGCAGCGCGGCCATATTGCCCGGCCCGCCGGCGCGGAAATAGCCGAGCAGTGTGGCGAGCTCCGCCTCGCTCAGGGTGGAGGCCTCGGCAAGGCGGGGATCGTCGCGGTCCTCGCCCGGCAGCACGGCGAGGTGAAAGCCCCGTGCCCGCGCCTCGGCGCTGAGCCGGTCGACGCCGTAGCGCCACCAGTCGAGCCCGCCGAGCAGCCGCACCACCACGATGCGGGCATGGATCGCCACCTTGTCGATCCAGAGGTCGACCGACATCGGGTGGCGCAGATCGCGCAGATTGGCGAGGCGCAGGCTCGGCAGGTCCTCGCCCCGCTCTTCCTCCCGCGCCTGCGCCCGCGCCATGGCGGTGGCGAGCGCGCCGAGATCGCTGTCGGCAAAGGACACCACCACCACCTCGCCCGGCGTCTGGCCGAGATCGACCGGCTCGACGAGATCGTCGAGGCTGGAGGAGCTGGTGGCGAGAATGTGCATGGGAAGGCGGGTCTCCTGAAATCGTCATCCCGGCCGACACGCAGCGCCGGGCCGGGATCGGTTGCCGTTCATTCCGGCCGGCGATCCCGGATCGGCCTCGCGGCCGTCCGGGATGACGGAAGGCTCACGCCGCCACGCGCTCCCCGGCGAGGATCGCCTCCACCTTGGCGCGGTCGAGGCCCTTCAGCCCGATGGCGACGAGGCGCCCGGTGCGCTCAGCTTCGCCCCAGGGGCGGTCGAAATGATGCGCCACGCGCGGGCCGACCGCCTGCACCAGCAACCGCATCGACTTGCCGGCGACGGGCAAAAACCCCTTCACCCGCAGCACGTCGGCCTCCTCCGCCGCCCGCTCCACCCGTGCCGCGAACTCGGCCGGGTCGGTGATTTCAGGCACCGCGACGACGAAACTGTCGAAATCGTCGTGGTCGTGGTCGAGCTCGTCATCGTGATGCGTCTTGCGGTTCTCGATGTCGTTCTCGGTGCCGATGCCGAGGCCCATCAGGATCGCCGGGTCGATCCGCCCCTCGGTCACGCTCACCACCCGCACGCCCTTGGGCAGTTCGGCGTCGAGCGCGGCGCGGGCCTTGGCCTGGCCGGCATCATCGATCAGGTCGGCCTTGGTCAGGATGACGAGATCGGCGCAGGCGATCTGGTCGTCGAACACTTCCTCGATCGGGTCGTCATGGTCGAGGCTGTCATCGGCGGCGCGCTGAGCGGCGAGCGCGTCGTGGTCATGCGCCACGCGGCCGGAGGCCAGCGCCTCGCCATCCACCACCGCCACCACGCCGTCCACCGTCACCCGGCTCTTGATCGCCGGCCAGTGGAAGGCCTGCACCAGGGGCTTGGGCAGAGCGAGGCCGGAGGTCTCGATCAGGATGTGATCGACCTTCGGCTCCCGCGCGAGAATGGCGTCGAGCGCCGGCACGAAATCATCCGCCACGGTGCAGCAGATGCAGCCATTGGCGAGTTCGACGATGTTCTCTTCCGGGCAGGTGTCGATGCCGCAGCCTTTGAGGATGTCGCCGTCGATGCCGACATCGCCGAATTCGTTGACGATCACCGCCAGCCTCTTGCCGCGCGCATGCTCCAGCACATGGCGGATCAGCGTCGTTTTCCCCGAGCCGAGAAAGCCGGTGACGATGGTGCAGGGGACACGATCAAGGGCGGTGCGGGAATCGGTAGTCATGCGGCATCTCCACGGGCGACGGATTCGTGGGATGCGTCGGTCGCGGGGAGGAATCCCCGCGCGAAGCCGCGCCGTGGCGCGTCTCTGCCTGTCTGCCGGGCACCCCGCCGGCACGCACGACCGGACCGCCGGCAGGTCTCCTGGCTCGCGGGTCGCCGCCTCGTCGCCGCCTTCCCGGAGAGGTCTCCAGTGGCTTCCGGCTGAGGCTCGCCGCTTACAGTTGCGGGGGCAGCCGCGGAATTGGGGCCCGAGAGCCCCGCACCGCATTCCCTCTTCGTCCCTCCCTCGCGGGAGGAAACCGTCGGTCGCGGCCACTAAAGGAGGCTTGGCCGGCAAAGTCAAACCGCAGGCCCCGGCCCCCGGCGGTTGCCCGCCCCCGCGCCGCCGCTATAGTCCGCCGCTCGCCCGCCGCCGCCCCATTGGGAGCCGATGACGATGCCGCCCCGCTTTGCCCCGGTCTGCCTGCCATGGCGCTGACGCTCGTTCTCGGCGGCGCGCGTTCGGGCAAGAGCGCCTATGCCGAAGGCCTCGTCACCGCCCTGCCGCCGCCCTGGTGCTACCTCGCCACCGCGCAGGCCTTCGACGACGAGATGGCCGCGCGCATTGGCGAGCACCGCGCCCGCCGCGCGGAAGGCTGGGAGACGCGGGACGCCCCGCACGACCTCGCCGCCGCGCTCAAGGCGCTGCCGCCCGGCCGGCCGGTGCTGGTCGATTGCCTCACCCTCTGGCTTTCCAACCGGCTGCTGGCGGAAGCTGACCTTGCCACGGAGTCCGCCGCGCTGGTGGAAGCGCTCGCCGCCCATGACGGGCCGATTGTGGCCGTCTCCAACGAGGTCGGCCTCTCCATCGTGCCGGACAATGCGCTGGCCCGCCGGTTCCGCGACGCGCAGGGACGGCTCAACCAGATGGTCGCCGCCCGCGCGGAGCGCGTGGTGTTCACCGTCGCCGGCCTGCCGCTTTACGTGAAAGGAAGCGCCGCATGAGCGAGATTTCCCCCGAGGAGGCCGCCCGCCACCGCGCCAAGATGGAAAAGCGCAAGGCGGTGCAGGACGCGGAAGTGGCGGAAAAGACCGTCGAAAAGGGCCTGCTGCTCGTCCATACTGGCCCCGGCAAGGGCAAGTCCACCGCCGCCTTCGGCCTAGCGCTGCGCACGCTCGGCCAGCCGGACGGATTGAGGGTCGGCGTCGTCCAGTTCATCAAGGGCGCGTGGGATTCCGGCGAGCGCCGGGCGCTGGAGAGCTTCGGCGCGCGGGTGGAATGGCATTCCATGGGCGAGGGCTTCACCTGGGAGACGCAGGACCTCGCCCGCGACATCGCGTCCGCCCGCCGCGCCTGGGACAAGGCGCGCGAGATGATGGACGACCCCGCCTTCGGGCTGATCATTCTGGACGAGCTGAACATCGCCCTGCGCTACGATTATCTCCCCCTGCCCGAGGTGGTGGCCGCGCTCAGCGACCGGCGCGCGGGGCTGCACATCGTCGTCACCGGCCGCAACGCCAAGCCGGAGCTGATCGAGGCGGCGGACCTCGTCACCGAGATGGGGCTCGTCAAGCACCATTTCAAAGCCGGGGTGAAGGCGCAGAAGGGCATCGAATTCTGATGCGCGACCGATCGAAATCGGCACGCGGGCCGTGGCGGCGATCTCGCAATTGCGCAACGGCATTCCTATGTGAAAGCCGACGCCGGCTGTTGCGGCGTGGTTCTTTCATGGAGAAACGCTTCGATGCGTTCCACCCCCATCGCCTATCTGTTCTGGTGCTTCGGCCTGATCGGCGTGTGCGGCATCCAGCGCTTCTATACCGGCCGCTACTGGACCGGCGCCCTGTGGCTGTTGACGGTCGGCCTGCTCGGCATCGGCCAGATCATCGACCTGTTCCTCATCCCCGGCATGGTGCGCGAGGCCAATCTGGAGCGCCGCGTCGACTATCTCGAAGCAAGGCGCGGCTGAGGCCGGCCGCCCCCTCATCCCCGGGCTCGCCCCGGGGATCCACCACCTGTGCGAGCCTTCCTGTTGCGGGCCGTCCTGCCCTCTCCCCGTCGGGGAGAGGTGGCCCGCGCAGCGGGCCGGTGAGAGGGCTCCCGGCTCATCGGCCCCGATTCCCCTCACCCCATCCCTCTCCCCGACGGGGAGAGGGTGCATGACCGCCCCCCGCTCTCCCCTCGCCCTTATGTTCCAGGGCACCGGCTCGGATGTCGGCAAGTCGCTCATCGTCGCCGGCCTCGCCCGCGCCTTCACCCGGCGCGGGCTCATCGTGCGCCCGTTCAAGCCGCAGAACATGTCGAACAACGCCGCCGTCACACCCGATGGCGGCGAGATCGGCCGCGCGCAGGCGCTGCAGGCCCGCGCCGCCGGCGTGGCCCCTTCCGTCCATATGAACCCTGTATTGCTCAAACCCCAGAGCGAGATCGGCGCGCAGGTCATCGTGCAGGGCCGGGCGCAGGGCACGGCGAAGGCGGCGGACTACCAGAAGCTCAAACCCGCCCTCATGGCAGCCGTGCTGGACAGCTATGGGCGGCTGCGGGCCGAGGCCGACCTCGTGCTGGTGGAAGGCGCCGGCTCGGCGTCGGAAATCAATCTTCGCGCCAATGACATCGCCAATATGGGTTTCGCCCGCGCGGCGCAGGTGCCGGTCATCCTCATCGGCGACATCGACCGCGGCGGCGTCATCGCCTCGCTCGTCGGCACCAAGGCGGTGCTGCCGGAGGACGACGCGGCGATGATACGCGGCTTCCTCGTCAACCGCTTTCGCGGCGACCCGGCCCTCTTCGCCGCCGGCATGGAGGCGATCGCGTCCCGCACCGGCTGGGAGGCGCTCGGCCTCATCCCCTTCTTCACCGACGCCCGCCGCCTGCCGGCGGAGGACGCGCTGGCGCTCGACGCTCCGACGCCGGCGAAGCCCGGTGCGCGGGTGAAGATCGCCGTGCCGCTGCTGCCGCGCATCGCCAATTTCGACGATCTCGACCCGCTGGAGGCCGAACCGGGCGTCGACGTCGTGCGCGTGCGGCCCGGCACGCCGCTGCCCGCCGATGCCGCGCTCATCCTGCTGCCGGGCTCGAAATCCACCATTGCCGACCTCGCCGATTTCCGCCGCGAGGGCTGGGACATCGACCTTCTCGCGCATATCAGGCGCGGCGGGCGGGTGCTCGGCCTGTGCGGCGGCTACCAGATGCTGGGGCGCAGCCTCTCCGACCCCGACGGCGTGGAAGGCCCGCCCGGCACCGTGCCCGGCCTCGGCCTTCTGGAGGTCGACACGGTGCTTTCAGGCGAAAAGCGGCTCGTCGCCGTCACCGGGTCGGCCGGCGGCGCGCCCTTCTCCGGCTACGAGATGCATATGGGCGTGACCGAGGGCCCCGGCCGCGCCCGGCCCTTCGCGCTTATCGACGGCGCCGGGCCGGAAGGCGCGGTCTCCCCGGACGGGCGCGTCATCGGCACCTATGCGCACGGCCTGTTCTCGGACGACCGCCAGCGCGCGCATTGGTTGGCCACGCTCGGCGCGCCGCCGAGCGGGCTCGACTATGAGGCCGGGGTGGAGGCGGCGCTCGACGCGCTGGCCGCGCATCTGGAACGCCATGTCGATCTCGACCGGCTGCTGGAAATCGCGGCGAACGTCCCTCATGCCCGGGCCTGACCCGGGCACCCAGCGGCCGGGAGCGCCGGCATTCTCTGGATCCGCGGGTCACGCCCGCGGATGAGGGCGCGGAAGTGAGGCCCTTCCTCACCACCCCCAAGCGACCAGCGCCAGCCCGGCCACCAGCGCCAGCATCACCGCATCCGCCGCGCGGTAGAGGGCGAGCGCGCGGCGGATGTCGGCCGCGGTGCATTCATAGCGCCCGCCCTCGCCCATCAGCCCGTCGACGGAGAGCTTGCCGCCATAATGGCGCGGCCCGGCGATGGCGATGCCGAGCGCGCCGGCCATCGCCGCCTCCGGCCAGCCGGCATTGGGCGAGCGGTGGCGGCGGGCGTCGCGCCGCATCGCCTGCCATGCCCGGCGCGACGAAGCGCCCGGCACGAACAGCGCCCCGGCGACGATCAGCAGGCCCGCCAGCCGCGAGGCCGGCAGGTTGATCACATCGTCGAACCGCGCCGAGGCCCAGCCGAAATGAAGGTGCCGCGCGTCGCGATGGCCGATCATACTGTCGGAGGTGTTCACCCCCTTGTAGATCGCCGCGCCCGGCAGCCCGCCGACCGCCATCCACAAGGCCGGCGCCACCACGCCGTCGGAATAGTTCTCCGCCAGGCTCTCGATCGCCGCCCGCGCCACCCCGGCCTCGTCGAGCTTGTCCGGGTCGCGGCCGACAATGTGCGACACCGCCCGCCGCCCCTCATCGAGGCTCACTTCCAGCCCGTCCGCCACCGCGCCGACGAACTGGTAGAGGCTGCGCTGCGCCAGCAGGCTGGAGCCGGCGAGCCCGGCCAGCAGCAGGCCGATGAACGGCACCTTCATCGCGAGGCCCTGAACCAGCAGCCCGGCACCGCCGCTCACCGCCACGATCAGCACCAGCGCCCCGACGCCAGCGAGGCGCCGCTCGCGCGGGGCGGCGGCGTCGCGGTTGACATGGCGGTCGAGAGCGCCGATCAGCCGGCCGATCCACATCACCGGGTGGCCAATCCGGGCGAGCAAAAAGGAGGGATAGCCGAAGGCGACCTCGAACAGCAGCGCCGCCAGGGTTAAACCAAGAGTAAGGTCGAGGCTCATCGCGAGTGATTCTCTCGGCATGTCGTTGGTCCGGCGCGCGGTTCACCCCTCCCTGCCGGAAGGCGGCGAATCCCCCGGGGGGCCGCGCGGCCACCATTTCCGCCCGCGCGGTCGCCAGCAAGACCCCTGACGCCCAAGGGCACCTGAAACGGACGACGACGCACGGAATGAATATCCCCGTCACCTCATCGCACGGCATCCTGCCGCCTCACATCGAGGAGGCGAAGCGGGCGCGGCTCGCCGAGGTGTTCGGCTTCGACCGTTTCCGTCCCGGCCAGCAGGAGGTGGTCGATTCCATCCTCGCCGGCGTGCCGACGCTCGCGGTCATGCCCACCGGTGCGGGAAAATCGCTGTGCTACCAATTGCCGGCGCTGGTGAAGGGCGGGCTCTCCATCGTCGTCTCGCCGCTCATCGCGCTGATGGACGACCAGGTGAACGCGCTCAAGCTGCAGGGTGTCGCCGCCGAGGCCATCCATTCGGGCAAATCCCGCGAGGAGAATGTCGCAATCTGGCGCCGCGTGGCGGCGGGCGAGGTGCGCCTGCTCTATCTCGCCCCGGAACGCCTGCTCACCGAGCGCATGCTGGCGGCGCTGTCGCGCTTTCCGCTCGGGCTGGTGGCGGTGGACGAGGCGCATTGCATCTCGCAATGGGGCCATTCCTTCCGCAATGAATATCTCGGCCTCGGCCGGCTGCGCGAGATATTCCCCGGCCTGCCGCTGGTGGCGATGACCGCCACCGCCGACCGCGCCACCCGCGACGACATTGTCGAGCGGCTGTTCGGCGGGCAGGCGCGCGTCTTCGTCTCCGGCTTCGACCGGCCGAACATCTTCATCGGCGTCGAGGACAAGAAGGACCCGGCGCGGCAGATCGAGAGCTATGTCCGCGCCCGGCCGGGGCTGTCCGGCATCATCTACCGCATCTCGCGCAAGAAGGTGGACGAGACCGCCGAGCGGCTCGCCGCCACCGGCATCCGCGCTTTGCCCTACCATGCCGGCATGAGCGCGGAGGCGCGCGCCGCCAATCAGGAAATCTTCCTCGCCGAGGACGGGGTGGTGATGGTCGCCACCGTCGCCTTCGGCATGGGCATCGACAAGTCGGATGTGCGCTATGTGCTGCATGCCGACGCGCCGGGCACGCTGGAATCCTATTATCAGGAGATCGGCCGCGCCGGCCGCGACGGCCAGCCGGCGGAAGCGCTGCTGCTCTATTCCGCCGGTGACATCGCCACCCGCCGCCGCTTCCTCGACGAGGAACCCTCCCCGCCCGAGCGCAAGATGGTGGAAGCCCGCCGGCTCGACGCCATGGTCGGCTTCTGCGAGGCGGTGACCTGCCGGCGCGCCGTGCTGCTTGGCTATTTCGGCGAGCGCGCCAAGGCGTGCGGCGCCTGCGATGTCTGCCGCGATCCGCCCAAGGTGATCGACGCCAGCACCGAGGCCCAGCTGGTGCTGCGCCTCGTGCGCGCCACCGGCGAGCGCTTCGGCGCCGCCTATCTCGCCAGCGTCGTCACCGGCCAGCGCACGG
Organism: Ancylobacter polymorphus; assembly: GCF_022836935.1. NCBI lineage: Bacteria > Pseudomonadati > Pseudomonadota > Alphaproteobacteria > Hyphomicrobiales > Xanthobacteraceae > Ancylobacter > Ancylobacter polymorphus. The sequence continues at coordinate 2,568,358 of NZ_CP083239.1, read as the reverse complement.
ATGCGATCTGCGGTCGCGGCCATGACAAGCTCGCCGATTTCGGCGCGGGCGGCGACAAGCCGGCGACCGAGTGGCGCGCCTTGCTGCGCCAGCTGGTCGCCACCGGGGCGCTGCACGCCGACCCCACCCGCTTCGGCGCGCTCACCCTCACCGAGACCGGCCTCGCCGTGCTGAAGGGCACCCGCGCCTTCACTTTGCGCGCGCCCGCCAAGCGCTCGCGCGAGCGCTTCGCCCGTTCCGACAGCGGGGCGGAACTGGCCCCGGCCGAAGCGGCGCTGCTCGGCAGGCTCAAGGCGCTGCGCCGCGATCTCGCGGCCGAGCGCAACGTGCCGGCCTATGTCGTCTTCGCCGACAAGACGCTGGAGGAAATGGCGGTGGAGCACCCGCGCACGCGCAGCGAACTCGCCGGCGTCAAGGGCGTCGGCGCCGCCAAGCTGGAGGCGTTCGGAGCGGCGTTTCTTAAGATTCTCAAAGAATTCTCTTAAGAAATCCGAAGAATTCGACCCGGGAAATTTTCCACGCGCAAAAGAGTTCACGAACGGCGAATCCCTCCCTAGACTGGGCATCAACGGGCGCAAAAGCCCGGAAGGAACCCTGCTCCGGGATGGAAACGATGAAGCTTCAACTCTTTGCCGCGGCGCTGGCCGCCACCTCTCTGCTCGCCACCCTGCCGCCCGCCGCCGCGCACGGCCCGACCCGCCAGAAAATCTCCGAGAAGATCGAGATCAACGCCCCGCCGGAGAAGGTGTGGGCCGTGGTCTCCAACTTCCAGGATGGCGGCTGGATTCCGGTGGTCGCCAAGACCGAAGGCACGGGCGGCAACGCCCCCGGCGCCAAGCGCACCCTGACCCTGAAGAACGGCGCCACCGTCGAGGAAGAGGTCGCCAAGTTCGAGCCGGAAAAGATGACCCTCATGTACCGCATCGACAAGGTCGACGTGGCGGTGCTGCCGGTTACCAATTACTCCTCCTGGTTGATCGTCACCCCGGCCGATGATGGCAAGAAGTCCGAGGTCGAGTGGCGCGGCGCCTTCTATCGCGGCTACCCCAATAACGACCCGCCGCCGGAGCTGAACGACGAAGCCGCCGTCAACGCGGTGACGGGCCTCTACAAGGCGGGTCTGGAAAGTCTGAAGAAGCAGATCGAGGGCGGCAGCTGAGCCGTGACGGCGCCCCCAATCTCGCGGCGCCCGGCCCCCTCTCCCCGTCGGGGAGAGGGTTGGGGTGAGGGGCGTGGGCGGCCAGACGAGCCGTCTCGCTCTCACGGCGTCATCCCGGCCGCGCAACCGCGCGCGCCGGGATCGCGCGCCGCCTCCGTGCGATCCCGGCTCGACCTTCGGTCGTCCGGGATGACGTTCATCGGTGCACTGGCCCTCCTCACCCTCCTCGCGGCCCCGCCCGCCCGCGCGGACGAGGCCTTCATCACCTCGCAGCCGGCGGAAACCCTTTCCGTCGTCGATCTCGCCACCCGCAAGGTGGTCGCCACCCTGCCCATCCCAGGCAAGCCGGCCGGCATCGCGGTGAGCGCCGACGGCGCGCGCGCCTTCGTCACGTCGCCGGATGGCAAGGCGCTGACCATCCTCGACGCCGCCAGCCGCACCGTCATCCACCGGGTGGAGCTGGGCGGCGGGCCGCTCGGCGTCGCCGTTCATCCCTCCGGCAGCCCGGCCTATGTCGCCGACTGGTATCTGCACCGAATCAAGGCGGTGGATGCGGCGAGCGGCGCGGTCACCGGCGAGGTCGCGGTCGGCCAGTCGCCCTCCGGCCTCGCGGTGACGCCGGACGGCGCGCTGCTGCTCTCCGCCGACCGCGATTCCGATGCGGTGAGCGTGATCGACACCAAAACCCTCACCCGCTTCGCCTCGATTCCCGTCGGCGCCCGTCCGTTCGGCGTCACCATCGATGCGGCGGGCGCGCGCGCCTACACCGCCAATGTCGCCTCCAACGATGTGAGCGTGATCGACCTCGCCTCCCGCCAGGTGGTGGCGCGCGTGAAGGTCGGCGCGCGGCCCTATGCGGTGGCGCTGGCGAAAGGCCGAGCCTTCGTCACCGATCAGTATGATTCGACCGTCACCGTGTTCGATACCGACACGCTGAAGACGCTCGCCACCATTCCCGTCGGCGACTATCCCGAAGGCATCGCCGCCAGCCGTGACGGCGCCTTCGTCTATGTCGCCTGCTGGGAGGCGAACACGCTGGAGATCATCGACGCCGCCACGCTGAAGGTGGTGGAGACGATCCCCGTCGCCGACGGCCCGCGCGCCTTCGGCGCCTTCATCCGCCGGACAGGCGATTGAGCCTCCCGCCCGGCCGGGTCTAGGATGCCGGCCCGGCACCCAGGAAAGGCACCGCCATGGACCCCGATTTCTGGCACAAGAAGTGGGAGGCGAACGAGATCGCCTTCCACGAGAGCGAAGCCCATCCGCTGCTGGTCCGGCATTTCCATGCGCTCGGCCTCGCCCCCGGCGCGCGGGTGTTCGTGCCGCTCTGCGGCAAGAGCCGCGACATGAACTGGCTGCTCGGCCATGGCTATGAGGTCGCCGGGGCGGAGCTGAGCCGCCTCGCCGTCGAACAGCTGTTCAGCGAACTCGGCGTGACGCCTGAGATCACCGAGATCGGCCCGCTGGAGCGCTTCGCGGCGGAAGGCATCACGATCTATGTCGGCGACATCTTCGACCTCACCCGCGACGTGCTCGGCCCGGTCGATGCCGTCTATGACCGCGCCGCGCTGGTCGCCCTGCCGGAGGCGATGCGGGCGCGCTATGCCGGCCATCTCGTGCATCTCACCCACAGCGCCCGGCAATTGCTGATCACCTTCGACTACGATCCGCTGCTCACCGTCGGGCCGCCCTTCTCCGTCAACGAGCACGAGGTGCGCCGGCACTATGGCGCGGCCTATCACGTGACCCTTTTGGAAAAGCACCCGCTCAAGGGCGGGCTGCGCGGCAAGGAGCCGGTGGCCGAGGAAGCGTGGAAGCTGGAGCGACGCTGACCGCCCGCTCCCCCTCTGGCCCGGGCGTGACCCGGGCAGCCAGAGGCTTGGGAGGTCGCCCCCGGCATCGGGCCGCGCGTCCGGCGCAAGCCGGGACCCCGGGCCAAGCCCGGGGATGAGGGCGCCCGCCCGCCCCCTCAGATCGCGTAGTCGCCCGGCTGCTGCGCCGGCGGGGCCTTGGTGTCGACGCCCGGCCCGCCGGAGGCGAACAGGCGGGCGCGGTCGAGCCGCACCGCCACCTTCTCGCCGATCGGCACCCGCACCGTGGGGGCGATGTCGGCTTCCAGCACCGCATTGCCGACCGCGATCTCCACCCGGCGAATGGCGCCGTGACGGCGGAAGGCGCGCACCTGCCCCTTCAGCCCCTCCGTGCCCGGCAGGCCCAGCGTCACATCGTGCGGGCGCACATAGAGCAGGCCCGGCCCGTCCGGCACGCCTTGCGTCGCCGCAGCGATGGCGGTGGCGCCAGCCAGCGCGACGCCGCCCTTCACCTCGACCTCGATCCGGCTCGACTCGCCCATGAAGCCGAACACGGCAGCGGTCTCCGGCCGGTCATAGACATCGTCCGGCGTGCCGACCTGCTCGATCTTGCCCTTGCCCATCACCACCACGCGGTCGGCGAGTTCCAGCGCCTCCTCCTGGTCGTGGGTGACGAACAGAGTCGTGTGGCCGGTGCGGTCGTGCAGTTCGCGCAGCCAGCGGCGCAGTTCCTTGCGCACCAGCGCGTCGAGCGCGCCGAACGGCTCGTCCAGCAGCAGCACCTTGGGCTCGATGGCGAGCGCGCGGGCGAGCGCCACGCGCTGGCGCTGGCCGCCGGAAAGCTGCGCCGGGAAGCGTCCGCCAAAGGCTTCCAGCTGCACCAGCGCCAGAAGATCGGCGACGCGCGAGCGGATCTCGGCCTCCGAGGGCCGCTCGGCGCGCGGGCGCGAGCGCAGGCCGAAGGCGACATTCTCCGCCACCGTCATGTGGCGGAACAGGGCGTAATTCTGGAACACGAAGCCGATGCCGCGCCGGCGCACCGGCACGGAAAGCGCGTCCTCGCCATTGAACAGCACCCGCCCATGGCTCGGCTGTTCCAGCCCGGCGACGATGCGCAGCAGCGTGGTCTTGCCCGAACCGGAAGGCCCGAGCAGCGCCACCAGCTCGCTGGGCTTCACATCCAGCGACACGTTGGAAAGCGCCGGCGCGCCGCTGCCGAAGCTCTTGCCGACCTGGTCGATGGTGACGGCGACCGTCATGAATTCACTCTCATTAGATGTACTAAATGGAATTATCCGCAAGATATCCGAAAATTCGCCGCTGTGAACCCCGCAACGCACCGCGCCCCGGCATCCGCCCCATGGCGGAAGGTGCGCGGATGAGGCTAGAAGGGGCGACCTTACCGGAAGTTCCCGCCATGACCGCCACCGACGCCCCGCTCCTTCTCAATCTCGATGGCTACACGCCCCTGCCTCCCGGCAAGGTCGCGGCGATCGTCACCATGCTGGAGATGACCGCCCCGCCGCCGCCGCTGCCGGAGCGGGCGAGCGAGGGGCTGACGCTGGAGCGCGTGCCCTGCCCCGATCCCGGCTGGTACCGCGCCCTGTTCCGCCGGGTCGGCGAGGACTGGATGTGGTTCTCGCGGCTGCGCATGAGCGACGCCGAACTGGCCGCCATCATCCAGCACCCCGAGGTGGAGGTGCTGCTGCTGCGCAAGGACGGGGTGGAGGCCGGCTATATCGAGCTGGACGGCCGCGAACCGGGCGAGATCGAACTCGCTTTTGTCGGGCTGGTGCCCGACATGGTCGGCAGCGGCGCCGGGCGCTTCATGATCAACCGGGCGCTGGCGCGCGCCTGGGAACGCCAGCCCCGGCGGGTGCATGTCCACACCTGCACCCATGACAAGCAGGGCGCGCTGCTTTTCTACCTCAAGGCCGGGTTCCGGCCCTATGCGAGCGCGGTGGAGATCGTCGACGATCCCCGCCTCGCCGGCCTGTTGGCACGCGAGGCGGCGCCGCATGTGCCGGTCATTCGCCCGGCCGGCTGAGAGGGTTCAGGCGCCGAGCACGGCGCGGGCGCGGCCGGCGATGTTGCGCGGGGTCATTTCCACCGGCGCCTCGATCCGCTCGCGCTCGCCCAGCGCCTCGATCTTCTTGAGCTCGTCCAGCGCATCGTCCAGCGCCAGCCGCGCCTCGCTGAGCTGGCCCTTCAGCTCGTCGGCGGAGCGGCGCATATTGTCGCGGCGGGTGGCGGCGGCGCGGGCATAGGTGGAATAGGCGAAATGCTGGGTGTCGGTGATGCCCGAGCGCTGTTCTTCGGCCTCGATCTCGCGTTCCAGGTCGCGCGCCATGCGGTCGAAGTCCGCGATCATGGTCTCGATCTGGGCGAGATGGCGGCGCTTTTCCTCCGCCTGGAAGCGCTTGAGGCGAATAAGGGTGTCCAGCGACTTCATGGTCGGCATAACTCCGTTCCGTCGTCCGCCCGCATCCCTGATGGGCGCGACAAGGCGGCCGTCACGTACCGCCATCACGCTGCGGCAAAGCCATTTTCGACAACAGATATTGCCGCTTCCTTACTCTTTCGTCGGAAAAGGGTGCCCGGCTGGGGGAAAGCACCTCAGAGCCGTCGGATCGAAACGATTTGTTTACCGGGCTCATTAATGATCGCGATGTCGTCCGGTGGGGTCAGGCTTTCGCGAAAGCGGAGTCGAGAGACTCACTTAGGCATGCTTGTTAAGATTCGACTCTAAGGGCTGGGATCTGGAATTCCAATTTTCGAACAAACTCTTGGCGGAAGACTCGAAGATAATTCGGATCGCCGCTTGTGCTCGGGAATCGGTTTTTGTTACCCCTTGTCTCACGAGTAACGAATCGGTGTGTGTCGGCCGGGCGCGGGGTGGGGTCACGCTCGGCTTGAAAGAGTCGTGTTGAGCGCTGACCCCCCCGGGGCCATGGCGAGGGAAGGGGATTGGCATGCGCGTCTTGCTCATCGAGGACGACCGCGCGACCGCGCAGAGCATCGAGTTGATGCTCAAGTCCGAGAACTTCAACGTCTACACGACCGATCTAGGTGAAGAGGGCGTCGATCTCGGCAAACTCTACGATTACGACATCATCCTCCTGGACCTCAACCTGCCCGACATGTCGGGCTATGATGTCCTCAAGGGGCTGCGCGTCGCCAAGGTGAAGACGCCGATCCTCATCCTCTCCGGCCTCGCCGGCATCGAGGACAAGGTGAAGGGCCTCGGCTTCGGCGCCGACGATTATCTCACCAAGCCGTTCCACAAGGACGAGCTGGTCGCCCGCATCCACGCCATTGTGCGCCGCTCCAAGGGGCATGCGCAGTCGGTCATCACCACGGGCGACCTCGTGGTCAATCTCGACACCAAGACGGTCGAGGTCGCCGGCAACCGCGTGCATCTGACGGGCAAGGAGTACCAGATGCTGGAGCTCCTCTCCCTGCGCAAGGGCACGACCCTGACCAAGGAGATGTTCCTCAACCATCTCTATGGCGGCATGGACGAGCCGGAGCTGAAGATCATCGACGTGTTCATCTGCAAGCTGCGCAAGAAGCTGGCCAATGCCTCGCAGGGACACAATTTCATCGAGACGGTCTGGGGCCGCGGCTATGTGCTGCGCGACGCCGGCAATGAGTCGGACCGCCTGTCCGCCTGACCGCCCGCTTCTCCGATCCTCCCCGACTGAAAGCCCCGCCGCAAGGCGGGGTTTTTGTTTTGGGGCTGGGCCGTCGCCTGCGTCATCCCGTCCGAGCGTAGCGAGAGCCGGGATCGCGATGAGGTGGCGCGCGATCCCGGATCGGCCGTTCCGGCCGTCCGGGATGACGTCTCGTTCAGGCGCCCTCGCCTGCTTTGCCTGCCCGGCTACTTCGCGTTCTTCGCCAGCCAGGCCTTGAGGAAGGCGATCTCGCCCTCCTGCGCCTTGATGATCTCTTCCGCCAGCGCCCGCAGTTCCGGGTCCTTGCCGTGTTCCAGCTCGATCCGCGCCATGTCGATCGCCCCCTGGTGATGGGGGATCATGCCGCGGGCGAAGTCGATATCGGCATTGCCGGTGAAGGGAATGGCCATCCCCTCATGCATGCGGGCATTGGCCGCCTCGAAGGCCTGGGTCGAAGGGGCCGCGGCGCTCATATGCGTGCTGTGGTCCATCTGGCTGTGATCCATGCCGGGCATGGGGGTGGTCGCCTGCTGCGCCAGCAGGGGTGCGGGCAGGACGAGGCCGGCGGCGAGCAGCGCCGCGCACAGGGTACGGTTCATGTGAAGAAATCCTCTGATGGTGGGAAAGCGGCCGTTCCGGCCGCGCGAAACCGATCAGAGAACGCGCGGCGGCGGCACCGGGATCCGCGGGGCAAGGCCCGCCCGCGTCGTCTCCGCCGGCACGGCCGGGCGCGCGGACACCGCCTCCGGCACCGGCAGGGCGGGCGAAGTGAGCGGCGGCACAACGGCCTGGGTCAGAACGCAGCACAGATGCGACGCAGCCGGCTTCTGTGCGGGGGTGACGGTTTGCGACGCCTGCGCCGCGGCTTGCGCCGCTTCGGACGCGGTCTCGTGGCAGGGCAGGACGGGGTCGGACACGGCCGGACCCGGCGCCGCGATCGCCCGCGCCGCCGCGACCGGGCTCGCCAGGGCGGCGCCCAGCGCACAAAGCGCCAACAGCAGGCGGAGCCATCGAAGCCGCATCATCCCTCCGGTGACGGCCGGCCGCAGAAACGGGGCCCATCGAGCCGTCACGCTAGCAAGCCCCGCCCGGAGAGGACAGAGCGGGCTCATCCGGATGGCGCAAGCGTGATCGGGCGTCAGCGCTCCGGCGGGCTTTGCAGCAGCGCCAGCACCAGCGCCACCGCGTCGCCGGCCGGCACCACCGCCTCGAAGCCCGGCGGCGTCGCGACGGGCGAGGTCGAGAGCCCGATGCGCCGGCCCGGCCCGGCAGCAATTCCGGCCTCACACCCCTCGCCATAGGCGTCGAGGTCGAACAGAATCACATCGAAGCGTTCGCCCATCAGCCGCGCCGCGCGCGGATCCTCGGCCAGCGACACCTCATGCCCGAGGGAGCGCATGAGCGCGCGCAGCGCGGTGCGGGCGGCGCCGGCCGGCGCCGTCACCAGCACGCGACACGGGGTCGGGCGCGGCGCCTGGGTGCTGGACGGCTCCAACAGCCGGTAGCGCCCCTGCGCGGTGGCGAGAAAGCGCAGACCGCCCACGCGCTCGATCCGGCCTTCCGGTGCCAGCCCGACGATCTCGTCGACGATCACCACCTCGCCCTCGCCGCCAAAGGCCAGCAGCATGCGCCGGGCCGGGGCGCCGGCCGTGGGCAGAAGCGCGATGCCCGGCACCTTCTCCAGCGCCGTCACCGTCTTCAGCGAGGCGATGCGCACCGCCTCCATCTGCGCCCGCCCGGCGCGCACCAGAAGATGCGCCGTGTCGGTCTCCGGCGCGGCGGCGGCGGGGCGCTTCATCGCCACGCCGAGCGGCAGCGCGACCATGGCCGCCCGCGTGCCGTCGGCCAGCAGCGCCATGCCGTCCACGAGATCGGCACCGCTGCCAAAGCGCGGCCGCCAGCCCGGCGGCAGGCTCTCCACGCGGGCCGTCTGCGCCTGCAATTCGCCTTCCACCAGCACGGCGGCGCGCACCTTGCCACCGCTGCCGAGCAGCAGCAGCGTGCCCGTGGTGGCACGCAGCGGCGCCACGCCCATGCGGGCGGCGAGATGGATGAGCGGCAGGCCGCTGGAGGCCAGCGTGCCGGTCTGGGTCATGGCGAGCAGCCGCGCCCAGCGCGCGCCGCTCACCGTCATCGTGTCCATCACCTGGGAGGCGGCGAAGGCGAGACGCAGCCCGCCAAGGGCGAAGGCCATGATCTCGACGCGCGCCGTCGCCGGGCGCGGGGCGGCACGGGTCGCCTCCGGGCGCGGCGCGGGCGCGCGCAGGCTCGCGGCGATGCGGGCGGCTTCGCGGGAAACGGGGCCGCGCGGGGCGGCAGGCAGGGAATCGACGGGGAACATGGGCGACCGGCACTACGGGACAGGACACACCGACCTTTCGGCCTGCGAATGTCAGTTTCCACCGATACCGTTAATGTCGTCTGAACCTTCGGGAAGCTGTCCCGCCCGCCGTCGCGGTTTCGCCATAAACCGGCGGCGCGGCCTCAGCCGCGCGCCACCAGAATCGTCACCGTGTCGCCTTCATGGGCGAGGTCGATGCCATAGCCGGTCGCCCGCGCCAGCAGGCCGGTGTAATGCGGCTGGATGGCATGGGCGTCGAGCGCCGCGCCCTCCTCGGCCGGGTGGCCGGCCAGCAGCGCCACGAGATGCGGGGGAATGCGCGAATGGCTGCCCTGGGTGGTGAGGCGGAAACCGCCCTCCTCGCCCGCGCCGTTCTCTTCCACGCCGATGCGCCCGCCGCGCGGAATGGTCGAGGTGGCGACCACCAGCAGGTTGAGCAGCAGCTTCACCTTGTTCTTCGGCGCGAGCACGCGCGGCAGCTGCCAGGTCAGGCTGGTGCGGTCGTCTTCCAGGAAGCCGCGCGCCACCTTTTCCGCGTCGCCGGTGTCGATCTGCGCCCCGGCCGAGCCGGCGGCGCCGAAGGCGAGGCGGGCGAATTGCAGCCGGGCAGACGCCTGCCGGGCGCTCTTGGCGATGAGGTCGAGCGCGAAGCTCTTCATCGCCGGGTCGTCCTCGTCTTCCAGCACTTCCAGCCCGTTGACGATGGCGCCGACCGGACTGATCACGTCGTGGCAGACGCGCGAGCACAGAAGAGCGGCGAGGTCGAGCTTGTCGAGGTCGATGGCGGTCGTCATCGCGTCCCTTGCGAAGAGCTATGGCGGGATCGCCCGCCCGGAAATCGCGCCGGCCTGTGTGGCCGGCATCGCCGGGTGTGATACACCGCGCTCCCATGGAGGCCAACCGTTTCTCCCCCTCCGCTCTCCCGTTCCAGCCGGAAACACGCGCGCAATGTCCTCTCTTCCCCCGCACCTGCCGCCCGCCCTCAGCCTGCTCTCCGCCCTCGCCGACGCGGCGCTGAAGGCGGGAGAGGTCATTCTGCGCATCCGCGCCGAAGGGCTCGCCAGCGGGGGTTTGGCTAGTGCGCGCAAGAGCGACGAAAGCCCCGTCACCGCCGCCGACCTCGCCGCCGAGGCGATCCTGCGCGAGGAACTCGCCCGCCTGCTGCCGGGCGTGCCCGTCATCGCCGAGGAGGCGGTGGCGCAGGGCCAGGGCGAAGCGCCGGCCGATACCTTCCTTCTGGTCGATCCGCTCGACGGCACGCGCGAATTCATCGGTGCCAGCGGCGAGTTCACCGTCAATATCGGGCTGGTGGAAGCCGGTGTGCCGAGCATCGGCATCGTGCTCGCCCCGGCGGTGAACAAGCTCTATGCCGGCGCCACCACGGCGGAAGGCGGGCTCGCCTTTCTCGGCGGCAACGACGCCGCTCCCGCGAGCTGGACGCCGATTCGCTGCCGGCCCATGCCGGAAAAGGGGCTCATCGCCGTCGCCAGCCGCTCGCATCTCGACCCGGACACCTCGGCCTTCCTCGCCAATCTCGACATCGCCGAATCGATCAGCTGCGGCTCGGCGCTGAAATTCGGCCTGGTGGCGGAAGGGCGGGCCGATCTCTATCCGCGCTTCGGCACGGTGTGCGAATGGGATGTCGCCGCCGGCCATGCGCTGGTGCGGGCGGCGGGGGGCAGCGTGCGCCGGCCCGATGGCAGCGCCCTGCCCTATGCGCGCACGCAGGCGGACTATCGGGTGCACGGTTTCATCGCCCGCGGCCGCGAGGCGTGAGGCAAGGCCGCCGGGCCACACCTGCCCCGCTTCCGCCCTTTTGGGCCGGCCATGCCTTTCTCTGGTCGCACTCCATGCTATTGATAGGCACGCGGTGCCGGTTGCCCGGGTCCTGAAACGGGCCCGTCACCGGCGGCGCCCTGCCTGTCGTGATCAAACGCGAGACCGTCCATGCCGACCTTGCGCGCCCTTTATGCCTGCTTCGCCCTTCTCTGCGCCCTGCCCTTCCTCGCCCCGCCCGCGGCGGCGCAGCAGGCCGGCGGCACCTATTCCACGGACGAACTGGTGGAGAAGGGCCATGGCTTCTTCGGCGAGGTCTCGCGCGGCCTTGCTCTGTCGATCGAGAAGGCGGTCAGCCAGTGGGGCCAGCCCAATGGCTATATTCTCGGCCAGGAGGGCTCCGGCGCCTTTGTCGGCGGCCTGCGCTATGGCGACGGCACGCTCTACACCCGCAATGCCGGCGACCTGAAGGTCTACTGGCAGGGCCCCTCGCTCGGCTGGGATTTCGGCGGCGACGGCGCCCGCACCATGATCCTTGTGTACAACCTCAACGGCATCAACGACATTTACCGGCGCTTCGGCGGCATTTCCGGCTCGGCCTATTTCGTCGCCGGCTTCGGCATGACGGCGCTGGCCTCCGACAATATCGTCGTGGTGCCGATCCGCTCCGGCGTCGGCGTGCGCCTCGGCGCCAATATCGGCTATCTGAAGTTCACCCCCTCGGCGACGTGGAATCCTTTCTGAACCGTCTCACCGAATGCCGTGCGGCCGGGCTAGCCCGGCCGTTTTGGTATCTGTAACCTGTTGGCTCCCTGGCCGGCGGTCCCGCTCCCGACCGCCGCCGCGTTGTGAGGTGAAATCACCGCATGATCGAAGCGATCATGTATTGCGCCATCGGCTTCCTGGCCGCGACCCTGCTGGCGCTGCTGACGCTGCCGGCCGTGTGGCGCCGGGCGGTGCGGCTCACCCGCAAGCGGATCGAGGGCGCGATTCCCGTCTCCATCGCCGAGGTGCAGGCCGACAAGGACGAACAGCGCGCCCTCTTCGCCGTCGGCATCCGCCGGCTGGAGATGGAAGTCGAGCGCCAGCAGGTTCGCACCGCCGCGCAATATGGCGAGATCGTCCGCCAGGCCGAGGCCCTGCGCCTGCGGCAGGACACGATCGACCGCCTCTCCACCGAGCTCGACGCGCTGCAGACCGAACATGCCAGCGTCTCCACCCATCGCGACCATCTGCTGGCCGAGCTGGAGACGACCACCAGCGCGCTGGAAGAAGCCCGCTCCGCGCTGCTCCATACCCGCGCGGAACTTGCCCGCACCCGCGACGCCTTCGAGGACACCCGTTCGCGTGAGGAAGGGCTGCAGATCGAGCATGTGGCGCTGACCACGCTGCGCGACACGCTGAAAGACCGCATCCACGAACTCGACCGCCAGCTCGTCGCCGCCAACGCCCATCTGGCGAGCGAGCGCGAGACGGTCCGCACCACGGGCGAAAGCCTCGCAACCGAACTGCGCCGGAACCACGCGATGAAGGACGAACTGGCCAAGGTGCAGGAGGCTCTCACCCGCGCGCAGGACGAACGCGCGGCGCTGCAGGAGCGGATCGAACAGCTCACCGCACTCGCCGCCGCCGTGCCGCCGGCCGCCAATGGCGCGGCGGAAAACGGCACGGAAGCCGCGGCACTGCTGCGGGAGCATATCAGCGACATCGCCGCCGGGGTCGCCCATCTCACCGCCCGGCTGGAAGGGCCGGGCTCGAAGATCGAGGCGCTGCTCGCCGAGCACACGCGCGTGCCCGGCGCGCCGCCGAGCCTCGCCGACCGCATTCTCGACCTCAAGGCCGCCGCCGACCGCTCTGAGGCCGAGCGCGCCGAAGCCGAGGCGCCGGCCGTCCCGCCCGCTCCCGCCGTCATCGAGGCCGTGGCCGCGGAAGAGGCCCGCCCGCAGGGCCGCGCCGCCGCCGGCTGATCCCATCCCCGCCGGCCCGAACCGGCGGGCGACCAAACGGACCGGGCAGCATAAGCCCGGCCGCCCTCCCGGGACGAAACGCATCAAGGAAACGCCATGAATCTCGCCCGCCTGCTCCGGGCCCGCGCCGATGCCGGCCGGCCCGTCCGTGTCGGCCTCATCGGCGCCGGCAAGTTCGGCTCCATGTTCCTCTCGCAGCTGCGCACCACGCCGGGCCTGCATCTGCTCGGCATTGCCGATCTCTCCGTGCCGCGCGCCCGCGCCGCGCTGGAGGCGACCGGCTGGGACGCGGACGCCGTCGTCGCCTCCTCCTTCACCGAGGCGCTGGGCACCGGCCGCACCATGCTGACCGATGACGCGGCCGCGCTCATCGCCACCGACGGGCTCGATGTCGTGGTGGAAGTCACCGGCAGCCCCGCCGGCGGCGCCGCCCATGCGCTGCTGGCAATCGAGCATGGCCGGCACGTCATCATGGTCACGGTGGAGGCCGACGTGCTGGTCGGCCCGCTTCTGGCCGAGCGCGCCCGCAAGGCCGGCGTGGTCTATTCCATGGCCTATGGCGACCAGCCGGCGCTGGTATGCGAGATGGTCGACTGGGCCCGCACCTGCGGCTTCAACGTCGTCTGCGCCGGCAAGGGCACCAAATACCTGCCGAGCTTCCACCGCTCGACGCCCGACACGATCTGGAGCCTCTACGGCCTCACCGCCGAACAGGCGGCGGAGGGAGGCATGAACGCGCAGATGTTCAACTCCTTCGCCGACGGCACCAAATCCTCCATCGAAATGGCCGCCATCGCCAATGCGGCGGGACTGAAGGCGCCTTCCGACGGGTTGCTGTTCCCGCCCTGCGGCGTCGACGACCTCGCCACCATTCTCCGCCCGCGCGAACAGGGCGGGGTGCTGGAGCATTCCGGCACGGTGGAAACCGTCTCCTCGCTGGAGCGCGACGGCCGCCCGGTGTTCCGCGATCTGCGCTGGGGCGTCTATGTCGTGTTCGACGCCGATCCCAGCCCGCGCGGCGATTATGCCCGGCGCTGCTTCAAGGAATATGGCGTGGTGACGGATGCCTCCGGCCGCACCACCGCGCTCTACCGGCCCTATCACCTCATCGGGCTGGAACTCGGCGTCAGCGTCGCCTCGGCGGCGCTGCGCCATGAGCCGACGGGGGTGACGGAAGCCTTCAATGCCGATGTGGTGGCGGTGGCGAAGCGCCCGCTAAAGGCCGGCGAGACGCTGGATGGCGAAGGCGGCTTCACCGTCTGGGGCAAGCTCTTCCCCGCCGCCACCTCGCTGGCGAAGGGCGGCCTGCCCATCGGCCTCGCCCATCACGTCACGCTCAACCGCGACATTGCGGAAGGCGAGATCGTCGGCTGGGCCGATGTCGAGGTGAAGGACAGCCCGGCGGTGCGCCTGCGCCGCGAAATGGAGCGGAGCTTCACCGGCGCGGCCTGAGCGGCGGAGGCGTAGGCTCCCAGCCGTCCGGGATGACGAGCCACCACCCCCTCATACCCGGGCTTGACCCGGGCACCCAGCGGCCCCGGTGCTCTCACGGAAAAGTCTGGATCCCCGGGTCAAGCCCGGGGATGAGGGGTGGCGCATGCGTCTAGGTCAGGGACGCGGCCGCGCCTCTGGACATCGCGCCCGGCCTCGCCTATCTCTGCGCCACGGTCTGCAGTTCACCGAGGCGTTGCCGCCCCGCGAGGGGAGCTAAACCTGCTCAACATTCGCACCCCGCACTTGTCCTTGTGCCCGGTCGCAAGACGGCAACCCCGACATTTCCTCGCGAAAGGGCACCAACGAGGATAAGTCATGCCCCGACTCCATCTGGCCTATGAGGCGCCGGATATTTCTGCGCTCGCCCGGACCCTGCATCAGGGCCTTGCCGCGCTCGACCGCCCGGCCGGCCATGTCGAACTGCTGAACCTGCTGGCGCGCGGCGCCGGTTATCGCAATTTCCAGCATTTGCGGGCGGATGCGCAGGCGCGCGGCCGGCTGTCGGCCGCCCCGCCCGAACCGCCGCCGGTGGCGGACCATACGCGCTGCGAGAAGGCGCTGCGGCTGTTCGATCCGCAGGGCCGGCTGGTGCGCTGGCCGAAGAAGCGCAACCAGCAGATCCTCTGCCTGTGGCTGCTGTGGTCGCGCCTGCCGAGCGGCGAGACCTTCCCCGAGCGGCGGATGAACGAGCTGCTCAACGCCGAACACTTGTTCGGAGACTACGCGCTGCTGCGGCGGGAAATGGTGGAATTCGGCCTATTCCGCCGCACGCCGGACGGGCGGGAATACTCCCGCATCGAACGCGAGCCGCCGCCGGAAATGGCCAAACTCGCCGCCCTGCTGCGCCAGCGCCGCGCCGCCGGCTAAGGCCGCTCTCCTGCCTCATGCCCGGGCGTGACCCGGGCACCGAGGGCTCCGGGGCGATCACCCCCAAGCCGTCATCCCGGCCGCAGCGAAGCGGAGAGCCGGGATCGCGCGCCGATCTGCCCCGGAAAATGATCCCGGATCGACGCGCTGCGTCGTCCGGGATGACGGGCCATTCCCCCCTCATGCCCGGGCGTGACCCAGGCACCGAGGGCTCCGGGGCGATCACTCCCAGCCGTCATCCCGGCCGCAGCGAAGCGGAGAGCCGGGATCGCGCGCCGATCTGCCCCGGAAAACGATCCCGGATCGACGCGCTGCGTCGTCCGGGATGACGGGCCATTGCCTCCCTCAAGCCCGGGGATGAGGGCAAGACGAATGTCCGCACTCGGAGACGTAGAGCTGACGCGCACGCGTCCCCTCACCTCGCTCATGCCCGGGCGTGACCCGGGCACCCAGACGACCGGGACGGCCTGCGCCAAGCCTGTGTCACCGGCGCGTGCGGAAAGTCTGGGTCCCCGGGTCAAGCCCGGGGATGAGGGGTGCGAGGGTGGGATGAGCCCATCGCTACCGCGTCGCCAGCACCCATTCGCGCGCGCGCGCTTCCGGATTGGCGTTCAAGAGAATGTCGGTGACGACGGCGAGGCTGTCCGCGCCTGCCTGCTGCACGCCCGGCGCGCGCTCGATGGTGAGGCCGCCAATGCCGACCAGCGGCAGGTCGCCGATCCGCTTCTTCCACTGCGTCACCCGCTCCAGCCCCTGCGGCGCCCAGCGCATCTTCTTCAGGATGGTGGGGTAGACCGGGCCGAGCGCGACATAATCCGGCCCCGCCAGCAGCGCGGCTTCCAGCTCCGCCTCGTCATGGGTGCTGATGCCGAGCTTAAGCCCGGCGCGGCGCATGGCCGGCACATCGGCCTCGGCGAGGTCCTCCTGCCCGAGATGGACGAAATCGCAGCCGAGCTCGATGGCGAGCTTCCAATAGTCATTGACGATCAGCTGCGCGCCATAGCGCGCGCACACCTCGCGCGCGGTGGCGATCTCGCGCCGCAGCTCGGCCTCGTCCATGTCCTTGGCGCGCAATTGCACCAGCTTCACCCCCTGCGGCAGCAGGCGGGGCAGCCAGGAGGCGCGGTCGACGATGAGATAGAACGGATCGAGCTTCATCACGCACTCACGCTTGGTTCTCAGGAGCCGACAAAGGCCCGGCCCATCACAGGGGTGGAAGGCGCCGCCATGTCGCGCACCTCCATGGGGTCCGCCAGCACCGCCTCGCGGCCCGCCGCGATGGCGGCGGCGAAGGCGCGGGCCATGCGCACGGGATCGCCGGCCTTGGCCACCGCCGTGTTCAGCAGCACCGCGTCATAGCCGAGTTCCATGGCCGCCGCCGCATGCGAGGGCACGCCGACGCCGGCATCCACCACCAGCGGCACGCCGGGGAAATGCGCCCGCATGGAGCGCAGCCCATAGGGGTTGTTGAGCCCGCGCCCGGAGCCGATCGGCGCGCCCCAGGGCATCAGCACCTCGCAGCCGGCGGAGAGCAGCTTCTCCGCCACGACGAGGTCTTCCGTGGTGTAGGGGAACACCTGAAAGCCGTCGCGGGAGAGGATGCGCGCCGCCTCCACCAGCCCGAACACGTCGGGCTGCAGCGTGTCGTCCTCGCCGATCACCTCCAGCTTCACCCAGGGCGTGCCGAAGAGTTCGCGCGCCATCTCGGCGGTGGTTACGGCTTCCTTCACCGTCTTGCAGCCGGCGGTGTTGGGCAGCACCTTCACCCCTAGATCGCGGATCAGCTGCCAGAAGCTCTGGCCCGCCTTCGCCGCGCCGGATTCGCGTCGCAGCGAGACGGTGACGATGTCCGCCCCCGAGGCGCGGATCGCCTCAGCGAGGATCGCCGGGGACGGGTATTGCGCCGTGCCGAGCAGCAGGCGCGAGGAGATTTCCGTGTCGTAGAAGGTCACCTTGTCGGTGCCGATGCCGGTCGTCAGGCCTGTCATCGCATCCATGGTTCATCCACCCTGCATGGGGGCGAGGATCTCCACCCGGTCGCCATCGGCAATCGGGGTCGCCGTGCGGCGCGCGGCCCTCACCATGTCGCCATTCACCGCCGTCGCCACGATGGCGTCGGCGAGTTCGAGTTCGGCCAGAAGGTCCGCCAGCGTGGCGGCGTCGGTGCTGGCCGGTTCACCATTGACGATGATCTTCATCCATCACCTCCGGGAAATAGGTCCCGTCAAACGCCAGTTCCGCCGCCCGGCGCGCCAGAGCGGGGGCGGCGAGGAAGCCATGGCGGTAAAGGCCGTTCACATAGATCGTGTTGCCGCGCTTGCGCAGGCGCGGAAGGTTGTCCGGGAAGGCCGGGCGCACATCCGCGCCGATCTCGACGATCTCCGCCTCGCCAAAGGCGGGGTGCAGCGCATAGACCGCGCCGAGCAGTTCCAGCATGGAGCGCCCCGTCACCCGGCCGCGCTCGTCATTCTCGATCGAGGTCGCCCCGATCATGAAATGCCCGTCGCCGCGCGGGACGATATAGACCGGGATGCGCGGGTGCAGCATGCGCACCGGACGGCTGAGCGCCACCTCGGTGGAATAGAGCACCAGCATCTCGCCCTTCACCCCGCGCAGGTCGGCGAGCGTGTCGCGCGCCGCCAGGCCGCGGCAATCGACCACGAGATCGGCCTCGCCGGCCGCGCCGGCCTCATCGTCCACCTCATCGAACCCATCGGCCTCGAAGCGGAAGGTAACCCGATGCTCGTCGACCAGCCGCCGGGTCAGGGCCGCCAGTGCCTTGCGCGGCTCAAGATGCGCCTCGGTGGGGAAGAACAGCCCCTGGTCGAAACGCCCCTCAAGATCGGGTTCCAATTCGCCGATCCGCGCCCCGTCAACCCATTCGAAATGCTCGGTTCTTCGCGAAAACCTCCGCAGGTCCGCGAGATCGCGCGGCTGGGCCAGCACCAGCGAGCCCTCATTGGGCACATCCGGCACCGCCACCTGCCAGTAAGCCTGTGATTCCAAACCGAGATCGACGATCAGCGGCTCCGCGCTCTCGCGCTCGCACCACGGCGCCAGCATGCCGCCGGCATACCAGGAGCAGCCCTGCCCCGACCCCGGCCGGCGGTCCACCACCGTCACCTGCGCGCCGCGCAGCGCAAAGGCATGGGCGCAGGTGAGCCCGGCAACGCCCGCGCCGACCACCTTCACCCGCATGGCGTTCGCCATGGGGTAAGCCGTTGTCGTTTCAGTCGATTTCGTGTGAGGAGACACTATGCACTCCCTCCCTCCGCCAGTGTCAACTGGATCAGGTTCAAAGGGTCGCCATGCCGCGCGAACGCGCCGATGGCCTCTCAGCCTCCTGACGAGGCTCCCCTGGACGCTCTGGATATAATCACTCAGCCGGCGAATGTCACCGGCGCTTGTCAATAATCCAACGGGTGCTCAGCCCCGCCGCGACATTGGCACCACATTGCTCGGCACCTTGCGCGTCGCCGCGACAATGGCGCGCTTCAGCGCCTCGCGGCTGAAGGGTTTGCCGAGGCGCGGCAGGCCGGCCCTGGCATCGGCCGGCAGTTCGGCATAGCCGGTTCCGAGAACCACGGGCAGTTCCGGCCAGCGCTGCTCGATCACCGCCGCCATCTGCACCCCGGTCATGCCCGGCATGGCCTGATCGGTGAGCACCACATCGAACACCTGCCCGGAATCGAGCAATTCCAACGCTTCCCGCGCGGAAATAGCCTCGGTGACGACGCAGCCGAGATCCTCCAGCATGGCGCCGGTGGCGGAAAGTACCAGCGGATCGTCATCGACCACCAGAACCCGCTGGGCGCCGTCCTCGCCATCCGGCACGCCGCTTTCATCCTCGACCTCGGCCGTGGGAGCCGGCCGCGCCACCTCGGCGACCGGCAGATAGATCGTGGCGGTCGTGCCCTTGCCGGGCGTACTGGAGAGCACAAGCCGCCCATCCGACTGGGCGGCGAGACCGTGAACCATGGCGAGACCGAGCCCTGTGCCTTTGCCGACGCCCTTGGTGGTGAAAAAGGGTTCGGCCGCACGCGCCAGCGTTTCCGCATCCATGCCGCTGCCGGTATCGGCGATCGACAGGCAGAAATAATGCCCCGGCTTCAGCCGCCCCGGCTCGACCACATCGTCCCCGGCCGGCGCGGCGACGTTTTCCTCCCGCGCGGCGATGGTGATCACCCCTCCATCGGGCATGGCGTCGCGGGCATTCACCGCGAGGTTCAACAGAGCAAGTTCAAGCTGGTTGGCGTCGACCCGCGCCAGCGGCAGGCCGAGCGGAAAACGCGTCTCGATGCGCACCGCCGGGCCGATGGAACGGCGCATCATCTCCGCCATGCCGAGCACAAGTTCCGGCACATCCACCGCTTCCGGCTTCAGGTCCTGCCGGCGGGCAAAGGCCAGCATGCGCTGGGTGAGCGCTGCCCCGCGCTGGGCGGCCTGCATGGCGTTGCCCAGCAGGGTCCGCAGCCGCGCGTCGTCCGGCGCGCGCTTGGCCGCGAGTTCGAGATTGCCCAGAACCACGGCGAGCAGATTGTTGAAATCATGGGCGATTCCGCCGGTGAGCTGGCCGACGGCCTCCAGCTTCTGCGCCTGGCGCAGGGCATCCTCCGCGGCGCGCCGCTCGGTGACATCGACGAGACCGCACAGCGTGTTGGTGAGGTTCCCGTCGGCGTCGCGTTCGGCCACGGCGGACAGCACGCAGTCGAGGAGGTGCCCGTCCTTGGCGACGAGCTTGTACTCCGCCTCCCGCAGTTCGCCGGTTTCCAGCAGGCGCGGCCAGTGCTCCTCGTTGCGCCGCCGGGCGGAGTCTTCCGTCATGAAATCGGTCAGCGGCCGCCCGACCACCTCCTCGCGCGGATAGCCGAGCAGGCTCAGCCAGCGATCACTGACCTGCGCGATGCGGCCATCCGGCCCCAGAGAGTGCAGCGGCAGCGGCGTGTGACGGTAGAGATTGCGGTAGCGCTCCTCGCTCTCGCGCCACGCCCCGGCCTCGCGGTCGGCGAGCAGCGCGACGCGCCGGTCATAGGCGGCGGCGAGCAACAAAGCGATGAAGATGGCAAAGGTGGCGGCGGTCACCACGGCGACAAGCGAGGCCGCACCGATCCCGCCCGACACGGCCGCCTGGGCCGTCGCGGCGGCGTCATGGGCGTCGGTATGGCCGGTGAAGGTGACACCCAGCATCGCGACATAGTGCATGCCGGCAATGCCGAAGCCGAGGGCCAGCGCCGCGATGGCACGCTGAAGCACCGAATGGTGGCGGAAGGCGAGCCAGATGGCGACGGTTGAGGCGGCAATGGCAAGGACGATGGCCATGCCGACATGGATCATGTCGTAGCTCATCGAGCCCGGCATACGCATCGCCGCCATGCCGGTATAATGCATGCCGACAATGCCCAGCCCCATGAAAATGCCGCTGAGCAGTATCCCCTCGAAGCCCACGCCCGGTCGGCTGGCGCCGAACAGCGCCAGCGCGGTGGCGAACACCGCCAGCAGAAGCGAGGCGAGCGTGAGTTCGGCGCCGTAGGAAATCTCCATCCCCACATTGAGCGCGAGCATGGCGATGAAGTGCATCGCCCATATGCCCCCGCCGAGCACAACCGCAGCGGCACCGAGCCAAACCAGCCCGGCGGACCGCGTGCGCGTCATGCGGCCGGCGAGATCGAGCGCCGTGTAGGACGCCGCGACGGCGATCAGGATCGACAGCGCCACCAGTGCGCTATTGTGGCTCCCGATGATGCTCATGATCGGCGTGTGTATCTCACCTTTTGCGCGGAAGAAGGCGCCTATCGCGCATCCTCGACCTCACATTGGCGGCGTCAAGGTCTCAGGACATGAAGGCCCTCATACGGCCTCAGAGATAACCCATGAACCAGAGAATGAGAATAATCGGCAGGGGAATACCGAGCATCCAGAGAGCGGCACCTTTGAACATGAACGACCTCCTTGCATGTGCAGCAAGGGAACACCGCAGGCCCCTCATCGGTTCCATCCCCGCCAGGCCCCGTTCGGCCCCCTCCCTGTCTGTCCCGGTGAACGATGTCCCCACCCTCCTCTCGCCTCGCGCACTACCTCCCTCCTCGCCTGCGCCAATTGCCCGGCCTGGTCCTGCCTGAACTGGCGATCCTCCTGGCCTTGCTCGCCGCGGCGCTGGCTTTGCTCGGCTTCGCGTTTATCGCCGACGAAGTGGTGGAGGGTGAAACCCACGCCTTCGACCAGGCGGTGCTCCTGGCCTTTCGCGCGCCCGGCGACCCGGCGGACCCGTTGGGGCCCGCCTGGCTCGAAATCGTCATGCGCGACGTGACGGCGCTGGGCGGCACAACGGTGCTGACCCTGCTCACCCTCATCGTGGCCGGCTTCCTCGCAATTGACGGCAAACGCGCCGCCGCTCTCTTCGTGCTGCTGGCGACCTCCAGCGGCGGCCTGCTGAGCTATGCGCTGAAACTCGGCTTCGAGCGCCCCCGGCCGGACCTCGTCGCCCATCTCGTCGATGTCCGCACACTCAGTTTCCCGAGCGGCCACGCCATGGGATCGGCGATCACCTTTCTCACGCTGGGCGTCCTCATCGTCCGCACCGAGCGCAAGCGACGGGTGAAAGCCTATGCGCTCGCCGTCGCGGTCGGTCTTACTTTGCTGGTGGGTTTCAGCCGCATCTATCTCGGCGTCCACTGGCCGACTGACGTTCTCGCCGGCTGGTGCGCCGGAAGCGCTTGGGCGCTTCTGTGCTGGATCACCGTCCTGCTGCTGCAACGGCGCGGAAAGGTGGAAAGCCCCACTGGCAACGGATCGGAGGACGCCAGCCCGCGCACGCCGCCCTCGTGATCCCCGCAAACCACCCGATGGCTTTCGCCGCGCGCTCGGCTATCATCACCTCAGGCCGCCGCAGAGCGCGCCAGCAAACGCAGGAGAAAGCCCATGAGCTCCACCGCACCGGAAGGTCATCTGATTCCGGGGATCGGCGTCATCGAGACCGTCGAATCCGACAACATCCTGCGCTGGGACGGCACCAATCTCTATGTCGAGCAGGATGTCTTCCATAATGGCCAGCTCGTCCATCGCCGCTACCGTAAGCGCGTGACCAAATCGGTTGCGCAGGCGATCGCCGCGATTCTGGCGCAGCACTGAGCGGCAGCGCCACTAGATCCGCGCCAGCAACCCACCCAGAAGCACCAGCCCCTGCGGCCACAGGCCGAGCCGGGCGGCGGAGCCGATGTGGCCGAGTTCGCCCACATCGGAGATTTCCGCGCCCCAGGCCTGCGCAAAGGCCTGTGCCTGGTGCGGCGTCACCCGCGGATCATCCCGCGATGACAGGATCAAGGCGGGGTAAGGCAAAGGCGAGAGTGGCATGGGGCCGAAATTGCGCACGAGATCGAAGGAGGGGTCGGGGTCGTCGACATTCGTCGGCGCCACCAGCAAGGCCGCCGCCACCTTGGCGCGCGCCCGCTCTGGCTGCGCCAAGGTCCAGCGCACGACGGTCGCCACGCCCACCGAATGCGCGATGAGCACCACCCGCCGCGGTGCCGCTTCCACCGCCGCATCGAGCCGGTGGGTCCAGGCCCCGACCTCGGGCCGGCTCCACTCGGCCTGGATCAGCCGGCTGGAGTTGGCAAAGGCGCCGAGCCAATGCGACTGCCAATGTTCGGCCGGCGCGTTCTCACGACCCGGGACGACGAGAAAATCGAAAGAGGCGAAATCGACCGCCATGCGCCCGCCCTCCTCAGCCCGGGATCAGAATGGCGAACAGGATCAGCCCCAGCCCCAGCAGGGACACGGACCAGACTGCCGAACGCAGATAAGGCACGCCCATTGCATAAAGCGGCACATAGACGATCCGCGCCCCGAGATAGAGCCACGCGCCCCAGAGCGTGAGCGCCCCTTCCCGGCCGGCGACGTGAGCGATCAGCACCGCCGCAGCGAAAAGAGGAAGCGTCTCATAAAGATTGGCCTGCGCACGCCGGAGCCGACCGGTGACCACACCGACCGGCGGACCGGGCTCGTCGCGCGGGCCGGCATTGTAGTCGAGCCCCGTCTCCCGGTTACGCCACATGGCGGGAAGCATCACCTGCACCACGGCGAGGACGAGAACCCAGGCGAGAAGGCTCAATTCGGTCGTCATGCGAGATCCCGTCGGATGAGAAAGGCCCCTGAGAGGCATCGCTATTCCTGCGCGATGCCCTACATTTAGCACATCATGGCCAAACAGAAGCAGATCAGGCGTCGCATCACCGACGGCCGCCCCCTCAGCCAGGTGGCGGCACTACCCTACCGTGTGACACCCGCTGGCGAGATCGAGGTGCTCATCATGACCTCGCGGGAAACCCAGCGTGTGGTGATCCCGAAGGGCTGGCCGATGAAGAACCGCAAGGACTGGAAGTCGGCGGAGATCGAGGCCCGTCAGGAAGCCGGCGTGGTGGGCGAGGTCGGCCGCAAGCGGCTGGGCCAGTATCTCTATTGGAAGCGGCTCGACAGCCATTTCGCGCTGGTGAAAGTGTCTGTCTATCCTCTCGCCGTGCGCCGTCAGCTCGCCGACTGGCCCGAGCGTCACGAGCGGGCGCAAGTCTGGCTGCCGGCCGAAGACGCCGCGCTGCTGATCGACGAGCCGGAACTCGGCGCGATTTTGCTCGAATTTTCGCAGTCCCGGGCGGCACGCTTGCTCGCGGCCTCCAAGCCGCCGCGCGCCGGTCGGTCGTCGCGTCGCACGGAGGCCAGCGCCAGCTCCGCGGCGGGATGAACCGCCACGGAGCGGGCTTTCGTCAGTCGATGATCTGCACGACCCGGTTGGTGGCGGGGTCGACCAGCACGGTGCGCTCGTTCACGACGGTGTAACGGTATTCCTGCACGCCATATTCGGCGGGTACTTCATAATAGCGGATGCTGCCCGGCGGCAGCTCGGTCCCGACCACGACCTCACGCTCGACGCGATAGGACGGGATGTTCTCTTCCACGACATAACCGCGGAAGCGCGACCGGCGCTCGTCGGAAATGCCCCCGACCACCGCCCCGGCGACACCGCCGACCACGGCCCCGACGGGGCCACCCACCAGCGCGCCACCGACGGCCCCCGTGGTCGCGCCGGCCGCGGTACCGGCGCCATCCTGCGCATTCGCGGCCAGCGGCGCGGCCAGAACCAGCGAAGCCGCAATAATAGCATGTCGAATCATGGTAATTCTCCTGTCGCCCTGCCCCTTTGATTGGCGGGAACTCAACGCCGAAACAGGAAAGGCGTTCCAGTGTCGGGGCAGGCGACAGAAGACGGCGGCGGAATACCTTGGCGTGCTCTGCCAGTTCAGGTTTCGGTATCAGAAACGTGGCGGTCGCGTTGGAACAGCCGGCCCCTCTCGGCGAACAGCACGAAGCCCAGCGCCGCGAGGGCCAAGGCGGCGAAGCCCAGGGTCAGCGGCTGCGTGGTGCCATCGAAATTCTGCCCCAGAGCGAAGCCGGCGAGCGCCCCGCCTACCGTGCTGACGAAACCCAGCACCGACGATGCCGTGCCGGCCACATGCCCCACCGGCTCCATCGCCATCGAATTGAAGTTCGACACCATGAGGCCGAAGCAGAACATCATCGCCCCCTGCAGGATGGAGAAGCTCCAGATGCTCTCGATCCCGGCCAGCACGATGGCGGCATGCACAAGCGTCACGGTGACGTAGCCGCACAGCGCCGCATGCGACACCCGCCGCATGCCCAGCTTTTCGACGATCCGGGCATTGAGCAGCGAGGAAGCCGCCATGAACACCGCGATCAGCGCGAAGATGAGCGTAAAGAACGCCTCGGCATCGAAGGCATCCGCGAACACCTGCTGCGCCGAATTGATGAAACCGAACAGCCCGCCCATCGCCATGGTGATGGCCAGCGTGTAGCCGACCGTGATGCGGCTGCGGACAATCAGCCCGAACGCATGGGAAATGCCGGCGAAGGAGATGGGCGAGCGGTCTTCCGGATGCAGCGTCTCCGGCAGCCGCGCCAGCGTCCAGACGAACAGCACCGCCCCGAACAGGCACAGCATCAGGAAAATGCCGCGCCACGGCGCGATCAGCATGATCGCCTGCCCGATGGAGGGCGCCACGATCGGCACCGAGAGGAAGACGAGGAAGGCGAGCGACATCACCCGCGCCATGTGCGAGCCGGAATAGCAGTCGCGCACGATGGTGATGGCGAGAATGCGCGTCGCCGCCGAGCCCACGCCCTGCAGCACCCGTGCCGCCAGCATCACCCCCAGCGTGCCGGCGAACACCGCTCCGATGGAGGCGAGCGTATAGACCGCGAGGCCGAACAGCAGCACGCGGCGCCGCCCGAAACGGTCCGCCAGCGTGCCATAGACCAGCTGCGCCCCGCCGAAGCCGAGCAGGTAGGCGGTGATGACGAGCTGGGCGTGGTTCGCCGTGTCGATGCCGAGCGACACGCCGATCTCCGGCAGCGCTGGCAGCATCGAGTCGATGGCGATGGCGTTGGTGGCCATCAATCCGGCGATGAACAGCACGAATTCCCGGAAACCCATTCCCGGGTGCGGAGAGCCGGCGGGCGGACGCTCCGGCGTGGACAGGGGGGAGGACATAGGCGATCCAATGCGGCAGGGCCGCCCCGATCGGCGAAGGGGCGGCGGCGGGTAGCGGACCTCGCCTTAGCGCGCGGCGCCGACGCGGCCTATAGGCCGAAAGACACAGACGGGTGAATTCCGCCGTGCGTCGGCGACAAAAGCAGCAACCGCAAGGCTTTCGTGCTGGCGTCAATAAATCTGATGGATATCATCAATGCGCCGGCGGCGGCCTGCCGGCGCCGCGCACCGCGTCGGGCGGAGGCGCCATCGGGGAGCATGCGCATGTTCGATCCGACCACGTGGACGGGTTTCCACACCTGGCTCAGCCTCATCGCCATCGCCACCGGTTTCATCGTGATGGCGGACCTCATCGCCGGCCGCGACCGGCGGGGCTGGACGGTGGCCTTCCTCGCCACCGCCTTCGCGACCAGCGCCACCGGTTTCGGCTTTCCCTTCAACGGCGTATTGCCCTCGCACATCGTCGGCGCCATCGCTCTGGCGGTGCTCGCCGTCACCGTGCCGGCGCTCACCCATTTCCACCGGGCCGGACGATGGGGCCTCGTCTATGCCATCGGCATTGTCGCCAGCCAGTGGCTGCTGGTCTTCGTCGCCATTGCCCAGCTCTTCGCCAAGGTGCCGGCGTTGAAAGCGCTGGCGCCCACCCAGTCCGAACCGCCCTTCGCCATTGCGCAGGGCGTCGTCCTGCTGCTCTTCGTGCTGGCCGGCATCGCAGCGGTGCGCGGAAAGAGGCCGCCCGCCGCCCTCCCCGCCTGAGGTCAGAACTTCGGCGGCGCCAGATCGAGCGGCGGCGCGTCGAATTGCGGGATGTTCAGCTCGATGGTCGAAGGGTCCACGGTGGAGGGCGCGCTGATCCAGTAGGTCACCGCCTCCGGCCACAGGATGACCACGACCACGAGAACAAGCTGCATCAGCAGCCAGGGGATCGCGCCCCAATAGATCTGCGAGGTGCGGATCGACTTGGGCGCGATGCCGCGCAGGTAGAACAGCGCGAAGCCGAAGGGGGGGTGCATGAACGCCGTCTGCATGTTCACGCACAGCAGCACGCCGAACCAGACGAGATTGATGTCGAGCTTCATCGCCACCGGCACCAGCAGCGGCACGATGATGAAGGCGATCTCGAAGAAGTCGAGGAAGAAGGCGATAAAGAAGATGAACACATTGACGAAGATCAGGAATCCGACCTTCCCGCCCGGCAGCTGGGCCAGCAGGTGCTCGATCCACAGCGCGCCGTCCATGCCCTGAAACACGAGGCTGAACACGGTGGCGCCGATGAGGATGAACACCACCATCGAGGTCAGCCGCGCGGTCGAGGCCATGGCCTGGCGCAGCAGGGTCCAGCTGAGCCGCCCATGCAGCGCCGCCAGCGCAATCGCGCCGACCGCCCCCATGGCGCCCGCTTCCGTCGGCGTGGCGAGGCCCATGGCCAGCGTGCCGAGCACCAGCAGGATCAGCACGATGGAGGGCACCATGCCCCACAGCACCTGCCGCACCAGCGGCCAGCCGCCCTCCCCGCGCGCTTCCGGTGGCAGCGGCGGCATATGCTGCGGCTTTATGAGCGACAGCACGAACACATAGGCGAGGAAGATCAGCACCTGCAGCAGCGAGGGGCCGATGGCGCCGAGATACATCTCGCCCACCGGACGGCCGAGCTGCTCGGCGAGCACGATCAACACCAGCGAGGGCGGGATCAGCTGGGTGATCGTGCCCGAGGCCGCAATGACGCCGGTGGCGAGGCGCTCATTATAGCCATAGCGGATCATCACCGGCAGCGAGATCACGCCCATGGCGATGACCGAGGCCGCCACCGTGCCGGTGATGGCGCCGAGGATGGCGCCGACGATGATCACCGCATAGGCGAGCCCGCCCGGCACCTTGCCGAACAGCTTGCCCGTTCCCTCCAGCAGGTCCTCCGCAAGCCCGCAGCGTTCCAGTATCGCCCCCATGAAGGTGAAGAACGGAATGGCGAGCAGCAGGTCGTTCGAGATGATGCCGTAGAAGCGGAACGGCAGCGCCTGCAGGAAGCTGAAGGTGAAATGGTCGGTCAGTATGCCGAGCGTGCCGAAGAACAGGCCGACCGCCACCAGCGAGAACGCGACGGGAAAGCCGGCCAGCATGAAGCAGATCATGCCGGCGAACATCAGCGGGGGCATCACGCCATAGGAGAACATGCGGGGCTCGCGCGTCGGATAGGGGCCGGAACAGCGGGGTGTCGTGCCGCTCCTATTGGAGCGGCTTCTCGTAGTCGGTCGAGATGTCGAGCACGCCCGACAGCGCGGCAATGCGCTTGATGAGTTCGGAAAGCCCCTGCACGGTGAGCAGCGCGAAGCCGAGCGGCAGCAGCAACTTGGCCGGCCAGAGGATCAGCCCGCCGGCATTCTGCGAGACTTCGCCGGCCTCGAAGGACTGCCAGAAGAAGGGGAAACTCAGCCAGGTGAGATAGAGGCCGGCCGGGATGAGCACCAGCAGGAAGCCCAGCGTGTCGATCCACAGCCGCACGCGGGGCGACACCGCCATGTAGACCAGATCGACCCGCACATGCTCGTTGCGCTTGAGCGTATAGGGGGCGCCCAGCAGCACCACGGCGCCGAACAGATACCACTGCACTTCCAGCAGGCCGTTGGTGGAATAGCTGAAGAGATAGCGTACCGTGGCATTGCCGGCGCTGACGAGGCAGGCGAACAGCACGCAGTAATCGGCGATACGGCCGAACTTCTCGTTGAACCCGTCAACGAAACGGCTGAAGGCGAGAAGCCCTCCCATCCTATCCCCCCGAACTGGCCGGCTGTTCTGTTTGGGCCGGGGCGCCCCCATCGCCGCCCCCACCGAGGACGGCAAGATAGACCATCGTCTCAGCCAATTTAACCCGCCTTGTCGCGGCGCGCGCCGACGGCGTCTCTGCCCTTGCGTCAGCGAACCGTGGTCACGCCGGCTCTGGCGGATTTCCCAAGGCGGCGCGGCGTGTTATCCCGCATGTCACTTTGTCGCCATCTTTCACGAAAGCTCCCATGACGCTCGGCGCGCTCCGCCTCCCGCTCGGTATCTGCGCGTTCATTCTCGCGGCCGGGGCGATTTATCTCGCACGCTCCGTGGTGGCGCCGGTGGCGTTCGCCCTGTTCATCATCGCCCTTGTCTGGCCGCTGCAGCAGCGGCTGCAGCAGCGCGTGCCGGCGCTGCTGGCGATGATGGTGACGCTGGTCCTCACCATCCTCGCGCTGGCCCTGCTCGGCTATGTCACCATCTGGGGCTTCAGCCAGGCCGGGCGCTGGCTCATCGCCAATGCCGGGCGCTTCCAGGCGATCTACAGCGAGACGGCGGCGCAGTTGGAGGAAATGGGGCTCTATTCCGCCGGCATGCTGGCCGACACCTTCAACGCCAGCTGGCTGATCGGCACGTTTCAGGGGCTGGCCGGACGGCTCAACGGCATGCTCGGCTTCGGCGTGGTCACGCTGATCTTCGTCATGCTCGGCCTGCTGGAGGTCGACATCGTCCGCACCAAGCTGGTGGCGGAAGCGGGCGACACCGGCCGGCGCCTCGTGCGGGCCAGTGCGGCGACGGCGGCGAAGTTCCGCACCTATATGATGGTGCGCACGGTGATGAGCCTGCTCACCGGCCTGTTCGTCTGGGCGCTGTCCGCCGCCATGGGGCTCGATCTCGCGCTGGCCTTCGGCGTCATCGCCTTCGCGCTCAACTACATCCCCTTCATCGGCCCGCTGGTGGCGACGCTGCTGCCGACCTTCTTCGCCCTGGCCCAATTCGGCGCGTGGGAGACTGCGGTGGCGGTGTTCCTCGCCATGAACGTCATCCAGTTCTTCAGCGGCAGCTATATCGAGCCGCGCGTGGCCGGCAAGGCGCTCGCCATCTCGCCCTTCCTCGTGCTGTTCGCCGTGTTCTTCTGGGCGTTCATGTGGGGCCTGTCCGGCGCCTTCATCGGCGTGCCGCTGGTCATTGCCGCCCTCACCTTCTGCGAGGAGGGCGACGGCACACGCTGGATCGCCCGGCTGCTGTCCGGCCGCGAGGAACCCGAGGTCCGCTCATGAGCACGCTTTTCAAGGTTTTGCGCAGGGCCCTCAAATGGGCGGGCGTGCTGGCGCTGGTGCTGTTCGTCGCCTTTCTCGGCTCGCGCGTCTGGTTCGCCCAGAGCGGCGCGCCGCTGGAACCCTGGCACACCTTCGTGCCGGAGGAGATGAGCGTCGCCGAGCTCGACAAGGCCGACTGGAGCGCCTACCTCGCCCGCGAGGACAAGCTGTTCGCCGACGTGACCCGCGAAGTCGTGCAGACGCTGCCGGAGGAGGACCGGGTACCCTCCAACCGCTATTTCGCCGGCAGCGTGGTCTACCCGCCCCATCTCTCGCAGGATTTCAACCGCTCCTATGAGCTGGTGCCGGAAGGCGCGCCGGTGGGCGTCGTCGTGCTGCTGCACGGGCTCACCGATTCGCCCTACAGCCTGCGCCATGTCGCCCGGCGCTATCTCGCCAATGGCTTCCTGGTCATCGCCCCGCGTCTGCCCGGCCATGGCACGGTGCCGGCGGGGCTCACCGCCGCCGAGTGGGAGGACTGGCTCGCCGCCACGCGCCTCGCCGTGCGCGAAGCCGCCGCCCGCGCGCCGGGCAAGCCTCTGGAAATCGTCGGCTTTTCCAATGGCGGTGCGCTGGCGCTGAAATACGCGCTCGACGCGCTCAGCGACGACAAACTCGTCCGCCCGGACCGGCTGGTGCTGATCTCGCCGATGATCGGCATCACCCGCTTCGCCCGCTTCGCCGGGCTGGCGGCGCTGCCGGCCTGGCTGCCGGCCTTCGACAAAGCGGCGTGGCTCGGCATCGTGCCGGAGTTCAATCCGTTCAAGTACAACAGCTTCCCGGTGAACGGCGCCGTGCAGTCGCACCGTCTCACACGGGCGCTGCAAGCCTCCATCACCGCCGAGGCGCGGGCCGGGCGGCTGAAGGATGTGGCGCCGACGCTCACCTTCCAGTCGGTGATGGACTTCACCGTCTCCACCCGCGCCATCATCGATGCGTTGTACGGCCAGTTGCCGGCCAATGGCAGCGAGCTGGTGCTGTTCGACATCAACCGCAACACCAAGCTCGGTCCCCTGCTGCGCGCCACCTCCTATTCAGCGCTGCTGCGCCTGCTGCCGCCGCTGCCGCGAACCTTCCGCACCGTGATCATCACCAATGAGGATGCGGGGTCGGACCAGGTGATCGAGCATGCCATCCCCGCCGGCAGCACCGAGGAGACGGTGCGTCCGCTCGGCCTGTTCTACCCGTCCGATGTCTATTCGCTGTCCCATGTCGCCCTGCCCTTCCCGCCTGAGGACGGGCTGTACGGGTCGCATCCCGATCCAAAGGACAATTTCGGGCTGGAGCTCGGGGCCATGGCGGTGCGGGGTGAGCGCGGCGCGCTGATCGTCAGCCTCGATGCGCTGGTGCGCATGTCGTCCAACCCGTTCTTCTCCTACATGAACGACCGCATCATGCCCCCGCCGGCGGCGGCGAGCGCGACACAGGAGCCAGCCGCCGCGCCGGCCCCCTGAGGCGCTCAGCGGTCGGCGCGGCCGTGCCTCGACGACTCGCCTTTGACACGGTGCCGCGCTAATGCTGGCACTCGGCACAGGCAGGGGCCTGCGGAGGCTGAATGCGTCTCGTCATCGTTGCGTTGGTTCTCGCCTTGTGCGCGGGATGCTCGAACCGGCCGGTGGGCGTGCTCACCCCCGTCGAGGCCGCCGCGCCCGACACCACCAAGGTCGATCTGCTCGTCGCCACCACGCGCGAGCCCTCCACCGACGCCGGCATTCTCTACACCGGCGAGCGCGGCGCGGGCGTGTCGCTCGACGCCTTCACCGTCTCCATCCCGCCGGACAGCCGCCGCCAGATCGGCGAAGTGCAGTGGCCGCGCCGCCTGCCGCCCAACCCGGAAACCGACTTCGCCACGCTCTCGGTCAAGCCGCTGCCGAATGTGAAGGCGGCGAAGGGCTGGCTCGACAGCCATCTGCCGCCGAGCCGGCGGGTGCTGATCTTCGTCCACGGCTTCAACAACCGCTTTGAAGACGCGGTCTACCGCTTCGCCCAGATCGTGCATGATTCGGGATCGGAGGTCGCTCCGGTCCTGTTCACCTGGCCCTCCCGCGCCCGGGTGTTCGACTATCTCTTCGACCGTGAAAGCACGATCTTCTCGCGCGACGCCTTCGAGGAGACGGTGTGGCAGGTCGCCAGCGATCCGCGCGTCGAGGACGTGACGATCATGGCCCATTCCATGGGGGCGTGGCTCGCCATGGAAAGCCTGCGCCAGATGGCGATCCGGCGCGGCAAGCTGCCGGCCAAGATCCGCAACGTCATCCTCGCCTCGCCCGATGTCGATGTCGACGTGTTCGCCTCGCAATGGCGGGCGCTGAACGGGCCGCAGGCGCGCTTCACCCTGTTCGTGTCGCAGGACGACCGGGCGCTGCAGGTTTCCCGCCGCATCGCCGGCGGCGTGGACCGGCTGGGGCTGATTGACACCCAGAAATACTACGCCGATCTGGAGAAATCCGGCATCGTGGTCATTGATCTCACTGCCATGCGTGGCGGCGACTCGCTCAATCACGGCCGCTTCGCCTCCTCGCCGGAGGTGGTGCAGCTCATCGGCCAGCGGCTGGTGAACGGGCAGACCGTCACCGATTCCGAGATCAGTCTCGGCGACCGCATCGCCGCCGGTGCCATCGGGGTCGGCCAGACCGTCGGCAGTGCCGCCGGCCTCGCGCTCAGCGCGCCGATCGCCGTCATCGACCCCAAGACGCGGCGCACCTATCAGGGCCAGGTCGAACGCTTCGGCCAGACGCTCAGCGAGACGGTCGAGGACCCGGCGGCGGACTGAACCGCCGCGTCAGCGCGCCAGGAAGCCGATCGCCGCCGCGTTGATGATGTCGATGAAGAAGGCCGAGACCAGCGGCAGGATGATGAAGGCGCGGGGCGAAGGTCCATGCGCCTTGGTCACCGCGGTCATATTGGCGATGGCGGTCGGCGTGGCCCCGAGGCTGATGCCGGTGAAACCGGCGGAGATCACCGCCGCCTGGTAGTCGCGCCCCATCGCCGGGAACACCACGAAGACGATATAGGCCACCGCCGCCACCGTCTGCACCGCCAGCACCAGCACCAAAGCGAGGCCCAGCCCGCCAATGCTCCATAGCTGCATGCTCATCAGCGACATGGCGAGGAAGATGTTGAGCGCGAGATCGGAGAGCAGCGCCAGCGCCCTCGTCCGGGTGGGCCAGGCGAGGCGCGGCAACAGGCGCGGCACGGTGTTGGTGAGCGCGATGCCGACCAGCAGGCACACCACGAACATGGGCAGCTTCAGCCCCGTCCACTCCACCGCCTCCTCAAGCCCGAAGGCGATGAGGATGGCGACGTTGAGCACCAGCACGGTGCGCAGCAGGCTGACATGGCTGATGTCGTCATCCGCACGCTCGTTCACTGGCTTCGGCAGGCCGACGATAGCCTCCTGACCCGGCTCGCTCCTGAGATGGTGGCGGGCGATGAGATAGCGGGCGATGGGCCCGCCAGCGAGGCTCGCCAGCACGAGGCCGAGCGTCGCCACGGCGATGCCTACCTCCAGCGCATTGGCGACGCCGAAGCGCTCCGCGATCAGCGGCGCCCAGGCGATGGTGGTGCCATGCCCGCCGATGAGCGAGGCCGAGCCGAGGAAGACGGCAAGCCCCTCGGGCAGGTCGAGCAGGCTCACGGCACCGAGGGCGATCAGGTTCTGGATGACGAGATAGAGCACGGTGAGCGCGAGCAGGATCAACAGCGGCCGCCCGCCGGCCACGAGGTCGTCGAGCCGGGCATTGAGGCCGATGCCGGTGAAGAAATACAGCAGCAGCATGTCCCGCGCGGCGAGATCGAACACGATGGCGGTGTCGAAGACGCGGTAGGCGATCAGCGTCGCCAGCGCCGCCAGCAGCCCGCCGGTCACCGCCTCGGGGATGTTGAACCGGCCGAGCGGCGGAATCGCCCGGTTGATGCCGGAACCGGCGAAAAACACCACGATGGCGATGGTGAAGGTGAGCAGACCCGAAATCTCGATCGCCGGCATGGTCACTCCGCCTCGGCGCCTTCAGGCACCCTTTTGCATGACATCCTTGGCGCTCGGCGCCCGGTCAGCGCCCTAGGTGCCACCCCGGTGCCGGCCATGGCAAGCCGGGCCGCGCCTCACACGCCGTCGAGCAGCGCGTCGAGATCGACCGAAGAGCGTTTGCCGATATTGTCGCCATCGGCCTTGAGGAAGGCGTCGGCCGCCTTGCGCCCCTCCTCCCGAAGCATGGCGAGGAATTCGCGTTCGGCATTCAGCTTGGAAGAATAGCCGAGTTGATCGACCACGCCGTTGGGCACGACATGAATGCGCATCCGCGCCCAGTGCGCGCCCTCGCAATTGCCGGGATCGGCCACCTGCCGCAGCAGGGCGATCATGCGCAGCTCCTTGATCAGCACGGAATTGAACGAGACTTCGTTCAGCCGGTTGAGGATTTCATAGGCGGTGCGCGGCGTGCCGGGACGCTCCACCGGGTTGATCGGGACGAGGATCGTGTCCTCCGACGCGAGTTCGCGCACCAGCGGCGTCATGGTCGGGTTGCCGGAATAGCCGCCGTCCCAATAGCTGTCGCCGTCGATTTCCACCGCCTGGAACAGGGTGGGCAGGCAGGCGGAAGCGAGCAGCACCTCCGGCGTGATCTCGGCATTG
The DNA here is from genome assembly GCF_022836935.1 of Ancylobacter polymorphus. NCBI lineage: Bacteria > Pseudomonadati > Pseudomonadota > Alphaproteobacteria > Hyphomicrobiales > Xanthobacteraceae > Ancylobacter > Ancylobacter polymorphus. Next base: position 2,533,999 of record NZ_CP083239.1, on the reverse strand, counting down.
CGGAAAACGCGTCCCCGCCCGGTGCGTACATTGGTGGCGGTGATGAAGAGCTTGATCGGCGAGGTGCGCAGCCGCTCGAACTCGATCACCTTCTCCAGCACGGCACGCAGCGGGTTGGCGCCGGTCGGGTTGAGATCATAGGGCGAGTAGAGCCGCGACATCAGGTCGAGGGCGACGAAGAGCGGCGAATGGTCGAGCGTCCAGCGCCCGAGCAGCACATCGAGAGGACCGCGCTGGAACGGGCTGAAGCGCGCCGCCTCGGCGACATTGTGCCAGAAGGCGTCGAGCGCCGCCCGTGCGCCCTCCCGCCCGCCAGCGGCAAAGCCGTCCGCCAGCACCGCCGCGTTCATCGCCCCGGCGGAGGTGCCGGAAACACCTTCGATGCTGAGCCAGTCTTCTTCCAGCAGCCGGTCGAGCACGCCCCAGGTGAAGGCGCCATGCGAGCCGCCGCCCTGCAAAGCGAGTTCGACCCGCACCGGGCCGCGCGCCGAGGCGGGCGCCTGTCCCGCTTCCGGCTCATGCGCCGCGCTGGGCTGAGACCGCCGCCGGCCGCCTGGTCGCGGCTTCCGGGCGGTGGTCGAACCGGATGCCGATGCGGGAGACGGGATCTTGGAGGGCATGGGCGCGCCTTCTGGAACCGGGGGCGGGCACCGTAGCGGTCAGGATGCTGCGTCGCAACATCGGGAGAATGATCGACGAGCTCATCCCAAGGGCAGCAGCCGACCCTCCCGCAGCTCCAGAACCCGGTCGAACAGGTCCAGATTCTCGCGCCTGTGCGTCACCATCAGCACGGCCGGGCGCGGAGCGAGAGCAAAGAGGTGTTGCAGCAGAAGCCTCTCCGAGGGCAGGTCGAGAGCGTTGGTGGCCTCGTCGAGCATGAGCAGGCGCGGGCGCCGCAAAATGGCGCGGGCAAGGGCCAGGCGCTGGCGCTCCCCGCCGGAGAGCACGGCGCCGCCTTCGCCGATGAGCGTGTCGACCCCGCGCTCCAGGCGCCGCACCAGCGTGTCGGCACCCACAAGCTCAAGCACCGACCAGAGCGCGGCGTCGTCACAGGGTGTATCGGCCGTCACATTGGCGCGCACGCTGTCACGGAACAGATAGGGTTCCTGCACGACATAGGCGACACGCTCGCGCCAGGCCGGCAGGGCGGTGACATCAAGCGTGGAGCCGCCTACCAGAACCGCGCCCCCGTCCGGCGCCGTCAGCCCGGCCAGCACGTCGAGCAGCGTCGTCTTGCCCGCGCCCGAGGCGCCGGTGACCGCGATCCGTTCTGCCGGGTTAATGACGAGATCGACGCCGGCGAGGCCGGCCCCTTCGCCATGGAGCCGATGCACAGCCCGCAGTTCGACGGCCCCCGGCAGTATCCGCTGAGCTTCCACCGCCCCTGCAGCGGGCGCCTCCAGCTGCGCCTCCAGGGCCGCGACGGCGGCGAAGGAGGGCAGGGAATAGGCGAACTGCTGCATCGCCTGCTGCAGGTTCAGCACCGGTCCGGCGAGGCGGGCGCAGATCAGCACGAGCAGGATCAGCGCCGGCGTCGGCATCTCCAGCACCAGCGCGCCACCTGCCACCACCAGGCAAGCGCAGACGGCCGATCCGATGCCGAACACCAGCCGGAGCCGCGCCTGCCGTTCGGAGAAGCGCCGCCGGTTGCCGCGTGCCTCGCCGAGCGTGTCGCGGAAGTCGCGCAGGAAGCGGTACTGAAGGTTCTGCGCCAGTGCCGCCTTGAGCCCCGACAGGAGACTTCCCATCGTCTGCATCTGGTTAAGGCTGGAGCGGGCGAGATCGTGTCCCAGGGCGCCGGCCCGCTGCAGGCCGGAAAAGGCGACGCCCGCCGCGGCCACGGCCGCGAGCAGGGTGCCGGCCAGAGCCGGCGCCACATAGATGGCCAGCCCCCCCTGCACCAGCACCAGCAGCGCGGCCACACCGATCTGCACGAACAGCCGGACAGCCATGGCCAGCCGGATCATCTCCGTCGACAGGACGCTCTGGATTTCCGCGTGACGCACCGAGGCCAGCGACGCCCAGCGCGCGGAGGCCAGCCCCTGCACCAGTCGCGCGCGCTGGCCGTCGACGAAGTCGTTCTCCACCCGCCACAACAGCCGGTCGCGCGCATAGAGGAGAAAGGCCCGCGCCGTCATCGCCAGCAGGAAAGCCGCGAGAAGGAGCAGCAACAGCCTTTCGCGGCGCCATTCGGCGAACCAGAGGGAGACGAGCCCCTCACGGTCGGTGAGCAACTGCAGGACCGGGATGAGCAGAACGAGCCCGACGCTTTCCACCATCGCCCCGCCAATGATGAGGGCGATGCTGAGCGCCCCGCGCCCGCGTGCGGACTGTGCGAGAGCCCGCAGGAAGGCGACGAGCAGCGCCGCGTCGACGGGTTGCCGTCTCACGGGGCACGCCCCGTGCTACTGAACATGCCTCTCCCCGCGATCTGCCGGCCGGCCCAGAGCGGCAGGCGCAGCAGCGGATAGAGAAAAAACAGGTAGCGCGGCAGCGGCAGTTCCAGCACATCCTGGCCGTTTACCCCCCAGCGCAGGAACTCGCTGCCGATGTGCGCGGGCCCGCAGGCCACCGCATGCAGCATGGGCAGCACGAGCACCTGGCCTAACGAGGTCTGCGGATGGTTGGCGCCGAGTGACGCATGGCAGAGCCTGCGCATGGCCCGTTGCAGCGGCGCCTCGACCGCACGGGCCAGCGCGGCCGGCACCGGCAGCGCGAACAGGTCGCGGCACAGGCCATAGGCCAGCAGGGCCGCCGGCCCCGCCCCCCGACCTACGGCGTGGCGATAGAGGCGCAGCCGCTCCTCCTCCGCATGCCCTGCCAGCAGGGCATGAAGATCGGCCAGCCATTTCAGCCGAAACCAGCCGCTGCGCACGCCGTGGACGCAGAGATAGGCGAACTCATCGTCGGGATGAAAGCCGCGAATTGGCACGCCGCCGAGGCTCTCGCGCTTGCCGGCCCCCGCCCGAAGCGGGCCGAGAGGCAGCAGCCGACGGTTCTCGGTCAACCGCCAATGCGGCTCCAATTGCACGCCGCGCGTGGGATCGACCATCACCGCCTCGATCTGGAAGTCCCGTAGCGCGTCGATCCTGGCCGCCGTCAGCGGCGCCGCGGGAAAGACCGGCTGGTAGCCTTCCCCGGCGAGCAGGGCAAAGGTCGCCGCGAGGTCCTCCGGCGGCACCAGAAAGTCGATGTCCTTGCCGTGCTTGACCGCGAGCGAGCCATAGGCGCGCTGCCCGACCAGCGCACCCTTGAAGAAGATCACCTCGATTCCGGCGGCGTCGAACAGCCTCTGGAGTCGGACGGTGGCGGCGACGAGGGCGAGGTTGCGACGCGCCTGCGCGTGAAGGGCAGGTGCCGCTCCAGCGTGTTCAGCATCTCCATGGCCGAAGGCTTGGCGCCGCCGGAGTTCTCCTGCATCGCCAACGCCACCAGCGGAAACGCCGCCACCTCGCCGATGGCGGGTACGATCACCCGGCGGTTGAGACCGGTTCCTCAAGCGTGGAGAGCACGCCGACCCGCAGGGCATCGATGCCGACCGCCTTCTTGCCCCCGCTCTTGGCGAAGGCGTCCGCCGCCGCACCGATCGCCCCGCCGACAACCGGCAGGCTGCGGAAGTCGATGGTTGCCGGACCCATTCTGAGGCTGTACTCCCAGCCGGCCTTTTCCCCCGACAGCTGGCGCGCCGCACCAGAGTGAGGCGGAAATCGCCGTCCTTGGTCTTGAACGCGAAACTGAGTGCGATCCGGGTGCCTTCGGCCCCGAGCCGCAGGGCGCCGACCACGCCGGTGACGGTGAGGCTGCCGTCTTGGAACGGTGGCTCGAAGCCGATTTCCGCCGCCAGCGGCCGAAGCGCCCGGCCGAGATCGAAGCTCGTCCTGGCATTGACGGAGAAGTTCCACGTGCGCCTTGTCGATGGCGGCCTGCGCGGGTTTGAGCGCGGCATAGGCGTCGCCGGGACGCCACACCTCGCGCGTTTCGCGGGAGGCGACGAACACGCGCGTGGCGGTGGTGCGCCCCCCGCCCTTGGCATAGACCGGCAGTTCGAATTGCCGCGCGGAGACGGCCCCGCCGCTCTCGCCAAGCGCGGCCAGCCACACGTCCAACTGGGCGCAGCCATGATCCGTCAACCCCAGCGCCTCGAACCGTTCCGGGTCGATCTTCGACAGGGGAATGACGTTGTCCGCCTTTATCCCCTCATTGCCGCCGGCCATGGCCTCGCCCTTTGCTGAACACGTCACATTGCGAAAAGGCGCTCAGACGCCGAGCTGCACCCGATCGAAGAACTTGGTGATGTCGGAGAGTTCGACGGGAAACACGGGACTACGCCGCACCTGCTGCGACGCAAGAGCCTGCATTTGCTCAGCCATCTCCATTAGCCCCATCCCCTGCGCTGCGAGTATTGAAAGCGAATCTTCAGGAGGATCGGCGAATTCTGCGCCTTCGTTTGCCGAAATGGATTTTACGACGTCCACTCCATCGACATTTTCGAATTTTATTTTGTAGGATCTAACATATCGACCCCAAGGATTTCGCAATAAAACGAAACGCAAATCAACGTAACCCTTTGCACTTCTGACGGTTGTTTTTGAGGTTCCGGATATTTCGTAAGCATGACCAGGAACAAGTCCTTTGCGCTGACTTTCCGTTACGTAGATATCGAGGCCAAGATCAAGGAGATCAAGGATATACAAGACGTTGCGGGTGGATGCGAAAGCCGCCCTGGGGGGCTGCGCGGTGCAAGCTGCGGTCAGCCGCGTGAAGAGCGCTTCATGGTAATCCGTGTATTCGCCCGTTCCCCGCTTGCCCGGAAATGACTTCCTGACGAACTCCAGGAGCAACGTGCCGAAATCAATGTCCTCCATTTCACTCGCGGCAAGAGATACGGGCATCCGGACCATGCGCGCGAGGAACGGCCGAACGTCGGTGCTCCGCACCTCCCGCATCAGCTTCTTTTTCTTGTCGAGCATCCCGATCAAATCGACGACGACGGAGTGGTTCGCCTTTCGCGTGTCCGCGATGTGCTGCTTGATCGCGGCTCGCACGACGATGTCGTTCACCGGCACGGCGGGAACCGCGAGGGAGGTCGTCAGGCCCGACACTGTGCGGCCCAACACGCCAATGAACCGGTCGAAGGTCGCATCCCAGGTTTCGGCGAACGGATTTTCGAGACTCTCGTCGAGAACGCAGCGGAGCAGCGCGCCGCGATAGTCCCTCATATCCATCCATACCGTGCCGTTCGGGCCGGGAACTTCTATGTCGGCCGTTGCATCTTCCGTCTTTTCGCCCGTGAGATGTTGGTAGGCGCGCCCACAATTGCCGCCTTTCAGCGCCTCGACATAGTTGACGAAATACCGGTGGCCGGGGTCCGGCGCCGGACGGGTTGCCCTGTCGAACGGCCAGGGCGGCAGCGCTGGCTGGGGCTTGGTCGGATCGGGGATCTTGATCTGCACTTGCCGGAGCAGTGGTTGCAAATAATAGGCCCGAAAGAAAGCGTAGGCCTTTTCGACGAAATACGGCCAGACCGCGCTGTGGTGCTGCAGATCGACGACGTGGTCGCCGTTGACCTTCTTCAGTATCGTACGCTGGACCTGAACGATGACGGGGACTATCGCGCCGGCATTCTCCACATAGAACCGCACATGCACATGCAAACGATCCGCGGCGACACCTATCATCTCGTAGAAGAAATTCGCATTCTTCACACGGATCATCGAATTTATCGCTGACAGCAGATAACAGTCACCGATATCGCCCTGCTTTACATCCTCGAAATCGGGCTCGTACTTGAAGAGTGGACATGATACCGGAACGTACTTGTACTCATCGCTCGGCGGCGGAAGGTGCGTGTCGTTGAATGTATGAAAATCCCAGTGAACGAGAGGAGCCGGATCCCCCGGCGCCGGACCGGGTGGCGCGGGGAAGGCCAGCAGACCGTCCCTGTCCGCAAGGCTCACATTCTTCCGCACCATCCACCGCCCCCGCGCTCCTGCCGCGAAAGGTAGATTGGCACCCCAGAGTTGTACCGTCAATGAGCGCAATCAGGGATTTTTAACTGAGCGCCGCCCCGCAGACGACGCGCGCGTCGCCACAAGCCATTGAGATAAAATCCTTTCTTGTGTCTGGCGCGACTCTTCGCGCAGCGAACGAACCGAAGCCTCACCAAAGAATCACAACCTTTACGAGAAGAACCGCCGCGTCGAAGGGTGCAGGCTCCGGGCTCGCCCGCCGCGCCAGCAGCGCTCACGCGCCGGCGAAAACGGGCGACCTCGCATTGGACAGCACGCTGAACACGCCGTCGCGGTCCACCACCGTGCCGCAACTCGTCACATAGTCCGGGCGGGGCAGAAGGCGGCTCTGGCCCAGCTCCATATGCACATCGACCAGGCAGTCCACGAACTGGCGGGCGAGCTTGAAATCGGCGGCGGCGGGTCCGGTCATCGCGGTGATCGGGTTGACGATGCGCACCCGGTCCGGCCGCAGCGCCCGGAGCGCGCCGCTGGCGATGAGCGGCTGGGCGGTGTGGTCGAGCACATAGCCGATATTGCGCCCCGACAGGATGAGCGCCAGCTGCGACTGGATGCCGAGCCCGACATCGCCGCAGGTGTCGCTGCGCCGCGTGCGCTCGGGGTGGTAGTATTCGAGATGACCGCGGTTGCAATAGGCGGCGGATTCGATCTCCGCCAGCGTCAGTTCCTCCTCGGGAACGGCGAATAGCGGATGCCGGTGGCCGCAGCACATGAAGCCCTGCTCATCGAACAGATGCTCATAGGACAGCTGGGCATAATGCTCGTTCACCAGCCCGATGCCGACATGCAGCATGCCGTCGGCGACCCTTCCCGCCAGTTGAAAGCCGAGCATCACCTCCATGCGGAAGCGGATATTGGGATAATAGTCGCTGAAACGGTGAATGGCGTCGTGGATGCGGGCGCACGGGTTTTCGACGATGCCGTCCTGTATGCCGATGGAAAGCTCATAGCCGGCATTCTGGTTGATGTTGGCGGCCTTCTGCTTGAACGCTTCGACCGAGGCGAACAGCTCCTTCGCCGCCTTGTAAACCACCTCGCCCTCGCGGAAGAGCTTGAACCCCTTCGGCCCGCGTCGGCACAGCCGCGTGCCGAGGCGGATTTCCAGCGATTTCAGGTTCTCGCTGAGGGTGGATTGGGAGAGATTCAGCGCGGCCTGCGCGGCGGTGAAGCTCTGCTCCTCCACAATGGTGCAGAAGCAGCGCAGAAGCTTCAGGTCGATATCGTAGATCTGGCTGATAGACGACATGGTTCGGCCTCTCCGGTCAACGACACCCCTTCCCCCCGCCATCCCGCTAGCAAATTGTGCGCCGCATGATCGCGCGCGATCTGTCCGCGTGCGGCGCATCATGGCGGCGGAGGTAATTGCCCAGCGTTTGAACATCCTCTGCCCCGCTGCCCAAGGATGAGCCGCCCGGGCGCGAACATCGCTTGGGCTTTTCGCGATGGTACGGACAGGGAGCCCCGCCCTAGCCTCGGCCTATCGGTAACGGGCAGACAGGGCAGGTATCATGGCGCCACGGCCACTCCATCTCGGCTGGTTCACCAATTTCGCGGTCGATGAATGGACCAAGCCGTTCACCGGCGGCGGCGGCGACCCCTGGGATGGCGGGTTCTACATCGACATGGCCAAGGCCATGGAGCGCGCGTGTTTCGACTACATCATGCTCGAAGACACGCTGATGATCTCCGAGGCCTATGGCGGCTCCAACGCGGTCTATCTCAAGCACAACATCATGGGCCCGAAGGCCGACCCCTCGCCGATGGCGGCGCTGATCGGCGCCAACACCACCCATCTCGGCGTGGTGGCGACCTTCTCCACCATGGCCTATCCGCCCTTCATGCTGGCGCGCCTGTGCTCGACGCTGGACAGCATCTGCAAGGGCCGCTTCGGCTGGAACATCGTCACCACGGGCGAGGACCTCGCCGCCGAGAATTTCGGCATGGACAAGCTGCCGCCGCGCCAGGAGCGCTACGACATGGCGGACGAATATGTCGAACTCGTCAAGCAGCTCTGGGGCAGTTGGGACGCCGACGCCGTGGTGCGCGACCGCGCCACCGGCACCTATGCCGACGCTTCCAAGGTCCGGCCGATCCATTTCGAAGGCAAGTATTTCAAGAGCCGCGGCCCGCTCAACTGCGTGCCCTCGCCGCAGCAGCGCCCGGCTTTTGTGCAAGCCGGCGGCTCGCCGCGCGGGCGGCAATTCGCGGCCATGACCGCCGACAGCATCATCGCCCCTTCCATGGGCGTCGCCGGGCTGAAGGCCTATCGCGACGATGTGCGGGCGCGTGCGCAGGCCGGCGGGCGCGACCCGGACGAGATCAAGGTTCTGTTCGTCGTCGCCCCGATCCTTGGCGAGACCGAGGAAGAGGCGAAGGCCAAGGCGGCGCGCATCATCGAGGCGCCGGATTATTGCGAGAAGGCTCTGGCGATGATCGCCGCCATCACCGACATCGATTTCTCGAAATTCGACCTCGACGCTCCCCTGCCCCACCTCACCACCAATGGCGAGCAGGGCTCGCTCGACGCCTTCCAGCAGGCGGGCTCGGGCAAGACGCTGCGCCAGCTCTGCGCCGACCAGCTCTCGCGCGGGCTCGACGGGCTGATCGGCACGCCCGACCAGGTGGCCGAGCGCATGGGCGAGGTGATGGCGGAAGTGGGCGGCGACGGCTTTCTCATCACCCGGCCCTTCACCGCCAACATCAGCCGGCAATACATCACCGATATCTGCGAGGGGCTGGTGCCCGCCCTGCAACGGCGCGGCCTCGCCCGCACGAGCTACACCGAAGGCGCCACGCTGCGGCAGATGCTGCGGGAGTTCTGAGAGCGCGGCAGCGCCGCCTGCGGAAGCGTCATCCCGGAAGGACCGCAGGTCCTGTCCGGGATCGCGTGTCTATGGAATTGAGGGCGATCCCGGCTCTCCGCCTTCGGCTGCGGCCGGGATGACGAAGGATCGCGCGGCGTGGCCGCCTCACCGCAGGATCTGCGCGAGAAAATGGCGCAGCCGCTCGCTCGACGGCGCCTCGAAGAAGCGGGCGGCCTCGCCCATTTCCACGATCTCGCCCCGGTCCATGAACACGCAGCGATCCGCCACGCGGCGGGCGAAGCCCATTTCATGGGTGACGCAGACCATGGTGACGCCGCTGGCGGCGAGTTCCTCCATCACGCCGAGCACCTCGTTCACCATTTCCGGGTCGAGCGCCGAGGTCGGCTCGTCGAACAGCAGGATGCGCGGCTCCATGCACAGCGCCCGGGCGATGGCGACGCGTTGCTGCTGCCCGCCGGAAAGTCGCGCCGGGTATTTGCGCGCCTGATCGGCCAGATGCACCCGCTCCAGATGCGCCATGGCGAGCTTTTCCGCCTGCGCCTTCGACAGCCCGCGATTGAGCCGCGGCGCCAGCATGCAGTTTTCCAGCGCGGTGAGGTGCGGAAACAGGTTGAAGTGCTGGAACACCATGCCGACTTCCTGGCGGATGTCCTGCACCGTGCCTTCATCGCCCGTCAGTTCGACGCCATTGACCACGATCCGCCCGCCATCATGGCGTTCCAGCGCGTTGATGCAGCGGATCAGCGTCGATTTGCCCGAGCCCGAGGGGCCGCAGACCACCACCCTCTCGCCGCGCCGCACATCGAGATCGACCCCCGCCAGGGCGCGATGCGTGCCGTAGCGCTTCACCACCCCGGCGAGATGGATCGCCGGCACGGCGGCGAGGTCGGCGGGGAGCGCGCGCGGGCTCATGGTGTCACCTTCCCCCCGGCCGGCACAGCGACGGCATCCTCGGCGCTGTGGCGGTTGAGCCAGCGTCCCCAGAACTGGAAGCCGAGGCGCAGCACATTGACGAAGGCCCAGTAGAAGGCCGCCGCGCACAGGATCGGCGTGAACGGATCATAGGTCTGTTCGAAGATCGCATTCGCCACCGCCATCAGGTCGGTGATCGTCACCACGGAGACGATAGCCGTGCCCTTGACGAAGCTCACCACCTCGTTCTGGTAGGCTTTGAGCCCATAGCGCAAAGCGAGCGGCATCCGCACCCAGAGAAAGATGTTGCGCCTCGTGATGCCCAGCGCCTCGCTGGCCTCGACCAGCCCATGCGGCACGGCGAGCAGGCTGCCGCGCAGCACCTCCACCATATAGGCGGCATGGTTGAGGCTCAGCGCCACGATGGCGCAGCCGAAGGGCGAGCCGAACAGCACCCAGAACGGCCCCTCGCGCAGCGCCTCGATCTGGCCGAGGCCGTAATAGACGAGATAGAGCAGGATCAGCAGCGGGGCGCCGCGAAAGAACACAACGAAGATCTCCGCCGGCAGCGACAGGACGCGGCGGGGCGACATGCGGGCGAAGCAGATGGGAAAGGCCAGCATCAGCCCGATGATCAGCGGCAGCACGGTGAGGAACACCGTCACCCTGAGGCCGGCGAGCAGCGCCGGCAGGCTCTCCCAGGCGAGGGCGAAATCGATGGGAAGTGCGCTCATGCCTCGGCCCGGCTCGGTGAAGGCGGGGCGCGGCGCTGGCCACGGTCGAGACGGGCCTCCAGCCGGTTCGCGACCCAGAGGCTGGCGGCGCTGAAGGCGATGAACACCAGCGCGGTGGCGATGAAGAAGACGAAGGGCTCCTTGGTCGCCCCGGCGGCGATCTTGGCGGCGGCGACGAGGTCCTGCAGCCCGGCCAGCGACACCAGCGGCGTCTCCTTCAGCATGAAGCTCCACACATTGACGAGGCCGGGAAGCGCGAGCCGCATCACCTGCGGCAGGATCACCCGCCCCCACATGATGAACGGGGGAATGGCGAGCGCCCGGGCGCCCTCGAACTGGCCCTTGGGCAGGTTCTCGATCGCCCCGCGCACGAGTTCGGCGATATAGGCGGCATAGACGATGCCGAGCGCCGCCACGCCGGCGCCGAAGGGCGAGATATCGATGCGGGAGCCGAATTCGCCCAGCACCGCGCCCAGCATGGCGCTGCCGCCATAGAAGATGAGGAAGATCACCAGCAGCGACGGCACGCCCATGAAGATGGACGCATAGACCCGCCATGCCGCGCGGATGATCCTGTTGCGCGAGAGCGTGGCGACACCGATCAGCACGCCCAGCGTGAAGGCGAGCGCGAAACTGGTGAGGAACAGCTCCAGCGTGATCAGCGCTCCCTCGCCGAGCTGGCGCAGATAGCCTGCGAGGTCGGCGGGGGAGAGATTGGTCATCGGCCGGGTTCCAGGGGGCGCGCGGTCAGTTGGTCTTCTCGCAGGCGGCTTCCGCCGAGAGCGTGGCCACCGGCACGTATTTCTTGCGGATGGTGGTGTAGGTGCAGTCCTTGATCATCTCGGCGAGCGCGGTGTTGACGCGCTTGACCAGCGCCTCGCTCTTCTTCGGGAAGATCCAGCTATAGCCGCGCTCGGCCTCGGGGATGGACGGGTCGCCCAGCCAGTGGTCGCCGCCGGCGAGTTCGTAATCCTTGCCCTCGGGCTTGGCGATCAGTTCCAGCGTCCAGTTGATCTTGGAATCGAAGATCAGGTCCAGCCGGCCGGCGAGCAGATCGAGCTTCATCTGGTCGGGATTGTCGTAATAGACCTCGACGAAGGTGTCCTTGCCGAAATGCTTGTGGATGTAGGGCACCATGGAGGCGCCGCGCTGCAGCGCGATGCGCAATCCCTTGCCGGTGACGCCTTCCTTGGTCAGCGTGTAGTTGCTGCCCTTCTTCACCACGAAGGTCGCGGGATTATAGACGATGGGCATGGCGAACAGCGCCTTCTCCATCCGCTCCGGGGTCGGCGAAATCTGGGTGACGATGCCGTCGAACTTGCCCTGCAGCATGGACGGGATCAGCGCCTTGAAATCCATCACGACGATTTCGCAGTCCGCGCCGATGCGCTTGCACATCTCGCGCGCCAGCTCCGGCTCCATGCCGGTGAGGTTGCCGGAGGAATCCACCATGGAGAAGGGCGGGTAGACGCCTTCATTGCCGAGCTTGAGCTTCTCGGCGGAGGCGGCCGAGAGGCCGACCGTCGCCAGGAACAGGCCGAGCGCGAGGGTACCGGCCCGGCGGAGAGGATGATGCGGAAGGCGGGAGATCATCGGCGTCATGTCCTGGTGGGGGGCGGGGTTCGATGCTGGGGGGTCAGAATTCGGTCAGCGTGTCGCGCAGATGCTGGTGGGTGTAGGCGGCGCGGGTCAGGCCACGGCGCTGCAGCACCGGCACCAGCCCGTCGGTGATCGTCGCCACGGAGCGGCGCGAGACATCGCCGAGGGCGATGAGGAAGCCGTCGCCGCCCACTTCCTGCATGATCTCGTCCATCTGGCTGGCGACGCTGTCCGGCGTGCCGACGACATCGACGCAATAGCCGCAGCTCACATGGTCGATCATCGCCTGGCGCAGCGGCTTGTCGCCGGCGCGGGTGAGGAACTGCGAGAGGCTCGACTGGTGGCCGTTGGTGGTGAGCGTGAGCTGGCTCACCGGAGTGTCGAGGTCGAGACCGGAGAGGTCGAGATTGGTGCTCCAGCCGAAGCGGGCCATGCGGGCGTCGAGATTCTGCGCGGCGGAGACGCGACGCTGGTCGGCGGCCCATTTCGCCTGTTCCTCGGTCTCGGCGACGATGGGCGAGAGCAGGAACAGCACCTTGCAATCGTCCGGGTTGCGGCCGAGCCCGGCCATCTGCGCGCGGATGTCGTCGCGGTACTGTTTCATCGCGGCGACGCCATTCGGCGCGGCGACGATCGTGTCGGCATGGGTGGCGGCGATCTTGCGCCCGCTCTTGGAGCCGCCCGCCTGCGCGATGACCGGCTGACCCTGCGGGCACGGCCCGGAATTCAGTGGCCCGCGTGAGGCGTAGTATTTGCCGGCATAGTCGATGGTGTGGACCTTGGCGGGGTCGATCAGCACGCCATTCTCGCGATCATCGAGAAAGGCGCCCGGCTCCCAGGAGCCCCACAGCCCCTTGACGATGTCGATATACTCTTCCGCCATCAGATAGCGTTCATCGTGCTCGGGCAGCTTCTCCATGCCGAAATTCTGGGCGGAGAAGTCGGACGAGCCGGTCACCATGTTCCAGCCGGCGCGCCCGCCCGATATCTGATCGAGCGAGGAGACGATGCGGGCGGTGAGATAGGGGTGATAGGCGAAGGTCGAGAGCGTCGGAACGATGCCGAGCTTGCGGGTGGAGGCGGCGAGCAGCGTCGCCACCACGCTCGGCTCCTGCCGGGGGATGCAGATGCCGCCCTTCAGGAAGATGTCGCGCGAATTCTGCCAGTTCTCGCCGACATAGATCGAATCCTCGATCAGCAGATAATCGAAGCAGGCGCGCTCCATCGACCGTACGAGGTCGACGAAGAGATCGGCGCTCATCCAGTCCTGGCCGATATTGCCGGTCCACGGCTCGCCCCAGGCCTGGACGCTGGAACCCTGGAGAAACCAGGCGAGATGGAAGGGATTCGCCGTCATGCACGCACCTATGTCCTGATCCGCACGCCGGCTTCCGCCGGCACGCAGGAGAGGTTAAGGGCGCGACACCCGGGGGGAGTATCGTGAAGAGGCGAAGCTTGGTCGGCTGCTTGTGAATTAATCCTGCCCAAGAAGCCGGCAGATTGTGCCTCCGACCCGTCGGGCAAAAGGAAATGCCGGGCTCCGAGGGCCCGGCATCCTGATCATTCACGCATCACGCGCCGCAGCGCGTGCCGGTCACGCGCGGTAGCGGGCGCGCTCGCGCTGCACTTCCGGCGCGGTATAGGCCGGCGCCTCCGGGTCGAAGCGGGTCCAGCCCTCGTCACGGTAAATGCGCTCGCGCGCGGTCACATCCACGGCGGACTCGGCGTCGAGAATGGCCTGCGCCTCGGCCTCGCGCTCGTCCGGCACGCGGGCGGAAACCACGGTGCCGCCGCGACGCACGCCCTCGGCATAGACATGCGCCCGCTCCTCGGGCACGCCTTCCGAGGTCATCGCGCCGACGAGACCGCCGACCGCGCCACCCGCCGCCGCGCCGGCCACCGCGCCGGCGCCGGTCGCCACCAGCCAGCCCGCCGCCACGACGGGGCCGACGCCGGGGATCGCCATCAGGCCGAGGCCGGTGAGCAGGCCGCCCGCGCCACCGAGCACGGCGCCGATGCCGGCACCGGTGGCCGCGCCCTCGCCGGCATGGCTCTCATGGTGCTCATGGGTACGCCCATCGGCATGGGGCGTGGTCGTCGTCGTGGTCGTCGTCGTGGTGGTCGCGCTGTCGCGGCCATACCAGTCGTCGGAATTATTGGCCACGAGGCTGATCTGCGCGCGGTCGATGCCCAGAGCCTGCAGCTTGTTCACCGCGGTGAGCGCGTCATCGTAATTGTCGAAAAGTCCGGAAACGGTCGCCATGATAGGTCCTCCCTAAGGGGCCAGCGTGAGATCAGTTCGGAAAGACGTTGCCCTGATAGTCGAGCGCCACGTCATGCGAGGCGCCGCCCTTCATCGCCTTGCCGCGCCAGACGCCGTCCTTGTCCTTGGCGAGGCCGGTCACGTCGGAGAAGCCGCGCGCCTCGATGCGCTCCTTCGCCTGCGCTTCGGTGAAGCTGTTGGCGCCCTTGGCGGGCTCCGCCGGCTGGGGCGCGCTCTCGGTGGTCACGGCCGGCGTGTTGGGGTCCTGCGCCGCCGGCGGGGACTGCGCCCAGGCCGGCGCGGCGATCGCCATTGCAGCAAGAATAGGCAGAATGCGCTTCATCTGATGACCCTCCGATCACAAATTGTGAGGAGTGAACGCCATTTAGGCAGAACGGTTCCGCAGCGCGCCCGACCGAAACACGACAGAGCGGCGCGTCCCTTGACGCCGACGCAGGATGCGCTTGATTAGGAACCGGGGCGCGTGCAAGGAAACGCCATGAAAAACCGCCTGCCGCTCACGGTCGTTCTCGTCGCCCTGGCCCTTCCGGCCAGCGCGGTCGTCGCCTCGGCGCAATATTCGGGCAATCCCGGCCTGCGCAATCCGGGCGCGACGACGCCGGTGCCGAAGCAGGCCGGCAAGCCGCCGCAGACCTGGGAGCCCGCGGCGCAGCCGACCCCGGCCTCGCGTCAGCTCAATCCCAATCCAAGCTGCGTCACCCTGCCCTGCAACGCGCCGCCGGTGATCCGGAAACCGGCTTCCTGAGCCGCGCGTCTGTCACCGCCGCAGAAGACGGCGCCTAGAGCCCTGCCGTCTTGCGCAGCGCGGCGTTCATCCGCTCCTGCCAGCCGGGCCCATCCTGCTGGAAGTGCTCCAGCACATCCCGGTCGAGACGCAGCGAGACCAGTTCCTTGGCGTTGGGCAGCGACAAGGTGCCCCGCGCCGGCGCGGGCTTTTCCACCACGGGCGCCGGCTTGGCGGTCGCGCTCTTGAAGGCGGCTTCGGCGATGTCGCGGGCCGAACCGCTGCCGCGTCGTGTGGGGGTCATGGCCATGGGGAATCCTCGAATCGGCCGCAGCTTACAACTCATTCGCGCCGCGCCGCCAGCCGCGCCGGCCGACGGCGGACAGGCAAGCCTTGCGCGCTCGCGCCCCCGCCCCCACTCTTGCCGCCAGAGCAGGGGCGCGCCGCCGGCACAGCACCCCGGAGGTTCGCCATGTCCTACGGCTTTCTCGATATCGCCATCACCCCCAGCGTCCGGGCGGCGCAGGAGGAAATGGGCGTCGCCCATCTCTGGGAGGACTTTCGCGGCGACCGCGCCTCCGACCGCTTTTCCCGCAGCGAGGAAGCCTTCATTGCCCAGCGCGACAGCTTCTACATCGCCAGCGTGTCGGAAACCGGCTGGCCCTATGTGCAGCATCGCGGCGGGCCGCGCGGCTTTCTCAAAGTCATCGACGAGCGCACCCTCGCCTTCGCCGATTACAGCGGCAACCGGCAATACATCAGCACCGGCAATGTGGCAGCCAACAGCCGCACCTGCCTGTTCCTGATGGACTATCCCAGGCGTACCCGGCTGAAAATCTATGCCCAAGCCGAGGTTCTCGCGCTCGACGCCGATCCCGAGCTGACGGAAAAGCTGAGCCCGCAGGGCTACCGCGCCCGGCCTGAGCGCCTTTTCCGTTTGCGGCTCGACGCCTTCGACTGGAACTGCCCGCAGCACATCACCCCGCGCTTCACCGAGGCCGATATCACCGAGGCCGTCCGCCCGCTGCGCGACCGGCTGGCGGAGCTGGAGGCGGAGAATGCCGCGCTGCGCGCCCGCCTCGCCGGCGAGGGGCCGCAGGCCGGGGACTGAGCGGACCTGCGCCCCTGCCCCCTCACACCGAAGTGTCCTGCCGACGCGCGAGCGCCGCCGGAACACAAGCGCCGTCCGGCCATTAGCGTCTCACAGCCAAGGAGACCGATATGAGCGAACGCGCCCGGCACGCCACCTATGATCAACCCGTCGGCGGCTGGGGGTCGGCAAAGTCCCTGCTCAAACATTCCACTGAGCAGCACGCGGTTTCCGCCGTCGCGGCGCTGGTGAAGGACCACAACAAGACCGGCGGCTATATGTGCACCAGTTGCGCCTGGGCGAAGCCGGCCCAGCCGCACGCGGCCGAATTCTGCGAGAACGGCGCCAAGGCCACCTTCTGGGACGTGACCTCCCGGCGCACGACGCCGGATTTCTTCGCCCGGCACACCGTCGCGGAACTGCTCGACTGGTCGGATTACGATCTGGAGAACGAGGGCCGGCTCACCCATCCGCTGCGCTACGACGCCCGCCTCGACCGCTATGTCGAAGTGGCGTGGGAGGACGCCTTCGCCGATATCGGCGCGAAGCTGCGCACCTATCAGCCCGACGAGGCGGTGTTCTACGCCTCCGGCCGCGCCTCGCTGGAAACCTCCTATATGTACCAGCTGCTCGCCCGGCTCTACGGCACCAATAACCTGCCCGACAGTTCCAACATGTGCCACGAGACCACGTCGGTCGCCCTGCCGCCGACGCTGGGCACGCCGGTGGGCACGGTCCTTCTGGACGACTTCAAGGAGACGGACTGCATCCTCTCCTTCGGCCAGAATGTCGGCACCAATTCGCCCCGCATGCTGCACCAGCTGCAGGAGGCGCGGGAGCGTGACGTGCCCGTCGTGGTGTTCAATCCGCTGCGCGAAAAGGGCTGGGAGGAATTCGTCAATCCGCAGCGGCCCGGCCAGATGCTGACCAACGAGCCGACCACCATCGCAACGCAGTACTATCAGGTACGCGCCGGCGGCGACATCGCCGCCATGGTCGGCATGGCCAAGACGCTGCTGGCGCTGGACGACAAGGCGCAGGCGATAGGTGGCGCACGGGTGCTGGACGCGGAGTTCATCGCCGCCCACACGGACGGTTTCTCCGCCTTCGAGGCCATGGTGCGGGCGACCGAATGGGCGGAGATCGAGCACGAATCCGGCCTCGCCCAGGCGGAACTGGAGGCCGCCGCTCACACCTTCGCCAAGTCCCGGGCGGTGATCGCGATCTATGGCATGGGCCTCACCCAGCACCGGCTCGGCGTCGATACCGTGCAGATGCTGGTCAATCTTCTGCTCATGGGTGGGCATATTGGCCGGCCCGGCGCCGGCATCTGCCCGGTGCGCGGCCATTCCAATGTGCAGGGCCAGCGCACCGTCGGCATCGCCGAAAAGGCGGAATTGGTGCCGCTCGACCGCCTCGCCGCGCAGTTTGGCTTCGAGCCGC
Organism: Ancylobacter polymorphus; assembly: GCF_022836935.1. Lineage (NCBI taxonomy): Bacteria > Pseudomonadati > Pseudomonadota > Alphaproteobacteria > Hyphomicrobiales > Xanthobacteraceae > Ancylobacter > Ancylobacter polymorphus. Next base: position 2,516,359 of record NZ_CP083239.1, on the reverse strand, counting down.
CGCGCGCGGACGGCATGAACACGGTGGAAGCCTGCGAGGCGGTCATCGCCGGCAAGGTCCGCGCCTTTATCGGTCTCGGCGGCAATTTCGTCCGCGCCATTCCCGAGCGCGAGCTGATGGAGGAAAAATGGCGCGATCTCGACCTCTGCGTGCAGATCGCCACCAAGCTGAACCGCAGCCACCTCGTCACCGCCAAGACGACCTACCTGCTGCCGACGCTGGTGCGCTCGGAGATCGACCGGCAGGCGACCGGGCCGCAAATCGTGACGATGGAGGATTCCACCACCTGCATCCACGCCTCGCGCGGCAGCTTCGAGCCGGCCGCAGACACGTTGCTCTCCGAGCCACGCATCGTCGCCGAAATCGCCAAAGCGACGCTGCCGCCCAATCCGCTTGTGCCGTGGGACCGCTGGGTCGAGGATTATGCCCGCGTGCGCGAGGCCATCGAGGAGACTTTCCCCGATGATTTCCGCGCCTTCAACGCCCGGCTCGACACGCCCGGCGGCTTTCCCCGGCCCGTGGCGGCGCGGGAGCGGCGCTGGGAGACGGAATCGGGCAAGGCGACCTTCACCCGGCCGAAGGCGCTTTCCGCCAGCTTCGACGATGGCCGCGATGCCGATGTGCTGCGCCTCATCACGCTGCGCTCCAACGACCAGTTCAACACCACGGTCTATGGCTATGCCGACCGCCTGCGCGGCATACACGGTTCGCGCATGGTGGTGATGATGAACCGCGACGACCGCCTCCGCCTCGGCCTCAGCGAGGACGGACGGGCCACACTCGTCACGGCGGTGGATGACGGCATCCACCGCGCCATGGGCGGCTTTCAGGTCATCGACTACGACCTGCCGCCCGGCACCTGCGCCGCCTATTTCCCCGAATGCAACGCGCTGATCCCGCTCTGGCACCATGCCGAGGGCAGCAAGACCCCGGCGGCCAAATCCGTGCCGATCCGGGTGCGGCCGGAGCGATCTGCCGTTAGGGAAGACGCCGAGCCTTCCGCCGGAACCCCCGCCGCTGCGGCGCGTTAGGCGAAGGCGTTTCCCGCTACCGCGCGGCGTTTTCTCGCAACCGCGCGCCGTGGCGGGAGGCTCGGCGCCAGGACAACCCACGGAGGTCGCAGCTGGACCCGATCGTTCCCTATTGCGGTCCCCCGCCTGAAAACCTGCTGACGGCGTGGAACCTCGCGCCGCTTCCGCTCGCCCTGTGCGCGGCGCCGCTTGCGCTCGCCTTCCTGCGCCGGGATGTGCCGCGCGGACCGGCGGCGCTGGCGGCGGCGGCGCTGTTTCTCGCCTTCGTCTCGCCGCTCTGCGCCCTCACCGTCGCGCTGTTTTCCGCGCGCGGGCTGCATCATCTCGTGCTCGTGCTGGTTGCCGCGCCGGCGCTGGCGCTGGCCTTCCCGCTCCGCCTGCCCTTCGCCCGCATCGGCGGCTTTCTCGGCCTGTCGCTGTTCCTCTGGCTCTGGCACCTGCCGGCGGCCTATACGCTGGCCTGGAACAGCCATGCCGCCTATTGGCTGATGCAGGCGGGCCTCCTCGGCTCGGGGTTCGCCTTCTGGTCGTCGGTGTTCCGGGTGGAGCGTCCGGCCGAACGCGTCGCCTCCGTCGGGCTGGTGCTGGCGCTGGCCGGGCAGATGGGGCTGATTGGCGCCATCCTCACCTTCTCCCCGCGCCTGCTCTATCTCCAGCATCTCGGCGCCACCGAGGCCTATGGCCTTGGCGCCCTCGCCGACCAGCAGCTGGCCGGACTCATCATGTGGGTGCCGGGCATGCTGCCCCTCGCCCTCATCGGCGCGCGGCTGCTGCGGCGCGGCTGGCGCGAGGCGAGCGCGGCATGATCGCCCTGCTGAAAGCGCTGCACATCGCCGCCCTCAGCCTGTGGTGCGCGGGGCTGGTGGCCATGCCGCTGGTGCTGCAGATCTATGGCCGGCGCGAGGAAGTGCGAACACAGGCCGGCTTTACCGAATTCCGCCTGCTGATGCACGCCGCCTATACCCGCATCGTCACCCCGGCCGCGATCATCGCCATCGCCGCAGGAACCGGGCTGATCTTCGCCGCCGACATCACCCAGCCCTGGCTGGTGGCGAAGCTGGTCGCGGTGGTGGGCATGGTGCTGGCCCATGCCTGGCTCGGCCATCTCAATGTCGAGGCGTCGGAAGGGCGCGGCTCCTATCAGATGCCGCACGCCATCGCCGCCCTCCCCGCCAGCCTCATCTGCATGAGCGCGGTGCTCTATCTCGTCCTCGCGAAGCCCGACCTGCAGCCGCTGATCGAGGCGCTGCCGGCGGCGCTCACCACCCCTCAGGGCCGCCCGCTTCCCGACGTTCTGGTGCCGATTTGATAGTCGAAGACGAGTTTTCCGCCATGCCAGCCGGTCAGGGCGGTCATTGCGGCCATGACCAGGGACAGCGCCAGCCCGACGGGCAGCACCGCGCCGTCGGGATCGCCGATGCGGATGATCCAGTTCATGCCGATGAGCGAGAGCAGCATCACCGCGAGGATGAAATGCGTCCAGCTGGCGGAGCGGTTGCGGATGCCGCGCACCATCAGGAGTTCGGCCGTGCCGGTGATCCCCGCCAGCACGCCCATGGCGAAGGCGCCGAACACCGCATAGGCCGAGACATGCGACCAGAAGCTGTTGCCGGTCCAGAGATAGAGCAGATCGCCGCCGAGCGTGCTGAAGGACAGCGCGATGGGAAAGGTCACCAGCATGGCGTGCAGGGGATGGCCGGAAATCGCGATCTTGGATTCCGTGTCCTCAAGCGCGCGCCGCTCTTCCAGCGGGTCGAACAGGTCGGGGCGGGCGTCCATCGGGCCTCCTTCGCGTGGCGGTCGGTCTCACCGGGCAAGTGCGCAGCCCTCGCGCTGGTTCCCATGACCCTCGCGGGATGCAAGGGCCCGCTCTCCACGCTCACCCCGGCGGGGCCTATTGCGCAGGACATTGCCTTTCTGTGGTGGGGGCTGCTCGCCGGGGCGACGGCGCTGGCGCTGATGGTGTTCGTGCTCGTCGCCCTCGGCTTCGGCCGTCCGCGCGCCATCACGGAAGGGCGCTGGGTGTTCGGCATGGGGGTATGGTTCTCCCTCGGCGTGCTCAGCCTCATCCTCATCGCCGCGCTCTGGGTCGGCGAGCGCATCCTGCCGCACGGGCCGGCGCTGGAAGTGCGCGCCCATGCCCGGCAATGGGCGTGGAGCTTCAGCCATCCCGGTGCCGATGGCCCGGTCACGTCCGAGGGTGTGCTGCACATCCCCGCCGGCCGGCCGGTGGATGTGCTCATCACCTCGACCGACGTGATCCATTCCTTCTGGGTGCCGCAGCTCGGCGGCAAGATGGACGCCATCCCCGGACGCGAGAACCGACTGCGCCTCGAAGCGGCGCAGCCCGGCACCTATGAGGGCCTGTGCGCCGAGTTCTGCGGGCTGGAACACGCGACCATGCGCTTCGAGGTGATCGCGCATGACCCCGCCCAATGGCCGCCCGTGTCGCCGGAGGGCCCGCGCCCATGAATACGTCCACGCAGACGCCCCACGACCCCGCCCCCATTCCGGCCAATCCGCCGCAGCGCGCGCTCGCCCTGCACCGGGAGCTGGACCGCGTCTGGCGCAACGCGCCGGGCCTATGGGGGCAGATCACCGCCGTCAGCCACACCACGCTCGGCCTGCGCTTCATGGTGACGGCCTTCATGTTCTTCGGCATTGGCGGGCTGCTCGCCATGCTGATCCGGGCGCAGCTGGCGACCCCCAACGGGGCCTTTCTCGACACCGCGCTCTACAACCAGATCTTCACGATGCATGGCAGCATCATGATGTTTCTGTTCGCCATTCCCATGCTGGAAGGGCTGGCGATGTACCTCTTGCCGAAGATGCTCGGCACGCGCGACCTCGCCTTTCCCCGGCTCTCGGCGCTGGGTTATTGGTGCTATCTGCTCGGTGGGGGCATCCTCATCGCCGCCCTCCTCGCCGGCGTCGCCCCGGGCGAGGGCTGGTTCATGTACACGCCGCTGTCCGGCAAGACCTATTCGCCCGGCATCAATGCCGATGTCTGGCTGCTGGGCGTCACCTTCGTCGAAATCTCCGCGCTGTCGGCGGCGATCGAGCTGATGGTCTCCATCCTGCGCCTGCGGGCACCGGGCATGAAGCTGACGCAGATGCCGCTTTTCGCCTGGTACATGCTGGGCACGGCGGCGATGATGCTGGCGGGCTTCCCCCCGCTCATCCTCGGCTCGGTGCTGCTGGAGATGGAGCGCGCCTTCGGCTGGCCGTTCTTCGACCCCGAACGCGGCGGCGACCCGCTCTTGTGGCAGCATCTGTTCTGGCTGTTCGGCCACCCCGAGGTCTACATCATCTTCCTGCCGGCGGCGGGCGTGCTCTCCACCGTCATTCCGGTGCTGTGCCGCACGCAGATCGTCGGCTATGGCGCCGTCGTCGCCGCCATTCTCGGCATGGTGTTCCTCAGCTTCGGCCTGTGGGTGCACCATATGTTCACGGTCGGCATCCCGCATCTGGCGCTGGCCTTCTTCTCCGCCGCCTCCATGCTGGTGGCGGTGCCCACCGCCGTGCAGATCTTCGCCTGGATCGCCACGCTGTGGCGCGGCCGGCCGGAACTGAAGCTGCCGATGCTCTATATTCTCGGTTTCTTCTTCACCTTCGTCATGGGCGGGCTCACCGGCGTCATGCTGGCGGTGGTGCCGTTCAACTGGCAGGCGCACGACACCGCTTTCGTGACCGCGCATCTGCATTACGTGCTGATCGGCGGCTTCGTCTTCCCCATGCTGGCCGGCGTCGCCTGGTGGACGCCGCTGATGAGCGGCCGCCGCCGGGTGCGCGGTCTGGGTGAAGCCGCGTTCTGGTTCATCCTCGTCGGCTTCCACGGCACCTTCTTCCTCATGCACCTCACCGGGCTGATGGGCATGGCGCGCCGCATCCCCTCCTATCCCGACAACCCGGAATGGACGGCGCTGAACCTCTCCTCGTCCTTTTTCGGCTTCGTCATGACCATCGGTTTCGCGCTGTTCGCCATGGACCTGATCCTGCAGGCGGGCTTCGGCAAGCGCAGCGTGCGCAACCCGTGGAAGGCGCCGTCGCTCGATTGGGCGATGGCGCTGCCGCCGCCCAACTATAATTTCGCCTCACTGCCGGGGCCGGCGCTGCAACAGGCCGGAGCCGACGCCGCCATGCTGGCGCTGGCGAAGGGCGAGGGCCTGCTGCCCGGCGCCCCGCGCGGCCGGCGCGAAATCCTCGTCACCTCGGTGGGCACGGCGCGGCCGGAACATGTGGCGATCCTGCCCGTCAATACCGGCCTGCCGCTGCTGCTGGCGCTCGCCATCTGCGCCTTCGTGCTGCTGATGCTGGCGGGGCTCTACACGCTGGCGCCGCTGGCGCTGATCCCGGTCGCGACGCTGATCTGGATCTGGGCGCGGCGCGCGGTGGCGCCGCTCGACGCCACGCCGATCGAGGTCGCGCCGGGGCTGGTGCTGCCGGTCCAGCCGGGCGATGGCGGGACACTGACCCGCAGCGGCCTCGCCAGCCTGCTGTTCGCCAATGGCACCTTCTTCGCCTCGCTGCTGTTCGGGCTGGCGTTTATCTCGCTGGTCTCCCCCGGCCCGGCCCGGCCGGTATGGCACGCGGACGGAACGCTGCTCCTCGCCGCCGGAATGGTCCTGGCCCTGCTGGCGGTCGCCGCGCTCGGCCTGCCCCGGGCGCTCGCCCGGATTGAAGCGGGGCGCCCCGCCGGGGCGGCGCTGCCGGCTGCCTTCGCCGCGAACCTGCTGGCGCTCGCCCTCCTCCTCGCGCTGGCGCTCTGGCAGCTGCCCGACCCCACGCGCCATGCGGCGGACGCGGTGCGGGCCGCGCTGGTGGCCTATGTCGGCCTGCACGCAGCCATCGCCACCCTGTTCACCGCCTTCGCGCTCGACCAGGCGAGGCGGGGCGAACTGGCCCCCGGCCGCGCCGGCGCGCTGCGCAATACGGGGCTCTGGCAGAGCTACACCCTCGCCGCCGCCGCGGTGACGCTGGCCGCGCTGTGGGCGCAGGAGGCGGCGTCGTGAGGCCGGCGGGCGGCATGGTCTGGCTCGGCTGGCTGATCGCCGGGCCGACGATATGGGCGGCGGCGTTCTCGCTCGCCTATGGGCTGCATGGCATGGGGTGCGAGCTCGGCTGGCCGGCGGTCGCGGTCGGGCCGGTCAGCCTGCACCGGCTCGCCATCGCCCTCCCCGCCCTTGGCGGCGCGCTCATCTGCCTCGGCCTTTTGGGGCGGGTGAAGACGGCGCTCGGACCGGAGGCGGACCTCCCCCGGCTCGGCCTGTGGATCGGGCTGGGCGCCACCCTGTTCAGCCTGGCGCCGGTGCTGGTGGCGACGAGCTGCGGGCCTGGCCCCGGCTGAGCCTCCGCCGCCCATTCAGCGGGAGGCGGCGCGCGCGCCCTCGCCTCGTGCCTTGTCGGCGCGCAGCCGCGCCCGCCAGACGCCGGCCTCGACCAGGCCGGCGATCACATCCGCCATCACCTTCGCCACCGCGTCGCTGCCGCGCGGGTTCATGGTGCGCGGCGACACCACCACCGACAGGCGCCAGGATGGCGTCGGGTCGAGAATGGGCACGGCCACCATCTCGCCGCGCCGCATCTCCTCGACAAAGGCGAAATGCGGCATGACGGCCAGCGCCCGGCCCTGCTGCACCAGCTGGGCGATGGCCGGCAGGCTGTCGCAGTCCATCGCCACCGGCGTGATGTCATGGCGGGCGGCGACCTGCTCGATGACGGTGCGCAGCACATTGGGCGCGCCCGGCAGGACGATGGGATGGTCGAACAGGGCGCGCAGCGTCACCCCGCCGCTCGCCGCCAGCGCGTGGCCCGGCGGCACGAACAGCATCAAATCCTCGACCATCAGCTCGGTCCAGGCGACGGTCTCGAAGGCCCGGCGGTCATAGAGCAGCGCGACATCGAGCCGCCCCACCTGCAGGAACTCGTCGAGATAGCCGGTCATCGCCTCCACCACGCGCAGGGTGATGTTGGGCTGGCGCTCGGCCATGGCGGTGATGAGCGGGATGGAGAGCCCACGGCAGGCCGAGGTCGGCAGGCCGACGGCGACGCGGCCGGACGGGTTGACCGATTGCGAGCGCACCACATCCTTCACCCGCTCCACCTCTTCGAGGATGCGGCGGGCATGGTCATAGAACTGCTGGCCCATCTCGGTCGGCGTCACGCCGCGCGCATGGCGCCGCAGCAGCTCGACGCCCAGCTCGTCCTCCAGGTTCTTCACCTGCTGGCTGAGGGAAGGCTGGGCGATGCGCAGCATTTCGGCGGCACGGGAAAAATTGCCGCTTTCAGTGATCTGCACGAAGTATTTCAGCTGACGAAGATCCATGGATCGCCCCGGCTCACCCGGCAACTCTGCGCGCCATCGTCCAATTGTCAAACTGACTAACAAATCATCATTTGCATGATCTATAGGCAGGAATTTTCCAATACTCGTTTTCAAACAAGACGTTACGAAAACAGGGGTTTGATCATTGCTGCCTATAAATAAAAACCATAGGCTGAACCTATATATGTGATCGGAAAATCGTCTTTGCCGATGCCGGCTGCTTGTCTCTAGCCTCTGCCTCGTCGAGCCACGCAGAGCCCCCCGCAACCCGTGGCCTCCGGAGATGCGCCAATGCCTTCCGCACGAACCCAGCGCTGCCAGCTTCTGGCGGCGACGGCGACGTTCGGCCGTGCGCCGGCACCCTCCCCAGCTTTTTAGGAGCGCCCATGTCCCGCGTCGTCGATCCCAGCCCCCACGACACCTTCATGCGCCGCGCCATCGAGATCAGCCGCGACAAGATGCGGGCGGACGGCTCGGCGCCGTTCGGCTGCGTCATCGTCAAGGACGGGGTGATCGTGGGCGAGGGCGTGAACAACGTCATCAACAACCACGACGCCACCTCGCATGGCGAGGTCGAGGCGATCCGCGATGCCGGGCGGAACCTCAAGACCTGGGACCTCTCGGGCTGCGACCTCTACACCACCTGCGAGCCCTGCGAGATGTGCGTCGCCTCCATGTTCTGGGCGAAGATCCGCCGGCTCTACTACGCCAACACGCTGAAGGACTGCGCCGATATCGGCTTCAAGCTGGAGCCGCTGACGAAAATGGTCCGCAGCGATCTGCATGAGCGCACCCTCCCCGCCGAACGCCTGCTCCCCGGCGAGGCCCGCGAGGTGCTCGACGAATGGGCGGCCTCGCCCGGCTTCAGCCCGTTCCAGTGAGTGCCGGCCCAATCCCGAACGCCCTTCCCGATGGAGACGACGACATGAACGAGTTCGACGGTCCGATCACCGATTTCCGCGCGCTGCTGCACCCGATGAACCGGCGCCGCCTGCTGCAGGGCGCCGGTGCGCTCGCCGGCGCCGCCGCGCTTGGCGTCACCGCCACCGCGCCGGAACCCGCCTATGCGCAGGACAAGGTGCTGAACCTGCTGTCCTGGCCCGGCCATGCCGATCCGGCGGTCGTGAAGCCCTTCGAGGACAAATACGGCGTCAAGGTCGTCGCCAAGGAATATGTCGGCGGTGAGCCGATGCTGGCGCTGATGAACCAGTCGCCCCCCGGCTCCTTCGACGTGGTGCTTGCCGATGCCGAGTACATCCACATGCTGAAAGAGGGCGGCTTCATCGACAAGATGAACCCGGCCGACTACCCGCTCGCCGATTACTGGCCGGAGTTCCAGAAGTTCGAGCCGCACTGGGTCGGCGACGATCTCTATTCGGTGCTGATCCGCTTCGGCTATCTCGGCATCGCCTACCGCACCGACGTGCTCTCGGAAGCCGACGTGAAGTCCTACAAGGTGCTGTGGGACCCGAAGATCAAGGGCAAGCTCGGCTTCTTCGACTGGTACCTGCCGACCATGGGCTGCCTCAGCCTCTATGACGGCAACAAGCCACCCTTCGACATTTCCGACGCCGCCTTCGGCAAGCTGAAGGAGACGCTGTTCTCGCTGAAGCCGCAGACCGCCGGCTTCTATTCCATGGCCGACCAGTTCTCCATGCTGACCAACGGCACCGCCGCCGCCATTCCCGGCGTCGGCGACTGGGTGGTGCTGCTCCTGCAGAAGAACGGCGTGCCGGTCTCCGCCACCGTGCCGGACGAGGGCGGCATCCAGTGGACGGAATCGATGTCCATCGTTTCCTCCTCCACCAAGAAGGACCTCGCCAAGGCCTTCATCCAGTACATGTCTTCGCCCGAAGGCCAGGTGCGCTCCTCGATCATGCCGGCCTACTGGGCCTCGATCCCCAACAAGAAGGGCTGGGAACTGCTCAACAAGCAGCACCTCGCCGAGGCCAAGGCGCTGCGCCACACCTTCGACGCCCGCAACGTCATGGACGAGTACAAGGACGGCAAGATCTTCATCCGCAAGACGCCGGTGCAGCAGAGCATCGAGCAGTGGAACGACGTCTGGTCGGAATTCAAGGCCATGTAGTCCGCGCCCCGGCGGGTGGCCGCGCGCCGCCCGCCGGCCCTGCTTTGCCCGGCACGAGCCCCGAAGGCTTCATGAGCGAAACCGTACCTGCCTCCTCGACGCCCCCGCCTGCGACGGTCCCGTCGCGCCGTGCCACCGGCGCACGCTTCGCCCTGTTCTGGGGCGCGCCGCCGGCGCTGTGGCAGGCCGCGTTCTTCCTCGTGCCGCTCGGCTTCCTCGTCGCCATGACCTTCTGGTCGGTGAAGAGCTTCCGCCTGACGCCGGATTCGACGCTGGCGAACTGGGTGTTCATCCTCAACGCCAGCTTCTTCCGCAACGCCTATGTCTACACCTTCTGGCTCTCGGTGCTCACCGCGCTGATCGCCAGCGTGGCGGCGTTTCCCGCGGCCTATACGCTCGCCTACAAGGTGAGCCCGGCGACGCGGCGCTTCATGATCTTCATGCTGGTGGTGCCGTTCTTCACCAGCTACCCCGTGCGCATCTATTCCACCCAGATCTTCTTCAGCCCGCAGGGCATCATCAACACCGTGCTCGTGCCGCTTGGGATCGGGCCGCTGCAGGTGCTGAACACGCCGACCGGCACGGTGGTGGGCTATCTCGTGCTCACTCTGCCGCTCGTGGTGCTGCTGCAGACCTTCGCCCTCGCCAATGTGCCGCGCACCCTCATCGAAGCCGCGCATAATCTCGGCTGCGGCCGCTTGCGCACCATCGCGACAGTGATCATCCCCTCGGCCCGCATCGGCCTCATCGTCGCCGGCACCTTCGCCTTCGTGCTGGCCTTCGGCGACTATGTCGCGCCGACCTATCTCGGCGGATCCAAGCCGCCCACGCTCAGCATCCTCATCGCCGATCAGGTGAAATCCGGCAACAACTGGCCGCGCGCCTCCGTGGTCGCGGTGATGATGATCGTGACGCTGATGGTGGTGATGCTGGTGATGATCGGCCTTGCCTATGGCCGGCGGAAAGGCAGGGCATGAGCATGGCCGCGCTCCGCCGCCTCCTGCTGGTCGTCTACACGGCGCTGGTGTTCGCCTTCATCTTCGCGCCCATCGTCTCGACCATCGTGTTCTCGTTCAACGCCGACCGCTTCCCCAGCCTGCCCTGGGGCGGGTTCAGCCTGCAATGGTACGAGGCGATCTTCGCCGACGCGACCATCCAGCGCGGGCTGATGAACAGCCTCGTTGTCGCCGGCGTCACCTGCGTCATCGCCACCTTTCTCGGCTTCTCCGCCGCCTATGTCGATTACCGCTACCGCTTCCTCGGCAAGTCGGTCTATCTCGCCCTCGCCGCCCTGCCGCCGACCGTGCCGGTGGTCATTCTCGGCGTGGCGCTGCTCACCTTCGAGGGGCGGGTCGGACTGTCGGGCACGCTGACCGGCATCATCGTCGGCCATGTCGTGCTCAGCACACCCTTCGCCATGGCGCTGGTGCGGATGCGCCTTGCCGATCTCGACCCCGATATCGAGCGCGCCGCCTGGAATCTCGGCGCCTCGCCCTGGGCGACCATGTTCGGCGTCATCGTGCCGTTCTGCCTGCCGGCGATCCTCGCGGCGGTGTTCCTCACGGCGGCCGTCTCCTTCGACGAGTTCATGATCGCCTGGTTCGTCTCCGGGGTGAACGAGACGCTGCCGGTGCGCGTGCTCGCCATGCTGCAGGGGCAGGTCAGCCCGCGCATCAACGCCATCGGCGCCATCGTCTTCGGCGTCAGCATCACCCTCATCGTGCTCGCCCAATTGCTGCTCGGCCGCCTCTCCGGCCGCGCGGCCCGCCGGAAAGGATGACGCGCATGGCCGCCCCCATGATCGAACTCGACCGCGTCGCCAAGCATTATGGCGGCCAGGCCGCCGTCGCCGATGTGTCCTTCACCATCGACAAGGGCGAGTTCATCGCGCTGATGGGCCCTTCCGGCTGCGGCAAGACCACCACGCTGCGGATGATCGCCGGGCTGGACCAGCCGACCTCAGGCGAAATCCGCCTGTGGGGAAGGCGGCTCAACGAGGATGCTCCCTGGGAGCGCGACGCGCCGCTGGTGTGGCAGAGCTATGCGCTGTTCCCCTTCCTCTCCGTTCGCAAGAACGTCGAATTCGGCCTCAAGCAGCGCCGCCTGCCGGCGCCCGAGCGCCGCAAGAAGGCGGAGGAGTGGATGGAGCGGCTCGGCATCGCCGGCTTTGCCGAACGCGGCATCGACCAGCTTTCCGGCGGCCAGCGCCAGCGCGTGGCGCTGGCCCGCGCCCTCGCCCTCGAACCCGAAATGCTGCTGCTCGACGAGCCGCTCTCCGCCCTCGACCCGCATCTGCGGGTGCGGATGCAGTCCGAACTCGTGCGGCTGCACCGCGAACTCGGCATCACCTTCATCTGCGTCACCCACAGCCATTCCGAGGCCTTCGCCATGGCCGACCGGGTGGTGATCATGAATGAGGGGCGCATCCAGCAGATCGGCGCGCCGCGCGAGATCCACCGCCGCGCCGCCAACCGTTTCGTCGCCGAATTCGTCGGCGGCAACAACCTGTTCACCGGCACGGCGCGGGTGGAGGCGAACGGCGCCATCGCGCTGGAAAGCCCGGTGGGCACCGTCCACGCCCCCGCCAGTGAGGGCGGCCCCGCCTCCGGCACGACCGCGACGCTGGTGGTGCCGGCCGACCGCATCGAGCTGGCGAGCGCGGGCACCGGCACGGGCAATGAGGTGGCGGCGCGCGTCGTCACGGTGGAATTCGTCGGCTCCACCGTCACCGTCTTCCTGGAAACCGAGGGCGGCGGTGAATTGCGCGCCCAGCGCTCGCTGCACGAAATCGAGAATACCCCGCTCGCCGTCGGCCAGCCGGTCGTCGCCCGCTGGTCCCCCAGCCAGGGCTTCTTCCTGCCGGGCTGACGCCCCCCTTTCCGCGCGAACCTCTGGAGCTTCGCCAATGTCCATCGTCATCCGCGGCGCCACCGTGCTCGCCATGGGCGGCCCGAACGGCAGCACCCCTTTCCTCGGCGATGTCCATGTCGAGGGCGACCGCATCACGGCCATCGGCGCGGATCTTCCGGTGCCGGAGGGCGCCACGGTCATTGATGGCAGCGGCAAGCTGGTAATGCCGGGCCTCGTCAACGCGCATCTGCATTCCGGCGAAGCGCTGTTCAAGAGCCGCTACGATAACCTGCCGCTCGAACTGTGGATGCTCTACGCCTACCCCATCCTCGGCGCCAAGGCGCTGAGCGAGCGCATGATTTATCTCCGCAGCATGGTGGTGGCCATCGAGTCGCTGAAAACCGGCGTAACCTGCCTGACCGACGACATTTTCGAGGCCCCGCGCCAGTCGCTGGCGCAGCTCGGCGCGGCGGTATCGGCCTATGACGATGCCGGCATCCGCGCCACCGTCTCCGGCCATGTGATGGACCGCGACTTTCTCGATTCCATCCCGTTCTCGCGCGAGCATGTCTCGGCCGAGCTTCAGGCGGAAGTCGCCAAGCTCACCCCGCCGACAACGGATGAATATCTCGCCTTCGCCAAGGAGGCCTATGCGCAGTTCCATGGCCGCTCGGGGCGCATCCGCTTCATGCTGGCCCCCTCCGCGCCGCAGCGCTGCACGCCGGAGCTGATGCAGGCGGTGAACGCGCTGGCGCTGGAATGGCAGGTGCCGTTTCACACCCATATCGTCGAGACCAAGGTGCAGGGCGTCACCGGCCCGGCGATGTATGGCAAGTCGCTGATGCGCTACATGGCCGATCTCGGCCTGATGCACCCTGGCACCACCATCGCCCATTCCATCTGGGTGACGCCTGACGACATCGCGCTGATGGGCGAGGCCGGCGTCTCGGTGGTGCACAACACCATCTCCAACCAGAAGCTCGGCGCCGGCGTCGCCCCAGTGCGGCAGCTGCTCAGCGCCGGGGTCAATGTCGCGCTCGGCTCGGACGGTATTTCCACCAACGACACGCCGCGCATGTTTGACGTGATGCATGCCTGCGGCCTGATCCACAAGGTGACGACGCCGGACTACACCCAGTGGCTCAGTTCCGCCGAAGTGCTGCACGCCTGCACGCTGGCGGGGGCGAAAAGCGCGCTGATCGGCCATGAGACCGGCTCGCTGGAAGCGGGCAAGAAGGCCGATTTGCTGGTGATCAATCTCGACACGGTGTGCTTCACCCCGCGCCACGACATCCTCAACCACCTCGTCTACAGCGAGAACGGCTCGTCCATCGAGAAGGTGATGGTGAATGGCGAGATCGTGGTCGAGAACGGCCGGCTGACCAAGATCGACGAGAAGGCGCTGCTGGCCGAGCTGCGGTCGCTGATGCCGGCTTTCAATGAGTACCATTCCGGCGTCGAGGCGGCGAACCGCGCCTTCGCCCCGGCTTTCGATGCCATCCACCGCCGCTGCAATCAGGTCGACCTCGGCATTCACCGCCTGGTCGGCACCAGCGACATGTGGCCCGCCTGACCCCCGACGGAGCCCCCGCCATGAGCACCCCCACCGTCCGCATCGCCGACATGACCTGGTACGAATTCGCCGACCGGATGAAGGAAGACCCCATCGTCTTCCTGCCCACCGGGTCGGTGGAGCAGCACGGCCCGCATCTGCCGCTGCTGACCGATGTGATCCTGCCCGTCAGCGTCGCGGAGGCGGTGGCGGCCGAGGTCGGCGGCATGGTCGCTCCGCCCGTGAGCTATGGCTACAAGTCGCAGCCGAAATCCGGCGGCGGCAACCATTTCCCCGGCACGCTGAGCTTGGATGCCAGCGTGTTCATCGCCCTCGTGCGCAACATCGTCAACGAACTCGTCCGCCACGGCGCACGCAAGATCGTGCTGTTCGACGGGCATATGGAGAATGCGTGGTTCCTGGTCGAAGCCGCCGACCTCGCGCTGCGCGACCAGGCCATGCTGGGCCGCAGCGATGTGAAAATCGTCAAGCTCGGCTATTGGGACTTCATCAACAAGGCGACCGAGGCCGTGCTGTTTCCCGATGGCTTTCCCAGCTGGGAGCTCGAACACGCCGCCGTCATGGAAACTTCGATCATGCTGCATGTGCGGCCCGATCTGGTGCGCGACGACAAGATTCCCGACGATCCCGCCGCCGTGTTCCCGCCTTACGACGTGTACCCGTTCGACACCCGCCCGATCCCGCCCACCGGCGTTCTGTCCTCCGCCAAATCATCCTCGGCGGAAAAGGGCGCGACCGTGCTGGCGCAGGTGGTGCCGGACATCGCGGCGAGCCTGCGCACGGTGTTCGGGCCGGAATGAGCGGCGGGCGGCTCAGCCATCCCCGCGCTCCCGCTTCACGCTCTTGGTCACGACATAGCTGAAATAGCGCGCGATCCCGACCTCCTGCTCCAGCAGGCGGTCGATCAGGCGCTGATAGCTGTCAATGTCGGGCACGACCACGCGCAGCACATAGTCGATGCCGCCGCCGGTGGCATCGCAGGCGATGATGGCGGGCTCGCGCGCCACCGCCTCCTCGAAGCGGCGGAAATCCGCCTGCTGGTGGCCGGCAAGACTGATCTCGACGATGACCGTGGTGCGCGGCTCATCCGCCCCGAGATCGATGATCGCGGTATAGCCCTTGATGATGCCGGTGGTCTCCAGCCGGCGCAGCCGCTCCCAGCAGGCGGCCGGGGAGAGATGCACCTCCTCCGCCAACTTCAGCTTGGTGATGCGCCCGTCGCGGCGCAGCGCCGCGAGAATGCGGTGGTCGATGGCATCGAGCTTCATCTTTTGCGACCGGGGGTGCATAATGTCATGAATACCGCCCCCTAAGAACGAGACAATTCCATGCTGCGTCAAGTCCACCCTGCGGCCGCCCTGCCGGCTGGCGCGGCAATGGGAAAAAGCGTGGACTGGCAGCCTCGCCTCACCAAGGCCAAAGGCCAGACCAAGCACGCGGCGCTGACCGAGCGCATCATCGCCGACATCGAGTCCGGCGTGCTCAAACCCATGGACCGCCTGCCGACGCATCGCGACCTGGCCCGCGCGCTCGGCCTGTCGGTGCAGACGGTGAGCCTGAGCTACCGCGAGGCGGAACGGCTCGGCTATCTCTCCGGCGAGATCGGGCGCGGCACCTTTGTCAGGACCCGCGTCACCGAGCGCGCCGGCCGCCTGATGCTGGACCGCAACCCGGATGAGGCGGTCGACCTCTCCATCGTCCGCGGCGTCTACACCAAAGCCCATGAGGAAGCCGCGCGCACCGTGCTGGCGGCGCTGGCGGAGGCGGATAATGATTCCTTCCTCAGCAGCTGCCGGCCGATCGCCGGCCTCGACCACCACCGCGAGGCAGCGCGGTCCTGGCTCGCGCCGCTGGGCATTGAGGCCGGAATCGAGCGCATCCTCATCACCAATGGCGCGGCCCATGGCCTGTTTCTGGCGCTGAGCTGCATCGTGCGCGCCGGCGACGTGGTGCTGACGGAGAACCTCACCGACCATGGCGTGATCGGCCTCGCCAATGTGCTGGGCTTCAGCCTGAAGGGGCTTCCCACCGACGCGGAGGGTATTCTCCCGGAGGCGTTCGAGGCGGCGTGCCTCGCCAGCAGCCCGCGCGCTCTGGTGCTGATTCCGACCCTGAACAACCCCACCAGCCATGTCGCCGGGCCGGCGCGGCGCGAAGCCATCGCCGCCATCGCCCGCCGCCACGGCGTGTTCGTGATCGAGGACGAAGTCTACAAGCCGCTGATCGACACGCCCCTGCCCGCCATCAGCCAGATGGTGCCGGACCTCGGCTTCTTCGTCACCAGCTTCACCAAAACGGTGCTGACCGGGCTGCGCGTCGGCTATCTCGTCGTGCCGCCGCATTATTCCATCCGCGCCGCCTCGATCCTGCGCGTCACCAGCTGGAGCGGGGCCTATCTGCTCGCCGAGATCGCCAGCCGCTGGGTGGAGGACGGCACGGCGCGACGCCTGCTCGCCGTGCAGCGCGAGGAAGCGCAGGCCCGGCAGGCGCTGGTGGCGCAGGCGCTCGGCCCCTACATCGCCGCCAGCCACCCGCTCTCGCTGTGCGCCTGGCTCACCGTGCCGCCGCACTGGACGGAGGACGGGCTGGTGCGCTCGCTGGCGGAACGGCGCGTGGCGGTGACGCCGTCCGACCCCTTCATCGCCGGCAGCAATCATGGCGGCGGCATCCGCATCTGCCTCGGCGGGCATTTCACGTCCGCGACCCTGGCACAGGCGCTGACCACGGTGCGGCAGACTTTCGAGCAGCTACCCCCGGTCTTCGACATCGGCGCCATCGGCTGACGACCCGGCCCCGCGCGGCCGAGCTGCGCGCGCACGCCATTGGATCATTACAATATAATAATTGACATGATTTTTGATGCCTCTCACCATCACAAGCGAGAGGGAATTTCAGTTCATGTCGCAACAAGCCGCCTCAGACGCCATTCGTTCCACCGGAGAGGACCTGCCGGTCGCCTTCGCGGCGATCGAAGCGGCGGCGGAGCGCATCGCCGGCCGTGTGGCGCGCACGCCGCTCATCGCCTCCCCGTCGCTGGCGGCGCTAACGGGCCAGCCCATCCATCTCAAGCTGGAAACCCGCCAGCCGGTCGGCGCCTTCAAGCTGCGCGGTGCCATGAACGCGCTGCTGGCGCTGGACGAGACGGCGCGACGGCGCGGGCTGGTCACCGCGTCCACCGGCAATCACGGCCGCGCCGTCGCTCATGCCGCGCGCGAGGCCGGGGTGCCGGCGGTGGTGTGCATGTCGGCGCTGGTGCCGGCCAACAAGATCGAGGCGGTGCGGGCGCTCGGCGCCGAGGTGCGGATTGTCGGCCGCTCGCAGGACGACGCGCAGGCCGAGGTGGAGCGGCTCGTGAACGAGCGCGGCCTCACCGCCCTCCCCCCTTTCGACCACCCGGATGTCATCGCCGGCCAAGGCACGATCGGCCTCGAACTGGTCGCGGACCTGCCGGACCTCGCCACGGTTCTGGTGCCGCTATCGGGCGGCGGTCTCGCCGCCGGCATCGCGCTGGCGGTCAAGACACTGCGCCCGAAGGTTCGCGTCATCGGCGTATCGATGGAGAAGGGCGCTGCCATGGCCGCCTCGCTCAAGGCGGGCCGGCCGGTCGAAGTGGTGGAGGAGGAAACGCTGGCGGATTCGCTCGGCGGCGGCATCGGCCTCGCCAATCGTTACAGCTTTCCGCTGTGCCGCGCTTTGCTTGATGAGGTGGTCCTCGTCAGCGAGGACGAGATCGCCGCCGGCATCCGCCACGCCGCGACGGCCGAGGGCGAAACGGTGGAGGGCGCCGGCGCGGTCGGCATCGCCGCGCTGCGCACCGGCAAGCTCCGCCCCGAGGGCCCGACCGCCCTGATCCTCTCCGGCGGCAATATCGACCCCGCCTTGCACCGCCGCCTCGTCAACGGAGCGTCCGCATGAGCCGCATGCTCGTCCTCACCGAAACCGACCTGCGCCCGATCATCCGCCTCGACGCCAGCGCCGTCGACAGCGTCGAGCAGGCCTTCGCCGCGCTGGCCACCAAGCCGGTCGCCATGCCGCCGATCCTGCGTCTCGACATCCCCGAGCATCGCGGCGAGGTGGATGTGAAGACCGCCTATGTCCCCGGCCTCGACGGCTTCGCCATCAAGATCAGCCCCGGCTTCTTCGACAACCCGCTGCTGGGCCTGCCGAGCCTCAACGGCCTGATGATCCTGCTGAGCACCCGCACCGGCCTCGTCGACGCGCTGCTGCTCGACAATGGCTACCTCACCGATGTGCGCACCGCCGCCGCCGGCGCGGTCGCCGCCCGGCACCTCGCGCGCCCCGATTCCGCCGTTGCCGCGATCCTCGGCGCCGGCATGCAGGCGCGGCTGCAACTGGAGGCGCTGACACTGGTGCGCCCGATCCGCGAGGCGCGGATCTGGGCGCGCGACGCGGCCAAGGCCGCCGCGACGGCGGGCGATCTCACCACGCACCTCGGCTTTTCCGTCACTGCCGTGGCAGACCCGGCGGCAGCGGTGCGCGGCGCCGATATCGTCGTCACCACCACGCCGGCGGAGCGGCCGATCCTGATGGCGGACTGGCTGCAACCCGGCCAGCACATCACCGCCATGGGCGCCGACAGCGAGCACAAGAACGAGATCGACCCCGCCGCCTTCGCCCGCGTCACCTACATCGCCGACCGGCTGAGCCAGACACGGCGCCTGGGCGAACTGCACCACGCCATCGCTGCCGGAATTGTCAGCGCAGACAAGAGCTTCGCCGAACTGGGCGAAGTCATTGCCGGCCGCGCGCCGGGCCGCACACGCCCGGACGAGATCACGCTCGCCGACCTCACCGGCACCGGCGTGCAGGACACCGCCATCGCCAATCTCACCCTTGCCCGTGCGCGCGACGCCGGCGCGGGGCGCCCCATCGACACCAAGGCCGCAGCCGGAGACATCGCGTGACCGTCACCCTCAACTTCTCCCGCGAGGAATATGCCGAGCGCCTCGCCAAGACCCGCGCGGCGATGGACAAGGCCGGCATCGACCTTCTGGTCGTCACCGACCCCTCCAACATGCACTGGCTCACCGGCTATGATGGCTGGTCGTTCTATGTCCACCAGTGCGTTCTCGTGCCGCCGACCGGCGAACCCATCTGGTACGGCCGCAAGCAGGACGCCAATGGCGCCAAGCGCACCGCCTATCTCGCCCACGACAACATCATCGGCTATCCCGACCATTACGTGCAGTCGACCGAGCGCCACCCGATGGACCTGCTGGCGCAGATCATCGCGGATCGCGGCTGGGACAAGGGTTCCATCGCGGTCGAGATGGACAATTACTATTTCTCCGCCGCCGCCTTCGCCTCGCTGGTCAGGCACCTGCCCAATGCCCGCTTCCAGGATGCCGGCGGGCTGGTGAACTGGCAGCGCGCGGTCAAGAGCCCGACCGAACTCGACTACATGCGCAAGGCCGGCCGCATCGTCGAGCTGATGCACAAGCGCATCGTCGAGGTGGTCGAGCCCGGCATGCGCAAATGCGACCTCGTGGCCGAGATCTACGATGCCGGCATTCGCGGCACGGCCGAGTTCGGCGGCGACTATCCCGCCATCGTGCCGCTGCTCCCCTCGGGCGCGGATGCGTCCGCCCCGCACCTCACCTGGGACGACAAGCCGATGCGGTCCGGGGAAGGCACCTTCTTCGAGATCGCCGGCGCCTATAAGCGCTATCACTGCCCGCTCTCGCGCACCGTCTTTCTCGGCACGCCGACACAGGCTTTTCTCGACGCCGAAAAGGCGACGCTGGAAGGCATGGAGGCCGGTCTCGCCGCCGCCCGGCCCGGCAACACCTGCGAGGACATCGCCAACGCCTTCTTCGCGGTGCTGAAGAAATACGGGATCATCAAGGACAACCGCACTGGCTACCCGATCGGGCTGAGCTACCCCCCGGACTGGGGCGAGCGCACCATGAGCCTGCGCCCCGGCGACCGCACCGAATTGCAGCCCGGCATGACCTTCCACTTCATGACCGGCCTGTGGCTGGAGGATATGGGGCTGGAAATCACCGAGAGCATCGCCATCACCGAGGCCGGGCATGAATGCCTGTCCAATGTGCCGCGCCAGCTCTTCGTGAAGCGGTGACGGGCATGCTCACCGCCTCCCCCCGCCCCTCCCCGATCGCGCCGACGGTCGATTTCGCCGCGAAAGGCGTGCAGCACGGCCATCTGCGCCTGCCCTACAGCCGCGACGACAGCGCCTGGGGTTCGGTGATGATCCCGATCTGCGTCATCGCCAATGGCGAGGGGCCGACCGCCCTGCTCACCGGCGCCAATCATGGCGACGAATATGAGGGCCCGGCCGCGCTGTTCGAGCTGGCGCAGACCTTGAAGCCGGAGGAGGTGCAGGGCCGCGTCATCCTCGTGCCGGCGCTGAACTACCCCGCCTTTCGCGCCGGCACCCGGACCTCCCCCATCGACCGCGGCAATCTCAACCGCAGCTTCCCCGGCCGGCCGGACGGCACGGTGACGGAGAAGATCGCCGATTACGTCACCCGCCACCTCGTGCCGCTCGCCGATCTGGTGCTCGACTTCCATTCCGGCGGCAAGACGCTGGACTTCCTGCCCTATGCCGCCGCGCATGAGCTGGCGGACAAGGCGCAGGAGGCGGCGTGCTTCGCGGCGGTGGCCGCCTTCGCTGCTCCCTATTCGATGAAAATGCTGGAGATCGACGCCGTCGGCATGCTCGACACCACCGTCGAGGACATGGGCAAGGTCTTCGTCACCACCGAACTCGGCGGTGCCGGCACGGCGAGCGCCACCAGCATCGGCATCGCCCGGCGCGGCGTCACCAACCTGCTGCGCCATGCCGGCATCCTGCGGGGCGAGCCGGAACCCGCGCCGACGCGCTGGCTCGACATGCCGTCATCCGACTGTTTCGCCTTCGCCGGGGATGACGGGCTGATCGCCTTCGCGGTCGATCTCGGCGCGCCGGTGCGCAAGGGCGACCTCATCGCCCGCGTCTATCCCATCGGACGCACGGGCGAGGCGCCCGCCGAATACCGCGCCGCGATGGACGGCGTGCTCGCCGCCCGCCACGTGCCCGGCCTGATCAAGGCGGGCGACTGCCTTTCCGTTCTCGCCGTGGTGACGGCGGCCTGATCGAACCGGCCGCCGAGCGGCCCAACACGCACGCCGGAACACGGCGCACCGCCTTTCACTCCAACCCGACCAGAGGAGAAGAACATGTCGTATCTCAAGCTCGCCGGGCTTTCCGCCCTCGCCCTCGCCGCCGGCCTCTCCGCCGCAAGCGCCACCACGCTGAAGGATGTGAAGGACCAAGGCTATATCCGCGCCGCCACCGCCAATGAGGTGCCCTATTCCTACATGAAGGATGACGGCACCTCGGCCGGCATCGGTCCCGATGTCGCCAATGCCGTGCTCAAGAAGATGGGCATCACCGATGTCACCTGGACGGTGACGCCCTTCGGCACGCTGATCCCCGGCCTGAAGGCCAAGCGCTACGATTTCGTCGCCGCCGAGCAGAACATCTCGCCCGAACGCTGCAAGCAGGTCGCCTTCACCGAGCCGAACTCCTCCTATGGCGAGGGGCTGCTGGTGAAGAAGGGCAACCCGAAGAAGCTCACCACCTATGCCGACATCGCCAAGGATCCGTCGCTGAAGGTGGCGGTGGTCTCCGGCGCCAACAATATCGACTTCCTGCGCGCCGTCGGTGTGAAGGATGACCAGGTGATCTTCATCACCGCCAATGCCGACGCGCTCGCCACCGTGCAGAACCGCGCCGACGCCTATGCCGCCACCGAGCTGACCGTGGCCGCGCTCGCCAAGGGGCAGGCCAATGTCGAGCAGGCGGCGCCGTTCACCGACCCGGTCGTCGACGGCAAGCCGGTGCGCAATTACGGCGGCTTCGCCTTCCGTCCCGAGGACAAGGACCTCTATCAGGCCTTCAACGCCGCGCTGGTCGAGTTCCGCACCACCGACGAGTACAAGAAGATCCTCGCCGGCTACGGCCTCTCGCCGGAGAGCATCAAGGCCGCGGCGGACCGCAAGGTGGCCGATCTCTGCGCCGGCAAGTAGCCCGCGCCGCCTGAACCCGCGTCCCTCCGCCGGCGGCCAGGCCACGGCGGAGGGCGTGCCGTTTCCGCCGCTCACATCGGGAGCTGTCGATGTCGTGGGTCTCCTATCTGCCCTCGCTGGCGCAGGGCGCCTTCGTCACCGCGTGGATCACGCTGGCGGCCATCGCCATCGGGGCGGTACTGGCTTTCGTCGCCGGCATCGCCCGTGTCGAGGGCGGACGGGCCGTCTCCACGCTGGCGCTGTGCTACACTGAGCTGTTTCGCGGCACCTCGCTGCTGGTGCAGCTGTTCTGGTTCTATTACGCGATGCCGCTGGTCGGCATCAGCTTCGAGCCGGTGGCAACAGGCATATTGGTGCTGGCGCTGCATGTCGGCGCCTATGGTTCGGAAATCGTCCGCGGCGCGCTGGCCTCCGTCTCGGTGCAGCAGCACGAGGCGGCGCGGGCGCTGAATTTCGGACGGCTGCACACGCTCATCCACATCACCCTGCCGCAGGCGCTCATCGAAATGCTGCCGGCCTTCGGCAACCTCGCCATCGAGACGCTGAAACTGTCGTCGCTGGTCTCGCTGATCTCCATCGCCGACCTGACCTTCCGTGCCCAGTCGATCCGCAACCTCACCCTCGACAGTGCCGGCGTCTACACGCTGACGCTGCTCGGCTATTTCGCCATGTCGCTGGTGCTGATGCTGCTGATGCGGCTGATCGAGCGGCTCGCCCGGCGCGGCGCGGCCTTCCCGCGCGCGGCGCATTCGTGAGGGGCCCGGCATGATGTACGGCTACGCCTGGGATACGACGACCCCGCTCACCTATGCGTGGTCGATCCTGCCCATCATTCTCATCGGCCTCACCGTGACGCTGAAGGCGGCCGCCGCCGGCTTCGCCATCGCGCTCGGGCTGGGTCTGGTCTTCGCCATGCTCCGGCGCAGCCGCTTCCGCAGCGTCTCCTGGACCACGGCCTGCATCGTCGAGTTCCTGCGCGACACGCCTCTGCTGGTGCAGCTCTTCTTCCTCTACTATGTGCTGCCGGAATATGGCGTGACCCTGCCCGCCTTCCTCACCGGAGCGCTGGCGCTCGGGCTGCAATATTCGGCCTACACATCGGAGGTCTATCGCGGCGGCATCGAGGCGGTGCCGCGCGGCCAGTGGGAAGCCGCCACCGCGCTCAACATGACCCGGATGCAGACCTATCGCGACATCGTCATCCCGCAGATCGTGCCGCGCATCCTGCCGGCCATGGGCAATTACATGGTGGCGATGATCAAGGAGACGCCCGTGCTCTCCGTCATCACCGTGCTCGACATGATGGCGCTGGCCAACATGATCGGCGAGCGGACCTTCGAATATCTCGTGCCGCTGACCATGGTCGGCCTGATTTTCCTCATCCTGACGCTGATCTGCTCGGCCGGCCTGCACCGGCTGCAGAAAGTGCTCCCCAAGGCAGGAATCCCGCTGCGATGACCGAGAACGCCCCCGCGCCCCTCATCCAGTTCGCCGGCGTGACCAAGCGTTTCGGCGCGCTCACCGTGCTCGACGACTTCAATTTCGAGGTCGCGCCGGGCGAGAAGGTCACGCTCATCGGCCCGTCCGGCTCGGGCAAATCGACCGTGCTGCGCATCCTGATGACGCTGGAGCCGTTCC
Organism: Ancylobacter polymorphus; assembly: GCF_022836935.1. Taxonomy (NCBI): domain Bacteria; kingdom Pseudomonadati; phylum Pseudomonadota; class Alphaproteobacteria; order Hyphomicrobiales; family Xanthobacteraceae; genus Ancylobacter; species Ancylobacter polymorphus. The sequence goes on along the minus strand of NZ_CP083239.1, from coordinate 2,492,801 downwards.
AGGAGGGACGCCTCACTCTGGCGGGCAAGGACTATCACGAGCCTCACGGCACCGGCCCGTTCCAGGCATCGGAACGGCATCTGCGCGAGATCCGCAGCCATGTCGGCATGGTGTTCCAGAGCTTCAACCTGTTTCCGCATATGAGCGTGATGCGCAATGTGGCGGAAGCGCCGGTGCGCGTGCTCGGCCTCTCGCGGGCGGAGGCGGAGGCGCGGGCGGCGGATCTGCTGGCGCTGGTCGGGCTCGCGGACAAGAAAGACCATTTTCCCTCCCAGCTCTCCGGCGGCCAGCAGCAGCGCGTCGCCATCGCCCGGGCGCTGGCCATGCGCCCGCGCGTGCTGCTGTTCGACGAGCCGACCTCGGCGCTCGACCCGCAGCTGGTCGGCGAGGTGCTGGCCGTCATCCGCGACCTCGCCCATGAGCACGACCTGACCATGCTGCTGGTGACGCATGAGATGCGCTTCGCCCGCGAGGTCTCGGACCGCGTGTGCTTCTTCGACAAGGGCCGCATCTGCGAGCAGGGCGCGCCGGAGGCGATCTTCACCGCCCCCACCCACCCGCGCACCTGCGAGTTCCTGGCCTCGGTGCTGCGGTAGACGCCGCGCCCGCCGATAATCCTTCGGTGGACCGGCGAAGTTCCGGCGGCCTGTCGGTGGTCGCCGGGATGTTCGGAAACCCTCTCGGCCCCCGCCCGCCTAGGCTTCAGGGAACGAGAGAAAGGAGCCGCCATGATCGCGCCCGCCCGCAATGAACGCGCCCGCAACGAACGCTTCGCCCGCACCGCCGGCCACCCGGCGTTGGGGCGGCTGTCCGATCCGCGTCTGCTGCGCAGCCTGTCCTATATCGACGGCAAATGGACCGGCGCGCCGGAAGGCCAGACCTTCACCGTCACCGATCCGGCCGATGGCAGCGTCCTCGCCGAGGTCGCGGCGCTGGGTGCGGCCGAGGCGACGCGGGCGGTTAATGCCGCCCACCGCGCCTTCCCGGCCTGGAAAGGGCTTCTCCCCCAGGAGCGCACCGACCTTCTGCACCGCTGGCACGGGCTCATGCGGGAGGCCGCCGACGATCTCGCCCTTCTCATGACCCTTGAGCAAGGCAAGCCGCTGGCGGAATCGCGCGGCGAGATCGCCTATGCCGCCTCCTTCATCGCCTATTACGCCGAGGAGGCGCTGCGGGTGAATGTGGAGGGCGTCACCAGCCATCTCCCCGGCGCGCAGATGTCGCTCGCCCGTGTCCCGGTCGGTGTCGCCGCGCTGCTGACGCCGTGGAACTTCCCGTCCGCCATGCTCACCCGCAAGGCGGCGGCGGCGCTGGCGGCCGGCTGCACCGTCGTCGCGCACCCGTCCTCGCACACGCCGCTCTCGGCGCTGGCGCTGGCGGAGCTGGCCGAGCGGGCCGGCTTCCCGGCCGGCGTGTTCAATGTCGTCACCGGCGAACCCGCCCCGATCGCCGAGACCTTCTGCGCCGATCTGCGGGTGCGGGCGGTCAGCTTCACCGGCTCGACGGAGATCGGCCGGATCGTCGCCCGCAATGCCGCCTCCAGCATGAAGCGGGTGGTGATGGAACTTGGCGGCCATGCGCCGCTGATCGTGTTCGACGATGCCGATCTTGAGCGCGCCGTCGCCATCGCCGTCGATGCCAAATTCGCCACCTCCGGCCAGGACTGCCTCGCCGCCAACCGGATCTATGTGCAGCGTGCGCTTTATCCGCGCTTCTGCACCGCCTTTGCCGCGCGCGTCGCGGCACTGCGGATGGGGCCCGGGCTGGACGAGGCAACGGAGATCGGCCCGCTGATGCACGCGCAGGCCGTCGCGAAGGCGCAGGCGCAGATCGACGACGCGCGGACACGCGGCGCGCGCCGCCTGACACCGGAGCGCGCGCTACCGGGCCCGCTCTTCCTCGCCCCCACCGTTCTCGCCGACGTGCCGGACGAGGCGCTGATCATGCGCGAGGAAACCTTCGCCCCCGTCGCCGCCCTCGCCCCCTTCGACACGGAGGCAGAGGTGATCGCCCGGGCCAATGCCACCGAATACGGGCTGGTCGCCTATGTCGTCACACGCGACGGCGCGCGGGCGGCGCGGATGGCGCAGTCGCTCGACTACGGCATGGTCGCGGTCAACCGCGTCAAGATCACCGGCGCCCCCATCCCCTTTGGCGGCGTGAAGCAGTCCGGCCTCGGCCGCGAAGGCGCGCGCCACGGCCTCGAAGCCTTCACCGACCTCAAATATGTCTGCCTCGACCTCGGCTGAGGCGGGAGTTTTAAGGAGACCCATCATGCTCGACCATCCCGCCCCCGCCAGCAACGAACTGGAAAGCTGGGACCGCGACCACTTCTTCCACCCCTCCACCCACATGGCCCAGCATGCGCGTGGCGAGACCCCGAACCGCATCGTCACCGGCGGCGAGGGTGTCTATATCGTCGACCGCGAGGGCCGGCGCAGCCTCGACGCCTTTGGCGGGCTGTACTGCGTGAATGTCGGCTATGGCCGACGCAAGATCACCGACGCCATCGCCGAACAGGCGTCCAGGCTCGCCTATTACCATGCCTATGCCGGTCATGGTTCCGAGCCGTCGATCAACCTCGCCCGCATGGTGGTGGAGCGCGCGCCGGCGGGGATGAGCCGGGTGTTCTTCGGGCTTTCGGGGTCGGACGCCAACGAGACCAACATCAAGCTGGTCTGGTACATCAACAATGTGCTCGGCCGGCCGCAGAAGAAGAAGATCATCTCGCGCTGGCGCGGCTATCACGGCTCCGGCGTGATGACCGGCAGCCTCACCGGCCTCGCCGGCTTCCACAATCTGTTCGACCTGCCGCGCGCGCCGATCCTGCACACCGAGGCGCCCTATTATTTCCGCCGGCCGGACCGTTCCATGAGCGAGGAGCAGTTCTCCCAGTACTGCGCCGACAAGCTGGAAGAGATGATCCTCACGGAAGGGCCGGACACCATCGCTGCCTTCATCGGCGAGCCGGTGCTGGGCACCGGGGGCATCGTGCCGCCGCCGGCCGGCTACTGGCCGAAGATCCAGGCGGTGCTGAAGAAATACGACATCCTGCTGATCGCCGACGAGGTGGTCACCGGCTTCGGGCGGCTCGGCAGCATGTTCGGCTCCGACCATTACGGCATCGAACCGGACCTCATCACCATCGCCAAGGGCCTCACCTCCGCCTATGCGCCGCTTTCCGGCGTCATCGTCTCGGAGAAGGTCTGGCGGATACTGGAACAGGGCTCGGACGCCTACGGTCCCATCGGCCATGGCTGGACCTACTCCTCGCACCCGCTGTGCACCGCGGCCGGCGTCGCCAATCTCGAACTGGTCGACGAGCTCGACCTCGTCACCAATGCCCGCGAGACCGGCGCCTATTTCAATGCCGCGCTGAAGGACGCGCTCGCCGGCCACCGCTTCGTCGGCGAGGTGCGCGGCGAGGGGCTGCTGGCGGCGGTGGAACTGGTGCGCGACAAGGACGACCGCGCTTTCTTCGACACGGCCGAGAAGGTCGGCCCGCGCATCGCCGCCGCCATGCTGGAGCGCGGTGTCATCGCCCGTGCCATGCCGCAGGGCGACATTATCGGCTTCGCCCCGCCGCTGTGCCTGACGCGGGAGGAAGCCGATGCCGTGGTCGAGGCCACGCGCGGCGCGGTCGAGGCGGTTGCCGCCACGCTCGGCTGAGCCGGGCCGCGAGGGGCCCGGTCCGGGCCTCTCGCATTGCCGTCAGTTCCGCTTCGCCTTGATGTCGCGCATCACCTCGCGGGCGGCGTTGAAGCCGGGGATGCCGGAAACGCCGCCGCCCGGATGCATGGAGGAGCCGCAGATATAGAGCCCCTTCACCGGCGTGCGGTAATCCGCATAGCCCGAGACCGGCCGCTGGAAGAACAGCTGGTCGGTCGACAGCTCGCCATGGAAGATGTGGCCCTGCGGCAGGTTGACGATGTTCTCGATGTCAGGCGCGACGAGCAGCTGCGCCTCGATCACATCGTCGCGGAAGCCGGGGGCGTATTCCTCGATGGTGTCGAACACCGTCTTGCGGAAGTTCTCCTTCTCGGTGGCCCAGTCGCCGCCCTTCAGCGTGTAGGGCGCGTGGCCGCCGAACAGATTGACCACATGCTTGCCCGGCGGCGCCAGCGTCGTGTCGACCATGGTCGGCACCACGGGGGTGATGAAGGGGCGCGACGAGTACCAGCCATGCTTGGCATCGTCATAGGCGCGCTCCAGATAGTCGATGTCGGGCGCGATGTGCATATAGGTGGGGTAGTCGAAATTCCCCAGCGTCCCCTCGCGCCGCACCCGGTCAAGAATGCGGTATTGCGGCGGGCGCTCGCAGGCAATGTTCATCTTGAAGGCGGTCGAGAAGGTGCGATAGCCCTTGATCTCCCGCACCACCTCCTCCGGCAGATGCGTCTCGCCGACGAGGTCGAGATAGAGCGTCTTGGCGCTGGCATTGGAGATGATGGTCTTGGCGGCATAGGTCTCGCCTTTCGTGGTCGAGACCGCCGTGGCGCGGCCATTCTGCACCCGCACTTCCCGGATCGGCGCGCCGGTGACGATGTCGACGCCCTTCTCGCGCGCGGAAGAGGCGAGCGCCTGGGTGATGGCGCCCATGCCGCCCTTGATGAAGCCCCAGCCGCCGGCGCCCTCATGCTCGCCCATGATGTGGTGCATGATGACATAGGCCGAACCCGGCGATTTCGGCCCGGCGAAGGTGCCGATCGAGGCGTAATAGGCCAGCACCGCCATCACGCGCTCATCCTCGAACCATTCGCGCAGGAAGTCATAGGCGCTCATCGTCAGCATATCGACGATGCGGTACATCTTCCGCCCGATCTTGCGGTGGCGCCACAGCAGCGACGCCCCGTCCTTGAAGGTTCGCCAGTCGCGCTTGGTCGGGTCGACCGGCGTCTCCCACAGCAGCTTGCGCACGATGTTGGCCGCTTCGTTCAGATAGCGGTCGAATTCGGGATAGATATCCGCATCGTGCTTGGAGAAGCGGGCGAAGCTCGCCTGCGACTTGGCGATATTGTCGGAGAACAGGATGTAGTCCTCCCCGTCCAGCGGGGAGACCATGTCCGAGCAGGGCAGCACTTCCAGCCCGTGCTTCTTCAGCTCCAGCTCGCGAATGATGCGCGGGTGCAGCAGGCTCATGAGGTAGGAGAAGATCGACGCCCGGAAGCCGGGCGCGATCTCCTCCGTCACCGCCGCCCCGCCGACGACATCGCGGCGTTCCAGCACCAGCACCTTCTGTCCCGCCTTGGCGAGATAATTGGCGCAGACCAGCCCATTGTGCCCGGCGCCGATAATGATGGCGTCGTAAACCTTGCCCACGGTAACGTCGGCATTCATCGCTTCAACCCCACGCTGACGGATCGCATTCCCAAGGACGGCACGAATTATTCCGCGGCGACGCCGCGCAGCGGGGCCTTGGGCTCCAGTCCTTCGCGGCACATGTCCTGGAAGGCTTTGACCGAATACTCATTTTTCGGCGACAGCGGCCCGCGCGTGTAGATGCCGGCCTCCAGATTGCGCTGCACGCCGGTGATGATGTCGAGATCCTCGGTCACGATCTGCGCCGACCACTCGGCCGAGCGGCGGTTCTCTTCCGCTTTCTCCGGCGAGACATCGGTGAAGAAGTACCAGTTGATGTGGCGGATGCGCCCCGGCCCCAGCGGCTCGATAGTGGCGATGGACGAGCCCCAGTCATAGAGGTTCAGCATGAGGAAGGGGAAGCGATAGAAATACAGCCCCCGCGTCAGCCCGCCATCGCGCTTGGGCGCGTGCAAATGGAAGAACTTGTCTTTGGGGTAGGTGTCGATGCGGTAATTGTCGATATCCAGCGACTGGCACAGGCCCGGATGCATGGTCCGGCAGTGGTAGCATTCGAGGTAGTTCTCGCCATAGACCTTCCAGTCGACGGCGCAATCGCGATCCTTCGACATGAAATAATGCTGCTGCTCCAGCGGATAATCCGCCGCCATGGCGTGGATCGGGCCGAGCCAGTCGATGAGGCTCTCGCCGCCGCGGGCGATGCGCAGAAAGACGAGGCCGCGCCATTCCTCGGCGTCGATGGCGTAAAGGCCCCACGCCTTCGGGTCGAAATTGATGCCCTCGCCGAAATCCACCGCCTTGTTCAGGGCGCCGTCACGGGTAAAGCTCCAGCTGTGATAGGGGCAGACCACCAGCTTGCCGCAATGGCCCTCCTCCTTTTCCAGCAGCTGCGCGCCGCGATGGCGGCAGACATTGTGGAAGGCACGCACCACCCCGTCATCGTCGCGGATGACGAAGACGGGATAGCCCGCCAGCGTGCCGGTCACATAGTCGCCCGGCTTCTGCAGCCGCTCCGACCAGGTGAACAGCATCCAGTTGCGGGCGAAGATCTCCTTGCGCTCGCGCGCGTAAAGCGCGGGATCGCAATAATCGCTGGCCGGCAGGGTCCAGTCGAAGCTGCCAGCGGCGGCACTCGTCTCGGTGGTCATGTGCGTGCTCCCAGGCGTTCGGATCTTGCTGATCCCTTGAATGTTCAGGTGCGGTAGGACGGATCGAGCGCGTCGAGCATCCGCAGATGCGCGTCCCATTCGAGCTGCAGGTCGCCGTCGTCGAAATTCATCTGGTCATATTGCGCGCCGACCTTCTCGCAGACCTCGCGCGGCGGCAGCACGATCTCGCGGCCCATGGAAAGCGTCGCCACCTGCACCTCGCAGGCGCGCTCCAGATAGAACATCAGGTTGAACGCCTCGGCGACGCTGCGCCCGACGGTGAGCAGGCCATGATTGCGCAGCAGCAGGCCGCAATGGGTGCCGAGATCGGCGATGATGCGTTCGCGCTCGTCGAGATCGAGCGCGATGCCCTCATAGTCATGCAGACCGAGCCGGCCATAGAATTGCAGCGCGATCTGGTTGAGCGGCAGCAGCCCTTCCTTCAGCGAGGCCACCGCCATGCCGGCGCGGGTGTGGGTGTGGATGACGCAGGCCGCGTCGTGCCGGCTCATATGCACGGCGGAATGGATGGTGAAGCCGGCGGGATTCACCCGGTGCGGGCTGTCGCCCACCTTGTTGCCGTCGACATCGATCTTCACCAGCGAGGAAGCGGTGATCTCCTCCCAGCGGTGGCCATAGGGGTTGATGAGAAACCGCCCCGGCTCGCCCGGCACCCGCACGGTGCAATGGGTGTAGATGAGGTCGGTCATCCGGTAATGCGCGAGCAGCCGGTAGCAGGCGGCAAGGTCCACACGCTGCTGCCATTCAGCGGCGCTCATCTCCGGGCTCAGGCGGGCGACGACCATGACGGCTTCTCCTCAGTTCGGTTCGGCGACGGGATGCGCGGTAGCCGCGTCCCAGTCCTCAAGCGCCCATTGGCGCAGCAGCAGGGCTTCCTGCGCGCGGTCCGACAATTCCTCGCCCTGCGCATCGGTGATGGCGTAGTCACGCGGGCCGAGCTCGCACAGGAACAGGCAGTCGGCGTCCGTGCCGTGGCGCGCCTGCCATGAAGAAAATCCCCGCCGCCACCAGTCGCGGAACACGGCGACCCAGGGCTGGTGCTGGGGGAAATGCAGCGGCAGCTGCACCTGGCAGCGATTGGCCACCCGGCCCTGGAAGCTGTCCGAGCGCGCCAGCAGCCGGCCCACCTGCGCCTGATACTCAGTGCTGATCGGCAGCATCATCTCGCGGTCGACCACATAATGCGACAGGTCGGCGGCGAGCCGCAGCTCAGGGATGGCGTCGAGCAGCAGCAGCGTCGCGAACATGTCGTTGGTGATGCAGTTGCGATGTGTCTCGAACTGCAGCGGGACGCCCTCCTCCCGCCCGATCCGCATCCACGCCTCGATGACAGGCACCATCTCCGCCACGGAGAGCGGCATCACCTGGCCGATGACGATGACGAAGGGCGAACCGATCTCCTTGGCGAGGTGCAGCGCCGGGCGCAGTTCCTCGATCGAGCGGGGAAAGGCGGTCAGCAGCCCGCCAAGGCCGGTGCGGGCGAACTCCGCCACCGTGCCCCGCGCCGCGTCTATATCCATGGCGCCGAGGTCGATGGCCATGCCGTCGAAGCCGGCCGCCTTCACCGCGTCGAAGCGCTCGGGCACCGGCCGCTCCGGCGTGCCGGGGCGGCGGCGTTCGGTGGCCCAGAGCGACTGGTAGACCTTGAGCGGCATGGCTCAGACCCGCTTGGCGGCGCGCGGGCCGACCGGTTCGAGGTCGGTGTCGTCCATGATCCAGATCTTGTCGTCGGGATAGTCCGCCTCGGTCCGCCCGTTCCAGAACGCCTTGATCACCGCCAGCTGAAAGCCGAGATAGGTCATGGAATGCGGCTTGCGGCCCTTCTCCACGAAGATGGTGCGGTGGAGGTCCGGCAGCCGGTGGAACGGCACGCCGGGGAAGGCGTGGTGGGCGGTGTGGAACTGCATGTTCCAGCACATCCAGCGCATCAGCGCGTTGGTGCGGGTGGTGCGGGTGTTCTCGGTGATCTGGTCGACATGCGGCAGGCCGAGATGCTCGATCGTGTTCTGCAGCTGGTGCACCGGCTTCATCACGATCATCGGCAGCAGCCAGAGCTTCACCGCCAGCCAGCTGCCCGTCGCCACCGACAGCACCGCGATCAGCGCATAGCCCGCCAGATGCCAGCGCGCTTCGCGAATGACCTTCGCGTGCTGGTCCTGCGGAATGTAATGCTCGCTGACGATGCCGCAGGCGAAGCGCAGCACCCGACGGATGCGGCTGTACCAATAGGTCGGCCCCAGCACCCAGAGCAGATAGGACAGCATCGAATAGCGCTCGCGCCCCAGCTCGCCGTCGCCCTCCCAGTCCTGGGTGTAGCGGTGATGGGCGAAGTGCTGGATCTGGTCGAAATCGCGCGGATAGATCAGCACGAAGCCGAACAGCCGGCCGAAGAACTCGTTGAGCGCCTTGGTCTTGAAGACCGTGGAATGGCTCATCTCATGCTGGCCGGCATAGAGGAAGTTGATCAGCGTGCCGTGCAGCATGAACACCGGCACCATCCACCACGTGCCCCAGCTGAACCACAGCGCCGCGCCGGTGATCGCCAGCGCGCCGAGATGGCTGCCGAGCTGGATGAAGCCCGACACATCCGATTTCGCGCTCAGTTCCTTGAGCCGGGAGGGACTGATCATGTCCTTGCGGCCGAATACCTCGTCCATCTCATTCCTCCTCGAAATCGGGGCGGCGCTGCAGCGCCACGCGGGCCAGCAGGATCAGCGTCGTGACCACGATCAGCACGACGGAAATAGCGGCGACGGCGGGATCGACATTGTCGCGCAGCCCCATCCACATCAGCCGCGGCAAGGTGATCGCGTCGACGCTGGTGATGAACAGCGTGACGCCGATCTCCTCCCAGGACAGGACGAAGACCAGCAGCGCCGCCGTCGCCACGCCGAAGCCGATATTGGGCAGGATGACGTGCACGATGCGCTGGACGACGCCCGCCCCCATGCCGCGCGCAGCGAGGTCGATGCGCCGGTCGACCTGCGCCAGCGCCACCAGCACCATCACCACCGCGAAAGGCACCGTCATCACCACATGGGCAAGCGTCACGCCGATCACGCTGTCGAAGCCGATGGCGTGCGAGACCTGTGACATGCCGGTGAGCAGGAAATACAGCGTCATCGCCGAAACCACCGGCGGCACGATCATCGGCAGCAGCACGAAGCCGACCAGAAGCTGGGAGAAGCGCGGCTGCAGCATCCAGATGCCGAGCGCGAAACTGGTCGCCAGCCCGGTCGCGATCACGCTGGTGAACAGCGCGATGCGCGCGCTCAGCAGGATGCTGGCGAGCCAGTCCGGATTCTCGAACAAAGTGCGGTAATGGGTCAGCGACAGGCTGCCCTTGGGCAGGGTCAGCAGCCGGCCGGGGGTGAAGGAGATCGGCACCACCGCCAGCAGCGGCAGCAGCAGGAACACCCCCACCAGCAGCGCGAGCACGACCGCGACGGGCCCGGGACGCTGCAGCCTCATCGCCCGCTCCCCATCAGCCCGAGCCGGGCGAAGCGCGCCAGCAGGCCCATCAGCGCGGCGACGAGAACCACCAGCGCCACGCTGATCGCCGCGCCCAGCCCCCAGTCCGGGCTCTGGAACATGCGCAGATACACCAGCTCGGCCACCATGATCGACCGGCCGCCGCCGAGAATGGCCGGGGTGACGAAAAAGCCGAGGCTGAACACGAAGACGATCAGCGTCGCGCCGATCACCCCGGGCAGCGTCATGGGAAAGAACACCGACCAGAAGATGCGCAGGCGCGAGGCGCCCATGCCACGCGCCGCGAGCAGCACCCGCTCGTCCACCGCCCGCATCGCGGAAGCGAGCGGCAGCACGGCGAAGGGGATGAGCACATGCACCATGCCGGCGATCACGCTCGGCTCGTTGCGCACCAGCGCCAGCGGCGCGTCGATGAGGCCGAGCGCCTGCAGTGCGCTATTGACGATGCCGCGATTGGACAGCAGCGCCAGCCAGCCAAAGGCGCGTGTCAACAGCGAAATCCAGAACGGCACGAAGATGCAGATCTCGATGAGCCGGCGCTGCATCCTTGAGCCCCGCACCCAGACATAAGTGACGGCATAGGCGCAGGCCACCGCGATCAGCGTGACAAGAAAGCAGATGCGGAAGGTGCGCAGAAACACCGACAGCACCAGCGGATCGCTCACCAGCCGCTCATACTGCCCGACCCCCGGCTCCGGCAGCGTCACGCTCCACAGCGCGACGCCGAGGAAGGGCAGCGCATAGGCAAACGCCAGAAACAGCACCAGAGGCGCTGTCAGGGCGAGTGCGGGCCAGAAGGCGGAGCGCGGGCGCATGGGGGCAATCCGTCGGGGGCGAAAGCCCTCCCGCGCGGTGCGGGAGGGCGCGGGCCTCAGGCCGAGATGACCTTGGTGAACTCGTCGAGCGCGGCGCCGTAATTGTCGGCGTACCAGGGCATGTCGAGCACGGCCTGGCTCTTCATATTGGCGGGGTCGACCGGGTTGTAGCGCCGCTGGTCCGCGGGGATCAGCGCATCGGTCGCCGGGTTGGCCGGCCCCTGCCCGAGCATGTCGAACATCACCAGCTGGCGCTCGGGCACGGAGGTGGAGGCGATGAACTTCATCGCGTTCTCCTTGCCGCCGGGGTTGTTCTTGATCACCGCCAGCGCGCCCGGCGAGAGCAGCCCCTGATTCCAGGTGAACTTGATCTGCCCGCCGGAATCCTTCTCGATCAGCGAGGCGCGGGTCGACCAGATCAGCCCCATCGAGGCGTCGCCGCTCAGCATCAGCTGCTGGCTCTCCGCGCCGCCGCCCCAATAGGCCGCGACATCCGGCTTCAGCGCGGCGATCTTGGCATGGGCGCGCTTGAGATCGAGCGGGTAGAGCTTGTCGGGCGCGACGCCATCGGCGAGCAGCGCCGCCTCCCACATGCCCGCGCCCCATTTATACATGGTGCGCTTGCCCGGGAACGTCTTCACATCGAAGAAGTCGGCCATGGTCTTGGGCGGGTTGGCGCCGTATTTCTCCGCGTCATAGGCAAGGACATAGGAGAAGAAATAGGTCGAAGCGGCATATTCCCAGTCGAAGCCGGGCCGCATCTTCGCCTTGTCGACGATCGTATAGTCGATCGGCTCGATCATCCCCTGCTTGCCGAGCGAGATGGCCGAGAACGGGTCGGCATCGACGATATCCCAGGTCGGCTTGCCGCTCTTGAACTGGGCGGCGATGGCGCCCTCGGTCGGGCCGGTGCCGTCCTCCTTGACGACGATGCCGGTCGCCTTCTCGAAGGGCTGGCCATAGGCCTTGTCATAGGCTTTCAGCGCGTCGCCGCCCCAATTCACCAGCACGAGCTGGCGCACCTGCGCCAGCGCTTCGGGCGTGCGCAGGAGCAGCGGGGCGCCGCCAAAGATCAGCGCGGCGAGGGTGACGAAACGGCGGCGGTCGATCTCGCCACGCGCGGCCTTCGCCGCGAGAATGTCGAGGCAGTCTTTCTGGAATGCGTCGTTCACGGCGTGCTCCTGCTGTTTTCAGCTTTGCTCTGGAAGAAGGAAGCCATTCTCGAAGGACCAGGTGACCCAGACATCCGGCCCATGGGAGAGGATGCGGCCGGCGGCCTCGCTCGGCAGGGTCACGGTCAGCGGCGTGCCGCTGCGTGTGGCGAAGGCAAGGCGCATCGCCGAGCCGAGATAGGTGGTGCCGGCGAGCCGCGCAGGCACGCCATTGCCTTCCGCCGGCGGTTCGGGGCTGACCGACATGTGCTCGGGCCGCACCGCCAGCACGGCACTGCCGTTCAGGTTCTCATGCCGCGGCGCGGTGAGGCGCACCTCCTCGAACCGGCCGCTGGTGCCCCGCGAACAATGGCCGATGCCGTCGACGGGAAGCAGGTTGATCTCGCCGAGGAACTCGGCGACGAAGCGGCTCGACGGGCGCTCATAGATGTCGCGCGGCGCCCCGACCTGCAGCAGCCGGCCATGATTGAAGATGGCGATGCGCGAGGACAGCGACAGCGCCTCGCTCTGGTCATGGGTGACGAAGACGAAGGTGGTGCCGAACTCGCCATGCAGGCGCGCCACCTCGTCCTGCATGCGGCCGCGCAAATGCTTGTCGAGGGCGGAAAACGGCTCGTCGAGCAGCAGCACCGGCGGCTCGAACACCAGCGCGCGGGCCAGCGCCACGCGCTGCTGCTGCCCGCCCGAGAGCTGGGCGGGGCGCTTGTTCGCGTGCCCCACCAGCCCGACCCGGGCGATGATGGCGTCGACGCGGCGGGCGATCTCCTCGCGCGCCACGCCCCTCACCTGCAGCGGGAAGGCGATGTTCTGCGCGACGCTCTTGTGCGGAAACAGCGCATAGCCCTGAAACACCATGCCGAAGGAACGGTCTTCCGCCCGGCTGCGGGTGATGTCGGTGCCGTCGCTGAGCAGCCGGCCCGTGGTCGCGGCCTGGAAACCGGCGAGCACCATGAGGAAGGTCGTCTTGCCGGACCCTGAGGGGCCGAGCAGGGTGAGGAACTCCCCCGCCGCGATGTCGAGCGTGATGCCCTCCAGCGCCGTGAAGTGGCCGAAGGTTTTGCCGATCCCGACCGCCTGCAACCCGACCGCGCGCTTGCTCACCTTTGCCGCGTGCTCCCTGTATATGTAGAAATCCTAATCTCGCGATCCGCTCACCTCAAATGAATAAAAATGCCGAATGCTGTAGCTATAAATTCACGCCATTGGCGGCATGCTAAGCACGGATAGTGCGCCGCCTATCAATTCAGCATTCATAGCCGCATGACCGGCGCGGTCTGGACGAGGCGTGATTTCAGCCAGTCGGCGAAGGCCTCGATCGCGGGATTGCCGGGACGGTCGCGCGGGGTGACGAAGTAGTAAGCGCGCGAGGCGCGGATGGTGAGATCGAACGGCACCACCAGCCGCCCGGTCTCCACCGCCTGCCGGCAGACGAAATTGTCGCCGATGGCGATCCCCTGCCCCGCCAGCGCCGCCGCCAGAACGAGGTTCATGTCGGAGAAGATCACGCCCTGGTCGGTGCGCGGCGCCACGACGCCGGCCGCCGATAGCCAGGTAAACCAGTCTCCGAGCCCGTCGAGATGCAGCAGCACCGTGCGGAACACGTCCACCGGCTCGCTCAAGCCGCCGAGCTGGTTGAGCAGCGCCGGGCTGCATACCGGCATGAAATCGACCACGCTGAGCAGTTCCACGCTGTGGCGCGGCCAGTCGCCGTCGCCATAGGCAATGAAGGCATCGACGCCCGGCGCGTCGACATCCTCCAGCCGCGACGGGGTGACGATGCGCAGCGTCACGCCGGGATGGAGCTGGCGGAACTCGGCGATATGGGTGCAGAGCCAGAAGGTGGCGAAGCCCGGCGTCGAGCTGATGGTGATCGCCCCCTGCAGCAGCCCGCGATCGCCATATTGCACCGCCGCGTCGGCCAGCAGCGCCAGAGCGGTGCGCACATCGGCGGCGTAGCGCTTGCCCTGCGCCGTCAGGCTCACGCCCTTGCCGGCGCGCTGGAGCAGGGCGAAGCCGAGATCCTGTTCGAGGAAGCGCAGCTGGTGGCTGACCGCGCTGCGGGTGATGTTCAGCTCCGCCGCCGCCTGCCAGACCGTGCCATGGCGGGCGAAGGCTTCCAGCGCCCGCAGCGCCTGTGTCGAGGGCACTCGCATGAAACCTCGTCCTTCGTCCGCCGCAACCGCGCCCCGTGCACGCTCACGCCGGTTTCAGATAGGTCTCGACCAGCTCGGTCCAGAAGGCGGCGCCGATCGGCAGCAGATCGTCGTTGAAATTGTAGCCGGGATGGTGGAGCGGGCGGTCCGCCTCCGACACCCTTCCGCCGAGGAAGAAATAGCTGCCCGGCCGCTCCTTCAGCATATAGGCGAAATCCTCGCTGCCCATGCTGGGGCGCGCCATTTCGCGTACCTTGTCCGCCCCGGAGAAACGGGTGGCGAGCGCGCGCAGGAAGTCCGTCTCCGCCGCGTGGTTGATGGTGGCGTCATAGCTGCGCTGATAGTCCACCGTCGCGCTCATGCCGTAGCTCGCCGCCTGCCCCTCGGCGATCAGGCGGATGCGGCGCTCCAGCTCGTCGCGCACGCCCGGATCGAAGGAGCGGATGCCGATCACCAGTTCGGCGCGTTCGGGAATGACATTGCTCGCCGCCCCGGCATGGAAGGCGCCGACCGTGATCACGCTCGGGTCCATCGGGTGGATGTTGCGCGCGACGATGGATTGCAGCGCCATGACGATGGAGGCCCCGGCAAGGATGGGATCGGCCGTCGATTGCGGCTCCGCCCCGTGCCCGCCCCGGCCATGCACGGTGATGCGGCACTCATCCACCGCCGCCATGATCGGCCCGTCGCGGAACACGAAGGTGCCGAAGGGCACGTCGGGGTCATTGTGCAGCGCGAACACCGCGTCGCAGGGGAAGCGGTCGAACAGCCCCTCCTCCACCATGATCTTCGCCCCGCCGAAATTCTCCTCCGCCGGCTGGAAGATGAGATGCACCGTGCCGTCGAAATGGCGCCGCTCGGCGATGGCGCGCGCCGCGCCGATCAGCATGGCGGTGTGCCCGTCATGGCCGCAGGCATGCATCAGCCCCGGCGTCGTGCTGGCATAGGGCAGGCCGGTCTCCTCAAGGATCGGCAGCGCGTCGATGTCGGCCCGCACCCCGACCGAGCGCCTGCTGCTGCCCTGGGACAGCGTCGCCACCAGCCCGGTCTTGGCGAGCCCGCGCGTCACCTGATAGCCGAGCGCGGTCAGTTCGCGGGCGATGAGATCGGAGGTGCGCACCTCCTCAAGCCCGAGTTCGGGATGGGCATGCAGGTCCCGGCGCAGCGCGACCAATTCCGGCATCGCATTGGTGAGCGTGGCGCGCGCGTTCATGTTCAGGCACTCCGGTTGGGTATTCTGTTCTCGAAATAGCGGAATCCCGCCACCAGCAAAGCGGTGAGGATAAGGTAGATCAGCGCCAGCAGCAGCAGCGGCTCATAGGTCAGATAGGTGACCTGCCGAATCTTGGAGATGACGGCATAGACATCGATCACCGTGATGGTGGCGACGAGCGGGGTCGCCTTCAGCTGCAGCACGGTCTCGCCATTGAGCGTGGGCAAGGCGCGGTGCACGGCGCGCGGTAGCCAGATGCGCCAGAACAGTTTCCAGCGACCCATGCCATAGGCGCGGGCCGCCTCCAGCTCGCCCCTCGGCACGCCGGAAAAGGCGCCGCGCATCACCTCGCCCTCATAGGCGGCGAAGGAAAAGGTCAGCGCCGCCACGCCATAGGGCCAGGCTTCGCGCAGATAGGGCCAGAGGAAGGACTGGCGGATTTCCGGGAATTGCGGAAACAGCGAGCCGAGCCCGTAATAGAGCAGCCAGAGCTGTAGCAGCAGCGGCGTGCCGCGGATGATGGTGCAGAAGCCCTGCGCCGGCAGGCTCAGCCACCACGGCCCCGTCACCTGCACCAGCCCGATCGGCACGGCGAGCACGAAGCCGAGCAGCGCCGTGCTCACCAGCATCAGCAGCGTGACACCGACGCCGGAGACGAGCGCCCCGGCATAGGTTGGCAGCCAGTCCCAGCGCATGAACCACGCCGCGCAGAACACCAGCACGCCCGCCACTGCCATCAGCGCGAGGCGGTGCGGCTGGAGCAGGGCCCGCGCCCTCGGCAGCCGGGTCAGCGCCGTGGCCTCCAGCGTGCTCTCTTCCGGCGGAAGCTCCACCAGCGGTTCCGCCGCCCCGGCGCGGCGTTGGGGCGTCATCGCGCCACCCAGCCGCGCCGGGCGCGGGCCTCGATGAAGCGGATGACGAGGGTGGAAGCCAGCGTCAGCAGCAGATAGAGCACCCCTGCCGCGCAGAAGAACAGCATATAGGCCTTGGTCGTGCCCGCCGCCTGCCGCGTCACCAGCGTCAGCTCGCTGAAGCCGACCACCGCGAGCAACGCGGTGTCCTTGGTGCAGATCAGCCAGAGATTGGACAGCCCCGGCAGCGCATGCGGCAGCATGGCCGGCAGCGTCACCCGCCGCAGCACCATCAGCGGCGACATGCCGAAGGCGCGCGCCGCCTCGATCTGCCCGGACGGCACGGCGAGAATGGCCCCGCGCAGCACCTCGGTCGAATAGGCGCCCTGCACCACGCCGATGACGAAGATGCCGGCCGCCAGCCCGCTAATGTCCACCGACCCATAGCCGAGCGCGGCGGAGAGGCGGTTGAGCACATCCGTGCCGGCGTAATAGAGCAGCAGGATCAGCACCAGTTCCGGCACCGCGCGCACCAGCGTGGTGTAGACCTCCATCAGGTCCTTGGTCACCGGCCCGCCATAGAGCTTGCCGAAGGCGCCGCCCGTGCCGAGCACGAGGCCGAGCGCGTAGCCGCCAAAGGCGATCTTGAGCGAGTTCATCAGCCCGCCGAGCAGCACCCCGCCCCAGCCGGGCGGCTCCAGTGCCAGCAGGCCCCAATTGATCAGGTCGGCCGCCATCAGCCCCTCCCGGGCTCCGGCGGGCGCGGGCCGGCATCACCTGCCGGCCCGGCCCGCACAGGATCAGCCGCCATAGATGTCGAAGTCGAAATACTTCTTGGAGAAGCTGTCGTAGGTGCCGTTGGCGCGGATCGCCTTGATCGCGGCGTTGATCTTGTCCTTCAGCTCGGTGTCGCCCTTGCGCAGGCCGACGCCCACGCCGGCGCCGAGGATTTCCGGGTCATCCTTCACATTGCCCTTGAGGTCGCAGCACTGCTTGCCCTGGTCGGTGCTGAGGAAGGCGGCGAGCGCGATGGCGTCGGCCTGCACCGCGTCGAGACGCCCGGCCGCGAGGTCGGCATTGGCCTCATCCTGCGTCTGGTATTCCTTCACGGTCGCGCCGGCCTTGCCGAAATACTTGTTGGCATAGTCCTGGTGAATGGTGGCGACCTGCACGCCGATGGTCTTGCCCTTCAGCCCCTCCGGCGTCGCGGTGAACTTCTCGCTCTTGGGGCCGATCACGCCGGTCGGCGTGTTGTAGTACTTGTCGGAGAAGTCGATGGTCTTCAGCCGCTCGGGCGTGATCGACATCGAACCGACGATCATGTCGATCTTCTTCGAGGTCAGCGCCGGAATGATGCCGTCCCAGGCCACGGGCGTGATCACGCATTCGAGCTTGGCCTGCTTGCAGATGGCCTCCATGAACTCGACTTCCCAGCCTTCCCACTTGCCGCTGGCGTCCGGCGAGGCGAAGGGCGGATAGGGCTCGGCGGCGAAGCCGACCTTGAGCGGTTCGGCGGCCGCGCCGCAAATGCCGGCCATGCCGATGACGGCGGCGGCGATCATCGTCCTGAAAGCGTGTTTCATGCTGGTCCCCTCTGGTTTTCGGGCTTTTTCAGTGGCTTGAGCTGATGAACTTCTTCAGCCGCTCCGATTTTGGATCGCCGAAGATCTGTTCCGGCGGGCCCTGTTCCTCGATCACGCCATGGGCCAGGAACACGATGTGGCTGGCGACATTGCGGGCGAATTTCATCTCATGCGTCACCAGGATCATGGTGCGCTGCTCGCGGGCGAGATCGCCGATGACGGTCAGCACCTCACCGACCAGTTCGGGGTCGAGCGCGGAGGTCGGCTCGTCGAACAGCATCACATGCGGCTGGATGGCGAGGGCGCGGGCGATCGCGGCCCGCTGCTGCTGGCCGCCGGAGAGAAAGGCGGGATAGGCGTCGCGCTTGTCGAACAGGCCGACACGCCGCAGCAGCGCCTCGCCGCGCGCCACCGCCTCGGCTTTCGGCACGCCGAGCACATGCACCGGCGCCTCGATGACATTTTGCAGAATGGTCATGTGCTGCCAGAGGTTGAAGCTCTGGAACACCATGCCGAGGCGGGAGCGCAGGCGCTGCACCTGCCGCCGGTCCGCGGTCGCCAGCCCGCCGAGCCCGTTCGGCTTCAGCGCGATCTCCTCGCCGCGAATGGCGACCGAACCACGGCTGGGAACCTCCAGCATGTTGATGCAGCGCAGCAGCGTCGATTTGCCGGAGCCGGAACCGCCGATGATGGCGATGACATCGCCTTCATGCGCCGTGAGCGAGATGCCCTTGAGGACCTCCAGCGCACCGAAATGCTTGTGCAGGTCGCGAATGGCGATGGCCTCGGCGCGCTCCGTCATCGGATGGGCGCCTCCGCAGGCCGAGACCAAGGCATATCGCTCATGCCGTCCCTCTTTCCTGACGCCACCGCGCGCCCCGCCGGAGACCGGCAACGGGCAAGGCGTGAGCGCCTCGTGTCATTTCACGGGGTAACGATGCACTTTCCTTCGCAGTTATTCAAGCGTATAACTAATCGCACCGCAACGTTTTTGTGCAGTGCCAAAAATTTGGCAGTTGATCGCCAAGAGGTATCATATGTCGCCTTTCGGGTCGCAGGAAATGTCGGCGCCGCTGCAGCGCGTGCTCATGCGCCGCCCGGGCCCGAGCCTGCGCGCGGCGGACCCGGCGCAGTGGCACTACGGCCCGACCTTCGATGGCGCGAAAGCCGTCGAGCAATATGGCGCCTTCGCCCGCCTGGTCGAACAGTCCGGCGCCGAGGTCCTCTGGCTGGACGATCCCGGCGACGGGCTCGCCGACGCCATGTTCACCCATGACCCCTCGCTGATGACGGACCATGGCGCGGTGATCCTGCGCATGGGCAAGCCGCTGCGCGCCAGCGAGCCGGCGCTGCATGAGCGGGCCTATGCGGAACGCCAGATTCCGATCCTCGGGCGCATCGAGGCTCCCGGCACGGTGGAAGGCGGCGACTGCGTGTGGCTGGATGCGCGCACCCTCATTGTCGGGCGCGGCGTGCGCACCAATCAGGCGGGCATCGACCAGCTCGGCGCCCTGCTCGCCCCCTATGGCATCACGGTGCTGGGCTTCGACCTGCCGCTCTGGCACGGGGAAGAAGCCTGCCTGCACCTCATGAGCGTCATCAGCCCCTTGGCCGACGATCTCGCCCTCGTCTTCGCGCCCCTGCTGCCGGCGGCGTTCTACCAGCTGCTGAAGGCGCGCGGCATCCGCCTAATCGAAGCCCCCGCGGACGAGTTCCACGCCAGCAACGGCCTCTCGCTCAACGTGCTGCCGACACGCCCGAACGAGGTGATCATGGTCGAGGGCTTCCCCGCCACCAAAGCGGCGATGGAGGCCGCCGGCTGCACGGTGTCGACCTTCGCGGCGGACGCGCTGTGCATCGCCTGCGAGGGCGGCCCCACCTGCCTGACGCGGCCCGTGCTGCGTCGCGCGGCATGACCCGCCGCGATTTCCATAGGGGCACCGAGGCCGAGCGTCGGCACGACCTCATCGAGGCGACGCTGGACTGCATTTCAGAAGCCGGGCTACAGGGCGCCACCGTGCGCCAGATCGCGACACGGGCCGGGGTGACGGCGGGGCTGATCCGGCACTATTTCGCCTCCAAGGACATCATCCTCCAGGAAGCCTACAAGGTCCTCATCGCCCGGCTGACCGAGAAGGCGAAGAACCTTGAGGGCACGCCGGAGCAGCGGCTGTCGGACTTCATCTTCGTCAACCTGACCGAGCCCGTCGCCAACAGCCGCAGCCTCTCGCTCTGGGCGGCGTTCATCAGCCGGGTCAGCGTCGACCCCGCCCTCGCGGCGATCCACCGCGAAGGCTATCTGAGCTTCCGCGCCGAGCTGGAAGAACTGCTGGCGGACTTTTTCGCCGGCCGGGGCGCGCCCGTCACGCGGGAACGCATCCGCGCGCTGGCCATCGCCATTAACGGCATCCTCGACGGCCTGTGGCTGGAAGGCTGCCTCGCCGGCGAACTTTTCGGGGAAAGCGAACTGGTCTCGATCGCCTTTTCCTCCGTCGAGGCGCTGATCGGCCAGCCGATCGCCGCGCCAACCCCCACCGCTCGCGACCGGGAGTAGCCCAATGCGCTACGCATCCATCACCGACAGGCTCGCCCGCCTCGGCTCCGAGAAATGGGCCGTCCATGTCGAGGGCCGGCGCCGCAAGGCCGCCGGTCGGCCCATCATCGAGCTGACCATCGGCGAGCCCGACCTGCCGCCGCATGAGCGGCTGATCGCGGAAGCGACGCGCGCCATGGCGGCCGGCCGGCACCGCTATTCCAACGGGCGCGGCGAGCAAGTGGTGGTCGACGCGCTGGTGCGCAAATACGCGAGGCGCCGGCCGGACGTGACCAGCGACAATGTGCTGTGCTTTCCCGGCACCCAGACCGCGCTTTTCGCCGTCATGCTCGGCCTGGTCGAGACCGGCGACGCGGTGCTGGTGGGCGATCCGCTCTACGCCACCTATGAGGGCGTCGTCCGCGCCACCGGCGCCGAGATGATCCCCGTGCCGCTGCGCCCGGAAAAAGGCTTCCACATGCAGGCGGCGGATCTTGAGCGGGCGATCACCCCTCATTCCCGCGTGCTGCTGCTCAACACGCCGCACAACCCCACCGGCGCCGTGCTCACGGCCGAGGAGATCGCCGCCATCGGCGAGGTCTGCCGCCGCCACGATCTGTGGATCGTCTCCGACGAGGTCTATGAGGAGCTGATCCTCGAAGGCCGCTTCGCCTCGCCCTTCGACGATCCCGCCCTGGCCGAGTGCACCATTGTCTGTTCCTCCATCTCGAAGTCGCACGCCGCGCCGGGCTTCCGCAGCGGCTGGGCCATCGGGCCGGCCGAGTTCTGCGCCCGCCTTCTGGCGGTGTCGGAAACCATGCTATTCGGCCAGCAGCCCTTCATCGCCGACATGACCGCGCACGCGCTCGACAACCCCATCGGCACTTCGGCGCTCATGCGCACCGCCTATCGCCGGCGCGCCGCCCTCATCGGCACCATGCTGGCGGAGGCGCCGGGGCTGGTGCCGTTCCCGCCCGAGGCCGGCATGTTCATCGTCGTCGATGTCAGCGGCACCGGCATGGACGGCGAAGCCTTCGCCTGGGCGCTGCTGGACGAGGAGGAGGTCGCTGTCATGCCGGGCTCCGCCTTCGGTGCCGAGGCGCGCGACTTCATCCGCATCAGCCTCACGGTGCCGGATGACAGGATCGAAGAGGCGTGCCGGCGCATGGCGGCGCTGGCCGCGCGCTCGGGATTGAGAACGGCACGGCGGGCATAACGCGACATCCCGGTCGCGGCCGGGCAAGGCGGGGTGGGAGGAACGGTCATGGGTACGAAAACGGTTGGGGAGGCGCTGATCGACCTCCTGGAAGCCAATGGCGTCGAGGTGGTGTTCGGCATTCCCGGCGTCCACACGGTCGAGCTCTATCGCGGCCTCGCCGACGCGAAAATCCGCCACATCACCCCGCGCCATGAGCAGGGCGCCGGCTTCATGGCCGATGGCTATGCCCGCGTCACCGGCAAGCCGGGCGTGGCGCTTGTTATCACCGGGCCCGGGCTCACCAACACCATCACCGCCATGGCACAGGCGCGGCAGGATTCGGTGCCGATGCTGGTGATTTCGGGAGTCAACCGGCGCGCCTCGCTCGGCCAGGGGCTCGGCTATCTCCACGAATTGCCGGATCAGGCGGCACTGATGAAAAGCTTCGCCGCCGCCTCCTGGACGCTGAACGATCCGGCGGACCTCGCCTCGGTGGTGGCGCAGGCCTTCGCGGTCATGGGCTCGGCGCGGCCGGGGCCGGTGCATATCGAAATTCCCACCGATGTGATGCCGCTGCCGGCCGGCGCGATCGTCGCCAGGGCCACCGTACCGGCCCGTCCCGGTGCGGCGGCGGCGACGCTGCATCAGCTCGCCGCCCTGTGCGATGACGCCCGGCGCATCGTGCTGATGTGCGGCGGCGGCGCCGTCGCGGCGGCGGACGCGATCGAAGCGCTGGCGGAAAAGCTCGACGCGCCCGTGGTCATGACCGTGAACGCGCGCGGCCTTCTAGCCGGCCATCCCCTGCGCGTGCCGGCGAGCCCGAGCCTTGCCGCCACCCGCCGGCTCATCGCCGAGGCGGATCTCGTCATCGGGCTCGGCACCGAAATGGGCCAGACCGATTACGACATGTATGATGACGGCCACTTCCCCTCGCTGGCCACATTCGTGCGCGTCGACATCGACCCGCTCCAGCTCGCCCGCGCGCCGCGCGCGGACCTTCCCGTGCTGTCGACGGTGGAAGCGGCGGTCGAGGGCCTCCTGCCGCTCGTTGCCGCCCGCAGCGGCGACGGTGCGGCGCGGGCGGCAGCGACGCGCGAGGCGGCGTGGCAGGAACTGACGCCGAAAATCCGCACCGAGATCGGCGTGATCGAGGCGATCTACGCCGCACTGCCGGACGCGCTGGTGGTGGGCGATTCCACCCAGGCCGTCTATGCCGGCAATCTCTATCTCGATCTCGCCCGCCCGCGCGCCTGGTTCAATGCCGCCACCGGCTTCGGCGCGCTGGGCTACGGCCCGCCGGCCGCCATCGGCGCGGCGCTCGGTGCGCCGGAGCGCCCGGTGGTCTGCCTCACCGGCGATGGCGGGTTCCAGTTCTCCCTCGCCGAGATCGGCTCGGCGGTCGATGCCGGAACGCGGGTGATCTTCCTCGTGTGGAACAATGACGGCTATCAGGAGATCGAGACCTACATGGTCTCGAACGGCATCACCCCGGAGGGCGTGAAGCCCTCCCCGCCGGATTTCCTCGGCATGGCCGGGGCCTATGGCGTGCCCGCGCTGCGGCTCTCGGATGTGAGCGAGCTCGGCGCGGCCCTCACCGCCGCCAAGGAGCGCAACGGGCCGAGCCTGATCGAAATTCACCAGACGCGCACGCACGGCGCCACCGCCTGACGCGCCGCGCCTCTTCGATCCGGCGGAGGCATTTTCGCCGGAATTGGTCTAGACGGGGCCATGGTCGAGCGCTTCACCCTCATTGACGTGGCCCAGTGCCAGCAGGAGATCAAGAAAAGCCGCTTCCGCGCGGCGGCCGCGCCCGTGGCGGACGAGGCGGCGGCGAAGGCGTTCATCGCCGCGCAGTCCGATCCCGGGGCCAATCACAATTGCTGGGCGTGGCGGATCGGCGCCGCCTACCGCTTCAGCGATGACGGCGAGCCTTCCGGCACCGCCGGCAAGCCGATCCTCGCCGCGCTCGACGGGCAGAACCTAGACCGTGTCGCCGTGGTGGTCACGCGCTGGTTCGGCGGCATTCTGCTCGGCAGCGGCGGGCTGGTGCGCGCCTATGGCGGCACCGCCGCGCAATGCCTGCGCGAGGCCGCGAAGGTGGCGCTGGTGGAGACGGTGGCGGGGACGGCGGAGTGCGGCTTCAGCGATCTCGCTCTGGTGCAGGCGCGCCTCGGTGCCCTGCCCGGCGTGGAGGTCGCGGTGGAGGCCTTCACCGCGAGCGGCGCCATCCTGTCGATTGTGTCACCGGCCGCCCAAGTGGAGCCTGTGCAGCGACTGCTGTCCGACCTCACCAGCGGGCGCTCGCGGCTGCGATGGCAGGACGAGACGCCCGACGCCTGACGCCCCCCTCGCCCCCCGCCCTGCGTTTTCCGCAGGGCATCCGGCGTCGGCTGGCGACAATTTGGGCTGACGAAAACCCTGCACAGGTTCTAAGCTAACCCCACGCGGGCCCCTGCCCGTCTCCGCCAGCCGAGCACGTTTTTATGAACATCGCCGCCCCCCCGACCTCCCCCGCCGCCGCGCCCATTGCCGACGCCTTCGCCCACACGCCCTATGACGGGTCGCGCAAGGCGTTTTCCGTCGGCCTCGCCCCGCTCGACCTCGCGGAATGGATCGAGCCCGACGCCCACCTCGCCACCACGCTGGCCGAGCGCGCGGCGTTGATCCGCGACAAGCGCGACATCGTGGTGTGCGAGGAGCCGGACACCCGCGCGGCGCAGCGCGAGACGCTGGAGCTGCTCGTCGCCCATCTCACCGCGCGCTTTCCCGATCAGTACCGGCTGCAGGGCCGCCACCTCACCGTGACCGCCACCGGCCAGACCTTCGATCTCGACGACGAGAGCGAGGCACCGCTGGTCGTCGCCGGGCAGATCGTCTCCGACGATCTCGTGCTGCTGCGCAAAGGCGAGGCCGGCTACCGCCTCGTCGCCGCCGTGCTGTGCTTTCCCTCCGCCTGGTCGCTCACCGAAAAATTCGGCCAGTCGCTCGACGAACTCCACCGCGCGGTGCCGGGCTATGAGAGCAAGCTCGCCCGGGTGATGAACCGCATCTTCGAGAATCTGAAGGTCGATCAGCCGGTGTGGCGGGTGAACTGGTCGATCTATCCCGATGACGAGCGGCACCACCCCGAATCGAAGGAGCGCCCGCGCCACTGGTTCGAGGACCCCGCCCATCTCGCCCCGGAAGCCTTCGTGCGGGTGGAACGCCAGACCCTGCGCCGCCTGCCGGAGAGCGGCGACATGCTGTTCACCATCCGCATTCATGTCGACCCGTTCCTCGCCTTCCGCCGCCACCCGGAAGGGCGCACCCTCGCCGCCTCGCTGCGCGAGCAGATTCTCGGCCTCGACGCCGACCAGCTGGCGTATAAGGGGCTGACCGAGCACCGCGACGCCGTGGCGGCGGCGCTGGAAAGACTGGCGGCGGGCGACTGAACCGGCCGCGCATGTGGGGGGAAAGGCTGATGGTCTTCTGGGTTCCGTTGATCGCCTGGGCGCTCGCCATCGGCCTCGCCCTGCTGATGTCGTGGCGCGGGCCGCACCCGTTCTCGCTCGCCCTCGTGGTGGACCAGCTGCTGCGTTACATCCTGCTCCTGCCGGTCGGGCTGATGGGGCTGTGGGCCTTTCTGGGGCATGTGTTCTTCCCCGGCCAGGCGGCGGCCTCCATCGGCTGGGCGCCGAGCCCGTTCCAGTTCGAGGTCGGCATGGCCAATCTCGGCATCGGCGTCGCCGGTGTGATCGGTGCCTTTTTCGGCTCGCCGGGCTTCCGCGCCGCGGTGGGCATCGTCGCTCTGGGCTTTCTCGGCGGCGCCGGCATCGGCCACGCCATCCAGATCGAGGAGACCGGCAACGTGGCCAGCGGCAATGCCGGGCCGATCTTCTACACCGATTTCCTCACGCCGCTCGCCGTGCTCGGCCTGTTGCTGATCCAGCGCGTGCTCGGGCCCGTACCGCAAAGGTGATGGAGGGCGGGGGCCGGCACGCTTGCCTCCAGCCCGGTGCGGCCTAACTGATGGGCCATCCGTGAGGCTGCCTTGACCGACCCCGATTCTCCCGACCGCGAAGCCAACCGCCTTTCCGCCCGCGCTCTGCGCTATGCCCGCGTCGGCACCAGCGTCGGCGGCGTCGCCGCGCGCATGGCCGGCACCAGGCTGTTCGGCACCGGCGCGAAGCAGGGCGACGCCGCCGCGCTCGCCGCCGCGCTGGGCGGGCTGAAAGGGCCGATCATGAAGGTCGCCCAGCTGATGGCGACCATCCCCGACGCGCTGCCGCCGGAATACGCCAAGGAACTCGCCACGCTGCAGAACCAGGCCCCGCCCATGGGCTGGGCCTTCGTCAAGCGGCGGATGATGGCCGAGCTCGGCCCGGACTGGCAGGCGCGCTTCCTCTCCTTCGACAAGGAGCCCGCCGCCGCCGCCTCGCTCGGCCAGGTTCACCGCGCCCGCGCCCTCGACGGCACGGCGCTGGCGGTGAAGCTGCAATATCCCGACATGCAGTCGGCGGTGGAAGCGGACCTCAAGCAGCTCGGCCTGCTGCTTTCCATCCACCGGCGGATGGACCCGGCCATCGACACGACAGACATCGCCGAGGAGATCGGCGAAAGGGTGCGCGAGGAGCTGGACTATAAGCGCGAGGCCGCCCATGCCGGGCTCTACGCCGCCATGCTGGCGGATGCGCCGCAGGTGCGGGTGCCGCGCGTGCATAAGGACCTCTCCACCGGCCGCCTGCTGACGCTGGACTGGCTGGACGGCCGGCGCCTGCTCGATTTCGTCGACCATCCGCTGGAGGAGCGCAACGCCATCGCCCGCGCCATGTTCGCGGCGTGGTGGCAGCCCTTCTCCCGCTTCGGCGTCATCCATGGCGACCCGCATCTCGGCAATTACACCGTGTTCGAGCAGGCGGGCGCGCCGGCCGGGATCAATCTGCTCGACTATGGCTGCATCCGCATCTTCCCGCCCAGCTTCGTCGGCGGCGTGGTCGATCTCTATCGCGGCCTGCAGGCGGGGGACGAGGCCCGCATCGTCCATGCCTATGAGGTCTGGGGCTTTCGCGGTCTCACCCGCGCGCTGATCGACGTGCTCAACATCTGGGCCCGCTTCATCTATGGCCCGCTGCTCGACGACCGCGTCCGCACCATCGCCGACGGCGTGGCGCCGGGGGACTATGGGCGGCGCGAGGCCTTCACCGTGCACCGCGCGCTGAAGGAACAGGGCCCGGTGCGGGTGCCGCGCGAATTCGTCTTCATGGACCGCGCCGCCATCGGCCTTGGCGGGGTGTTCCTGCACCTCAAGGCGGAGCTGAATTTCCACGCGCTTTTCGAGGACGCGATCGCCGATTTCTCCACCGAAAGCGTGGCGGCGCGTCAAGGCGCCGCGCTGGTGGAGGCCGGACTGCGCTGACCTGCCCCGGCGCGCGCCGTTGCCGCAGGCGGAGTCTTCCGCTAAAGCGGAGCATCGCGCGATCATTATTCTTTGGGAGGGGGTCGACATGGCCGATCACGGAGTGACCGAATACG
The DNA here is from genome assembly GCF_022836935.1 of Ancylobacter polymorphus. NCBI lineage: Bacteria > Pseudomonadati > Pseudomonadota > Alphaproteobacteria > Hyphomicrobiales > Xanthobacteraceae > Ancylobacter > Ancylobacter polymorphus. The sequence continues at coordinate 2,465,792 of NZ_CP083239.1, read as the reverse complement.
CCAAGGCGGATGGCAACGACTATGCCGAGCACCGGGGCACGTACCACTTCTTCACCAAGATGACCCTCGTCAGCACGCTGGCCCTGTGCAGCTTCATGGTGTCCTTCGCCATTGGCGGCGCCAACGGCCATTGGGGCATCTTCACCATCGGCACCCTCGCCTCGGTCGCCGCCTGCGCCATCGGCCTCGCCTCGGAAGACGGCAAGCCCAAGCTGCTGTTCGGCCTGCTCGGCGTTCTCGTGCTCGCCCTGATCATCACCTCCTGAGACCAGCCATGCGTATCGCGATTGTCAAAGAGAGCTCTGCTTCGGAGCCACGGGTCGCCGCGTCTGCCGACACGGTAAAGCGCTATATCGGTCTGGGTGCGACGGTTTTTGTTGCGTCGGGGGCGGGGTCGGCGTCGGGGATTGGCGACGGGGAGTATGAGGGCGCGGGCGCGACCGTGGTGGCGGACAATGCCGCCGCCGTCGCCGGCGCGGACATCGTGCTCGCGGTGCGCCGGCCGGAAGCCGCTTCGCTCAAGGGCGCCAACAAGGGCGCGCTGGTCATCGCCATCGCTGACCCGCATGGCCATGAGGCCGCGCTGACCGAGATCGCCGGCACCGGCGTGTCGCTGTTCGCCATGGAGCTGATGCCGCGCATCACCCGCGCGCAGGTGATGGACGTGCTGTCCTCCCAGGCGAACCTCGCCGGCTACCGCGCGGTGATCGACGCTTCCGCCGAGTTCGGCCGGGCCTTCCCGATGATGATGACGGCGGCCGGCACGGTGCCGGCGGCGCGCGTGTTCATCATGGGCGCGGGCGTGGCCGGGCTGCAGGCCATCGCCACGGCGCGGCGCCTCGGCGCGGTGGTCTCGGCCACCGATGTGCGCCCGGCGGCGAAGGAACAGGTCGAGAGCCTCGGCGCCAAGTTCATCGCCGTCGAGGATGAGGAGTTCAAGCAGGCGGAAACCTCCGGCGGCTACGCCAAGGCGATGTCGGCGGAATACCAGGCCAAGCAGGCGGCGCTGACCGCCAGCCACATCGCCAAGCAGGACATCGTCATCACCACGGCGCTGATCCCCGGCCGCCCGGCGCCCAAGCTGGTCTCGGCCGACATGGTGGCGTCGATGAAGCCGGGCTCGGTCATCATCGACCTCGCGGTGGAGCGCGGCGGCAATGTCGCCGGTGCGGTGCCGGGCGAGGTGGTGACGACCGCCAATGGGGTGAAGATCGTCGGGCATCTGAACGTGCCGGGCCGCCTCGCCGCCACCGCCTCGCAGCTCTACGCCAAGAACCTCTACGCCTTCGTCGAGACGCTGGTGGACAAGGGGTCGAAGGCGCTCAGCGTGAAGTGGGACGACGAGCTGGTGAAGGCGACGCTGCTGACCAAGGACGGGGCGGTGGTGCATCCCGGTTTCGCGCCGGCGCCGGCGGCGCCGGCCGAGGGCGCGTCGGCGGCGTGAGCCGGGCGGGCTGAGGGCCGGCACCCTTTCTTCCTCATGCCCGGGCTTGACCCGGGCACCCAGGTCTTCCGGGTGGCCCGGCGTCAGGCTGGGTCCCCGGGTCAAGCCCGGGGATGAGGGCGCGAAGGGGGAAGCGTTCGGCACGACGCCAGCCGGTTTGCCGGCTGCTCCAATGGCCGCCGCGTGCGGCTTCGGCAAGACGACCGCATCACGGAACAGAGCGGGCCTCCGGCTTCGGGGAGTGGGACGGCCCGGCAGAGACAGAGATAAGGGAATCGAGGAAATGGCCAATCCGGCAGGGGGCGTGATACTCGCCCAGAACGCGCCTGGCGTCTCCGACGCGGCGCAGGGGGCGATGGCGCAGAACGCGGCCGAAGGGGCGCGGATGGCGGCGGAAGTGGCGCGGCAGGCGGCGGAAGCGGCGCAGGCCTATGCCGCGGCGGCGCAGCAGAGCTATGCGGAACTCGCCGGCAACGCCGCGCATGCGCTGACCGGCGGGGCGATCGACCCCTTCGTGTTCCAGCTCGCCATCTTCGTGCTGGCGGTGTTCGTCGGCTATTACGTCGTGTGGTCGGTGACCCCGGCGCTGCACACGCCCTTGATGAGCGTCACCAACGCCATCTCCTCGGTGATCGTGGTCGGCGCGCTGCTCGCGGTCGGCGTCGACACGGTGGCGGAAGGCACGGGCTGGGCACGCGGCTTCGGCTTTGTCGGCCTCGTCCTGGCGGCGGTGAACATCTTCGGCGGGTTCCTGGTGACCAGCCGCATGCTCGCCATGTACTCGAAGAAGAAGTGAGCGCTGACATGAACGCCAATCTGGTCGCGCTGCTCTACCTCATCTCCGGTGTGCTGTTCATCCTGGCGCTGCGCGGGCTCTCCAGCCCGGTCACCTCCCGCCAGGGCAACATCTTCGGCATGGTCGGCATGACCATCGCCATTGTGACGACGCTCGGCTCCTCCCCGCCGGCCGGCCCGGGCGGCTGGGCGCTGGTGCTCGGCGGCCTCGCGCTCGGCGGCGGCGCCGGCGCGGTCATCGCCAAGAAGATCGCGATGACGCAGATGCCGCAGCTCGTGGCCGCGTTCCACTCGCTGGTCGGCCTTGCCGCCGTGATGGTGGCGGCGGCGGCGCTCTACGCGCCGGCGGCGTTCCATATCGGCGATCCCGGCCATATCCATGCCCAGGCGCTGATCGAGATGAGCCTCGGCGTCGCCATCGGTGCCATCACCTTCACCGGCTCGGTCATCGCCTTCGCCAAGCTCAACGGCAACATGTCGGGCAAGCCGATCCTGCTGCCGGCGCGCCACCTCATCAATGCGTCGCTCGCCGGCCTGATCGTGGTGCTGATCGGCGTGCTGGTGGCGACCGAGAGCCACACCGTGTTCTGGCTGATCGTCATCGCCTCGCTGGTTCTGGGCGGGCTGATCATCATCCCGATCGGCGGCGCCGACATGCCGGTCGTGGTGTCGATGCTGAACTCCTATTCCGGCTGGGCGGCGGCGGGCATCGGCTTCACTTTGTCCAACACCGCGCTGATCATCACCGGCGCGCTGGTCGGCTCGTCGGGCGCGATCCTGTCCTACATCATGTGCAAGGGCATGAACCGCTCCTTCATCTCGGTGATCCTGGGCGGCTTCGGCGGCGACAGCGCCACCGGCCCGGCCGGGGCGGTGGAAACGCGCCCGGTGAAGCAGGGCTCGGCCGAGGACGCGGCCTTCATCATGAAGAACGCCTCCAAGGTCATCATCGTGCCGGGCTATGGCATGGCGGTGGCGCAGGCCCAGCACGCGCTGCGCGAGATGGCCGACAAGCTGAAGGAGGAAGGCGTCGAGGTGAAATACGCCATCCATCCCGTGGCGGGCCGCATGCCCGGGCACATGAACGTGCTGCTGGCGGAAGCCAACGTGCCCTATGACGAGGTGTTCGAGCTGGAGGACATCAACTCCGAGTTCGCGCAGGCGGATGTGGCCTTCGTCATCGGCGCCAATGACGTGACCAACCCGGCGGCGAAGACCGACCCGACCTCGGCGATCTACGGCATGCCGATCCTCGACGTGGAGAAGGCCAAGACCGTGCTGTTCATCAAGCGCGGCATGGCGGCGGGCTATGCCGGCGTGGAGAACGAGCTGTTCTTCCGCGACAACACGATGATGCTGTTCGCCGACGCCAAGAAGATGGTCGAGGACGTGGTGAAGAACCTCAACCACTGAGGACGGCAGGGGCGGCTGAGCACGAAGCGCGGCCCCGCCGCCCCGCACCCGGCGGAGCGGGAGCGAGGCGGATCGGTCTCATCGTCCACCTCACCGCACTCATCGTCCACGCCAAGAACACGCGCAAAGGCCCGCCCTCCGGCGGGCCTTTTTGCCAGGGGGGGAGACGTGGATGCTGCGTTGCCGCAACGGATTTCATTGACGACGTGTGTATTGCATACCAGACTTAGACCAAAGAATAAGAAGCGTGACAGTCGAGGCTCCACCAGAGGGATACGCCATGCTTGTCGCCGATCTCATGAAGCTGAAGAATGCCCGCGTACCGACCGTTCGGATGGGCGAAACCGTTGAAATGGCAGCGACTTTGCTCAACCGCGAGCGCATCGGTGCCGTGGTGGTGAAGGATGCCTGCGGCTCGGAAGGCGTCACCGTGGTCGGCATTTTCTCCGAACGCGACGTGGTCCGCGCCATCGCCGAGCGCGGGGCGCTCGCGCTGCGCCTCACCGTCGGCGATCTCATGTCGCGCAACATGATTTCCTGCCGGATGGAGGACAGCGTCGACCATGTCCGCGCGCTGATGGAGCAGCACCATGTGCGCCATCTCCCCGTCATGGAGGAGCACCAGCTGGTCGGCGTGCTCAGCATTCGCGACGTGCTCTCGCACGATGTCCGCGCGGCGGCGACGCTGTCGGGCGCGGCGATGGCGGATGTGACGGCGGCGCCGCTTCCGGCGTAAGGTCTTGCAACAAAAGAAAAACCGCCCGGAATCGCTCCGGGCGGCTCGGTGTTTCTGTGGCGCCTGCCGTGTCACATGGCGGGGGAATGATCCTGCCGCATCGGCGCCGTCTCCATCTGGTGCACGCGGTCGATGACCGCCTTCTGCACCTTCTCGAAGGCGCGCACCTCGATCTGCCGCACACGCTCGCGCGACACGCCGAACTCGGCGGCGAGGTCTTCCAGCGTCATCGGGTCGTCGGACAGCCGCCGCGCCTCGAAGATGCGCCGCTCGCGCTCATTGAGCACGGAAAGCGCGCCCGAGAGTGCGCTGCGGCGGTTGTCCATCTCCTCATGCTCGACGAGAACGGACTCCTGACTGTCGCGATCATCCGCCAGCCAGTCCTGCCACTCCCCGCCCCCCTCGACATCTCCGCGAAGAGGCGAGTTCAGAGACGCGTCTCCGCCAAGACGACGGTTCATTTCGATCACTTCCTGCTCGGTAACGCCGAGCTTGGTCGCGATCTGCTGCACCTGGTCGGGACGAAGATCCCCCTCTTCCAGCGCCGAAATCTGGCTCTTTGCTTTACGCAGGTTGAAGAAAAGCTTCTTCTGCGCCGCCGTGGTGCCCATCTTCACCAGGCTCCACGAGCGCAGGATGTACTCCTGGATCGAGGCCTTGATCCACCACATGGCATAGGTGGCAAGGCGGAAGCCCTTGTCCGGCTCGAAGCGCTTCACCGCCTGCATCAGGCCGACATTGCCCTCCGAGATCACCTCGGAGATCGGCAGGCCGTAGCCGCGATAGCCCATGGCGATCTTGGCCACGAGCCGCAGATGGCTGGTGACGAGACGATGCGCGGCGTCGGGATCCTCATGCTCGCGCCAGCGCTTGGCGAGCATATATTCTTCCTGCGGCTCCAGCATCGGGAACCGGCGGATTTCCGCGAGGTAGCGGCTCAGGCCACCTTCGGCGGACGGTAGGCTCATAGCGGAACGGGCCATGACTGCACCCTCCTTCTCTCGCGGTCCCCATCAGCGGGCGACCGCCATGCGGCCGCTTGTCAGCCGGCCTCGAATTTATAATAGCAGGAAGAAGCCGAATTTGCGAAAGCGCAAGGCGTTACGGGGTCACGATACGTTGAGGCGGGCACGTCAGCCGCCCGCAGCCAGCACCTCCTCAAGGCGGGCAAGGTCCGGCGGCAAAGCACTTTCGAACGACAGGACTTCGCCCGTGGCGGGATGCTCGAACCCGAGCCGGGCCGCATGCAGCGCCTGCCGGCCGAGCCCGTCGAGCGCTTCTCGCGCCGCTTCGGGAAGGCGGCTCGCGCGCGTGCGCTGGCCGACGCCATAAAGCGCGTCCCCGAGCAGGGGATGGCCGATATGGGCCATGTGCACGCGAATCTGATGTGTGCGACCGGTTTCCAGCTGACACTCCACCAGTGTGGCGATCGGCCGGCCGAGCGTATCCGCGTACGCCGCGAGGCGCTGCCAATGGGTGATGGCGAAGCGCCCGCCGCTGCGCACCGCGATGCGCTCCCGCGCCACGGGATGGCGGGCGAGAGGGGCGTCCACCGTCCCGCTTGGCAAATCCGGCGCGCCCCAGACGAAAGCAAGATAGGCGCGCTCCAGCGGCCCTGTACGGCCATGATCGGCGAACTGGGCGGCGAGCGCCTTGTGCGTACGGTCGTTCTTGGCCACGACGAGCAGGCCCGACGTGTCCTTGTCCAGCCGATGGACGATTCCGGGCCGGCGCACGCCGCCAATGCCGGACAGGCTGGCGCCGCAATGGAACAGCAGCGCATTGACCAGCGTGCCGTCCGGGCTGCCCGGGGCGGGGTGCACCACCATGCCGGCGGGCTTGTCGACGACGATCAGATGATCGTCCTCATAGACGATGACGAGGGGAATGTCCTGCGCGGCCGGCGTGGCGTCCTCGGGCTCCGGCACCTCGACGCTATATGTTTCACCGGCTATCGCCTTGGCTGAACCACCGGCCACCGGCTTGTCGCCGCGAAGGACCCTCCCCTCGCCGATCAACGCCTGAAGGCGCGTACGGCTGAGTTCCGGCAGGTGGCGCGCCAGCACGCGATCGAGGCGAAGGCCTTCATCCTCGGGCCCGACGGTGATATCGACGCGGCTCGCGACCGCCTCCGGCGCGTCATCGTCCATCTCCTCGTTGAGTTCCGGTGCCGGCATGACTTCTCCTGATTCCGACGACACGCTCGACCCCGCGGCCGAGCGCGTGCTGCGCCGCATGCGCCGCTTCGCCGCCTTTTCCGGGCTTATCATGCTTCTGGGCTTTCTCGCCGTCTTCGGGGCCATCGGATACAAGCTGATGAGCGGCAGGAAAAGCGCGCCGGCGGAAATCGCCGGCACGATCCAGTTGCCCAAGGGTGCGGAGGTGCGCGCGGCCGTCGTTTCCGGCGACCTGATCGCCGTGACGGTTTTGCGTGACGGGCGCGTGGAGACGCATCTGTTCGATCTCGAGACCCGCGCGCCGCGTGGGGTGCTCGGTTTCGCCAGCACGCCGTGAAGCACTTCACCCGGCGCCGCGCGGGTCTTTACGGCGACACCGAAGCTGGCCGGTTGAAAAGATCGTCTCATTTCGCCCGCCCCCTTGATCCGGCCGGCAAAGCGCTCTAAGAGACCGGCCTGCCTAGATGCGCCCATCGTCTAGCGGTCAGGACGTCGCCCTCTCACGGCGAAAACCGGGGTTCGATTCCCCGTGGGCGCGCCATTTCCGTACAGAACCGCGGACACCCGAATGGGTGGCTTGATCGGCGAGTACGGCTCTTTCCAGAACCGATCATGATGTGTGGATGCCCTGCCGGTTGCTCGCCATCCGGGCCGCCGACGTTCGCCAGATCGGCCTGGAGCGTCCCACCCAGGCCGCATCCGGTTCGCCAGCGCGTCGGCGAGGGAGAGGCGACGCGAAGCGTTGTCCTGAGTTCACCCTTGCCGGTCTCGACTTTCAGTCGCGTGTCAGGGACAGGCGGCTCCGCTCTCGACCCAGGCGATCACCAGCGCCTTGGCCTCGGCCTGCGTGCCCGGCGCCGGCGTTCGTCCGGGGCCGGGATGCCACGCCCAGCCGACCAGCGTGTCATCGCCGATATGCTCGATCAGCTCGTGCAGCGACCTGCCGCCATTGCGGGCGGGATCCTTGATCTGCTCACAGATCTGCGCGACGGTCCGGCCCTCCCACGCCATTTCCGCGGGCGCGAGATGCCAGGCGGGATGACCCGGCATCCCGGCCGGATCGAAATTCGCCCCGCCATGGCAGCTGGAACAGCGCAGGCTGGCGAGCCCCATACCGTCGACGCCACGATAGACCGGCGGCTGGTGCAGCCGCTTGGCGTCGCCCTGCCGGGGACGATCCGTGGCCGGATGGCAGTTGGTGCAGCGCGGGCTGGTCAGCACCTTGCCGAGTTCGGTGAAATAGGCCGCCGAGCGCGTGGCGGGATCGGCGATCGTCGCAAAGCTCTCAGGTGACGCCAGCGCATTCGCCGGGGTGTCGGTCGGGGTCGCCAGCCCGTTCCGACTGGTGATGCCGGCCGTCAGCACGCTGACCGTCACCACCGCCCCCCACAACATCAGATGGCGCTTGTTCATCGTCATGGCCGCCGTCACGCCGCGAGGAAGCGCGAAGGATCGGCAAGGATCACATCGCGCACTGCCTGATGATATTTCACATAGCCGGAGCAACGGCAGATATGGCCGTCCAGCGCTTCCATGATGGTGCGCTCGAGATCCGCGCGCGCCACTTTCTGCTTTTCCAGCCGCTCCAGCAGCACTTGCCCCTCATTGAGAAAGCCGGGGGTGCAATAGCCGCACTGGAAGGCGAAATGCTCGACAAAGCTCACTTGCAACGGCGTCAGCACACCGTTGACGGCATGGCCTTCCACGGTCCGGATCGTCTGGTTGTTGAAATCGAGCGCCGGGACGACACAGGTCGGCCTTGTCACGCTGGTGCCGTCATCGAGATCGACGATCACGGCACAACTCAGGCACTGCGCCGCCCCGCAGCCGAACTTGGTGCCGGTCATGCCGAGCACTTCGCGCAGGAAGTCGTTCATCGACAGGTCCGGGCGAACGTCCAGCGGGCCAACCGCGCGACCATTGATCGTCAGCGACAACATCGTCACGCGAGCACTCCCTTGATCATCTCGGGCGTCACCGGCAGCGCGTAGAAACGATGACCCGTCGCATCAAAGATCGCGTTGAGCAGCGCCGGCACGACCGGGATCATCACCACCTCGGCCATTCCCTTGGGCGGCTCATTGGCAGCGAGCGGCGGCAGCACCTCGATATCGAGATCGTGCAGCGGCAGATCGGAGCCCCGCGCGACGACATATTGGCCGAGGTTCCACGTGCCATTGCCCGGCCCATCCTCGAAGGGCGGCAGATCCTCCAGCAGCGCATAGCCAACGCCCATGGCGAAGCCACCCTGCGCCTGGCCGAGCACGACTTCCGGAACCAGGGCCTTGCCGCATTCAAGCACGCTGTACGCCTTGACGATCCGCAGAATGCCTGTCGCGCGCTCGATTTCGATCCGCACCGAGGTCCCGCACATCGAGGCGAAGGCGGTGCCGATCCGGTTGTAGTCCGCCGGCGGGAAGGCCACCGCCTTGCGGTCCAGCCGCTGATAGCGGCCGCTGCCGCGCCGCACGGCCAGCGCATCGATCTCGGCGCTCCACTCGCCCTCGGGGAGCGCAAAGGTCGCTTCCGCCCAGGCCCAGCGCGAGAAGGCGTGCGCCATCGCACCCGTCACGCCCCCCTGCTCGTGAGCTTTCGCCGCAAGGGCCTTCAGCCGAAGCGGCGGGAGCCCCGAGAACAGCAGCGTCTCGCCCTGCCAATAGGCCTCGGTCCACCGCTCGGCGCGCGGATCATGGGGCGCGACACCCCACAGCGCCAGCGCCGCCGGCCACAAGCCAAATCGGAACACCACACGTGCGGCCTCCGCCGCGGCCTGCGTGCCGACATGCGCGCCGATGGAGGCGCTGGTGGCGGACGAGATGGCCGGCACCCAGCGCGGGTCGCGCGCGGCCTGGTCCTGATCGGCCTGCGATATCGAATAGGGATCGCCCGAGGTCACCAGTTCGAGCCCGTCGAACACGTCGATCTGCGCGACGGTCACTTCGTCGGCAATTGCACCGATATGGGTGGCGACACGGTTCGCCAGTGCCGTGCCAATACCATTGCCCATCTCGACCGCGTCGCCATTGATCGAGACACGCCCCTGCGGATCGATAGAGACGGCGCCGAGCGAGCAATCCGCGCCGGTGCCGTAGTCTTTCGCCGCGCACGCGACGCCGGTGCCGATGAGGAATCCGCTGCGTGCCGCCGCCTTCTCCCTGGCCCGATCTCGCCAGATCGCCTGCGTCTGCAGCCTGTCGAGAATTTCAGGCGCGCGGACCGAGACGGAATAGGGATTGCCGGTCATGGTGCGCGCCCCGACCTTGAGCGCGTTCCTGCGGCGGAACTCGATAGGGTCGAGCGAGAGCGCCGTGCAGGCTTCATCCACCAGCGTCTCCAGCGCCGTCATCGTCTGCAGCGTGCCGTAGCCGCGCATCGAGCCGGCGGTGACGCCGCGCGTATGCTCGGCAACGGTGGTGACGTCGACCTTGGGGACGGCATACATGCCGATGGCGCCGGTGGCCCCGACCACCGCGACGCTGACGGAATAGTTCGCAAGCCCGCCACCATCGAGCACATGATCGGCCGCAAAGGCGGTGATCAGGCCGCTTTTGCGGTCGACGCCGATCTGCGAGCGCATCTTGAACGCGTGGCGCTTCACCCCGCCCTGAAACTGCTGAAACCGGTCATGGGCGAGCCGCACCGGGCGTCCGGGGAAGAACATGGCCGCCAGCGCGACATAGAGCGGAAAGGGCGTATGGTCTCGCCCGCCGAAACCTCCCCCGACATAGCAGAAGCGCGTGTTGATCGTGGCGGGCTTGTGGTCGGCCTGCGCCGCGCCGAGCAGATGGGCTACCGCCTCCGCCGCCTCGAAGGGCGACTGCACGCCGATGACCATGTCGAGCGTCTTGGTCGCCGGGTCGTACCAGGCAAGCCCCGTTTCCGGTTCAAGAAACATCGGATCGACCGACTGCGTCTCGAACGAACGGTCAAGCGTCAGCACCGCCGGATTGACGGCCTCGAGCTCCGCGCGGATCGCCTCGCCATAGGCGGCGCCTTTGACATAGTCGGGGCCCTTCTCATCCGGCAGCACCCGCCAGATCGGCCGGCCCGAACCGCCGTCGACGAAGCCGGGGCTGATCCAGCCTTCCTGCAGCGGCGAGTAGATGTCCGGCGCACCGGGTTCAGCACCGGCGACACGGGTAAAGCGAAAGGCGCCATAATTCGCCCCCGCCAGCGGCCCGGTCTCCTTGCCGAACTTCAGCAAGTTGCCGGCGCGGAAGGCGACGCGGGCGACATCATAGGCATCGAAGGTCTCGAACAGCAGCAACGCGACGGGCTGGCCGAGATAGAGCGGCGTGGTGCCGACCGGGCAGAACAGGTCGCCGGCATAGAACTCCGGCACACGCGCGCCGATGCGCTTGATGTCTTCCGCCGTCACCACGAGTGTTGGCGTCGCCTGGGGCGGGAGCGCCGCCAGATCGAGTCCTTCATAGAGATGCGTGGCATCCGGCGCCCGCACCAGCAGCGCATGGTGGGTCGTGGCCGGCCACCCCGGCAGATCGGCGGCCCGAAAATCGGCGGCATAGAGCTTGCCGCCGGTGACTTTGGCGACGCCGTCGACGCGGCCCAATGCGGGATGCGCGACGCCGCGTCCCGGAAGCGTCTCGCGTGTGGTGAAGTCTGGAACCTGAGCGCTCGCGACCGGCGCGACGGAAAGCGAAATGCCGCAGACCGAAGCCAGCTTCAGAAAATCGCGGCGCGAAGGTCGCATAAGATGTTCTTTCAGGTCAGCACTGCGCAAATATGCAAAACTAAATCAAAAATGGTATTTAGATGCGCGTCACTTGGACGTTCATCCACGTGGACCTTGCACATATTGCCGCGAAAATCAGGGTCACGCATGTATTGACGCCCCCTGAACCGCCACAGCACCATCAGATCATCTTAGAAACGCTCTCAAGTCAACAGCGCAGCGCGCGAACGGCGGCTGCGGCCAGGCCCGTCTGATCGTGGCCGCGACCGCCCTGGTCCTCGCTGATCGCCGGGAAGGCGGCGACGTTGGCCGCAGGCGGGTTTCTCCGGCTCCGCCCTGTGCCGGGGTTGCGAGCTTGGCCTCGCCTCACTTCGCCCCGCGCCGGAACTCGCCGGGGGAGATGCCGACATGGCGGCGAAAAGCCCGCGTGAAGGTCGATTGCGAGGAAAAGCGGCAGGCATGGGCGATTTCCGCCAGGCTTAAATCGCTGTGCAGCAGCAAATCCTGCGCCCGTTCCACCCGCAGGGAACTGATGAAGCGGTGCGGCGGCACACCCATGGCGGAGCGGAAGGCGCGGGCGAAATGATGCACGCTCAGGCAGGCAATGTCCGAAAGCTCGGCCAGCAGCAGTTCGGATTCGATGTTGTCGTTGATGTAGTCGATGACACGGCGCAGCCGGTTGCGGTCGAGCGACACGTCGCCCAATGGCGGGCGCCGCTCGCCCGCATAGAGCGAGACGAGATGCGCCGCGAGGGCGCGGGTCAGGCTGTCGACCAGCAGCCGGCCGGCCGAGCTTTCCTGTTCCAGCTCGGCCTGAACGCGGAAGCCGACTTGCCGGAGAAAATCGTCGTCGACATCCGCGCGATAGGCGATCTCTTCCGGCGCCACCGGGCGCGAGAGGTCGCGCGACATGTCGGCGAACACCTCGCGGCCGATATAGATGTGCAGCACGTCCTGCAGGTCGTCGGTGATGCGGATGGAGTCTTCAACGACCCCGATAGGGCACAGCCATACCGTGCCGCGCCGTACGGCCGTGTCCTGAAGTTCCCCGCCCGCCCGGCGCTGCACCCGCGCGCCCTCCGCGCCGCGCAGGGCCAGAGTGATTTCCATCTGTTGCGGAACGGGCGGCGGTATCTCGCCCGCCGGATGGTTGCGGATCTCGGCCGCCATCCCCGACCAGTTGCGCCGCGCGGAACTGAACAGAAGCTCGGCCCGGGGAAACTTGCGGCGGCCAAAATCGTGCACGCTCGCCATGTGTCACATCCTCGTTCGCATGGGCTGCACTCTCACATTTCGATCCCGAGGCCGTGCGGTGCCGGGATCAACCACGTCAATCCAAGCAAACACAATGCCGATCCCGGCAAAGACGCCGCCGCAGGGCTGCGGCACGTTATGGCCCTGTAGTTTCCGCTCCCCCTTGCGACACGGCGCCGGCAGGGTGGAGCGGAGCGGACGGAGATGACGATGAACTCCAGGACCCCCGCGCAGCATGTCGAGGACGCCGGCATCGCCAGCGCCCCCGGCACCGCCTACCTTCTCAGTAATGAGCTCGTTGGTCGCCTCGGCGTCAAGGGCGACGAATGGTGGGGGCGCCTGAGGGTAACGGCACGGACCGTCGAGGCGGGGATCGAGAGCTGGCACGCGCTCGACGCGGAGGGCGGAAGCTGGCTCATCCGCAGCGCGCGCTGGAACAGCGCGGCGGCCTGCCGGCTGCAGCTTGGCGCCGCTCTCGCCCTACGGCTGGGCGAAGACCTCGCCGAGGTCCCGGCCTTTCTCGGCGCGCCGGAGAGGTTCGCCCTCGCCTATCCCCACCCTAAGCGACGCACCCTCGCGGACCTCGCCCTAGGCAAGGCCGGCCTTGCCGACTTTCTCGCCCTCGCCGTGGCGGTGGCGAGCGCGCTGGCGCGGCTGCACGCGGCTGGTGTCGTTCATGGCGCGCTGGTGCCGGGACGGCTGTTGCTCGACGCGGACATGCGTGTGCGTTTCGCCGAGTTCGAGGCTGGTGCCGGCGCGGGCGCCGGCCCTGCGCAGGACCACGCGACGCTGCGGCAGGAGCTGCCCTATGCCGCGCCCGAATTGCTGCGCACCGATCCGGCGCCGGCCGATGCCCGTGCCGACCTCTACGCCATCGGCGTCATTCTCTACGAGCAGCTGACCGGCGCGCTGCCTCTGGCCGCCGATGGCCTCGCCGGCTGGCTTCACGCCCATGTGGCGATGGAAGCGCCCTCGGTGCGGCAGCGGCGGCCGGACGTGCCGCCCGTGCTCGACGCCCTCCTGCTCAAGCTGCTGAGCAAGGACGCCCGCGCGCGCTACCAGACCGCCGAGGCGCTGGCGGCCGATCTGCGGCGCGTGGCGCGCGCGCTCGACCGCAACGGACAGGCGGAGACCTTCCCCCTCGCGCGCGGGGAGTTCGCCGATGCCGCGCAGGTCGCCACACGGCTGTTCGGGCGGCGGGAGGAGAGCCGGGCTCTGGCCGAGGCTTATGCGGCTTTCCGTGCTGCTGCGGCGCCGCATGTCCTGCTGGTGTCCGGCCCGCCCGGCGCCGGCAAATCCACGCTGGTCGAGACCTTTCTGACCGAGCTGCGGGGCCAGGGCGTGATCTGTGCCGCCGCCAAGGGCGTGCAATTGCGGCAGGGCGCGCCCCTCGCGCCGCTGCGGCAGGCACTGCGGCGGATACTGGCGCAGTTTATGGCCGGGGACGCCACCGCGCTCACGGCCGCGCAGGCGCGCCTCGCCACCGTGAGCGGATGCGGCCGGCTCCTCGCCGAACTGGCGCCGGACCTGCCCTTCCTGCCGCCGGACGCCTCCGCCCCGCGCGATGTCCCCGCGCAACTGGCGCAGGCCCGCTTGGCGCGAATCTTCATCGAGACCTTCGGCGCCCTCGCCGCGCCGGAGAACCCGGTGGTGCTGTTCTTCGACGACCTGCAATGGTTCGACCATGCCAGCCTCGCCGTGCTGCGCCAGCTCTGCGACGCGCCGCCCGCCCATGTGCTGGTGATTGGTTCCTACCGCACGGAGGCGCGCCATCGGATGAACCTGCGCGAGCTGCTCGATGCGGCCGTTCGTGCGGCACCGGAAGTGCGCCTGCAACCGCTCGCGGCTCGCGACACGGCCGAGTTGGTCGCCTTCACGCTCAAGAGCACGGCGGAGGAGGTGCGCGGCCTCGCCGAGATCGTCCACCGCGAGGCCGGGGGCAATCCGTTCCATGCCGGCCAGTTGCTGCAAAGGCTGCGCGACGAGCGCATTCTGCGGTTCGACGCGGAGCGCCATGAGTGGGTGTGGGACGCCGAACGCCTCGGCCAGCCGCAGGGCATTCCCGACCTGATGAACCGGCGCATCGACGCGCTGTCACCGCTCCAGCGTGGCGTCCTCCAGCATTGCGCTAGTCTCGGCGGGCGCTGCTCAGCGGCCGCGGCGGCGCGGCTGTCAGGCATCAGCGTCGAGCAGGCCGCGAGCGCCGCCGGCGCGCTGGTCGCCGCGGGCCTGCTGCACCGGGTGGGGGCGGATTACGCCATCGTCCATGACCGGGTGCTGGAAGCGGCCTATGCGCGGATGACGCCGGAGCACCGGGCGCGCGAGCATCTCAACAATGCGCGGCTGCTGGCCGCCGGCGACATCGCGACCGACCGCAACCTCGCCCTCGATATCGCCGCCCAGATCGAACGCTGCGAGCTCGACAGCCTTTCCGCGCAGGACCGCGCTCGCTTCGCCCGCATCGTCATGGTGGCGGCGCGGCTGTGCCGGAGCGCGGGCGATGCCGAGCGCGCGCTGCACTGCGTGGACCTGATCCGGCGCATGGCCGCCGATCCGGCTGAGGCCGGAGCGCTGCCCGGCTTCGACGTGGAATGGCTGCGCTGCGACTGCCTGCTGGCGCTGGCGCAGGTCGAGGAGGCGCTCGACGCGCTGGACGCCCTGCCGGCGCTGGCGCGCGACGCCTTCGACCTCGCCGACATCCAACGCCTTCGCGCGCTGGCCTTGACGGTCAAGAGCGCCTATCCCGAGGCGATCGCGGCGGCGCTGGACGGGTTGAGAAAGCTCGACATCGCGCTCGACGCGGCACCGACCCTCCAACAGATCGATGCGCGCTACCACGCCTGCCGGGAGCGGCTCGACGCGATGGGCCTCGACGCGCTGCTGGCGCTGCCCGACATGACCGACCGGCGGGCGCGCGCGGCGCTGGCGCTGCTCTCCACCCTCATCTCGTCCTTCTTCGTCGAAGGCGAACTGCGCTTCCTGCACACGATCTCTATTCTCGAACTCTCCCTCGCTCATGGGTTGGCGCCCGAAACCGCCTATGGCCTCGCTTTCTTCGGCATGCAGAGCGCCCAGCATTACGCCGCCTATGAGCGCGGTGCCGAACTCGCGGCGGCGGCGACCACCCTCGCCGCCCGCGACGGGTATGAGGCGCAGCGCACGGCAACGCTCATCGCCCTCGATCAGGTCAGCGCCTGGACCCAGCCGATCCGCACCGCGCTCGACCACGCCCGCGAAGGCGCCCGGATCGGACAGGCGGCCGGCGATGTCGGCATGACCTGCTATGCCCGCAACCATATCGCTTCCAACCTGCTGATCCTTGGCGAGCGGCTGGACCGGCTGCGGGTGGAGCTGGTCGACAGCCTCGCGAAGACCGCTGAGGTCGGCTATGCCGATATCGAGCAGATCCTCGCCGCGCAGCTCGCCTTCGTCGACGATCTCGCCTCGACGGACCGCGCGCCCGTCCCGGCCGAACCGGCCTCGCACAGCTCCTCCGTCGCCACGAGCTTCTGGACCGAGCATTACGCCGGGCTGCGCTGTTTCTATCGCGGCGATTACGACGCCGCCGCGCGCCATCTCACCCGCGCGGACGCGCTCGCCTGGGCGGCGGCGGCACATATCGACACGGCGCAATCCTGCTTCTTCCTCGCCCTCGCAAGGCTGCGCACCCTGCCGGCCGAGGCGCCGCTCGCCGCGCGCCTTGACGGCCTGAGCGAGGCCCGCGCGCGCTTTGCCGGCTGGGCGCGGCTCAACCCCGAAACCTTCGGCGGCAAGCATCTGCTGCTGGAAGCCGAGGCGGCACGGCTTGAGGGGCGCTTCGAAAGCGCGGCGGCGCTGTTCGAACAGGCCGCCGGCGCGGCGGGCGCCGCCGGCTTCCTCCACGACCAGGCCCTCGCCCACGAACTGGCTGCGCAGCTCTATCTGGGCGCGCGTCTCGTGGCGCCGGCGCAGGGTTGCCTGCGCGCGGCGGCGCGCTTCTACCGGCAATGGGGCGCCCATGGCAAGGCCGCGCGGCTCGGCGCCGCGCCGGAGCCCATGGACGATGCCGACACGCGCGTCGCCGCGCCGGAGCGGATGCAGAACCAGCTCGACCTCGCCGTGGTCAGGTCGGCCTCACAGGCATTGGCGGAAGAAATCGGGCTGGAACAGGTCGTCCGCACGCTGATGAAGAGCATGGTGGTGCATGCGGGCGCGCAGTTCGGCCTGCTGCTGCTGCTGCGCGGCGGCGCGCCGGTCATCGAGGCCGCGGCGCGGGTGCGTCACCAGGCGGTCGAGATCGAGCTGCGGCCGGACGCGGCGCCGGAACAGCTCATGCCCTCCTCCGTGCTGCAGACGGTGTGGCGCACGGGCAAGCCGGTGACGCTGGCCGATGCGGCGCTGGAAGCGCCCGATCGCGGCCTGTCGATGGGGCGGAGCAGCATCCGCTCGCTCGCCTGTATCCCGCTCCTCAAGCGCGGCGAACTCATCGGCATTCTCTATCTCGAAAACGCGCTGGCGGCCGAGGTGTTTACCCCGCGCCGCATGGCGATGCTCGACGTGCTGGCCCCGCAGGCGGCCATCTCGCTGGACGCCGCCCGGCTCTATGGCGACCTGATGGAAGAGAATCTGCGCCGCGCGCGGGCGGAATTCGACCTGCGCGAGGCCCGCAGCGAACTGGCGCGCACCACCCAACTGACCGCCATGGGCAGTTTCGCGTCCTCCATCGCCCATGAGATCAACCAGCCGCTCGGCAGTATCGTCTCCTATGCCGAGGCGGCGCTGCGCTGGATGAACCGGCCGGAGCCGGATCTGGAGGAGGTGAAGAGCAATCTGCACGGCATTCGCAATGCCGGGCGGCGGGCCGCCGACATCCTCCAGGCCCTGCGCGCGCTGGTGAAGCAGGCGCCCTCCTCGCTCGCCCCGCTGCGGATCGAAAGCGTGGTCGAGGAGGTGCTGGCGCTGCTGGCACCGGAGATCGCCGCTGCCGGGGTGACGCTCGCCACCGCCCTCGCCCCGGAAAGCCGCGCCGTGCTGGCGGACCGGGTGCAGTTGCAGCAGGTGATGTTCAACCTCGTCACCAATGCGCTGCACGCCATGGGCGATCCGGCACGCGCAGAACGCACATTGAGCATCACCACCACCACGACCGGGGACTGGGTCGAGGTGACGGTCGAGGACAGCGGCTGCGGCATGGCGCCGGAACTTCTGGGGCGGATCTTCCAGCCCTTCTTCACCACCAAGGCCACCGGCATGGGGGTGGGGCTCGCCATCTGCCGCTCCATCGTCGAATTGCATGGCGGCACGCTGGACGCGCGGTCGGTGGAGGGACGGGGCAGCGCCTTCCGCCTCCGCCTGCCCTTCCACGCCGAGGCGGCCAGCTGAGGCGCGGCAGGCTCAGTCAGCGTTGAGCGCGAGGTTGCGGCCGAGCCGCTGGCCATAGGCGACGATCGCCTGCCCGGCCGGCACGCGGACCCGCGCATAGGCGGCGAGCGCGGCATCGAGATCGGCATGCTGGCGCAGCGCGTCGCGCAGGGCGAAGGCGTCCCCCGCCGCCTTGGCGACGCCCATCGCCGTGTGGGGCCGGGCGACGAAGGCGGCATCGCCCATCAGCGCGACCCGGCCCTGCATCATATGGTCCGGCGCATAGTCGAAAATGGCGTGGATGAAGGGCTCCGGCTCTGTCGCCACCGCCGCCGCGAAGGAGGGCGGGAGCAGCTCCTGCGCCTGCGCCCTGAGCGCCGCCACGCGTTCGGGCCGGACACGCCCGGGGGCAAGCGAGAAGGGCCGTCGCACGCCGTCTCGGTCGGTGAGCACCTCGCCCAGTTCTTCCGGCGTGTAGCGGCGATACCAGACCCAGTTGTAGCGCCGGTGCCCGACCCCGGTGGCGCCGTCGGCGCCGGGGACGAGATAGCCCAATATGTGCGAGCCCGGCGCATCGCAGAAGGCAAAGCGCTCGAACAGCTGGCGCGCCGCGACCGCCGGCATGTCCGCTTCCGGCACCAGCCCGCGCCAGGTGGCGTAGCCGACATAGGCCGGCTGCGCCGATGGGCCGGAGACGGCGGCGCGGACCCGCGAGCCGATACCGTCGGCGCCGATGACGAGGTCCGCCTCCTCCTCGGTGCCGTCCTCATAGCGCACGCGCGCCCCGGCGGGCACCGGGTTCACCGCGACGGCGCGGGCGTCGATGCGGTAGCGCTCCGCCGGCACCTGCGCGCGGAAGCTGCGCCACAGCACATCCCAGGAAAGCTGCGTCTGCGGCATGTGCTGGCGGTGGATGATGCGGTCATAGCGGTCGAGATAGATGCGCTCCGGCGCGGTGACGCCGACACGGGCGACATGCTCGACGCCAATCTCCCGCAGCATGTCGAACACCTCGCGCTGCGCCACCAGACCGGCCCCGCGCCCTTCGAGGCCATGGCGCGAGCGCTCGCGCACCTGCACGTCGAAGCCGGCGCGGGCGAGGAGAACGGCGGCAAACAGGCCGCCCATCGACCCGCCAATGATGAGGATGCGAGGGTTCATGGCGCGCCTCCGGCCAGTTCAGCTGATGAAGTCGATGGTGCCGCCATCGACGCGCAGCGCCGCGCCTGTCGTTGCCGAGGACAGCGGAGAGGCGAGATAGACGGCGAAATTGGCCACCTCCTCCACCGTCGCCGGGCGGCCGAGCAGCGAGGAGGGGCGGTGCGCCTTGACGAAGGCCGCCCCGGCCTCTTCCAGCGTCTGGCCGGTCGCGGTCTCGGCGGCGAGCATCTGTGCCACGCCTTCCGAGAGCGTCGGACCGGGCAGAAGCGAGTTCACCGTGACCCCGGTGCCCGCCATGCGCTTGGCAAGGCCGCGCGCGAGCGCGACATCGGCGGTCTTGCTCACCCCGTAATGGATCATCTCGACGGGAATGTTGAAGGCGGATTCCGAGCCGAGGAACAGCATCCGCCCCCAGCCCCGCGCGGCCATGCCGGGTAGATAGGCGCGGGCGAGCCGCACGCCGCTCATCACATTGACCTGCCAGTGCCGTTCCCACACCGCGTCGTCGGTGTCGAAGAAGTCGGACGGCTGGAAGATGCCGAGATTGTTCACGACGATGTCGAAGGACGGCTCCGCCGCCACCAGCGCCCGCGCCCCCTCGGCGGTGGCGAGGTCGATCGCCTGCCCCCGCGCCTCCCCGCCGAGACGGGCGAGCGCCGCCGCGACCCTCTCCGGGGTGCGGCCATTGATGACGACGCGCGCTCCCGCGTCCTGAAGGCCCCGGGCGATGGCGAAGCCGATGCCCTCGGTGGAGCCGGTAACGAGGGCGGTCTTGCCGGCAAGGTCGATCTTCATCGCAGATCTCCGTGAGAGGCGCGCGCCACGGCCGATGCCGCCGGCGGCGGGAACAAGCGTTAGGCGCCGCGGCGCGCCCTGTCTTGCAGGAAGGCACGGCCCGCCGCGCGCGTGCCTACGGGAAAAATCCCGGACTTCCCGCGTGCTCACATGGCCGGCTGGCCTCGCGCGCCTTACTTTGCAAAGTGCGTGCACCGGGAAAGTCGAAACCGGCGGCGGGTAAATCATACATGAGTATTGTGCCGCCAAACCAATCATTCCCGGCGATACCCTGATGTAGAATGGAGCGCTTTCCATACGGCCGCCATTCTGACTGCAGCGCCGGACCCGACGTGACCTTGTGAATGCGTTCACCGGGCCGGCGCCACGCACGGCTCCCCGGAGCCGGCGTCGGTCTCATCACGCCGTCGGAGACACACATGGGCATCGCGAAGAGTATTCGTCCCTATCATGAACCCGCCGGGGGCTGGGGCGCCCTCAAGGCGATGGGCACCGCGCTGGTCGAGCAGCATGTCGCGGTCTCCGGCATGGCGACGCTCGCGCGCATGAACCAGCCCGGCGGCTTCGACTGCCCCGGCTGCGGCTGGGCCGACCCGAAAAACCCCTCGCCTTTCGAATATTGCGAGAATGGCGGCAAGGCGGTGGCCTGGGAGGCGACCACCAAGCGCTGCACGCCGGATTTCTTCGCCCGCTTCACCGTGAGCGAACTGGAAGCCTTCACCGATTTCGAGCTGGAAATGCAGGGCCGGCTCACCCATCCCCTGCGCTATGAGGCGCTGACCGACCGCTATGTGCCGGTGAGCTGGGAGGAAGCCTTCGCCACTGTGGGGCGCCATCTCAACGCATTGCCTAACCCGGACATGGCCGAGTTCTATACCTCCGGCCGCGCCTCCAATGAAGCCGCGTTTCTCTACCAGCTGTTCGCCCGCGCCGTC
Organism: Ancylobacter polymorphus; assembly: GCF_022836935.1. Lineage (NCBI taxonomy): Bacteria > Pseudomonadati > Pseudomonadota > Alphaproteobacteria > Hyphomicrobiales > Xanthobacteraceae > Ancylobacter > Ancylobacter polymorphus. The sequence continues at coordinate 2,445,049 of NZ_CP083239.1, read as the reverse complement.
GGCACCAACAATTTTCCCGACTGCTCCAACATGTGCCACGAGGCCACCAGCGTTGGCCTGCCGCAATCGATCGGCGTCGGCAAGGGCACGGTGCTGCTGGAGGATTTCGACAAGGCCGACGCCATACTGATCTTCGGCCAGAACCCTGGCACCAATTCCCCCCGCATGATGACGGAGCTGCGCAACGCGTCGCGGCGCGGGGCGACCATCCTCTCCTTCAATCCGTTCCGCGAGCGGGCGCTGGAGCGCTTCCAGGCGCCGCAGAACCCGGTGGAAATGGCGACGCTGACCTCGACGCCGATCTCCTCCCACATCTTCCAGGTCAAGGTCGGCGGCGATGTCGCCGTGCTCAAGGGGATGATGAAACATCTCCTCGCCGCCGACCGCGCCGCTCAGGCGGCCGGCGCGGCGCCGGTGCTGGACTGGGATTTCATCCATGGCCACAGCACCGGCATCGAGGCGCTGATCGCCGATCTCGACGCCACGTCGTGGGAGGTCATCACCGCCAAGAGCGGCCTGTCGCGCGCCGACATTGAAAGCGCGGGCGCGGCCTATGCCAAGGCCGAGCGCGCCATTCTCGTCTATGGCATGGGCATCACCCAGCACCGCCACGGCACGCAGAATGTGCAGCAGATCGCCAATCTCGCTTTGCTGCGCGGCCATGTCGGGCGCGAGGGCAGCGGCATCTGCCCGGTGCGCGGCCATTCCAATGTGCAGGGCGACCGCACGGTCGGCATCACCGAGGTGCCCTCGACCGACTTCCTCGACCGGCTGCAGGCGCGCTACGGCTTCGCCCCGCCGCGCGCGCATGGCCATAACGTCGTTATGGCGCTGGAGGCGATGCTGCGCGGCGAGGTGCGCGTGTTCATCGGCCTCGGCGGCAATTTCGCCGCCGCGATTCCCGATCTCGCGCGCACGCAGGAGGCGCTGCGGCGGCTCGACCTCACCGTCCACATCGCCACCAAGCTCAACCGCAGCCATCTCGTCCATGGCCGCGAGGCGCTGATCCTGCCCTGCCTCGGCCGCACCGAGCAGGACATGCAGGCCACCGGCCCGCAGGCGGTGACGGTGGAGGATTCCATGTCCATGGTCCATGCCTCCACCGGCCACAACCCGCCCGCCTCGCCCTATCTGAAAAGCGAGCCCGCCATCATCGCCGGCATGGCGCGGGCGACGCTGGGCAGCAGGGTCGCGATCGACTGGGAGGGGCTCGTCGGCGATTACGCGCGGATCCGCACGGAGATCGAGGCGATCTTCCCGATCTTCCAGGGCTACAACACGCGGATCGAGGCGCCGGGCGGCTTCCATCTCACCTCGCTCGCCCGCGAGCGCATCTGGGCGACGCCGAGCGGCAAGGCGCAGTTCCTCGTCTGCGAGGGGCTGTGCGAAGACCCGGCCGTGACCCACCCCGACGCGCTGTGGCTGTCCACCATGCGCAGCCACGACCAGTACAACACCACGCTCTATTCGCTCTCCGACCGCTATCGCGGCGTCTATGGCCAGCGCGACGTGCTGTTCCTCAACCGCGACGAGATCGCCCGCCGGGGCCTCAAGGATGGCGACCGGGTCGACATCGCGACCCTCTCCGCGGACGGGGTGGAGCGCGCCCTGCGCGGCTTCCGCCTCATTGCCTACGATTTCCCGGCCGGCAGCTGCGCCGCCTACTACCCCGAGACCAACCCCCTCGTTCCGCTCTACGCGCACGATCCCCAGAGCTTCACGCCGTCGTCCAAGGGCGTGCCGGTGCGGATCGCCCGATCAACCCTTCAGCCGGGAGCCCAGTGATCCCATGGACGCCGTCGCTTTCGCCCGCCTGCAATTCGCCTTCACCGTCGGCTTCCACATTCTGTGGCCGACCCTGACCATCGGCCTCGCCTGGTTCGTCACCTGCCTCAGCGCCCTGTGGTGGCGCACGGGCAAGCCGGTGTACCGCCAGCTCATGCGCTTCTGGATGCGCATCTTCGCCCTCGGCTTCGGCATGGGCGTCGTCACCGGCATCGTGCTCAGCTATGAGATCGGCACCAACTGGGCCGGCTTCTCGCGCTCGGCCTCCAATGTGCTCGGCCCGCTGTTCCTCTACGAGACGCTGACCGCGTTCTTCCTGGAGGCCGGCTTCATCGGCATCATGCTGTTCGGCGAGGGGCGGGTGTCGAAGGGCGCCCATGTCTTCGCCAGCCTGATGGTGTCGGTCGGCGCGCTGTTCAGCGCCACCTGGATCATCGCCGCCAATAGCTGGATGCAGACCCCGGCCGGCGCCGTGGCCGATGCCGATGGCATCTTCCATGTGGTGAACTGGTGGGACGTGGTGTTCACCGCCTCCTTCCCCTACCGGCTGGCGCATATGGTGTGCGCGAGCTTCCTCACCGTCTCCTTCGTCGTCGCCGGTGTCTCGGCCTTCCACCTCTGGCGCGGGCGGCAGGTCGCGGCCTCGCGCACCGCCTTCTCCATGGCGCTGTGGATGGCGCTCGTCCTCGCCCCGACGCAGATCGCGCTCGGCGACCTGCACGGGCGCAACACGCTGGAGCACCAGCCGACCAAGCTCGCCGCGATGGAAGGTCTGTGGGAGACCACGAAGGGCCCGGCGATGACACTGATCGCCTGGCCGGACATGGCGGCGCAGAAGAACCTCTACGCGCTCGACATCCCCCATCTCGCCAGCCTCTACCTCACCCATAGCTGGGACGGCGAGGTGCAAGGGTTGAAGGCGGTGCCGCCGGCCGACCAGCCCAATGTGCCCGTCGTGTTCTTCGCCTTCCGCATCATGGCCGGCATCGGCATGGTGCTGCTCGCCACCGCCTTGACCGGGCTCGTGCTGCGCCTGCGCCACCGCCTGTTCGAAACGCGCTGGTTCCTCGGGCTGGCGATGGCGACCACGCCGCTCGGCTTTATCGCCGTCATTGCCGGCTGGACGGTGACGGAGGCCGGCCGGCAGCCCTGGGTCATCTATGGCCAGCTGCGGACGGCGGATGCGGTCGCCCCGGTGAGCGCCGGCGCGGTGGGGGCGAGCCTCATTGGCTTCTTCCTCCTCTACAATGTGCTGATGCTGACCTTCCTCTGGTTCGCCGGCCGCGCCGCCATCGCCGGGCCGACCGACTTGCCGGTGCCGGTCGAGATACATCCCGGCCTGGACGGCACCAACAGCGGCGGCCGCGCCGCCCTTCCCCCTGCCCCCGATGCGCCGCCCCTGCCGGGCGCGCCCCATGCTGCGGGAGCCTGACCATGATCGCCCTTCTCACCGCGCATATCGCGCTCGTCTTCGCCGCGCTCGCCGTGTTCTGCGTCGTGGTCTATGTGCTGGCCGACGGCCTCGACCTCGGTGTCGGCATCCTGTTCCTCGCCGCGCCGCGCGACGCGGACCGCGACGTGATGATGGCCAGCATCGAACCCGTCTGGGACGGCAACGAGACCTGGCTGGTGGCCGGCGGCACGCTGCTGCTCGCCGCCTTCCCCGCCGGCTACTACATCCTGCTGCCGGCCTTCTACCTGCCCATCGTCACCATGCTGTTCGCGCTGATCCTGCGCGGCGTCGCCTTCGGCTTCCGCCTGCAGGCGACACGGTTCCGCTTCATCTGGGACTTCGCCTTCGCCGGCGGTTCCATCCTCGCCGCGCTGTGCCAAGGGCTGATCCTCGGCGGGCTGATCGACGGCGTGCCGGTGGCGGACGGCATGTTCGCCGGGGGACCGTTCAGCTTCCTCAGCCTGCTCGGCCTGCTCTGCGGCATCGGCCTCGTCGGCGGCTATGCGCTGATCGGCGCCGGCTGGCTGATCCTGAAGACGCAGGGCCGCACCCAGATCTTCGCCCGCGAGATCGCCCATGCCGCGCTGATCCTCGTCGCGGTGATGATGCTGGTGGTCAGCGGCTGGAGCGCGCTCACCGTGCCGGACGTGGCGGCGCGCTGGTTCAGCCTGCCCAATATCCTGCTGCTGGCGCCGGTGCCGCTGGTGACGCTGGCGGTCATCGTCGCGCTCTGGCGCGGCATCTGGACCGGAGCGGAGATGCGCACCTTCGCCCTCGCGCTGGTTTTGTTCGCCCTCGGCCTCATCGGGCTGGTGGTGAGCCTGTGGCCCTATGTCGTGCCGCGCGCCGTCACCGTGTGGGACGGGCTTGCCGACCCGCAATCCCTGACCTTCATCAGCTTCGGCCTTGCCGTCGTCCTACCGGTCGTCCTCGCCTACCAGGCGCATGCCTACTGGGTGTTCCGGGGCAAGACCCTGACGGAGCACGGCGCCTATGACGCCCCGGCCGGGACGCATCAGCCCGAAAGCCTTTCGTGAAGACCTTCACGCCTCCCCCCAAGCGAGACCGGACCATGTCACGAAACATCGCAGAACTCATGATCGAAACCCTGGAACAGGCGGGCGTCGCGCGCATCTACGGCGTCGTCGGCGACAGCCTGAACGGAATGACGGAAGCCCTGCGCGACAGCGACCGCATCACATGGGTGCATGTCCGCCACGAAGAGGCGGCCGCCTTCGCCGCCGCGGGCGAAGCGCAGATCACCGGCAAGCTCGCCGTCTGCGCCGGCTCCTGCGGGCCGGGCAATCTGCACCTGATCAACGGCCTGTACGATGCCCAGCGCAGCCGCACGCCCGTGCTCGCCATCGCCGCGCAGATCCCCTCCTCGGAAATCGGCGGCGGCTATTTTCAGGAGACACACCCGCAGAACCTGTTCCGCGAATGCAGCGTCTATTGCGAGATGGTCTCCGACCCCTCGCAGATGCCCTATGTGCTGGAAAACGCCATCCGCGCGGCGGTGGGCGCGCGCGGCGTCGCCGTCATCGTGGTGCCCGGCGACGTGGCGCTGCGCGCGGCACCGGCGCGGGCGATCTCGCCGCCCGCCGGCCTGCTGCCCCCCACCCCGGTGGTGACGCCCGCCGTCTCCGAGATCGAGGCCTTCGCCGATCTGCTCAACGGCGCCAGCCGCGTGACGCTGTTCTGCGGGCGCGGCTGCGCCGGCGCCCATGCCGAACTGATGGCGCTGGCCGAGGCGGTCAAGAGCCCGATCGTGCATGCGCTGGGCGGCAAGGAATATGTCGAATACGACAACCCCTATGATGTCGGCATGACCGGCTTCATCGGCTTCGCCTCCGGCTATGAGGCGATGCATGCCTGCGACCTGCTGGTGCTGCTGGGCACGGATTTCCCCTACAAGCAGTTTCTGCCGACGGGCGTGAAGACCGTGCAGGTCGACATCCGCGCCGCGCAGCTCGGCCGGCGCTGCACGCTCGATCTCGGCCTCGTCGGCGATGTGCGGGCGACGCTCGCGGCCGTGCTGCCGCTGCTGCGAGCCAAGACAGACCGGGCGCATCTCGACGACGCGCTGGCGCGCTACAAGCGGGCGCGCGAGGGGCTCGATGCCCTCGCGGTGGGCACGCCCGGCCGCAAGCCGATCCACCCGCAATATCTCGCCAAGGTGGTGAGCGACCTCGCCACGGAGGACGCCGCCTTCACCTTCGATGTCGGCACGCCGACCATCTGGGCGGCGCGCTACCTCGCCATGAACGGCAAGCGCCGGCTGGTCGGCTCGCTGGTGCATGGCTCGATGGCCAATGCCATGCCGCAGGCCATCGGCATCCAGGCGGCGCAGCCGGGCCGGCAGGTGGTCTCGCTCTCCGGCGATGGCGGCTTCGCCATGCTGATGGGCGATCTCCTCACGCTGGTGCAGGAGAAGCTGCCGGTGAAGATCGTGATCTTCAACAATGGCGTGCTCGGCTTCGTGGCGATGGAGATGAAGGCCGCCGGCTTCGTCGGGCTCGGCACGGATCTTGAGAACCCCGATTTCGCCGCCATGGCCCGCGCCATCGGGCTGATGGCGGTGCGGGTGGAAGACCCCGGCGACCTGCCCGGCGCGGTGCGGCAGGTGTTCGACCATGACGGCCCGGCCTTGCTCGACGTGGTCACCGCCAAGCAGGAACTGTCCATGCCGCCGACCATCGGCATCAAGGAGGCCACCGGCTTCGGCCTCTGGCTGCTCCGCGCGGTGATGAGCGGGCGCGGCGACGAGGTGATCGACCTCGCCCGGCAGAACCTGCTGCCGCGCTGAGTGAGCCGCCCGCTTCGCCCTCACCGCAGCAGCGCCGCGCCTCCCGCGGCCATGAGGGCGAGGAAGCTGGCGCCGGCCAGCGTGAGGGCGAAGCGCCGCTTGCCGAACAGGCCGGCATAGGCCGTCTTCGCCAGCATGTTGGCGATGACGGCGAGGCCGAGCGCCCGCGCCGCCACGCTGGCGTCGAGCGTCGGCAGCATCCCGGCCACCGTCACCGTCACCGCGTCGACATCGGCGAGGCCGGACAGGGCGGCGGCGGCATAAAGCCCGCCCGTGCCCCAGATCTCGCTCGCCACCCGGGCGGCGAAGGCCACCGCCACCAGCAGCAGCGCCATCTTGAACACGGCGAGGAGATCGAAGGGATTGCCCGGCTCCGGCCGCTGTGCCGGCGGCGCGCCGGGCTCGGCCCGGCGGATCAGCAGCAGCGCGGCGGCGAACATCACCGCCGCGCCGGCCGCCAGCGGCAGCAACAGGCGGTCCGCCAGCGCGGGAAGCAGCGCCGACACCAGCAGCGCGGTGCGTACAAGCGAGACCCCGCCCGCGCTCACCGCCCCGGCGGCCAGTGCCCCGACGGCGGGGCTTTCGCGCGAGCGGCGGGCATTGGTGATGGTGGTGGCGGTGGAGGAGATGAGCCCGCCAATGGTGCCGGCGAGCAGTTCGCCGCGCGTGGCACCGAACAGGCGGACCGCGATGTAGCCGCAGAAGGAAATCGCCGCCAGCACGATGGCCATGGCGAGAATGCGCGCCGGCGACACCCCGCCGAACGGGCCGATCGGCTCCGCCGGCACGATGGGCCGCAGCACGAAGGCGAGCGCCAGCAGGATCAGCGCCGAGCGCAGCTCCGCCCAGCGCAGGCGCTTGATCGCCCGGTGCAGCATGTCGCGGCTGGCGAGGATCACCGCCAGCACCACCCCGCCGGCCGAAGCCAGCGTCATGTCGCCGAGCAGCGCCAGCGCGCCGAGCGCGAAGGTCAGCATCGCCGCGACCACGGCAGTCGCGCTGAAACGGTTCTCCGCTACGCCCTCGCGGTACTGGAACAGGGCGATGACGGCGGTGAGCGTGACGAGGAAGCCGACCAGCACCGCGCCCGACTTCGCCCCGGCGGGGGCGAGCAGCCGTTCCAGCAGGCCGGCGACGCCGCCCAGCATGCCGATGAGCGTGAAGGTGCGGATGCCGGCGGTGCGGGCGCCCTCATCCTCGTCGCGCTCGCGCCAGTGGCGCTCCACCCCCACCAGCGCGCCGATGGCGATCGCCAGCGCCAGGCGTCGGAAGATGTCCATCTCATCCATGGCCGGCCTCAATCCCTCGGGCTGCGCGCCTCCCGGCCCCCGCGACCGTGCGGCCGAACTATCGGCCCGGCCGGCAGGCGCCGGCAAGCGGGGGGATTACGGAGGGGAGCGCCCGTCTCGACAGAAGGCGCGGTTTAAGCCATTCCCTCCCCCATCGCCACGGGCGCCGGCGCGGGAGGGACGGATGCGGGACGCATGGATGAAAGCCGGACGCCACGTCGCGGCGCTCGGACTGCTCTGCCTCACCCTCGGCATGCCGGCCCGCGCCGCCGAGCCGCCCATCTGGCCGGATGATGCCATGCACCGGCTGGCGGCGCTGGCGCTGCTGCAAACGCTGAACGCCGAGCTGCTGTCCAATCCCAGCGCCACGCTGACGCTGGACCGCTGGTGCGCCGCGCATCGGCTGGCGGAGGCTCCCACCATCGTCGCCGACCGCGTGCGCGGGCAGGACAAGCCGGCGGGGCCGGAGATTCGCGCCCTGCTCAAAGTCCACGCGGACGCGCCGGTGAATTACCGCAGGGTCCGGCTCACCTGCGGCGACAAGGTATTGTCCGAAGCCGACAACTGGTATCTGCCGGCGCTTCTGACGCCGGCGATGAACGCGGCGCTGGAGACCACTGACACGTCCTTTGGCCGGGTTGTGAAGCCGCTCGACTTCCGCCGCACCACGCTCGGCGCCCGGCTGCTGTGGCAGCCGCTGCCCGAGGGCTGGGCGATGGGCGCGCCACTGCCGCCTGCGGCCGGCGCCCTCGCCATCCCGCCCTTCGTGCTGGAACACCGCGCCGTACTGACCCTGCCCGACGGCACGCCGTTCAGCGCGCTGGTGGAGAGCTATACGCGCGAGACGCTGGCCTTCCCCCCGCCCGCACTCGCCGCGCCGGAGGCTCAGAACGCTCCGAGATAGTCCATCTTGCCGACCGGCACGCCCTTGTGGCGCAGAATGTCGTAGGCGGTGGTGACGTGGAAGAAGAAGTTCGGCAGCGCGAAGGTGAGCAGATAGCTCGTCCCGACGAACTGCCTTTCGCCGCGCCGCGACTTCTGCACGATCTCCCGCGTCTCGCTGCCCGCGAAGCCGGCCGGATCGACGCTGGCGAGATAGTCCAGCGTGGCGGCGATGCGCTGGTGCAGTTCCGCGAAGGTCGTCTCGGTGTCGGGGAAGCTCGGCGCCGTGGTGCCGGTCAGGCGCGCGGCGGCGAACTTGGCGGAATCGCACGCGCTCTGGACCTGCCCGGTCAGCGGAAACATGTCCGGCGCGAGCCGTGCGGCGGCGAGTTCCGCGAGATCGAGGCCAGCGGCGGCGGCATGTTCCTCGCCCTTGCGCAGCAGCGCATCGAGATTGCCCAGCGCGCGCTGGAACACGGGGACGGAGGCGTCATACATGGAAAGCGGCATGGAAGTCTCCACAAGGGGAATGCGACGGGACCGCCCGCGCCGGAGCATCGCCTGCGGGGAATCGGCCGGCGCGTCGGTCGGAACGAAAAACCCCGGCGCGGAGAACCGGCCGGGGTTTGATCGAAGCGGAGACGGTCAGGCGATCAGAGCGCGCCGCCGACCCAGCTCAGCATCTTCGCCTTCGGCGCCGCGCCGACCTGGCGCGAGGCCAGCTGGCCGTCCTTGAACAGCAGCAGGGTCGGGATCGACATGATGCCGTACTTCGACGCCGTCGCCGGGTTCTCGTCGACGTTCAGCTTGACGATCTTCACCTTGTCGCCGAGCTCGCTCGCCATCTCGTCGAGCACCGGGGCCACCATGCGGCACGGGCCGCACCATTCCGCCCAGAAGTCGACGATGACGGGGGAAGAGGAGTTCAGCACCTCGGACTCGAAATTCTGGTCCGATACTTTTTCGACGCCCATTTGGACACCTTTCTAGAATCGTGGATTTCCACAAAGTTGACGGGAAGGTAGGTAGCCGCCCCCCCATGCGTCAAGGCAGCGTCACCCCAACGTGACTCTTTCCACCGCCCGCTCCAGCGCCGCGCCGTCGAGCGCATGCACGAGAGGGCCGGCGGTATAGACCAGCAATGCCCGCACAGGCTTGCCTGGGAATAGCTTGGCGATGAGCCGCGCATAGAGCGCGACCTGGCGGATATGCGCGGGCGGCATGGCTGATGCGACGCGCGGCACATGCCGGTCGGTCTTGAAGTCGGCGATCAGCACCGCGCCGTCGCTGACGCTCAGCCGGTCGATGCGGCCGGAAACCGGGGTGCCGTCCTCCAGTTCGCCGGCCAGCGGAACCTCGCCGAGGCTGCCGGGCGCGAACAGGGGGCTGAGTTCCGGCAGAGCCAGCGTCGCCAGCGCCTCGGCAAGCAGTTCCTCGCGCGCGGCCTCCGACCAGTCGGTGCTCGACGCCAGCAGGCGGCGGCCGGGCTCGGGCCGCCCAGCTTCGGGCAGCGGCGCCAGCGCCGCCATCAGCCGGTGCAGCAGATCGCCGCGTTCCAGCGCGCGGGCGGCATCGCCGGTGGGCGCGGGGCCAAAGACATCGGCGCCGGAGGGGCGAAGGCTCGCCGGTGCCAGCGTCTCGCGCACCGGCCGGGCCAGCGCCTGCGCCAGGGCGCGCTCCTCGGCGGCACCGGCGGGCGGCGGGGGGACAGGCAGCGGCGGCAGCGGCGCGTCCGCCGCACCGGCGCGCCAGCGCAGCACCGTGCCGGCAAAGCCGCTCGCCGGGACTTCCAGAGCCTCCGGCTCCAGCGCGGAGCGCACGAGATCGTACCAGCAATCGGCCGGGCGCTGACGCGCGCCATCCGCCCCGCACAGAACCAGCGCCGTCTCGGCGCGGGTCAGCGCGACATAGAGCAGGCGGCGATATTCGTCCTGCTGGGCGTCGTCGCCGCGCTGGCGGGCGCTCGCCATGGCTGATGTGTCGCCCTTCTTGGCCGGAGCGTGCAGCGCCACACGGCGGCCATCGGGCAGTTCCACGCGCAGCAGCCCGGCGCTGCGGCGGGTCATCGGCCCGGAGGTGGTGTCGGCGAGAATGACATAGGGCGCCTCCAGCCCCTTGGCGCCGTGCACGGTCATCACCCGCACCTCGTCGCGCCCGGCTTCCATGTCGCGCTTGGCCTCGGCGCCGCCGCGCCGCAGAAAGGCCAGGAACCCCGCGAGCGAGGGCGCCTCCAGGCTCTCATAGGACCGTGCCAGCGCCAGCATCTCGTCGAGCGCGTCAGCCGCCTCGGGCCCCAGCCGGGCGAGCATGGCGGCGCGGCCGCGCTCGCGCCCGAGCACGCGGGTGTAGAAATCGAACGGCCGCAGCCGCCGCGCCTCGTCGCGCAGCCGCGCCAGCCGCCCGGCGGCCGCGGCCCATTTCGGGTTCTCGCCCGCGCGGGCCGCCAGCACATCTTCCAGCAGCCCATCGCGGCCGGGCGCCAGCTTCATCAGGTCATTGTCGTCAAAGCCGAAGAGCGGGCTTTTCAGCACGCTCGCCAGCGCCAGCTCGTCGTCGCGGGCGAGCAGCGCGTCGCCCAGCGCCATCAGGTCCATGACCGCGATATGCTCGGCCACGACCAGACGGTCGGCGCCGGCCACTTCCACCCGCGCCTGCTTCAGTTCGCGGATGATGGAGGTGAACAGCCCGTCACGTCGGCGCACCAGAATAAGGAAATCGCCCGGCCGGGCCGGGCGCGTGCCATGGCGGCCGGTGACGGGAAAGCCTTCGCGGATGCGGGCGGCGATATGGGCGGCGATCTTCTTCGCCAGCCTTCCCTTGGGGTCGTCGGCGCCGGGCGCGTCGAGCGGGCGCTGCCAGGCGTCGACATCCACCTTCTCGCTCGGCGCTTCCGGCTCCCACATTTCCACCAGCGCCGGCAGCGCGGCGTGGATCGGCGCGTGCACCGGCGGCTTGGCTTCGGCGGAAAGGCCGCGATAGGAGGCCTCGCGACCGAACACCGCGTCCACCGCCTCCAATATGCCCGGCGCCGAGCGGAAGGAGTGCTGCAATTCCACATGCACGAAGCCGGCGCCGCCCGCCGCCTCGAATTCGCGCCGCACCGTGTCGAAGCGGCGGGGATCCGCACCCTGGAACGAGAAGATCGACTGCTTCTCGTCGCCGACCACGAACAGCGTGCGCGGCAGCTGGCGGTCCTCGCGCGCGCCTTCGCCCGCAAAAAACTCGGCCACCAGCGGGCGGATCACCTCCCATTGCTCCGGGCTGGTGTCCTGCGCTTCGTCCAGCAGCACATGGTCGATGCCCTGGTCGAGCTTGTAATGCACCCAGGCCGAGGCGCCCGAGGCCAGCAGCCGGCGGGCGGCGTTGACGAGATCGGCGAAGTCGAGCACGCCGCGCGCCGCCTTGGCCCGCTCATAGCGCCGCGCCGCCTCGCGCCCGAGGATCAGCACCGCCCGGCTGCGCTCGAAGGCGCGGGCGGCGGAAAGCTGGCGCGCCAGCGGGGCGATGCGGTCGCGCTCATTGATCAATTGCGGGTATTTCGCCCGCGCCGCCGCATTGCCGAACTGCCCCTCGGAATAAGGCTCGCCATCCTCTTTGAGAAACACGCCGGCATAGGTCTCCGCCACCGCCTCGGGCGGCGCCAGCACGGCCGCGCGCAGGCCCTGGCCGCGTTTGGCGCAATTGCCGCCTTCCAGCAGCAGCGCCTCCGCCAGCCCAAGCCACGCCCCGCGCGGGATCAGCGCCGCTTCGATGATCGCCCGCTCGATATCGGCGGAGGCGATGGGCGCGTCGAGCCCGACGGCGCGGGCGAGATCGTCCTCGCTCGCCGCGAGTGCCGGGGCATCCGCCACCAGCTCCTTCAGCAGATCGTTGATGCCGGCATCGGAGGTCTGGGCGACGATCAGCGCCAGCGCCTGACCGAGGTCGCTCGCCGGGGCGCCGGCGGCTTGCAGCACCACCTCCGCTCGCACCCGCGCCAGCAGTTCCAGCCGCGCCGCTTCCTCCAGCTCGCCGAAGCCGGCGGGCACCCCGGCCTCGAAGGGGAAGGCGTGCAGCAGCGCGCCGCAAAAGGCGTGGATGGTCTGGATCTTCAGCCCGCCCGGCGTTTCCAGCGCCTGCGCGAACAGCCGCCGCGCCTGCGCCCGGCGCAGCGGGTCGGGCGCGCCGCCATCGGTGCGGACGATCTCGGCGTCGAGCGCTTCGTCGTCCAGCGTCGTCCAGCGCCGCAATTCGCCGAGCACGCGGTTGGCCATGTTGGCCGCCGCCGCCTTGGTATAGGTGAGGCAGAGAATGCGCCCCGGCTTCACGCCCCGCATCAGCAGGCGGATCACCCGTCGCGCCAGCACATGGGTCTTGCCCGAGCCGGCATTGGCCGACACCCAGGCCGAGAGCATGGGGTCGGAGGCGGAGGTCTGCAGCACGGTGGCCGCCCGCAGCGCGCCGGGGGCGAGGTCGGTGATGTCGCTCATTCCTCGCCCTCCCCGCCGGTGGACCATTCCTTGGCCCGCGCCAGATGGTCGTAATCGCCATAGCGCCCGCCGAACATCGGCCGCGCCAGCGAGGCATAGCCGCGCGAGGGATTCTCGAAGGCAGCGATCAGCGTCTGCAGCCGCGCCAGCGTGTCGCTCGCGAGGCCGGCGGCGGTGCTGTCCTTGTCCACCGCGTTCACTTCCTTCACCTCGGCCGTGCCGAGCCTGATATAGGCGAGCCCGGCCGCCTCCTCGCCCGGCACGTCGGGGAAGCAGCCGGCCGCCGCCATCGCCGCTTCCAGCGGCAGCTGCGGGGAATAATGCACCGCCGTCTGCTTGGCGGTCGGCACCGCGCCGGTCTTGAAGTCGAGAATCGCCAGTCCGCCCTCGGCCAATTGTTCGATGCGGTCGGCGCGGCCGGTGAGGGTGAAGCGCCCGCCGGCGAGGGCCAGCCGGCCATATTTCTCCGCGAAGACCCGCCGGGTCCGGGTGCGCCGGGCGCGCTCCCAGCCGATGAGGCGCGGCACCAGCCGCTCGAAACGCGCCCACCACAGCGCGTGCTCGGCGGGAAAGCGCTCCAGCGACGCGAAGGCGGCGCGCCCATAATCCAGCAGCACCGCCTCGGCATTCGCCGGCAACGCCTCCGGGAACGCCTGCGCGAAGGTGCCGAGCGCGTCGTGAATGGCGCTGCCGCGCTCCCCCGCGCCCGGTGCCTCGTCGAGCCCGTCGAGCGGGGCGAGGCTAAGGACATGGCGGGCATAGATGGTGTAGGGGTCGCGCAGCCAGGTCTCGATCTCGGTGACGCTGAGCTGGCGCGGCCGCAGTTCCACCGGCGGCGCCGGCTCCGGCCGGGCGATGCGGGCGGCGGGCGGCTCCTCCTCGATGATGCCGGCGAGGCGGCGGAAGCGGTCGCCCCGGGCGATGGCCGCCTTCCAGCGCGCCTCCCCGCTCACCGCCGCCAACCGCTGCAAAAAGCGCGAGGGCACGGTCGGCGCCCCGCCGAGCTTGCGCGGATAGGACAGCACCAGTTCCGGCGCGCCGCAGCCTTGGGCGAAGTCATGCGCGGAAAGGCCGATGCGCCGCTCCGGCGCTTCGAGCCCCAGCGCGGCGCGCATCGGCCGGCTGAGCCAGGGGTCGGCACGCACGGCGTTCGGCCAGGTGCCCTCGACCAGCCCGGCCAGCACCACGCGGTCGACGCCGACGAGACGCGCTTCCAGCGGCCCGAGAATGCGCAGCCGCGCGCCCGGCACCAGCGGCGGGCGCACCGGCTGGCTGGAGAGCAGCAGCACCAGTGCGGCGGCATAATCCGCCAGCGTCATGGCGGGCGCATGCGCCGCGCCCTCCGCCAGCGCCTCGAAGGCGCGGGCGAGTTCAGCCAGCGCCGTCGCCTCGGCGGGGGAATCGATCCCGGGCCCGTCGGCCTCCGGCCCGTTCCACGCGGCGGCTATGGCCGCGCGGTGCGCCTCCAGCAGGGCGGCGAAGGGGTGCTCCCCCTCCCCCAGCGCCAGCAGCGGCGCGAGGGCGGCGGCGAGGCGTTTTGCGAGCGCCTCGGCCAGCGTGCGGCGCTCCTCGCCCAACCGGGCGCGCGGGTCGCGCGGGTGGAAATCGGACGGGCTGAACCCCGCCACCGCCTCGGTCAGCCCCGACGCTCCGGCCGCCGGCCGGGGGCCGCGCAGCACCATCATTTCCAGCGCGTCGGCGCCGGCGTCGAGGCGGGCGCGCTCCAGCCCGAAGCGGGCGAGCGGGTGACGCAACAGGGCGGAAAGCGGCAGCGGCGCCAGCGCGTCGCGGCAGGCATCCGCCACCAGCCTGGCGAAGCGGCCCGGCCCGCTCTCGGACAGCGGCTCGCCGGCGGAATCGTCGATGGCGACCTCGAAGCGCAGCAGCTCCGCCGCCACCCGCCGTGCAAGGTCACGGTCGGGGGTGATGAGCGCGCCGGTGCGGCCCGGCACTTCCAGCACCTCGCGCAGCGCCAGCGCGATGGCCAGCGCCTCCTCGCGCGCATCCTCCGCCTCGATCACGCTCACCTCGGCGAGCGCGGCGTCGATGGCCGCGGGGCCGAGCCGGTCGGACAGGCTCGCCCATTGCTCGGTGGAGGCGACGGGGCGCAGCGCCTCGGACAGAAGAGCCTCGCGGCCATGCGCGGCGGAGGGCGCCAGTTCGCGCACCGCCTCGCGCCCCACGCGCATATGGCGCTTCAGCAGCAAGGCGAGGCCGTATTGCGGGTGGCTCGGGGCGCTGGTCTCCTCGTCAGTCAGCCCCGCCCAGGAGGGCTCATCGAGCGTGAAATCCAGCCCCGGCAGCACCACGGCGCCGCGCGGCAGATGCGCCACCGTCGCCAGCAGCCGGGCGGTGGCGGGCATGGAGCCGGTGGAGCCGGCGGCGATGACCGGGCCGCCCTCGGCGGTGTTCGCCAGCCGCGCCGCCTCGGCGGCGATCAGCTGGTCGCGCCGCACCGCCGCGTCCACCTGTCCCTGCTCTTCCAGGAAGCCGGGCCAGAAGGCGCGGGCGATCTTGAGGAAGTCCAGCGCCATGTCCCAGTAGCGGTCGTGTTCGCCGGGCACCAGCGTGTCCAGCCGCTCCCACGGCACTTCCTGCGCCGCCATCTCATCGATCAGCCGCGCCAGTTCGTCGGCGAGGGCGAATTCCGCGCCCGGACCGGCGGCGACGGCGGTGCGCCCGTCATCGCCCGCCAGCGCCCGCCGCCACAGCCGGATCAGGCTCGCCAGCGCCAGCCGGCGGGTCGTCGGCGGCACGGCACGCGGCGGATCGGTGAAGGTCTCGGCGAAGGCCAGCGCGTCCTCGTCGACATCGCCGACCGGCACGATGCGCGGCAGCAGCGTCACCCCCGCCCCCATGCGCTGGCGCAGCGCCTCGGCCAGCAGGCGCCCGGCGCGGCGGGTCGGCAGATAGACGGTGGCGGTGGCAAGGCGCAGCGGATCGCCGCGCGGGGCGAAGCCTTCGACCAGCACCCCGTCGAGCAACGCGTCGGCCAGCACCGCAACGAAGGGCGCGGAGGAGGGAATCGAGAACAGCCGGGGATGGCGGCGCGGCGCGTCCATGCTCATGAGCGCGCGCCTCGGGCGGCCGCCATGCCCTCAGTCCTTGGAGCGCGCAATGGCCTCTTCGGCCTCGGCGATGGCTTCCGGCGTGCCGACATGCATCCACACCCCTTCCATGCGCTGGCCGAACAGCCGGCCGGCCTCGGCGGCGCGGCGGAACAGCCGGTTCAGCGAGAACGCCCCCTGCGGCGCATCCTCGAACAGGGCCGGCGCCACCACCGCCGCGCCAGCATAGACGAAAGGCACGGTGAGTCGCTCCGGGCGCGGGGTGAGCCGGCCGAGCCCGTCCATGAGGAAATCGCCCCGCCCGTCATAGCCGATGGAGGTCGCCGCCGGGGCGAGCAGCAGGCAGATGTCCATCGCCTCCGGGTCGAAGCGGTTGGCGAGACTGCGCAGATTGGGGCGGATGCCCTCGATCCACACCGTGTCGGCGTTCATCACGAAGAAGGGCGCGTCGCCCAGCAACGGCAGCGCCCGGGCGATCCCGCCGCCGGTCTCCAGCAACTCGCCGCGCTCGTCCGAGAGAATGATGCGCGGACGGGTGCGCCCTTCGAGGTGGCGCTCCAGCAGGTCGGCATGGGCGTGGAGATTGACCACGGCGGTGGTGACGCCTGCCGCCGCCAGGCTGTCCAGCGCGAAGTCGATCATCGCCCGCCCGCCGACCTCGACCATCGGCTTGGGCAGGCGGTCGGTGATCGGGCGCATGCGCGTGCCGAGGCCGGCGGCGAGCACCATGGCGGTGGTGATGTCGGTCATGAACGGCCGGGCTCATTCGGCGGGGTGGAGGCGGGCGTGGCAGCAGGCGTTGCCGCCGGTTTGGCGACCGGGAACACCGCCGGGCGCACGCCGGGCGGCAGCCGCGAGGCGCCGGGCGCGGTCACATGGTCCTTGTACCAGCTCGCCAGCCCGCCCAGCTCGGGGAAGGACAGGCAGCGCTCCAGATAGTTCCAGATGCGCGGCAGGTGCTTGAGATAGACCGGCTTGCGGTCGCGCTGGTTCAGCCGGGTGAAGATGCCGAGGATCTTGGTCGCGCGCTGCGCGCCCATCACTGCATAGGAGGCGGCAAAACCCTTGGTGTCGAAGCTGGGATCGGCGGTGCGCCGCGCCTTCACATAGCGCGAGAGCAAAGCCAGTTCGAGCGCTTCGGGCACGTCGACCCGCGCGTCCTGCGCCAGCGAGACGACATCATAGGCCGGCGGACCCATCACCGCGTCCTGGAAATCCAGCAGCCCGACCCGCGCCAGCCCGGCGCGCTGGGGCAGCCACATCAGGTTCGGCGAATGGTAGTCGCGCAGCACCCATACCGGCTTCTGCGCCAGCGAGGGCGCCAGCGCCGCCGTCCATAGCTGGCGGAAGGAGCGGCGGGCATCGGTGGACAGCCTTCCGCCGGAATGCGGCAGGTACCAGTCGAGCAGCAATTCGACCTCGATCAGCAGCGCGTCGAGATCATAGGGCGGGATGTGGTGGTCGAGGCCGGTGGTGACGGCGACGGTGGAGGGCAGGTCCTGCGCGTGCAGCGCCGCCAGCACGTCCACCGCCAGTTCGTAGCGCTCCGGCACCGGCGCGGGCGGGGTACCGTCGAGCACGCCCTCATGGCCGAGGTCCTCGATGACAAGCAGCCCGGCATCGAGATCGCCGCCATAGATCGCCGGCGCGGAGAAGCCACGCGCCCGCAGCGCCCGCGCCATGGCGACAAAGGGCTTCACGTCCTCGGCGAGATGGGCGATGGCGCTGTAGGGCTTGCCATTATGCACCGGCGGGCCGTCGGGCCGGCGCGGGGAATTCATCAGCACACCGTTGCGCTTGGCGCCGATCAGCCGCTCATAGGAGCGGGCGGAGGCGTCGCCCTGCAGGAAACGGCGCTGCGCCGCGCCGAAGCCGACCTGGTCGATCAGCGCCCGGATCGCCTTCATGCGGTAGAGCGCCCCCGCCATGCGGCCATAGCCGAGCAGGCGCACCCGGCGCATCTTCTCCGCGCCCTCGCTGGGCAGGGTGATGTGCACTTCCATCCGGTCGGGCCGCAGCACGGCGCCCTCGGCGCGCTCGGCCCATTCCACCAGCGTCACCGCCCCGTCGGTCTGCTCGCTCCAGCCGAGTTCATCGAGTTCGGAGGAATCGCCGAGCCGGTAGAGGTCGGCATGCACCACGCGGTGGCGCGGCAGGTCATAGGCCTGCAGCAGGGTGAAGGTCGGGCTCGGCACTTCGAGATTCGGATCGCCCGCCAGTTCGCGGATGATCGCCCGCGCCAGCGTGGTCTTGCCGGCACCGAGATCGCCGCCGAGCGTCACCAGATCGCCCGGCCGCAGCAGGGCGGCGAGGTCCATGGCGAGGCGGCCGGTGGCGGTCTCGTCCGGCAGCACCACGTCCCAATGCGCCACCGGCGAGGTGGGAACGGCGCCCGTGTTGCGGCTGTCGATCATCGCCCTACTCCGCCGCGTCCCGGCCGGCATCCGCCGCGCGCGGGAAGATGCAGGTCACCAGCGTGCCCCCGCCCGGCGCCGCGCTGAGGCTCACCGTACCGCCATGCAGCGCCACCAGCGAGCGCACGATGGACAGGCCGAGCCCGACACCGCGATGGCGCGAGCCGGCGGTGTGGCTCTCGAAGCGGTCGAACACCCGCGCGCCGATTTCCGGCGGGACGCCTGGGCCCATGTCGCGCACGCGGAACACCACCTTGTCGTCGCGCCGCTCGGCGGCGAGCGTGACGGTGGAGCCCTCCGGCGCGAAGCCGACGGCGTTGGAGAGCAGATTATAGAGCACCTGCCGCACCCTTTTCGCATCGGCGCGGAAGGTGCCGGCGGCGGGCGGCAGCTCGATGGACAAGCGGATGCCGCCCTCGGCGAGGCGGTCGCGCACGCCTTCCGCCGCCGCCTCCATCGCCGCGCGCAGATCGACATCGGTGAGTTCCAGCGTCATCGCGCCGGCGTCGATGGTGGCGAGGTCGAGAATGTCGTTGATGATGGCGAGCAGCGCCGCGCTGCTCTCGGTGATGTGGTTCACATAGGCGCGCTGCTTGGGGTTGAGCGGGCCGATACCGGTGTCGTCCAGCAGCTGGGCGAAGCCGATGATGGTGGTCAGCGGCGAGCGCAGTTCATAGGAGACATGGCCGACGAAGGTGCTCTTGAGGTGGTCGGCGGCGACCAGTGCCTCGTTGCGCTCCACCAGCGCGCGCTCCACCTGCACGCTGTCGGTGATGTCGCGCAGCGTCACCAGCGTGCCGCCATCCGGCAGCGGCTGGGTGGAGCCGTCGAGAATGATGCCGTCGGTACGCTCCAGCCGGAATTCGGTCGGCACGCGCGCGTCGATGCCGGTGACGGCGGCGCGCAGCTTGCGCCAGGCCGTGCCGTCGGCGGTCAGGCGGCGGCAGGCCTCGGCCACCGCGTCGATATGCGGGTGGGCGCCGAGCCCGGCCTTGTCGAGACGCCAGAGCCGCTGGAAGGCGGAGTTGGACAGGCCGAGCCGGCCGTCGCTGCCGAACACCGCCACCGCTTCGGCAAGCGCGTCCAGCGTCTCGCTCTGGATGCGGGTGAGCGAATTGAAGCGGCTTTCCAGCGCCAGGCGCTCGGTCACCTCGTCGAACAGATAGGTGACGCCGCCTTCCGGGTTCGGGGCGGTGACGACGCGCAGCGTGCGCCCGCCCGGCAAATGCCACCAGTGCTCGCGCGGCTCGATGGCGCGGTAGGCGGCGTGCAGATCCTCGCGCCAGACGCGGAAATCCGCCTGTTCCGGCAGGCGCCGCGCCGCGCGCAGCCGGTCGAGCACCGCGCCATCGGTCGGGCGGTCGTCGAGAAAGGCGGCGTCGAGCTCGAACAGACTGGCATAGGCGGCATTGTGGAACACCAGCCGCTGGTCCTTGCCGAAAATGGCGACCGCGGTGGCGAGCTGGTCCAGCGTGCGGCGATGCGCACCGATGACATGGGCGAGTTCGGCCCGCACCGTCTCCGCCTCGGTGGCATCGAGCGCGATGCCGGCGGCGCCGCCGCCGACCGGCACTTCCAGCACGTCGCGC
Source organism: Ancylobacter polymorphus (assembly GCF_022836935.1). Lineage (NCBI taxonomy): Bacteria > Pseudomonadati > Pseudomonadota > Alphaproteobacteria > Hyphomicrobiales > Xanthobacteraceae > Ancylobacter > Ancylobacter polymorphus. The sequence continues at coordinate 2,425,294 of NZ_CP083239.1, read as the reverse complement.
ACCTGCCGCGTGCCGGCGATCACCACCGGCTGGCGCGCCTTGAACGGCAGGCTGGCCGCGTGCAGCTTCTGCGCCTTGGCCCGGCTCTGCTGGTCGAGCAGCCAGAGGTCGCGCGCGGCCGCGTCATGCCCGTCGCGCGCTTCCACCGCATGGGCATAGGCGGCATTGCTCCAGCGCAGCTTGCCGTCCTCGCCGCCGACCCAGACGGGGGCGGGCAGCGCGTCGAGCAGCGCGCGCAGCGCCGTGGTCTCGTCGTCGAGGGTGCGATAGGCGACTTCGAGCCGCGCCTGGTCCAGCCGCACGCCGGTGATGTCGCGCAGGCGCAGCACCACGGCCGAGCCGACCGGGCGCCCTTCCGCCTCGACGAAGCGGCCGTCCTGCGTCGCCAGCGTGGCGGTGAGCGGCGTGCCGCGCGCCCGCAGCCGGTCCACCGCCGCCTCGATCTCGCCCGCCGCCGCCGGCACCAGCCAGGAACCGAAGGCGAGGATGCGGGCGGGCGCGACCACGCCGGTAAAGGCGGGGGTGTTGCCGATGATTTCCGGCTCGCCGGCGGGATCGCGCCAGACCACGACGATCTGCGGCTCGGCCATCAGCAGCGCGCGCGCCTCGTCGATCTGCGCTTCCAGACGGGCGATCTCGCCATAGGCTTCCGCCTCGCGCAGCAGCGACTGCCGGCGGTAGCGCAGATGCACGATGGCGGTGGTGGCGGCGAAGACGATGAGGCCGACGACGAGAGCGAGGCCGATCAGCGCGCTGGGGTCCTGCACCGCCAGCACCGCGAACACGCCGTCCCCGGCGGGCTGGGCATAGGCGCGCGCCCCGGAAAGGGCGAGCGCGCCGCCGGCAAGGGTGGCGGCGGCGAGAACCGCGAGGCGGGCAAGGGAGGCGGCGGGCAGCGCGGCCATGCGGCGCGCGGAGCGGCGGACAAGGCGGCGCAGCTGCCGGCGCCAGGGGCGCGAAAGCGTGCCGGCCCGCACGTCGCGGCGCCAGTCGTCTCCCGTCCCGCCGTTGTCGGCCGGATGCGCCATCCGAGCCCGTCTCCCCCTCGCCGCGTGCCGACCTCCGGCAAACGCCCCGCGCGCGGCGGGGCATCGAATCACCGCGACTTTAGCGAAGCCGGGTGTGCTCTAGAAGGGCCGGCGGCGGCCTATACAGGCCAAGGCGTGGCGGCGGGTCAAAGTCCTTCGAACAGGGCGGTAGAAAGATAGCGCTCGGCGAAGGAGGGAATGATGACCACGATGGTCTTGCCCTCGTTTTCCGGCCGCGCGCCCACTTCCAGCGCCGCCGCGATGGCCGCGCCGGAGGAGATGCCGACCGGGATGCCCTCAAGCCGGGCGATGGCGCGGGCGGTCTCGAAGGCGGTCTGGTTGCCGACCGTCACCACCTCGTCAATGACCGAGCGGTCGAGCACGTCCGGCACGAAGCCGGCGCCGATGCCCTGGATCTTGTGCGGGCCGGGCTGGCCGCCGGACAGAACCGGGCTGTCCTCCGGCTCCACCGCCACCATGCGCAGGCCGGGCTTGCGCGGCTTGAGCACCTGGCCGAGGCCGGTGATGGTGCCGCCGGTGCCGACGCCGGAAATGACGATATCGACCGCGCCGTCCGTGTCGTTCCAGATCTCTTCCGCTGTGGTGCGGCGGTGGACGGCCGGGTTGGCGGGGTTGCGGAACTGCTGGGGAATGATGGCGTCCGGCAGCTCCTTCACCAGCTCTTCCGCCCGCGCCACCGCGCCGCGCATGCCCTGCGCCGCCGGGGTCAGCACCAGTTCGGCGCCAAGCAGCGCCAGCATCTTGCGGCGCTCCACCGACATGGATTCCGGCATGACGAGGATCAGCCGGTAGCCGCGCGCGGCGGCGACGAAGGCGAGCGCGATGCCGGTATTGCCCGAGGTCGGCTCGACCAGCACGGTGCCGGCCTTGATCACGCCGGCTTCTTCCAGCGCCTCGATCATGGAGACGCCGATGCGGTCCTTGACCGAGCCGATCGGGTTGAAGAATTCGAGCTTGGCGAGAATGCGCGCCTTCACCCCCCGCTCGGCCGGCAGCCGGTTGAGCTGAACCAGCGGCGTGTCGCCAATGGTCTCGGTGATCGAGGAATAAACCCGCCCGCGGCCCGGCTTGTCAGCGGTGGTGGCGGTGGTGGTGGGAGCGGTCTCGGCCATGGGTGCCTCCAGCAAGCGGGCCGGCGCAGGCGCGGCCCGTCATTGGCGAATTGTTTTCGCCGGCAGCGCTAACATATTCACGCCGCCACGTCGAGAAAACAAATAATAAACGAAATCAAATTGTGAAATCTATGCCTTCTGGCAGGCCTTTGCGCAGCGTGTTCTGCGCGGCGGCGCGGCAGAGGTCTTCCACCGTCACCCCATCCAGTGCGGTCTCGAAGGCGCGCTCCGCATCGGCCACCGCCGGCTGGACGATGTCACGGACGATGGGCGGGAAGCCTTCCAGCGCCTCCTCGCCTTCCGCCTCGACCACGCGGACCACTTCGGCCACGGTGATGCGTCGGCGCTCGCGGGCGAGTTCATAGCCACCGCGCGGGCCGCGCACGCCCTTGAGCACGCCGGCATGGACGAGGGCCTGCAGCACCGGCTCCAGATGGCGCGGCGGCAATTCGTGCCGCGCGGCGAGCGCCTTGGCCGCCACCGGCGCGCCACGGGCGTGCAACGCCACGTCGACGACGGCGGCGATGGCGAGAAGGCTTTTATCGGAGAGGCGCGGCATGGCTCTTGGCTAGCGCGATATTTGCCGGCCGTCGAGCCCTGTCGAGCCAAATCCACCATCTCCGCGCGTTGTTTCGTCGAAATTACCGGTCTCGACGAGATGAATGCGCGTCACCGGCGCCACCACCATCTGCGCGATGCGCTGCCCGCGCTCCAGCACCACCGGTTCCGTGCCGAGATTGACCAGGATCACCTTCACCTCGCCGCGATAGTCGGAATCGACCGTGCCCGGCGCGTTCAGCACCGTCAGCCCCTGTTTCAGCGCCAGCCCGGAGCGCGGGCGCACCTGCGCCTCGAAGCCTTCCGGCAGGGCGAGCGCCAGCCCGGTCGGCACCGCCGCGCGGGCGAGCGGGGCGAGCGTCAGAGCCTCCCCCTCCGGCAGCGCCGCCATCAAATCGAGCCCGGCCGCGCCTGGCGTGGCATAGGCGGGCAGCGGCAGGCCCTCGCCATGGGGGAGGATGCGGACGGTGACAGCGAGACTCACGGGCGGGTCTCCTCAGAGCCGGTTGCGGCGATGATGCGGGCGATGAGGCGCGTGGCAACCTCGCTCTTGGAGGCCGGCGGCCACGCCTCCACCCCGGCCTCGGTGATGAGGTGGACTTCGTTGCTGTCGCCGCCCATCACCCCGCCGGGAATGCCGCTCTGGGCGGAAACGTCATTGGCGACGATCCAGTCGCAGCCCTTGCGGGCGCGCTTGGCCTGCGCATACGCCACCACATTCTGCGTCTCCGCCGCGAAGCCGATGACGAGGCCCGGGCGCCCCTCCCCCCGCTGCGCGATGGTGGCGAGAATGTCGGGATTCTCGGTCAGCGCCAGCGGTGGCAGGGCGCCGCCATCCTTCTTCATCTTCTCGCTGGCCTCACGCGCGGCGCGCCAGTCCGCCACGGCAGCGGCGAAGATGGCGATATCGGCCGGCAGCGCCGCCTCCACCGCCGCCAGCATCTCGCGCGCGCTTTCCACCCGGCGGACATCGACGCCGGCGGGGTCCGGCAGGTTCACCGGCCCGCTCACCAGCGTCACCCGTGCCCCGGCCTGCGCGGCGGCGGCGGCGATGGCGTGGCCCTGCTTGCCGGAGGAGCGGTTGGCGATATAGCGCACCGGGTCGATCGGCTCATGCGTCGGGCCTGAAGTCACCAGCACATGCCGCCCCTTGAGCGGGCCGTCGCCTTCCAGCATTGCCTCGGCGGCGTCGGCGATCTCCAGCGGCTCGGCCATGCGCCCCGCGCCCTCCTCGCCGCGCTCGGCCATGGCGCCGGCATTCGGCCCGACGAAGCGCACCCCGTCGGCGGCAAGCTGCGCCGCGTTGCGCCGTGTGGCGGGGTTCGCCCACATGGCCGGGTTCATCGCCGGGGCGAGCAGCACCGGGCGGGTATTCGCCAGCAGCACGGCGGAAGCGAGGTCATCCGCGAGCCCATGCGCCATCTTCGCCATCAGATCGGCGGTGGCGGGGGCGACGATGATGAGGTCCGCCTCGCGCGAGAGGCGGATATGACCGACATCCTGCTCCGCCTCGCGGTCGAACAGCTCGGTGAACACCGTGTCATGGGAAAGCGCGCCGGCGGCCAGCGGGGTGATGAAATGCTGCGCGGCGGATGTCATCACCACGCGCACCGAGGCGCCGCGTTCCTTCAGCCGGCGGATCAGGTCGAGGCTCTTATAGGCGGCGATACCGCCGCCGATGATGAGCAGAAGGCGCTTGGTGGCGAGCATGGCGTTTCCCGAAGGCCCGGAGCGGGAGGTCGGGCGTTCATACAGCCAAACGCCGATTCGGCCGAAGGGCAACCGCGAACATGCTGAACGCCCGCCGCCGGCAGGAGGGCACCGGCGGCGGGAGCGCGCCTTACTGCGCGAAGTTGAAGCGCGTCGGTGTGCCCGCGGCAAGGCTCGGCAGGAAGCTGAAATCGGACGGGGTCTTGTTGTCCACCAGCGTCGCCGCGCGGTGGCAACCAATGCAGGAACCGACGCCGCCAGAGGCGGTCGGCTGGGTGTTGTTCTGGATGTAGGTTTCCAGCGTTGCGTTGGAGAGCAGGCCGGGCACGGCATTGGCGGGATAAGGATCAAGGCGCGTTTCAAGCCCGGCCCCCCACTGGGTGCCGACGAGCTGGTAATTGGCGAGTACCGAATTCGAGTTCGCCAACGCAGTTTGCCACTGGGCGTTCAACTGCATGGTCAGATCATAGATCTGCCAGCACCTGACCACCTGCGGCCCAAGATAGAAGGTTCGCTCCCCAACGCCCGCCGGTTGGACATAGCCTTTGGCATAGGGCTGTTTCGTGTCCCAGGCGAAACTGGGAAGTTTGGACGACGCTGTGGGCTTCACATTCGTGGCGATCGGAACGGCGCTCGTCACCGGGACGTAATAGGATCCAATCCCTGCGCCCCGTGCCGCCTCGCCGCAGGAAGGCTGGTTGAGCGTCTTGCAAGAGAGAGGAGCTTTGGGATCGCAGGCGGCCGCCGCCAGCGGAGCATTGTCGATATGCTCGAAGGTCGACCAGATCCATTCCGGCAGCAGATTCTTGTTCGTGGCGTAATCGAGATTGCGCTGGATGATGTGCATGCCAACCATGCCGACCGTCACTTCGGCGCAGATCTCTTGAGTGCCGTTCACGAGGTCCTTTGCCACCGCCAGCAGCACGTTCTGGGTGATGTAGCGGCTTGCGTCGTCATTCGGCCCAAGAATGCGCCAGGCTATCTTCAGCTCCATGGCGCCGTGCAGCCCGACCGGAGCGGTTGAAACGGCGGGAAAGGCGACGGTCTGTCCGGCAGCGACAAAATTCGTCTGACCCTGGACAGTTGTCAGGGTGTTGTCCAGCTTGCCGTTGGGAGCTTTGAGATAAGCGAGCTCGATGAAGTTCAGCCGCCGCTCATAGAGCGTCCAATTGCCGTTGATGTCGATCAGCGGGACATCGGTGGAGGCCTGGTAATAGTCGTCGTTCTTCTGCGAAGGGTTGCCATTGCCGTCGCTGCCGATGGAAATGACCGGCAGGCCCGACTTATTGGCGCAGGTGGCCTGCTCCGGCGAATTGCCGAACACCTGGTTCACCTTCAGCCAGCTCTGCCACACGCGCACGCCGCCGGCGGCGAGGCCCGCAGCGGCGGGGGCAGATTCCATATTTATCATCCAGTTCAGCCCGACAAAGCTCTGCCACGACATGTTGTCGAACGGCGTCTGCGGATCACTGGCAGCGCTTGTGGGAAGCCCGCCGATGATGCCGTTATAGCCAACGCTGTTCGCGAGCATCTTGTCGGACCCGATATAGGCCGGGATGATGGAGCAGGGCGCGCTGGTGTCATTGGCGCAGAACTTCGCCGCCGGCACATAGGACGACTGGCTGTAGGCATATTGCGCGGCGGCGGTGGTGAGGCCGACCGCTCCGGCGAGGCACAGCATGGTGAGGGCACGCATGGTTCTTCTCCCCGCAAAGGTTGCAGGGAGTACCATTACACCATTATGGCACGGTTCGCACTCTTAAGTTGCATGCGCCGGAACGCGCAATTGAGCTGAAACGCCCCTCAGAACAGCATCTGCGCCAGCAGCAGCGCCGCGATCGCCCACAGCGCGCCGGCCACCCAGCGATTGCCCCGCCCCTCCGCCCGGCCGATGGCCTCGGTGCTGGCGGGCGAGAGGGTGAGCCCGTCGCGCGTGGCGGCGTCGAGCTGCACGGCGATGCGCTGGCCATGGGCGATGAGTTCCGGCAGCGTCTGCAGCGAGCGGCCCACCGCCCCGATGCCGACCGCCACTTCCTCGATTCGCCCGGCGGGGCCGAGATTGCGCTCAATCCAGGTCCGCACCACCGGCTCTGCGGTCTTCCACATGTCGAGCTGCGGGTCGAGGCTGCGGGCGACGCCTTCAACCACCACCATGGTCTTCTGCAGCAGCAGCAGTTCCGGCCGCGTCTGCATGTCGAACAGCGCGGTGACCTCGAACAGCAGGGTCAGCAGCCTGGCCATGGAAATCTGGTCGGCGCGGCGCGAATAGATCGGCTCGCCAATGGCGCGGATCGCCTGGGCGAAATCCTCCACCGAATGGTGCGGCGGCACATAGCCGGCCTCGAAATGCACCTGCGCCGTGCGCAGCCAGTCGCGGGTGATGAAGCCGAACAGGATTTCCGCGAGGAAGCGCCGCTCCTTGTGGCCGAGCCGGCCCATGATGCCGCAATCCACCGCCACCAGCTTGCCGTCGGCATCGACGAACAGATTGCCGGGGTGCATGTCGGCATGGAAAAAGCCGTCGCGCAGCGCGTGGCGCAGGAAGGACTGCATGACGATCCGGCCGAGGCGCGGCAGGTCGTGGCCGGCGTCGCGCAGCGCCTGCAGATTGTTCAGCTTGATGCCGTCGACCCATTGCGTGGTCAGCACCTCGCGCCCGGTGCGGTCCCAGTCGACCGCCGGCACGCGGAAATCTTCGTCTTCGCCGGTGTTCTGCGCCAGTTCGGACATGGCGGCGGCTTCCAGCCGCAGGTCCATCTCCATCGACACCGAGCGCGCCAGCGTATCCACCACCGCCACCAGCCGCAGCCGCTTGCCCTCCGGCGAGGTGCTCTCGCCGAGCCGGGCGGCGCGGTAGAAGGAAGAGAGGTCGATGCGGAAGCGGCGCTGCACATCCGGGCGCAGCACCTTCACCGCGACGCGGCGGGCGGTGCCGTCGGGGTCGATCACCTCGCCCTGATGCACCTGCGCGATCGAGGCGGCGGCGAGCGGCGGGTCGAGCCGGGCGTAGACCTCGGCGACTGGCCGGTCGAAGGTGCGGGCGATGGTCGCCTCCGCCACCGCCTGCGGAAAGGGCGGCATGCGGTCCTGCAGCAGTTCCAGGTCGCGGGCGAGCTGCGGGCCGACCACATCCGGGCGGGTGGCGAGGAACTGGCCGAGCTTCACATAGGACGGGCCGAGCCGCGACAGCGCGGCGCCGAGCCGGGCGGCGCTGGAGGCGGGCCCCCGCCGCGCGATCAGCCCGGCAAGCGCGAACAGCGGCTCGGAACCGGGCGGGCGCACGCCGGGGTCGATGCGCGAGGCGACGCCCTCGCGCGCCATCACGAAGCCGGCGCGGGCGAGGCGCAGATAATCGCCGAGAGGAGTGGCCACGGCGCTAGATCCGTACGCCGGAATGCAGCGCGACAATGCCGCCGGTCAACGGCTGCCACGCCACGCGCCGGAACCCCGCCCCGCGCATCAGGTCGGCGAAGGCTTCCGGCGGGGGGAATTTGCGGATCGATTCGACGAGATACTGGTAGGACTCGGCGTCCCCGGTCACCAGCTTGCCCATGCAGGGGATCAGCTTGAAGGAATAGGCGTCATAGATGGCGTCCAGCCCCGGCACGTCGACGCGGGAGAATTCCAGCACGAAGCAGCGCCCGCCGGGCTTCAGCACGCGCCGCATCTCGGCAAGCGCCTTGTCCATGCGCGGCACGTTGCGGATGCCGAAGGCGACGGTGGCGGCGTCGAAGCTCTTGTCGGCGAAGGGCAGCGATTCAGCGTTGGCCTCGACGAATTCCACGCGGTCGGCGAGGCCGAGCCCCTGCGCCCGCTCCCGCCCGACGCCGAGCATGCCGCCATTGATGTCGGCGACGACCGCGCTTGTGCCCGGCCCGCCGGCTTCCACCGTGCGGAAGGAGACATCGCCCGTGCCGCCGGCGACATCGAGCAGGCGGAAGGCGCGATCGCTCTTCGGCGGGCGCAGGCGGGAGACCAGCAGGTCCTTCCACACCCGGTGCAGGCCCATCGACATGAGGTCGTTCATCAGGTCGTAGCGGCGCGCCACCGAGTGGAACACCTCGTCGACCATGCGCTGCTTGGCGTCCAGCGGCACGGTGCGGAAGCCGAAATGCGTGTCGGCGCCTTGCTGTGTGTCGCCAATCACGTGTGTGTCGCCCGCCATGGCTGCGCGGCTCCCGCGTTCGATCCGAAATCGGGCCGGACCATAGCGGAGAGGCCCCGCGCCTCCAAGCCGCCGGCCGGGAGCCGCGAGCAACCCAGCCCTGCGCGGGCGGCTAGCCGCGGCTGCTCCGAATCAGTCCCGCCCGCTCACGCCGGGCAGCGGACATAGACCATGGTGCCGTAGCGGCCCGCCACTTCCGGGTCGAGCCATTTGAGCACCAGAACCTGCCCGTCGAAGCGCACCACTTCGCGGTCGGAGCGCGCGCCCGGCGGCTCGTCCGGCAGGCCGATATAGATCGGGCCGTTGCCGACCTGCTTCGACACCACCTCGGAGGGGGACGAATCGTCGGCGAGATACATCATGAACCCGCCCGACGGGCCGATATTGATGACATAGGGCTGCCGGCAGCCCTGGCGGGCCTGCGCCTCGGTGCGCGCCGCGTCCTCCGGCCGGTGATAGGCGGCCAGCCCCCATTTGCCTTCCACCTGCTGCGCCGTGATCGGCGAGGTGAACTGCGGGCGCGGCGGCTCGATCGGCTGCGGCGACGGCGCGGAGGCGCAGCCGGCCAGCAGGGCGGCGAGAGCGGCGGCCGAAGCCAGGCGGAGGACAGGGCGGGACAGGTTCATCGAGCACTCCGGAACGGAAGGCCAAACAGGCGGATAGCAGCGGTTAAGCACCAGCCCGCCATTTCAGATCCATGTATCGGGCATAATGAATGGTCTTTACGCCAGAAGACGAGCCGAACATAGTCCGCCCGCGCCCCGCCGTCGAACTCTCCCAGCCTTCCCGGCGAGAAAATGGACCGCGCCGGGCCGGAGTGAGTGACGTGACCGATTTCCTGATCCGGCCGGCGAGCGACGCGGATGGCGATGCCATCGCCGCGCTCATCGCCGCCGCCTTCGCCGAATATGAGGGCTGCGTGTTCGACCGCGCCGCCGAATTTCCCGAGCTCGACGCCATCGCCAGCCATTTCGCCGGACGCGGCGGCACCATCTGGGTGGCGCAAGCGGCAGAAGGCGTCATCGGCTCGATGGCGCTGGCTCCGACCCGCGACCCCGATGCGCCGGCCGGCGGGCAGGAGATCTTCAAGGTCTATGTCGCCCGCACCGCCCGTCGGCGCGGCATCGCCCGCACCCTGTTCGACACCGCGCTCAGTGCCGCCCACGCCGCCGGCGCGCCGGAAATCCGGCTATGGACCGACACGCGCTTCACCGACGCCCACCGCTTCTATGAGCGCTGCGGCTTCACCCGGGACGGGGTGGCGCGCGAGTGCCACGACCTTTCCGCCACCTGGGAATATCTCTACCGCCTGCCGCTCGCGGCCGGCCGGAAGGTCGAAGGCTGAACCTCCATGTGGCAGGCAACCCTTCGACGTGCCGTGCTCAACGGGCCCGCTCTGGTGGCCATCGCCGCCATCGGCCTTCTGTCGATCATGGACGGGGTGATCAAATATGTCGCCGTCGCCCATGGCCCCGGCCAGATCGCGATGCTGCGCTACGCCATCGGCGCGCTGGCGGCGGGGGCGGTGTTCTTCGCCTGCCGCACCCCCTTGCCCGGCCCTTCCATGCTGCGCCCGCATCTGTGGCGCTCCGTGCTGGTGTCGATCACCGCGCTGACCTTCTTCTACTCGCTCTCCGTGCTGCAGCTCGCGGTGGCGCTGGCGCTGTCCTTCAGCTCACCGCTGTTCATCGCCCTGTTCGCCGCGCTGTTCCTCGGCGAGCGGCCGGGAAAGTCGATCCTGCTCGCCATCGCCCTCGGCTTCGCCGGCGTTCTCGTGGTGCTGTGGAACGAGCTCGACATGAGCGCGGGCGGCAGCCTCGCCAATGGGCCGGGCGTGCTTGCGGCGCTGGTGGCGGCGGTCACCTATGCGCTCGCCATGGTGACGCTGAAGAGCCGCGCGGCGCGCGACCCGATCCCGACCATCGTGCTGCTGCAGAATGGCTTCGCCTGCTTGCTGGTGTCGCCGCTCGGCGCCTGGCAGTGGGTGCCGGTGTCGGGGGATGCGGTGTGGCTGTTCGTGCTCATCGGCGTGCTCGGCACAATGGGGCATCTGGGCATGGCCTGGGCCTATGGACGCGCGGATGCGAGCCAGCTCGGCGTGTTTGAATACACCTCCTTCCTGTGGGCGCTGGTGATCGGGCTGGTGGTGTTCAGCGAAATCCCCTCCCCCAGCACGCTCGCCGGCGCCGCGCTGATCGCCGGCGGCGCGCTCATCGCCTCGCGGCGCAGCCATTTGCAGGAGGCCGAAGTGGAAGTCGGTCCGTAGGCTGCGCTTCCCGGCGCGGGGCTGGACCCCGCGCCGCAAGGCGGTAGGTTAGGCCGCGACACGCCCGCCCCTCCCCTCCTCGTGCCACCCGGAGTTTTCCGATGCGCCCCCAAAAGGCCGCGCCGTTCCTCTCGGCGCCTCTCCTGCGCCGGCGCGCGGCGCTGGTCGCCCTCGCCGCCCTCGCGCTGCTGCCGGCGCTGCCGGTCGGCGCGGCGGAGCCGATCCGCATCGGCGAACTCAACAGCTACAAGGCGCAGGCCGCCTTTCTCGACCCCTATCGCAAGGGCATGGAACTGGCGCTGAAGCAGGTGAACGACGCCGGCGGCGTGCTCGGGCGGCCCCTTGAGCTGATCTCCCGCGACGATGGCGGCAATCCCGGTGACGCGGTGCGCGTCGCCACCGAATTGCTGACCCGCGACAAGGTGGACCTCCTCACCGGCACTTTCCTCTCCCATGTCGGGCTGGCGGTGGCGGAGCTGGCCAAGCGGCGCAAGGTGTTCTTCCTCGCCGCCGAGCCGCTGAGCGACAAGCTGACCTGGGCCGACGGCAACCGCTACACGTTCCGCCTGCGCCCCTCCACCTATATGCAGGTGGCGATGCTGATGCCGGAGGCAGTGAAGGCCAACCGCAAGCGCTGGGCCATCGTCTATCCCAATTACGAGTACGGCCAGTCCGCCGCGCAGACCTTCAAGACGCTGCTGAAGGCAGCGCAGCCGGATGTGGAATTCGTCGCCGAACAGGCAACCCCGCTCGGCAAGATCGACGCCGGCCCGGTGGCGCAGGCCATCGCCGACGCCAAGCCGGACGCGGTGTTCAACGTGCTGTTCGCCGCCGATCTCGCCCGCTTCGTGCGCGAGGCCAATACCCGCAAGGCGCTGGACGGCACCTTCGTCGTCAGCCTGCTGTCGGGCGAGCCGGAATATCTCGACCCGCTGAAGGAAGAGGCGCCGATGGGCTGGATCGTCACCGGCTATCCCTGGTACGCCATCACCATTCCCGAACATCAGGCGTTCCTCGACGCCTATCGCGCCGCCTATGGCGACTATCCCCGCCTTGGCTCCATCGTCGGCTACGCCACCATCAAGTCGCTCGCCGCCGGCCTCGCCAAGGCGGGCAGCACCGACAGCGAGAAGCTGGTCGAGGCGTTCGAGGGGCTGAAAGTGGATGGCCCGTTCGGCCCCTTCACCTACCGCGCCAGCGACCATCAGGCGACGATGGGCGCCTTTGTCGGCACGCTGGCGGTGAAGGACGGGCGCGGGGTGATGGTCGATCCCGTCTATATCGACGGCGCAAGCGTCCTGCCCTCGGACGCCGAGGTGAAGAGCCTGCGCCCGGCGGCGAATTAGCGCGGCGGGCGGGAAGACGCGATGTCGTTTGAGTCGCTGCTGTTCCAGGCGGTCAACGGTTTCGCCTCGGCCTCCGGCCTGTTCCTCGTCGCGGCGGGGCTGTCGATCATTTTCGGCGTCACCCGCATCGTCAACATGGCGCATGGCTCCTTCTACATGCTGGGGTTGTACCTTGCGGTCACGCTGGCGCCCCGGCTCGGTGAGATGTTCGGCGATGCGCTCGGCTTCTGGGGCGCGATCCTCGGCGCCGCGCTGATCACGGCGGCGCTGGGCGCGCTGGTGGAGGTGGTGCTGCTGCGGCGCATCTACGCCGCGCCGGAACTCTACCAGCTGCTGGCCACCTTCGCCCTGCTGCTGATCCTCAGCGACGCCACCCTCGCTTTGTGGGGGCCGGAGGACATTCTCGGCCCCCGCGCGCCGGGGCTGACGGGGACGGTCGAGCTCCTCGGCCGGCGGCTGCCGGATTACGACATTTTCCTCGCTCTCGTCGGTCCCATCGTCCTCATCGTCCTCCACATCGTACTCACGCGCACCCGCTTCGGGCGGCTGGTGCGGGCGGCGACGCAGGACCGAGAAATGGTCGCGGCGCTGGGCATCAACGAGGCGGTGCTGTTCACCGCCGTCTTCGCGCTCGGCACCGGCATCGCCGGCTTCGGCGGCGCGCTGCAGATGGCGCGCGAGCCGGCCAATCTCGCGCTCGACCTCTCGGTTCTGGGCGACGCCTTCGTGGTGGTGGTGATCGGCGGGCTGGGTTCGATCCGCGGCGCCTATCTCGCCGCCCTGCTGGTCGCCGAGGTGAAAGCGCTGTGCACCGCACTAGGGGTAGTGGAGGTGGCCGGCTTCACCTTCAACATGTCGCGGCTGACCCTGGTGGCGGAATTCCTGGTCATGGCGGTGGTGCTGGTGGTGCGCCCGCACGGCCTGTTCGGCCGGCCGCTGCCCCCCGCCGCCCGGCGTAGCGAAATAGAGGCGCCGCTCACCCCGCTGGGACAGCGGGGCCGGCTTGTCGTGCTGGCGGCGCTGGTGCTGTTCGCCGCCGTGCCGCTGTTCGGCCTGGTGTCCAGCTATGCGCCGGTGCTGGCGCTCGACATGGTGATCGCGGCGCTGTTCGCCGCCTCGCTGCACCTGCTCATGGGCCCTGGCGGCCTCGCCTCCTTCGGCCACGCCGCCTATTTCGGCCTGGGCGCCTATGGCACCGCCTATGCCGCGACCGTGCTCGGGCTGTCGACGCCGCTCGCCTTAGGCGTTGGAATCCTTACCGCTTCTGCCGGCGCCGTGCTGTTCGGCTGGTTCTGCGTGCGGCTGGAGGGTGTGTATTTCGCCATGCTCACCCTCGCCTTCGCCCAGATCGTCTGGTCGATCGCCCATCAATGGGAAGAGGTCACCGGCGGCTCGAACGGGCTGTTCGGCGTGTGGCCGGACCCGCCCTTCGACAGTGCCAACGGGCTTTATCTCGCCGCGCTGGCGGTCACTGTGCTCGGCCTCGTGCTTCTCCGCCGCCTCGTCTTCGCCCCGCTCGGCCTCGCCTTGCGGGCGGCGCGGGATTCGCGGCTGCGGGCGGAAGCCTCTGGAATCGCGGTGGAAAAAGTGCGCTGGCTCGCTTTCGCTGTGGCCGGCACGCTGTGCGGTGCGGCGGGCGGGCTGTTCGCCTTCGCCAAGGGGTCGATCTCGCCGGAGGCGATCTCGGTCGGGCGCTCGATCGACGGGCTGGTGATGGTGCTGCTCGGCGGCGTGCACAGCCTGATGGGCCCGCTGCTCGGCGCCGGCGGCCTTACGCTGCTGCAGGACATGGTGATGCGCGAGAGTCCTTATTGGCGCGGCCTGCTCGGCCTGCTCATCCTCGCGCTCGTACTCGCCTTCCCCTCCGGCCTCGCCGGCGGGCTGCGCCGCGTGCGGAGCGCGCCATGAGTGTCGGCACGCCCGTCCTGGAAATCTCAGCGCTGACAAAGCATTATGGCGGCGTGCGAGCGCTGGACGGGGTGAGCTTTACTATTGCGCCCGGCGAATTGCTGGCGCTGATCGGCCCGAACGGCGCCGGCAAATCCACCTGCTTCAACATCGTCAACGGCCAGCTGCGGCCGGATGCCGGCGAGGTGCGGCTCAAGGGCCGCGATATCACCGGCCTCGCCCCCCGCCGTATCGCCCGGCTGGGCGTGGGCCGCACCTTCCAGGTCGCCAGCGTCTTCGGTTCGATGACGGTGCGGGAAAACGTGCAGATGGCGCTGATCGCCGCCCGCGGGCAGGTTTTTCGCCTGTGGGCGCCGGCACATCGCATGGCGCGCGAGGAGGCGCTGGCGCTGCTGGAACAGACCGGCATGGCCGCGCAGGCCGAACGCCCCGCCGCCACCCTCGCCTATGGCGACGTGAAGCGGCTCGAACTCGCCATGGCGCTGGCCGGCAACCCCGGCCTCTTACTGATGGACGAACCCACCGCCGGCATGTCGGGCGACGAGCGGCAGGCGATGATCGCGCTGGTGCGCAGCCTCACCCGGGCGCGGGATCTCGCCGTGCTGTTCACTGAGCACGCCATGGATGTGGTGTTCGGCCATGCCGACCGCGTGGTCGTGCTGGCGCGTGGACGGCTGATCGCCAATGGCGGGGTCGAAGAGGTGCGGAACGACCCGGCGGTGCGCGCCGCCTATCTCGGGGGTGTCGCGCC